>WTGN01000024.1 GCA_011523545.1 Chloroflexota bacterium | reverse complement strand
GGGGATGGGGGTGCAAGCGGCGAAACCCTCATGCAAGTGTCCGACCTGAGCAAACACTTCCCGGTTGTACGCAGCGTGCGCGAGCATCTGGCGCGGGCCGCGCCCTCGCCCATTCGCGCCGTCGACGGCGTGGACCTACACTTGCGCGCCGGGCGGACGCTCGGCCTGGTCGGCGAGAGCGGCAGCGGCAAGACGACCCTCGCGCGCCTCATCATCGGCCTGGAGGAGCGCAGCGGCGGCAAGCTGGAATTGCTCGGCATGGATGTGCGCAATCATGTCCGCGATCGCAGCCAGGATGTACTATCAAAAATTCAAATGGTGTTTCAGAACCCGCAAAACTCGCTGAATCCGTATCTGTCCGTGCGGCAAGCCATCCGCCGCCCGCTGATCAAACTGCGCGGCTTTTCGCCCGCTGACGCAGACGCCGAGGCGCTCGATTTGCTGGCCCGCGTCAATCTGCGCCCGGAATATGCCGACCGCTACCCCGATGAATTGAGCGGCGGCGAGAAACAGCGCGTCGCGATCGCGCGCGCCTTCGCTTCCGACCCCGACCTCATCATCTGCGACGAACCGGTCTCGGCGCTGGATGTGTCGGTGCAATCGGCCGTGCTGAACCTGCTGGCGGCGCTGCAGGACGAGCATGGCAGCGCCTATCTCTTCATATCGCACAACCTGTCGGTGGTCGGTTACTTGGCGGATACCATCGCCGTCATGTATCTGGGCCAGTTGGTTGAAGTGGGTGAAGCGCGGGAGCTCTTTCAAGCGCCCTACCATCCATACAGCGAAGCGCTTGTTTCGGCGATACCAGTGGCGGACCCGCGGCATACACAAGAGCGCATCTTACTCAGCGACGATCTGCCCAGCGCGCAGAACCTGCCGAGCGGCTGCCGCTTTCATACGCGCTGCCCGCGGAAAATCGGCGACATCTGCGAGCGCGAAGAGCCGCCCTGGCGCCGGGGCGACGCCGGCCACCTCATACGCTGCCACATCCCGCTGGAAGAATTGACCAGCTTGCAAAGCGGGTCAATCCCGCTGCCAGAGATCGAGTGAGCCGGCTATGCTACTTTTCCTCCGCCGCCGATTTCTCTTTTTCTTCTTCACCTATCTGCTGAGTTCGCTGACGATATTTTTCCTGCTGCGCATCCTGCCCGGCGACCCGGCGCGCGTCATCGCCGGCGGGCGAGAAGCGACCGAAGATCAAATCGCTGACATACGCGAGGAGCTGGGCTTGAATGCCCCGCTGCCCGAACAGTATCTGACCTGGCTGGGGAATTTTCTGGGCGGCCAATGGGGCGATACCATCGCCTTTCGCGGCGCCAACAACTACGACCTGATCATCGAGCGCAGCGTCAATTCCGCCCGGCTCGCCGCAGTCGCCCTGTTGATGTCCGTCCCGCTCTCGCTGGCCCTGGGCGTGATCGCCGGCCTGTTCGAAAACAAATTGCCGGACATTCTCATTTCCCTGCTGACGCTCTCCGTCGTCAGCCTGCCCGAGTTCGTCACCGGCTTGTTTTTAATCAATATCGTGTCCCTGCGCTGGGGGCGGGGCGAGCTGGCGCAATCGCTGGGCTGGTGGTTTCCGGCCAGTTCCGCTGTGCCCGCCAACGCCTCATTCGGCGAGATGCTGCCGGCCCTCTGGCTGCCCGCCATTGCGGCGACGCTGACGCTGCTCGCATACATCTCCCGCTTGACGCGCGCGGGCGTCATTGAAGAACTCAAGCGCGATTATGTGCGCACGGCGGCGCTCAAGGGCATCCCCTGGCCCACGGTGATCTGGCGGCATGTCTTGCGCAACGCCCTCCTGCCCACGATAACGGTCATCGCCATCAGCATCAGTTGGCTCATCAGCGGCTTGGTGGTGATTGAATACGTCTTCGGTTTCCCCGGTCTCGGCAGTCTCTTGATTTCGGCGATAGAACGGCGCGATCTGCTCCTGGCGCAGGCCATCGCCATGGTCACGGTGACGGTAATTCTCTTTGCCAATCTTGCTGCCGATGTCGCCTACGCGCTGCTGAATCCGCGGGTTGAATTGACTTAGCAGGCGGCGCAATGGGTAGCCCCTGTTTACGTTGCGGGCAGCCAACCCCACCCCCCGGCCC
>WTGN01000085.1 GCA_011523545.1 Chloroflexota bacterium | reverse complement strand
GCGTGCTCGTGGCAGTTGGCGTAGTCGTATCCGTCGGCGTTGCAGTCGCAGTCGGCGTGCTCGTGGCAGTTGGCGTATCCGTGTCCATCGGAGTTGCAGTCGCCGTCGGCGTGGGTGTGTCTGTTGCCGTCGGAGTATTGGTGGCAGTCGGCTCGTCAGTCGCCGTCGGCGAGCTCGTGGCGGTTGGCGTACTCGTAGCCGTCGGTGTGGGTGTGTCTGTTGCCGTCGGGGAATCGGTGGCAGTCGGCTCGTCAGTCGCTGTCGGCGTCGGCGTGCTCGTGGCAGTTGGCGTATTCGTAGCCGTCGGCGTGGGCGTGTCGGTTGCCGTCGGGGTATTTGTGGCAGTCGGCTCGTCTGTTGCTGTCGGCGTCGGCGTGCTCGTGGCAGTTGGTGTATTCGTAGCCGTCGGCGTTTCAGTCGCCGTTGGTGTCGGCGTTGCTGTATCCGTCGATGTCGGCGTGTCTGTCGCTGTGCCGGTTGCAGTTGACGTGCTGGTCGCTGTGGGCGAAACCGTCATCGTGATGGTCAGCGACGGCGTGATCGTCACCACCGTCTCAGTGCGCGTTGGCGCCGGCGTGCCGGTTTCTATGGGGGCGAGCGTCAGGGTAACTTCCGGGCGTCGGAGATTGCAGCCGCTAATAATCAGCGCTGCGAAGAGCAAAGTGAAACCGCCTCGAACGCGCAATTGCGACTCCAGCGCATTGTCTTTCCAACTGTTGCGGAACTGACCTGATTATATCAGGCGTGGAGCCAGACGCGCGCAACTGAAGCGCACTCAGAATAAGTGGCGATTTGCTTATGAGGAATGGAGCGAGAAACCTTGAAGAGGCCTCGCTCCATTGGCTAGGTCTGCAGCAGGTTTTCCAATTCGGACGTGACGTTTGCCTCGTTTAGGACGCCGAACCAGCGTCCAACGATTTCACCAGCCGAATTGACCAAGACATACTGCGCTTGTGCCGTCAATCCCAGCTCGGCTCTTTTGGCATCGTGCGCCGAATTGTCCACGTCCAGGACGACAAACTCGATCCGCCCGGCAAATTCATCTTGGAGTCCACTCACGGTGGGCCCATTGCGTCGGCAGGTCGGTCACCACGAGGCCCAGGAATCAAAGAAAGTGAAACGCGGCGCGCTCGGCTGCTCCACCACATCGGGCGCTGGCGGATCGGCCGGGACGGCATCGCCGCCCAAGAGCGTACGAAGGGCTGCGCATCCGCTCAGGGCGGTCGCGCCGATCAGCAGCAGGACCATCAGTCTAATCGTTGATTTCATTTTTTCTCCTTTCCCCGCTTTTATTGTCGGTCATCCTACTGCGAAGTGCTAACGAAATCGTTACGGAATTCTGCGACTTTGAAGCGCCCCCGCGCATCCAGCGCAGCGCAAACGCCGCAGGTATTCAATTTGAGCGGGCTGCGCGGCATTGGACGCTGTCGCGCGGCGCTGTCAAGAAATCGGGCCGGCAGCTTGTCGTTCAGCAAACTTCAGTTCTGCCTGCCGCCGCCGGTAAGATAGCGGCGCTGCAATTGATTGCTGCTCAAAGTCGCTGACGATTTCCCCCAAGTATTCTGGAAGCGGTGTATAGGAAATGCCCAATTCCGCCTTGCTGCGGCTGTTGTCCAAGTCGCTCATCCACCATTCGCTGTATGGCGAGCAATCGGGCATGAATCCATTGGCCACCAGATCTCCGCGTTTGGCAATCTGGCTGCGCGCGTCCGTTCCCATCAGGTCAGCCAGTGTTGAAAGAAACTCGCGATGGCTGACGCGCTCGTCCTGGGCTATGTTGAAGGCTTGGCCTTTGCCTTGGCCGCTTTCGATCAGTTGCGCAATAATCTCGACCACATCCAGCGCGTAAACATGGTTCAACGCGTAGCTAGGTTCGTCCGGCACGAGAACCAGGCCGCCGTCGCGCAAGCGCAGATAATAGTTGAACAGCCGATGGTAGGGATCGCGCGCGCTATTGACCATGGGCAGCCGAAGAATGGTGTGAGGGAACTGCGACTTGGCCCAAGCCTCGCTCAATTGATCCTCGACATCGCGCTTGTCAATGCCATAGCGCCACTCCTCATAAGCGTAGGAATTGGGGTCGGGCGCCGGCATCAAGGGGCCGTCGTAATCTTCCTCGCGGAAGGGCCGCCGCAAACCCTCTCTCACCAGGTAGACCTGCCCCGTGCTCAGGAAGATGAAATGGTCTATATTGTCGCGGAACAGCTCAATGACCGTCTGCGCTTCATCGCCGCGGAACAAGACAAAATCGATCACGACGTCAAATGATTTTGCCAATAGCGCGCGCCGCATCTGCTTGTGATCGGTCCTGTCGACGTGCAGGCGGTGGATTGAGCGCGGCAAGTCGTCTTTGGTGATGCCGCGGTTCAACAGCGTCAAGTCATAGCCAGCCTCCGCCAGCCGCCGAGACAGGTAGTAGCCCATGTTGCGCGTGCCGCCGATGATCAATACGCGTTTCGCCATGATTTACCTTCTTTGTGACCTTCCAATTCAGACAGCCGATTAGCCAACGGGAGCGGCTGCCGCGCGCTATTGTCAGTTTAGAACCTCGCCTTAAGTATGGCGGATATCATAGCCGGCCAGCGCATATAGGCGGGACATCGTCGCCTACAGTCATTGTAACCGCGCAAGCGCTCAGGCGAAGCCATTCAAATTGATTTTGTACACATCGCATAACGGCGCCGGGCATTCAAGGCTATCCGCCCTTGCCCACACCATAGAAAGGCGCCTATAATCTCGATTCGCAAACGCAGGCATTTGCGGCCCTGTAGCTCAATTTGGCAGAGCAAGCGACTCTTAATCGTTAGGTTGAAGGTTCGAGTCCTTCCAGGGTCACAGGCAGTATTTTGGCAGCCCCTAGAGGGCGCATGCGGACATCTCAGCGAGTCCCATGTCGCCTTGGCGGGCAGCCAAGCCCAGCCCTTGACCGGCGCCCGCCATCTCAATGGCCGGAGTGGGCGCCGCAAACCAGCAAGACGCAAAGTACATATTGCGCGGGCGGCAGTTTCACCGTGACTGTGGCCGCAGTTTACTATTGTGGGGCGCGGCCGAGCGCGCGTTTCAAAGGAACGAGATAGCCCGTTCGCATCCGCATGCTGACGCTGGCGGCGGGAACGAGCATCTCCGCGCCGTGAAAGACACCGGCGTAAACTTGCAGATCGGTCGGCACGCCCGCCGCCATCAGTCGCTGGGCGTAGTTGATGTTTTCGTCACGGAAAAGGTCCTCCGTCCCGACGGTGACCAGCGCCGGCGGCAGACCGCTCAGGTTGGTGGCGCGGGCGGCGGCCGCATAAGGCGAGACCTTGTCTGAGCCGTATTCATCGCCCAGATACATCTTCCAGGCTTTGAAGGACACATCGCGATTCCAGATCGTTGGACAGGTATCGGCATGCCCCGATGGACTGTCATGGCTGTCGTCGATCATGGGATAAATCAGCAACTGAAAGGCGAGATCGGGTCCCTTGTTGTCGCGGTTGTAAAGCGCCAGGCCCGCGGTCAAGCCGCCGCCGGCGCTGCCCCCGCCAATGGCGATTCGGCTCGGGTCTATGCCCAGCTCGGAGGCATTGCCAACCATCCAATTCAGCGCGACAAATGCGTCGGCGATGCTGTCGCGGTAGGTCGATTCGGGCGCCAGGCGATAACCCACCGAGACGACGGTGCAGCCGATGAATTCAGCGAACTCGATGCAGCGCGCGTCATCACGTTCGACGCCGACGATATAACCGCCGCCGTGAAACCAGAGCAAGGCGCCGCGCGGCGCGGGAGCGGGCGGCTGATAGATGGCGATGGGGATTTCGCAATCGGGCCCGGGGATAGTGGTTTCTGTAATCTTGATGTCCGTCGGCGGCAGGTTGGCGCGCATCTCGCGGTTGATCGCCTCGGTCATCTCGCGCGCCAGGGGCGGGTTTTCGCCGATGGCGATGTAACGCTCGGCCGGGTAGGTGCCGAGGGCGCCAACGATTTCAGGATCGATTCTGTCGATGAAGGCCATGTCATTGCTCCACTATGTGATCGACTGGACGCAGGTCGCTCCGCTGGGTCAGCCGATGGCGCGTTTAAGGGCGTCGAGATAGCCCAGACGCATGCGCTGACTGACGGCGGCTTCCGGCACGAAGCCCTCCCCGCCGTGAAACATGCCGGGCGCAACATGCAGTTCCGTCGGGATGCCTGCCGCCATCAAGCGCTGGGCGTAATCGATGTCTTCATCGCGAAACAGATCCTCCGTCCCGACCGTGACGTAAGCCGGCGGCAGGCCGCTCAGGTCGGTGGCGCGGGCCGCGGCGGCGTAAGGCGACACGTCGTCGGCGCCATATTCGTCGCCAAGGTACATCTTCCAGGCTTTGAGAGAGACATCCCGATTCCAAACATTGGGATGCGTGACTTCGTAACCGGATGGCGTCTCGTGTGTATCATCAAGCATGGGATACACCAGCAGTTGAAAGACCACATCGGGCCCATTGTTGTCGCGGTTGTAAAGCGCCAGGCCGGCGGTCAAGCCACCACCGGCGCTGCCCCCGCCAATGGCGATGCGGCTGGTATCGACGCCGAGCTCGGCAGCATTGTCAACCATCCAATTGAGGCCGGCGAAGCAGTCGGCGACGGCTTCTTTGTAAGTGAATTCCGGCGCCATGCGATAATCGACTGAAACGACGGTGCAGCCGACGTGGTCGGCATAACCGATGCCGTTCAGGTCTTCACGGGCCGTGCCGACGATGTAACCGCCGCCGTGGATCATTAATAGCCCGGGACGGGGCGCGGGCGCAGTGGGCTGATAAATGGCGATCGGGATGTCGCCATCAGGGCCGGGTATCGTCCGTTCTTCAATCGTGACATCGCTCGGCGGCAGCATCTCCGCCATTGCGGCCATTAGTGGCTCGAGCATGGCGCGCGCGGCTGGCGGGTCATCGCCGATGGCGGTAATCAGTTCGGCCGGGAAAAGCTCGAGGCCGGGCCGGAGTTCCGGGTCTACGCGGTCTGTGAATGACATGGGGTTGGCTCCCTCTAATAGATAGCTAAACCGACTAATGCGCATCATTTTGGCATAATGCAATTGGCAAGTCAAAATTACCTAATAACTCAGCAACGAAGGCCGCGACCTACCGCCCGCCAAAACCAGTCGCCATGACCGCGCGCGTGATCTGCCGCTGGAAGATGACATACACCACCAGCACCGGCGCCGATGTCAGCACAGCGCCCGCCATGATGATGCCCTGATAGCTCCAGTATTCGCCGATAAACACCACCAGCCCCACCGGCAAGGTCCGCATCTCATCAGAGTTGAGCACGACCAGCGGCCAAGTGAAATCATTCCAGATGAACAAGAAGGTAAAAATGCCCAGCGTGGCCACGGCCGGGCGCGATAGCGGCAGGAAGACGCGCCAGTAAATGCCGAAAGCGCTGGCGCCGTCAATGACAGCCGCTTCCGCCAGCTCGCTCGGGATAGCGAGGAAGAATTGGCGCATGAAAAAGACGCCGAAGAAGCCGGCCAGCGGCGGCCAAATCAGCGCATGGTGAGTGTCGATCCAGCCCAGGGCGCGCATGAGCATGAAGCTGGGAATCAAGAGCATGACGCCGGGCACGAGGAAGGACGCGCCAAGGCCGAAGAAGAGCAGCTGCTTGCCCGGGAAGCGCAGCCGCGCGAAAGCGTAACCGGCCATCGACGTCACCAGCAAGACGCCAACGGTGCTTGAGCCCGTTATGTAGACGCTGTTGAACATCCAGCGCAAGACCGACAATTCTTGCTTCGACAGTTTCGTGTTGAGGATTTCGTCGAAGTTATCCAGGGTGGGCTCAGGCGGCAGCACGTGAATCGGCCATTGCAGGATGAGTTCTTCGGGCATAAAGGATTGGCCCACGATCCACACGGAAGGGAAGAGCACCAGCAGCGCCAGTATGATCAGAAAGGCGTAGGTGAGGGCCTTGCTCAGCCGATTGCGCCAGATTACCGAAGTGTTGCTGTGCATGACGCTTGCCTAATACTCCGTGTAACGCCCAAGCAGGCGGAATTGCAGCAGGGCGAAAACGAACATGACGACGCCCAGGGAGAGCGCCATCGCGCCAGCGTAGCCCATGTCGAAATAGCGGAAGGCGGTGCGGTAGATGTGCAGGACGATCGTATATGATGAATACCCGGGACCGCCCTCTTGCGTCAGAATGTAGGGTTGGCCAAAGACCTGGATGTGGGCGATAAACTGGGTGACGATGATGAAGAGCAGCGCCGGTCGAATAAGCGGCAAAGTGACGCGGGTCAGAATCGCCCAGCGCCCGGCGCCGTCAATTCGCGCCGCCTCGTAGAGTGGCTCGGGCACGGCGTAGAGCGCCGCCAGGAATATGAGCATGGGGAAGCCGAAGCCCCACCAAATCGTCATCAGTGACATCGACGGGATGACGATGTTGGGGTCGCCCAGCCAGTTCACGCCGTCGATGCCGATCGCCTCCAGCGCCGCGTTGACCAAGCCGAATGTGGATAGCAGGCGGCGGAAGACGATGCCAATGACCGAGATGGAAAGCACGACCGGCGCATACAAGATGACGCGGAACAAGGTGTGGCCGGGGCCGATGCCCTTTAGCGCCAGCGCCGCGCAGAGCGCCACCACCGTGTTGCCGGCCGTGGTCATGATGGCGAAGTAGAGCGAATTGCGCATGGCGATCCAGAACAGGTCGTCCTCCATCATCAACTGAAAGTTCTCCAAGCCATTGAAGCGGTACGTGCCGCGCAGAAGCTCCCACTCGACGAAGGCGGTGACAAAGGCGGAGATGACGGGACCGGCCAGGAACACCAAGAAAAATATGATATAAGGCGTAAGGAAGAGGTAACCGGCGATCGCTTCGCGCCGCTTGGGAGTCAGCGTCCAGCTAGTGTTGGCTGCTTGGCGTTTCATGCTCAAACTTGAAAATCATCAGGTAAACTTAACGTCCGTAGGGGCGAGCCGGTGGCTCGCCCACTTGAACCAGCGCGTGACTCTGGGCGAGTCAGCTACACCTGCTGGCGCGTCGCAGGAATACGAGGGCTTGCAATGGCAAGCCCCCCAACCCATGTTGATTAACGCAGCGCGCGCCTGATGCGGCTGGCGGCGTCATCCAGCGCCGAGTCGACATCTTGCATGCCGGAGGCGATAGCCGAGTAGGTGGCGGCCATGATGTTTTCGATTTCGGTAAAGCGCTCCGACTGATATTCCGGAATGCCTTCGGCGGCCATCTGCGACGTCAGCGTGCCGAAGCTCCAGATTTTATCCGCCAGGTCCTCGGTGCGCAGCGACAAACGCGCCGAGGGCATGCCCGTGTTGATGCTGTGTTCCAGCGAGCCATCCGACAGGAACTGGATCAGGCGCATCGTCGCGTCGAGCGTCTCCTGGTCGATATTGGCGGAGACGGCCAGGGTATGCGACCACATGATGGTGCTGCCGCGTTCGGGACCGATGCGCGGATAGGGCCAAAAAGCCCATTTCTGCTCTTCCTGGCTGTTGTAGAAGTTGTAATCCCAAGAGCCCGCGATCGATAGGCCGAGCTTGTCATTCACCATCAGTTCGCCGACATTTTCGCCTTCGCCGGGCAAGACGTGGTGCTGGAAGATCAAGTCGTGGATGAACTGAAGGGCGGCTTTGGCTTCTTCGCTGTCTATCAGCACTTCGGCATCGGGCGCGGGCGTGACCACATCCGTGCCCCATTGATAGAGCGCCGGCGTCACGGTCACGCGCTTCCAGCCGATGGATGCCGGGTAGACGTCGATGTTATCGGCATCAAAGTCGGCATCGCCCGGGTTGTTGCCATTGGCGTCAAATGTCATCAAGCGCAGATACTCGAGGAATTCTTCCTGGTTTTCCGGCGGATCGTCAGCCGAAAGACCGGCGCGCTCCAGCACATTGGTGTTCACGTAAGTGCCAACGCCATAGTTGTCGAACGGCACCGGGAAGACCTGGCCGTCAAAGCTGATGGAATCAAGCAAGGCTGGGCTGAAGTCATCACGGTCGAGCATGCCAGTATCGAACATGGTTTCAGCCACCGGGAGGATATGGCCTGGCAGCGCGTATTGCGGCACCACAGAATGCCAGAGCGTCATCAGATCGGGTCCGCCGCTGCCGGCGACGATCGCCGCGGACAGCTTGTCAAAGAAAGTGCCCCAGCCCAAGACCTGGTAATTGACTTTCACATCCGGGTTTTCTTCGGCGAATCGGGTGATTAGCGAGGTCATCGACGCGCCATCCGATCCGCCGAGGCCGCTCCAGAAGTTGATTTCAATCTCGCCCGTGCCAAGCTCTTGCACTTCTCCTTCGTCCTGCGCCATGAGCGGCAGCGCGCCCAGCAGCAGCAAAATCATAATCACTAGCAAACTTCGACCAAGCAATTTCGCATGCATGTAAATCTCCTTAAATTGATACACTGGCTAGAATCTTGGCGACTGTAAACCACCTTCCGGTTTCTAACATATTGCTTTGCCCATGTCAAATTCAGCTGCGCCCGCTAGACGTCGTTGTTGACAAAGGGTCTGCGCCGCTTTATCGTCTTAGCCAGCCAAACGCGAAAATCAAATTGCGGATCAACTGATGCGCCAAGGACTAGAGGGCAAGTCAGCATTCATCACCGGCGCCGGGGGTGGCATCGGCCGCGGCATCGCCGAACAGTTGGCGGCCAATGGCGCCAAGGTGATGATCGCTGAGATCAACGAGCAAACGGGGCAAGCGACCGCCGACGCGCTCTGTCAGGCTGGCTTTGAAGCGCAATTTGCGCCGGTCGATATACGCAGCGAGGCCGACATTGAAGCGGGCGTCGCGGCGCATCTGGCGCGGTATGGCGGGCTGGATATCCTCGTCAACAACGCGGGCGCCAATCAGCATTTCGACGCCTCCAAGATGACGGTCGACGAGTGGGAACATTCGATGAGCCTGAACCTGCGCGGCGCCTGGCTCTGCTGCAAGCACGCGCTGCCGATCATGGCGGCGCAGAATGCCGGCGTCATTGTCAGCATCGCCAGCGTTCATGCGACCATGACCGCCTATAACTTCTTTCCTTACAATGTCGCCAAGTCCGGTTTGTTGGGCCTGACGCGCAGCCTGGCGCTGGACTGGGGCCAGCATAACATCCGCGCCGTCGCCGTCAGCCCGGGCTGGGTGCGCACGCAGCCGGCCGTAGAACATTTTGAGCAGGCAGATGATCCGGCGGCGGAAGAACAGCGCGTGCGCGATCTTCATCCGCTGAAGCGAATCGGCGAACCAAAGAATATCGGGGACCTGGTCGCTTTCCTGGCCAGCGATGAGGCCAGCTACATCACTGGCACGGAAATCGTGATCGACGGCGGCATATCAGCGCGCTACGCCGGCTGATTTGCATCGCGGACGGGTGGGCGAGACAAGTTTCGCCCCTACACGAGATAGTTGTGAGATGGGGACTCCAGAACCATGAAAATCGAACGCATCGCCGCCTACCAGGTCGACCTGCCGCTGCACGAAGGCAGTTACAAATGGTCGGGCGGCAAATCTGTCGAGGTCTTTGACAGCACCATCGTCCGCGTCGACACGGACAGCGGCATCAGCGGATATGGCGAGGTCTGTCCGCTCGGTCCCTTCTACCTGCCCGCTTACGCCGAGGGCGTGCGCGCCGGCATCAAAGAACTGGCGCCACATTTGCTGGGCTGGGACCCGACGCAGCTCGGCCCGCTCAATCGGCACATGGAAGCGGCGCTCAAAGGCCATCCCTACGTCAAAACCGGCATCGACATCGCCTGCTGGGATATCCTTGGCCAGGCAACTGGTCAGCCGGTCTGCACGCTGCTGGGCGGGCGCTATGGCGACGACTTCCTGCTCTACCGCGCCATCTCGCAGGAATCGCCCGAGGCGATGGCGGAGAAAGTCGCCGGCTACCGCAACGAGGGCTATCGCCGTTTTCAGTTGAAAGTTGGCGCCGACCCGCAGCTGGACATTGAGCGCATACGCCAGGTGGCGGCTCTGCTGGCGCCGAGCGACAAGCTCATTGCCGATGCCAACACCGGCTGGCTGATGCACGAGGCAGCTCGCGTCGTGCGCGCGGTCGACGATGTCGATGTCTACATCGAGCAGCCCTGCCTGACTTATGAAGAATGCTTGTCGATACGCCGCCGCTGCACCCATCCCTTTATTCTTGACGAAAATGTCGACGGCATCGACATGCTCATGCGCGGTCATGCAGACCGGGCGATGGATGTCGTCAATATCAAGATCAGCAAATTCGGCGGGCTCACCAAAGCAAGCCTGGCGCGTGATCTTTGCCTGGAGATGGGCGTGGCGATGACGATTGAAGACAGTTGGGGCGGCGACATCACCACCTCCGCCATCGCCCATTTGGCGCATAGCACGCCGACGGAATTCTTGTTCACAGCCACAGACTTCAACAGCTACGTCACCGTCAGCACAGCCGAAGGCGCGCCACAACGGGTACAGGGGCGGATGGCGGCATCAGATGAGCCGGGCCTGGGCGTCGGGCCCCGCTGGGAAGTCCTGGGCGAGCCAGTCCTTGATATATTCTAAGCCCTCCCCCGGCCCCTCCCGCCATCTCTATGGCGGGCATACGAAGCATCAGGGGTCGCGTAGACATTGACCCGCCGGAGGGGAGTTTGCCTGGCGAAGATGATGCGCCTATAACTTACAGGGCTCTACATGGCGGCTGAAAATGAGCGATACCCGCCACATCAACATTGAAGATCACGCCGTGCTGCTGGCATATTTGCGCGACCGCCGCTGGATCGCCGCCGACGAGCGGCCGAGTTTCTGTACGCTGGCGGGCGGTGTCTCCAATCGCACGGTCTGGGTACAGCGCCGCGGTCAGGACTGGGTCATCAAGCAGGCGCTGGCGAAATTGCGCGTGAAGGTCGATTGGTTCAGCGCGCCTGAACGCATCCAGCGCGAGGCAGCCGGCCTGCGTTGGCTCGGCGAATTGATCCCGGAACGCGTTCCCGCCGTCGTCCACCAGGATAACGAGAACAACATCCTGGCCATGACCGCCGTCCCACAGCCGCATTGCAACTGGAAAACCGCCCTGCTCGCCGGGCAAACCAGCCTGGATTTCGCTCGATCTTTCGGTGAGTTGCTGGCGACGATACATAACGCGGCCGAGCGCTATCCACAGCTTGAAGCCGAATTCGCCGAACGCCACTTCTTTGAGCAGCTGCGCCTGGAGCCCTATTATGGCTATGCCGCTTCCCAAATGCCAGCGGCCAGAGCCTTCATGGAGCAGCTGATCGCTGACACCCGCCGCCGACGATTCGCGCTTGTGCATGGCGACTACAGCCCCAAGAATGCGCTCATCCAGCGCGAACGGCTTTTCATTCTGGATTATGAGGTGATTCATTTCGGCGACCCGGCATTTGATATAGGCTTCTCGCTGACGCACTTTTTGAGCAAGGCGCATCATCTGCCGGCGCATCGCGTCGCCTTCCTTGATATGGCGCGGGCCTATTGGCGGTCTTATCTGGGGTACTTGTCGCCGCCCTTGCATGATGTTGTGCGGGCTTATGCCAGTAAGCACACGCTGGCATGTCTGCTGGCGCGCGTCGCCGGGCGCTCGCCGCTCGAGTACCTCGATGCTGATCAGCGAGCGCGACAAGGGCGCATCGTGCTTGACTTGATTCGGGAAGACATCGGCGGGGTATCAGACTTGATCGACGCATTCAGCGCGAAGCTTGCGCACAGACTATGAGCGAGATCCACTCCGCTTCCGCCATCGAAATACTGGACAGCCGCGGCCGCCCCACTCTGCTCGCCAGCTGCCGGCTCTCGGACGGCTCCACCGGTCAGGCCTCCGTGCCGTCGGGCGCGTCCACCGGCGCCGCCGAAGCGCTGGAACTGCGCGATGGGGACCCGAATCGATACGCCGGGCTCGGCTGCCTCAAGGCGGTCGCCAACGTCAATGAGACGATACATCCAGCGCTCAGCGGGCGCCAGTTTGCGACGCAGGCCGACTTGGACCGGCATCTGATCGACTTGGATGGCAGCCCGAACAAATCCCGCCTCGGCGCCAACGCGATCCTAGCGGTGTCGCTGGCATTTTGCCGGGCGCAAGCCGCGCAGCGCCAACTGCCGCTCTATGCGCATCTGGCGCGGATGGCGGGCCTGCAACCGCGTTTGCCGCAGCCGATGATTAACTTGTTCAGCGGCGGCGCCCACGCTGGCGGCCAAGTCGCCATTCAAGATGTGCAGATTGTCCTGCCCGGCGCCTCAAGCATGCGCCGAACGCTGGAAGTTGCGTCGGATGTGTTCCGCGCCGCCGCCGCGCTGGCGTCAGAACAATTCGGCATGCGCCTGCTCAGGGCCGATGAAGGCGGCCTGGCGCCAGCGTTCGCCTCCTCCGAGGCCATGCTGCAGTCCGCCGTCGCAGCGATCGAATCCGCTGGTTACCGGCCTGGGGATGACGTCGCGCTGACGGTGGATGTGGCCGCCTCGCAGTTTCATGCCGCCGGGCGCTATCTCATTGACGGCGAATCGCTTGAGCGTGCGCAGATGGTCGATCTGCTTGACCAGTGGGCGCGAAATTATCCCGTCATCAGCATTGAAGACGGCCTTGATGAGGCGGATTGGACGGGCTGGCAATTGCTCTACAAGCGCCTTGCTGACCAGGTGATGATATTGGGCGATGACCTGCTCTGCACCAATCCGGGGCGGATCCAACGCGCCATCGCAACCGACACGGCCAACAGCGCTCTGCTCAAAGTCAACCAGATTGGCACATTAACCGAAGCGCTGGAGGCCTGCATGTTGGCGAAGCGCGCCGGCTGGAAGGTTGTCATCAGCGCCCGCAGCGGCGAAACCGAGGACGACTGGCTGGCGGACCTGGGCGCCGGTTGGGCGGGCGATTACATCAAGGTCGGCTCCATCACGCAATCGGATCGCCTGGCGAAATACAACCGCCTGCTGTATTTGGAGCAAGTCGACGGGCTGCGCTTGCCGGGTTAGATTCCGCGGTCACAGCAGCGCCGAAAGCAGGCCGCCATCCACGCGATAGTAAGCGCCGGTTATGAATGAGGCATCGTCGCTGGCCAAGAACAGCACCAGCTTGGCGACCTCCTCCGGGCGACCGACGCGCCCGACCGGGTGCTGCTCGCCCCAATCACGAATCGCTGACTGCGGGTCTTCGGGCCCGAAGCGCTCGGCGGCATCCATCAGCATCGGCGTATGAATCGAGCCCGGCGCGATGCAGTTGCAGCGGATATTTTCAAGCGCATGATCCAAGGCGACCGTCGTCGTGAAGCTCGTCACCGCGCCATTGGAGGCAGCATAAGCCGCCACCGCTTGTTGCGACGCCACCGCCTGCACTGAAGAGGTATTCACGATAGCGCCGCCGCCGCGCTTGCGCATCTCCGGTATGCAATACTTGCAGGTCAGGAACATCGCGCGCAGGTTGATGTTGATCTGGACGTCCCAATCTTCAACTGGCTGATCGACCACCGTTCCGTAACGAACGACGCCGGCGTTATTGTGCAGGACATCGACGCCGCCGAAAACTCGCACCGCCTCGGCGACCAGGCGCTTGACATAAACTTCGTCGGCGATGTCGCCCTGGACGAACAGCGCCCGTCCGCCGGCGTCGACAATGGCCGCTCGCGTGTCCTCGCCAGCGGCGCGGTCGATATCGGCGATGACGACGCTCGCGCCTTCATCGGCAAAAGCGCTAGCGCAGGCGCGCCCGATGCCTTTGCCCGCTCCAGTTATAATGACGACCTTGTCCTCAAAACGCCTTATCATGCCAGCCGGCCTCACTCTCATCGCGTATGGACATTGCCGGCCTCGTCAATATGTTCGACGCCAGCGCGCGACTCAAAGAATACAACTTTGAACTCGACCTCTTTTGATTCGCCCGCCCCCAAGGTCAGCTGCGTACCGGTCTTCTCCATCACCGCCGTCAAGCCATGCCCGGGAATCGACGAGGCCGGTTCGATGGCGATGACGTATGAGCATTTGTAAAAGGGGAAACCGGGCGATGAATTCAATTCTTGCCAGAACCAGGCATAGGGGAAGACGGTGTTGTCCCAGGTGAATCCCAGGCCGAAACCATGCTGCCGGTTGGTGATGCTGTACCAACCCGTCTCAAAGCCCTTCAAATAACCTAGCAGGTCGCGCGGCTGGTCAGGCGGCGGGATGGTCGACAGATCGAAATCGCCGGCCAGCGGCCAGGCGTAATCACGGCCCGGCGTCAATGGATTGGCGGCGCCTTCGTATTGATCATCCGCCAACAAGATATGCGCGTCGGTGTCAATCAGACAGTGCTCGTTCAGGAATGGCGCGCCATAAGCGGGATGATGGCTCCACATAAAATCCATCGCTTCGCCGGCGTGATTGGTCACGCGTTCGCGAAAATGCAGGATTGGGCTGCCGGCGGCCAGGCGCATCCAGCGCTCGATGGAAAATGGACTGCGCGACAAGCGGAGAAAGAGCCTTACCTCAATCGCTTCGTTGGAGGCGCTCAGGATTTCGCAGTCCCAGGCTTTCATGGATGCTTCGCCGTGGTATCCCAACTCCACGCCTTTGTAAGTGTTGGCGAAGCCGCCATTGGGAAAGAGCACCTGCCAGCCGCCGGCATAAGCCTCCAGCCAGGCGGTCAGCGAATCGACAGCGGTATCGAAGCCGCGCCCGGGTTCTTTCATGCCCCAAGGCGCTTTCCACATCACATCCATATCTTTCGGCTTGTAAACCAGGCGATAGATATCGGCGCCTTTGTCCAGCAGCACCGTGGCTGACAGCCATTCGTTTTCGATCTCGAGCGCGCGCAGGGACCGGCCGAGGACGACCTCCTTCAGTTTGCATGCCATGGTCAAACCTTCCCGCTCTAAAGCTGAATGGTTAAGCCGCCATCGGCGACAATCGCGGCGCCGGTGACAAATGACGCGGCGTCGCTGCATAAAAATAGCGCCACCTGCGCCATCTCCTCCGGCTGGCCCACCCGGCCCAAGACGTGCAAACCGCCCCACTCTTTGATTGCGCCGTCCGGATCTTCCGGCTGCATCTGCTCGGCGGCGTAGCGCAGCAAAGGCGTTTCTATCGAACCGGGGCAGATGCTGTTGGCGCGAATATTGTCGGCCGCGTGGTCAATCGCCATCGTGCGCGTCATCGCGATGACCGCGCCCTTGGACGCCGCATAAGCCGCCACGTTTGGCTGGCTGAACAAACCTTGCACCGATGCCACATTGACGATCGCGCCGCCGCCGCGCTTGACCATCTCCGGAATGCAATATTTGCCCGCCAGGTAGACGCCCTTCGCGTTGACGGCCAGCGTTCGATCCCAGGTCTCTTCGTCCGTGCTGACTACGGTGCCATAAGTCTGAATGCCGGCGCTCGCCACCAGGCAATCGACGCCGCCATAAGCCGCGACCGCCTCATGCACGATGCGCTGCGCCTCAGCGGGTTGCGATATATCAGCGACGACGGCAATGCAGTCGCCGCCCGCCGCCCGCAGCGTCTCCGCCCGTTCATTGAGCGCGTCCGCGTTGACATCGCTGAGCACGACCTTGGCCCCTTCCGCGCTGAAGGCGTCGGCGGTTGCGCCACCTATGCCGGTCGCCGCGCCGGTCACGACGGCGATCTTGTCTTTGAATTTCATGCCTGGCTCCTTTAATCATTCACGCTGGCGACGCCTTGCCCACCTTGTATACTCATTAGGGGCATATCTGCAGCCAATTGACCGCGCTGATTGTGACACAAACGCGCGGCCATGTCGAATCAGCGCGAGCCCCGGGCCTGCAGGGCGGCTGCTCGTGAAAGCGCAAGGGCCGCTGCCCGGCTGACTCGACTGAGTGCAAATGAGCATCGCCACAAGCAATTGCAAATCATGGTGAAAACAGCGCAGGGCAGCAAGAACGCATTCAACATTAGTAATCCGTCTCGCTATCGCTGCCAGGTATTTCATTACCATCGCAAGCTTTCGCGCCTCTACCTCAGCGTCTATCAGGGGCAGCGCAGCCAGCCGGCTTTCTACCTGTTGTTTTCCGATGTCGCCTATATTCAGGCGCCGGTGAGTTGGCTGGGCGCCGACTTTGAAATCGCCGAGCGCGATGACTGCGTCGCCTTGATGTTGGAGGCCGGGCTGGTGGGTGAAGCGATCCATCAGTTCCCCGACGCCTACGCCTCGATAACCGATTATGCGCGGCTGTATCGCGCGCGTTCCCTTCGTTGCGAGATCCGCATCATCGCCAGCAGCGCCGCCATCTTGCAGACGATACCCGGCGAGATCCAATAGCGCTTGAAGCCAGGCCCGCAAAATGCAAGTGCGAATTCAGCCCGCGAGCGCTGTAATAGAGCGCAGGTGTTCAAGCGGCGGGGGCAATGCCGCGCCCGGGCGGCCATGATATAATGACCGAATGCTCCTTGCGCTTGAACCGCTGACATGTTGCTAAAGGCAGGATATGAGACATCCGCCATCGAATCCGCCCGATCCAAATGCGCCGAAACCGTCGTTCAGCGTGGTCATCCCCTGTTACAACGAAGTCAATACCGTGAAGGATGTCGTATCGCGCGTGCTGGCTGAATCCATCGTAGACGAGCTGATCATCGTTGATGACGGCTCAACGGACGGGACGCGCGAGCTGCTCAAAGAGATTGAAGCGGAGGCCGACAGCCGCGTGAGCGTCATCTATCATGAACGCAACCGAGGCAAGGGCGCGGCGCTGGTGACCGGCTTCCAAGAGACGACTTGCGAAGTGATCATCATTCAAGACGCCGATTTTGAGTACGACCCGCGCGAATACGCCCTCTTGCTCCGGCCGATACAGGAGGGAGTCGCCACAGTTGTATATGGCTCGCGCTTTTTGGGCGGCCCGCGCAAGGCGATGAACTTCTGGAATATGGTCGCCAACAAATGCCTGACGTTGATCACAAATATCTTGTTCAACGCCATCCTCAGTGATATGGAGACCTGCTACAAGTGCTTCCGGCGCGAGGTCGTCGATGGCATGAAGATCAACGCGCGCGGTTTCGAATTTGAGCCGGAATTCACCGCCAAGGTCCTGCGCCAAGGCATCCGCATCGTTGAAGTGCCGATCTCTTATTATGGGCGCGAATACGATGAGGGGAAAAAGATCAAGTGGACTGATGCGCCGATCGCCGCCTGGACGCTGCTCCGATATCGCGTTTTCAGATGAGTCAATTTAGAATTGCCTCGGGAAGCATGAAAAACTGAGCGGAAAACTATGGCAGGAGTGGGCGAGCCACCGTCTCGCCCCTACGGAGTTTCACTTTATTGGCCGCGGCTACATCGGCCCTATGCGGTCCGGCCCGCGGTAGAGCGACAGCATCGTCGCATCAAAGCTGCGCAGCAATAATTCCGCCTTCAAGCTCTGCTGCGCCGGGCTGTCCCACAAATTGTCGAACTCGCCCGGATCCGCCTCCAAGTCATACAGCTCGCCCAGATGATGGTTGTGATAGACGATGAGTTTGTAGCGCCCGTCAAAGTGCATGGTCGCGACGCTGCCATCGGGCATATCCAGCGCGTCGATGAACTCGCAGCGCACGACATCGCGATGCGCGTCCTGCCCGGCTTCTCGGGTCAGTATCGGCAGCAGCGACTTGCCGACCAGGTAATCGGGCGCCTCCAGGCCGCAGATGTTCAGCAGCGTCGGCGCGATGTCGGTCAATTCCACCAGCGCGCTGCTGCGCAAGCCATTGGCAAAGCGGCCCCGCCATGACCAGATTAACGGCACGCGAACCAGCCCGTCATAAAAGCGACAACCTTTCTGTATCAGACCGTGGTCGCCCAGGGTCTCGCCGTGATCGCTGGTGAAAATGACGACGGTGTTGTCGCGCTGCCCGCTTGCGTCCAGGGCCGTCAGAATCCGGCCGACTTGATCATCAATGAGCTTGATCATCGCGTAATAGGCGGCGATCAATGTTCGCGCGTCGCGCTGGCCGGCAGTTTCCGGCTCGATGTAGGAGCGGGCCGGCGGTTGCGGCAGGATCGGGCTCTTGATGTCCAGGTCATCGGGCCGCCGCGCTTTCGACTGAAAATCGATGGCCGCCAATTTGGCTTGCTGCGCCAGGTCGCTTTCGCGAAAGAGGGGCGGCTTGACCGCGCGCGGATCGAACATGTCGCGATAAGCTTGCGGCGGATTGAATGGCGGATGCGGATCGTAAATGTTGACGCTGGCGAACCAGGGGCGGGCGCGATTGGCTTCGACAAATTCGATCGTCTTTTCCGCGCACCAGGTCGTTTGATGCAGCTCGGCCGGGACGCCGGCCGGGTCTTGGGTCAGTTCGCCCAGGTCAGCGCCCTTGGACCGTACCCAATCGGCGTAGTCATGACCCTGCTCCCAATCGTCGCGCGGCGCATGGCTGTATTGCCAATAGCTATAGCCATCGTCCGTCCTCGTCTCCACGCGACCATAGGCGCTGGTCAGATGCAATTTTCCGATCAGGCCACAAGTGTAGCCGGCGTCAGCCAGCCGCTTGCTAATCAAGGGCGGGAAGTCAGGAAATGTCGGGTTGCCGTTGCGATTGACATGAAGTGAACTGGGGTACATGCCGGTGAGAAAGCTGGCGCGGCTGGGCGTGCAGATTGGCGCCTGGCAATAGGCGCGTTCAAATGCGACGCCTTCAGCCGCCAGTTGGTCAAGGTTTGGCGTCGACACATGCGGATAGCCCAAGGCGGCAATCGTGTCGTAGCGCTGCTGATCGGTGCATATCCAGAGAATGTTGGGTCTGCTGTCGTCTTGATTCATTTGTCCTCTTGCTCGGCGAGAGCATGAAACTTATACGGATTCTTCGCGGTCAGTCATCGCCAGTCCCCGGCCCCCTCGCCCGAGCATTTGGGAGGGGGGTTTGGCGCGCTTCCGCAGGCATGCCCCCCACAGCTATGGTGGTCTGGGGGAGATAGATCGAAGCAGCCGGAGGGAACAGCATGCCCCTCTCTTGCGGGAGGGGCATCATGTACCGGGCCGACCTCGTAAGCCGCATTCTGTCCGTCGCAGACGGGGGAATCATCTATCTGGGATCGCCGTTGCCGCCGACCTCTAGCGGTGTACCCGGCGCTTTCTATGGAGCGGGCCGCTCCCGGCGCCTGTTTCACCTTGCTCCCGATGGGGTTTGCCTGGCCATCGACATCACTGCCGATGCCGGTGCGCCCTTACCGCACCCTTTCACCCTCGCAGCGTCGCCGCTGCAATCTGCTCTCTGTTGCACTTGCCGTCAGGTTGCCCTGCCCGGCCGTTAACCGGCATCGTCGCCCTGTGGAGTGCGGACTTTCCTCGACAGGTCACCGACCTGCCGCGATTCCCTCGGTCAACCCGGCAATCTCATTGTAACGCATCGCCCAAGAGCGCAACAGTTTCAGCCGATTTCGATACATCGCGTTGCCAACGGCTTTAAGGCCCAAGTCGGTCATGCTTGTCAGCCCTCATAGTTTGTCATAAGCTACACGAAGATGTCCGCCGGATAGCAGAAGCCTATGAGCACCGCCCTCAATCTCGCAGACCAAAGGCCGAGACGCCGCAGAAACAGCTCCCGGTCGCGCTGGCGCAGTCCAATCTCGGGGGACGATGTGGCGGCGCTGATCGCAGTTGCCACGCTGCTACTGATGCCCTTGCTGGTGATTGAAGTCGCTGGCTGGGCCGTCGACATGGAGATCCTGCTTCCTGTCACGCTTGTCAGCGTCGGGTTCGGCTGGATCGTGGCGCGCAGTCGCTTCGGCGAGGTATCGGCGCTGGTCATCAGCTCGCTCTATGGGCTGCTGGCCGTGCTTCTTGTCGCCGCGATTAACCAAAATCTGCCCTTCAATGACGCCCTGAGGGCTGTCCTCAGCCGCTGTTATGAGTGGCTCGTCGATGTTTTCAGCGGCGGCATCAACACCGACGAGTTGGTGTTGACCATTCTGATTTCTATCATGTTCTGGTTCCTGGCGTTCAATGCCGCTTGGCACATCTTTCGCCTCGATCGCGTCTGGCGCGTCATCTTGCCGCCCGGCTTCATCCTGCTCGTCAATCTCATCTTCTTCACTGGCGAAGAAGCGCTGGACATTTATCTGTTCTGCTACCTGCTGATGTCCCTGGTCCTGATTGTACGCTCAAATCTGGATCGGCACGAATGGGATTGGTTTCTGCGCGGCGTACAGGCGCCAAGGATCGTCCGGCGGCAATTTGCCGTGGTCGGCATCTTTCTGTCATTGCTGGCCCTCACCCTCGCCTGGGCGGTGCCAAGCAATGATCTGCAGGAGCGGCTCAACGCCTTTCAGCGCTTCCTCGCCTCCGACCCGATTGAGCAGATGGCGGAAGTCTGGAATAGGCTGTTCGCACCAATCGAAGGCGAAGGCTCTGCCACCACCGATTATTACGGCGCGGACCTGCTCAACCTCGGCGGCGCGATCAGCCTGGGCGATGATGTCGTCTTCACGGTGGAAGCGCCTTCCACGCCCTATCGCTATTATTGGCGGTCGCGCGTTTATGAGCGTTACGCCGACGGCCAGTGGTCGCCATCGGCTGACCTGCGCATCACCGATCGCAGCGCGCCGGTAGACCTGCCGATGAGCGGCGAGGTCATCGGAGCGGGCCGGCAAACCCTGCGGCAGCGCTTCACCGTTGGCACGTCAAGCACGCGCATTTATTACGCGGCGCCGCAGCCGCAGCGCATCGACAGCACCGGGCGCATCGACCTCATCTACACCGACAAGCCTTTTAACAACTCGATGAATGTCTCGGTCATCCGTCCGCTCAAAATCTTGAGGCGCGGCGATTCTTACAGCGTGAGCAGCCTCATCAGCACCGCGACAGCGCATGAACTGCGCCTCACAACGGCTGATTACCCGGATTGGGTGAGCGGCCCGAATCTATACGTCGGCACAAGAAATCCCCGCATTATGAACCTGGCGCTGAATATCGTCAACGAAGCCAAGGCGACCCATCCTTATGACCGCGCCAAGGCGATTGAGCGCTGGCTGCGCCAGAACATCACATACAATGAATCGATTAGCGCGCCGCCGCCCGGCGTCGATACGGTTGAGTGGGTGCTGTTCGATGCGCGCGAAGGTTACTGCACCTATTACGCCACATCCATGATCGTGATGCTGCGCCACCTGGGCATTCCCGCGCGGCTGGCGGCGGGCTTCTCGCAAGGCGCCTATGACGGCGATTTAGGGCAGTACATCGTGCGCGAGCGCGAGGCGCACACCTGGGTGGAAGTCTACTTCCCCGGTTATGGCTGGATCGAATATGAGCCGACTTCGGCGGAAGCGCCAATTCAACGCGAGGGGGACGAGCTGGCGCAGGAAGACGAAGAGCCGCTGCGCCCGGACGCCACCGCCAGCCCTAGCCCGACGCCTTCTCTCACGCCGACCTCGACCCCGCCGCCAAGCCCGGAAGCCAGCCTGACCGCGCAGCCAAGCCTGGAAGCGCAAGAACAGCGCGTAGAACCGCCTACGCCCACGCCGACGCCAGCGACGTCGCCAACGCCAACGCCGGTCATCCTGCCGACGGTGGAGCCACCGATCTCACCTGACGACCCGCCGCCGCTGAGCCTGCTTCAGCCGCTCCTTCTGATTGCGCTGGTCGCTATGCTCTTCCTGCTGATTCTGGTTGTCATTGCGCTGCTGCTGTTCTGGTGGTGGGAGTGGCGCGGTTTTGGCGGGCTCAGCCCGGTCTCGCGCGCCTACGCCCGGCTGGAACGCTACATTGGCTTGCTCGGCATCAACATCGGCAGGACACAGACAACGCTGGAAAAACGCCGCGAATTGCAGTATCGCATCCCGGCAGCCAGGGAACCCATCCGCACAATCAGCGATTTGTATACACGGGAGCGATACGGCGCCGCCAGCCAGGTCCCCGGCGAGACCAAGGCAGTCGCCGAAACGGCAGACAAAGCCTGGTATCGCACGCGCGGCAATATCCTGCGCCGTTGGCTGCGCCGCAAGCTGCCCTTCCTGCGCAGCGAATAATCAGCGCTTTTCAATCACGACAAAATGAGACAAGGCCCAGGTATCCAGCGGGCTGCCTTCAAGCCGGTAGAGCGCATCCCGCAGGAGGACGGCCGGCCCGCCGAAGCGCGCGATGATATTGTCGTAGCCGCCATAAATCCGCGAATGATGCAGAATGGAGGCGCCCGGCATAGCCAAAAGGCGCTTCAAGTCAGCCGCTGTGTAAGCGCGCACATGTGGCGCCAGCTTCTCGCGCCAGGGCTCGGGCAAATAGTTGATCAACGGCGTATTGCCAAAGTGATATTCGCCCCGCCAGTAATGGCCGTGGGTCTCAAAGGGATACCAGCGATTCGGGCAGAAGAGCAGAATGCGCCCGCCGCTCTTGCTGACGCGCAGCATTTCCTGCAGGCATCGACGGTCATCGCGCACATGCTCGATGACTTCATGCGACAGCACCACGTCAAATGACGCAGCGGCGTAGGGGATATCTTCGCCAGCCGAAACCAGGGCGTTTGGGATGCCGGCGCGGGCGGCGCGGGCGCGGCTGAATTCGATATCGAAGGCTTCAACGCGGTTGGTAAAGCGCTGCCGGATCTTTGCGGCGTACATGCCGACGCCGCAGCCGGCAACGAGAACATGCGCCCCGGCGAGCGGCGCCCACTTCGCCATCATCCGCAGACGGCGTTCCTGGCCCGCGCGCCAAACGTAGCTGGGCTCGCCCCGCAGCGATGCCAGGTCAGAGCGAGTCATGGACAAAGTCGCGCGCGGAGCAGCACGCGTCCGGCGCCCCGACAATGAAGATTTGAATCAAATCGGACATCGTCTTGCTCTGTATCGCTCCCCATTTCGCGCCCGGAACAAGCGCAGCCAGTACGAATTTAGGCTCTATTCTACACAATGCAAGCGACAGTTACGTCCTGGATTCTTCCGCGTCGGCTTTCGCGCGCTTCGCCAGCAAGATCGAAACAGACGCCCAAGCGCTGACCCACCCTTTCATGCGCTAGCCTAACCGTATACACTGCCCCCAATCTGTTGCGACTACTAGATACTAATAGAGGACTCAAATGCCAAAGCCGACGCAATTGGCCAAGCAAATCAGCGCGTCGCCGACGATCGCGATGAACGACAAGGCGAAGCAGCTGGCGGCGGAAGGACATTCAGTGATCGGCCTTGCCGGCGGGGAGCCCGATTTTGACACCCCGCCGCACATCGTCGAGGCCGCTGTCAAGGCGTTCAAAGACGGCGAGACGCGATACGCGGCGCCCTCTAAAGGGATCCGCCCGCTGTTGGAAGCCATCGCCGTCAAAACCGAGCGCGACAGCAAGGTGCGGGTTGACCCGATGAGCGATATCATCGTGACGCCGGGCGGCAAGCTAGCCCTCTTCCTCGCGCTGAAAGCGATGCTCGATCCCGGCGATGAGGTCTTGATCCCGGCGCCCTACTGGGTGAGCTATCCATCCGTCGCGGTCATGGTCGGCGGCGTTCCCGTGCCAATCGAGACGGGCAGCGACGACAATTATCGTCTGCGCCTTGAGCATCTGCGCGCCCATGTAACGGAGCGGACGAAGGCCATCATCATCAACTCGCCCTGCAACCCGACCGGGCACATGCTGTCGTCGGAGGAGATCGAGTCGGTGGCCACCTTGGCACTGGAATCCGACTTGTACATTATCTCCGACGAGATTTATGAAAAGCTGAACTTTGACGGCCGGCCGGCCGTGTCGCTCGCGTCCATTCCCGAGATTGCCGACCGCGTAATCATCATCAACGGCATGTCGAAAGCCTACGCCATGACCGGATGGCGCCTGGGCTGGCTGGCGGGGCCCAGCGAAGTAATCGGCGTCGCCGGCAAGTTCAACTCGCAGACGGCCACCTCAGCCGCCACATTTACCCAGCATGCCGCCGTCGCCGCGCTGAACGGCCCGCAAGATTGCGTGGAGTTGATGCGGGCTGCTTATCAAGAACGGCGCGACTTCATGGTCGAGTCTTTTAACAGCATTCCAAATATGTCCTGCCCTGATATCGAAGGCGCGTTCTACGCCTTTCCAAAAGTGGATGCGACAGCAAAGACCAGCGAAGAAGTGGCCAACACCATTCTCGAGGAGGCGGTCGTGGTTGGCGTACCGGGCAGCGCCTTCGGCATCACCAAAGACGCGCACATCCGCTTTTCCTTCGCTGAAGACATGAACAAACTCAAGCAGGCGGTCGAGCGCATCGGGGCAATGGCGCACTTGCTGGCCTAATCATTCGATACAGTGATCAGTTTTGGATGGCGCGAGCGGGCAGCAAACCCCAGCCCCCAGCCCCCTCCCGCCATCTCTATGGCGGGCATCCGAAGCATCAGGGAGGGGGAGCTAACGCAAGTGAATGCCGGCAATTGCTGTGGGATCTCGTTACAGTTACCAATCCCGGCGTAACCTTCCCCCCATTGCTATGGGGGGACTGAGGGGGGTAGGCTGGCAGCGGAGAACCGCAAACAAGGCGCGGACAAGCCAGACAATGCGCTCGATATTTCTAATTGCCGTAGCTTGCCTGCTATCGGCCTGTAACCTGCCGCTTGATCGGCTGTCCGCGATTGTGCCCACGCCGACAGCGACCAGCGCGCCGGCGTCACAATGGCAGCACATTGCCGATGGCCTGGATTGGCGGCGGCTATTGCCGAATGGCGATGAATTGGCGCAGCTTGTCGTTGTGCGCATTGACCCAAGCCTTTATCGATTCCGCGCCCTCTATCGCCCCGGGCAGCCTGCGAGCCTGGCGGCCTGGAGAGCGCTGGCGCCGGCAGCCAGCGTCCTCATAAATGCCAACTTCTTTGACAGCCAGTACCAGGCCCTCGGCCTGGTCGTCAGCGATGGGCAGGCTGTTGGCGCCGCTTATCAAAACCGTGGCGGGACTTTTTTCATCCGCAATGGCGCGCCCGCGGTCCTCGCCAATCATCCGGAAATCGAATCCTCAGTTGAGGGCGCCGAGCAAGCTGTGCAAGGATTCCCGCTGCTGGTGGACGAAGGCGAGCAGGCTTACTTCGCGCGTTCGCGGAGCGAGAGGACGCGCCGGACGCTGATCGCCATGGACCGGCGCGGGCACATTCTGATTCTTGTGTCGCCATTTCTGGGGTTGTCGCTGGCGGATCTGAGCGCTTATCTGCCGGGGACGGATCTCGACATAGAAACCGCCTTCAACCTTGATGGCGGAGGCAGCACCCTGCTCGCGCTCCCGGGCGCGGATTATTTCCAGCCCTCGCTAGATGACGTTCCGACGGTATTGGCGGCATATCCACGCGAGAGCAATTGACATGCTCGAATTGGTCTATGATGTTGGGGCAAAGTCGGCTACTCTGCGCGCGGACCGTAAATCGCTGGACAACTGATGGCAAGGCTGGCCCAAATCGCGACAGCGCGGCAAGCGCAACTTCAGGACGGACGCCGACTGGGTTTCGCCCAATATGGCGACCCTGAAGGCAGCCCTGTCATCGTATTCCACGACCTCTGGGGCAATCGCAGCATACGGCATCCGGACGATTCGATTCTAGTCCGTTTGGGCGTCCGCTTGATCGGCGTGGATCGGCCCGGTTATGGCATGTCAACGCGCAAAGTCGGCCGCAGCCTGATGGATGTCGTTGATGACGTCATGCTGCTGAGCAAAGCGCTGAAGCTTGAGCGCTTCGCCATCCTGGGCTTTTCCGCCGGCGGGCCTTATGCCTTGGCCTGCGCCTACCGCTTTCCGCAGATCGTATCGCGCTGCGCCGTCATCGCGCCGCTGCCGCCGCTTGATCACGCGCTGGGCTTCCGCGCCCTGCATCCCTTCTACGGCCGGCTGTTCCAATTGGCCAGCGGCAATGAATCCTTCTTTCGTTTGCTGATGCGCGGCTTCATCTGGTTTGACGCCCAGCGCGGCGCCGAGCAATACATCAGAGAATTGGGCGGGTCGCTGTCTTACGCCGATCAAAAGGTGCTGAGCAACATCAACCTTTTCAACAGCCGGCGTGAAATCTGGGAGGAGATTCGGCGAGGCGGCAGCGACCCGCTGGTCGACGAAGTGGCGACGCTCATCAGGCCCTGGGGTTTCCACCTGCAATCAATACGGATTCCAGTCGACATCTGGTGGGGAGAGGCGGACGCCTTCTGTTCGCCTGTCGTCGGCGAGCGGATGGCGGGGCTGATCCCCAACGCGCGGCTGCGCCTCGAAGAGCAGGCTGGTCACTTCATGCTGTTTTCGCACTGGAGCGCAATCTTGCAGCAGCTTGTGGCCAGCTAGTCAAGGCGCTCAATACGGGCTGGCCAAGCCGTTGACGCAGTCATTCTCCACCGTTTCAAGCGCCAGCGTGTGCAGCTCGCCGACCGCCCGCTCCAGGTCGTCCTCGGCGACGATGAAGGAAATGCTGCATTCGGACGAGCCCTGCGCGATCGCCAAGACGTTGATTCTGTGCTCGCCCAGCAGCGAGAATACGCGGCCGGCGACGCCCGGCGTCCCGCGCATCCCCGAGCCAACAACGGTGATGATGACGATTTCGCTCAGCACTTCCACGCTGTCAATATCATTGTGCAGGATCTCTCGCTGCAACTCCCGCTCCACCGCCGCTTTCACATGCTGAGCCAGCGGGTCGACAACGGTGAAGCAGAAGCTCTGCTCGGAGGACGCCTGTGAAATCATCAGGATGTTGGCGCCCGCGCCCGCCGTCGCCAGAAATGTCCGCCCGGCGATCCCGGGCACGCCCAGCATACCGGGCCCGCTAACGGTCAGCATGGAGACGTCTCTGATGCCGGTGACAGCCTTGATCACAGTTTCACTCGTTTGCGGGCGCGAGCCGACCAAGGTGCCGGCCTCCGAGGGATTGAATGTATTGCGGACGCGCAGCGGGATATCGCGGTTGATGATCGGCTGCACGGTTTTGGGATGCAGCACTTTCGCGCCATAAAAGGCGAGCTCGCCGATCTCTTGATAAGACACATAGGGCAAGACGCGCGCCCTCTCATCCAGCCGCGGGTCGGTCGTCATCACGCCGTCGACATCGGTCCAGATGATCAACTCATCGCTGCCGAGGCAGGCGGCGAAGATCGCCGCGCTGAAGTCACTGCCGCCGCGCCCCAGTGTCGTCAGCGTTCCATCAGGCGTGGCGCCGATGAAGCCGGTGATGACGGGTGTGATGCCGGCCTGCATTTCCGGCAGCAAACCCGCAGTGATTCGCGTCTCGGTCTCTTCCCAGAGCGGATCCGCATTCTGAAAGTCATTGTCCGTTATGATATAGCGATTGGAGTCGAATTGCTTGGCCGGCAGCCCCTCAGCGGCCATGACGGCGGTGACAACGCGGCTGCTCAGGCGTTCGCCGAAGGACACTAGCGCGTCCGATATGCGTGGCGTCGCCTCGCCCAAGATGCTGACCGCCTCGCACAATTCCCGATGCTGGTCCAGCAGCTCGGCGACTGTCCGGCGGATTGCGTCGCGTGCCGGCCCCGCGTCCATCAGCGCGTCGATAACCGCCAAGTGCATATCGCCGATGACGGCGTTGATGGCGAGGTAGGGTTCTTTCACACCGGAAGCGGCGGCCGCGGCTGAATCAAGCAGCATATCGGTGACGCCGGCCATGGCGGACACCACGACCGCCAGTTCATGTCCCTGCGCCAAATGGTCGCGCACGATGTTGACAACCCGCTCAATTGCCTCGGGCGATCCCACCGATGTACCGCCAAACTTCATCGTATATCTGGCCATCACTCGCACCTCGCTCTCAGCCGCTCGGCGGCAGCGAATAAAACTCCCGCGCCCACTGGAAACACAAGCCTTCTATGCTCGCGAGCAGCCAGGTCAATCACATAAGCAAATAAAAAGGGCGCGTGGAGGTTTCCACACGCCCGTTTGCTGCTCGTCCTTTTGCGTCTACAACAAACCGAAACCTCCACCTTGCGCGCCTGGGCGCATGGTAGTCGTCATGGTCATCATAGTGATTTCGGTGAACTTGGCTGCAAACATCGTCAATCAACTTCGGCTAACATTTGACGATACTCTACTGTCCTTAATTCGACCTGTCAAGACCTGTCAACATTTCGGTCGCCGCCAGGCGCCATGCGCTCGTCATTTACGATGACGCCAGCCTGTGCTAAACTCTCGGCGTTCACTTCAGATTTGGCACGGCCGATACAGTGTCAGCGTCCACGCGAGTTTCCACTTTCAGATTAAAGGGAATGCCGCTCTGGCTAATCCTTGCCCTGGCGAGCTTCTGCCTCGCGCTTGGTCTGATCACCGCCAACCTGCTCTACGCCCGGCTGGCAGAACAGAGCGCCGTGCTGGAAGGGCCCGCCGGCTCGCTGCTCTACGTATCGGCTTTTTCCGCTTTCCAGGATGAATGGGAGCTGTACGCCGGGCAGCAGAGCGCGACAATCGTCGATGAGCAGCTTGAGCTGACGGTGTCCAGCCCGCAAACGGCGACCTGGTCGGCCGCGCGCCCGCAATTCCGTGACTTCGATCTGACGGTCAAGGCGACCGCGATCCAGGGACCTGTCGATAACGCGTTTGGCCTCGTATTTCAAGTAACAGAACGCCCGGACGGATCATGTGATTTGCCGGCAATCATTCTCTGCGAGGTCGATCGGCGCTTGCCGCTGTTCGGCGCTGCCCTGCGCCAGTTCATTCCGGCTGCTGATTCCGCCGGTTATTTCGCCTTCTTGATAAGCAGCGATGGCTATTATTCGCTGACGAAGACTGAAGCGGGCAAGACGCTCACGCTGAGCGCCTGGATCCCCTCGCCGCACATTCATCAGGGGCTCAACGCTGCAAACGCGATCCGCGTGCTCGCCCGCGATGCCAGCTATCGCTTCAGCATCAACGGCGCGCCGGTTGCGCTCTGCCTGCCCGATGATGAAGACGCGGCCAGCACCTATGTCGGCGGCGAGTGCATCGACGGGAGCATGCGCGAAGCTTTTCAGGATGAAACACCGAGGGCGGGCAAAATCGGTGTCATGGCGCAATCCACCAGCACGGGCGGCGGTGGCGTCGTCCTGCGCTTTGACAATGTGATCGTCTTGAGCCCGGCCGCGCCCGGCGGCGAGGATGCCAAAGCATGAAAGCGCAACTGCGCATGGTTGGCTGCCGCCTGAACCAGAGCGAGATCGACACGATGGCGCGGCAGCTTAGCGCCCTTGGCCACGAGATTGTCGATTCAGCCGCCGAGGCCGATCACTTCATCATCAATACCTGCGCCGTGACCAGCGAAGCAGCCAAGACCAGCCGCAAGTTGATTCGAGATTTCCACCGCGCAAACCCGGAGGGCGAAACGACTGTCACCGGCTGTTACGCGCAGCTTGCGCCCCAGGAGATTGGACGGCTGCCAAGCGTGCGGCGCGTGGTTGATAACGCCGGCAAATCTACGTTGGTCTCGCAGATCACGGGCGAAGAGATCGATATCTTTGACAGCGAACCGCTGGAACGCGAGGCGCCCTTTGGCCGAACGCGCGCCTTCGTCAAAGTTCAGGATGGCTGTGACCAGGCCTGCACCTTTTGCGTCACGACGATTGCGCGCGGCGCCGGCCGCAGCCGCCCCATCAGCGAGGTCCTGCGCGAAGTCAATTATCTTCACGCGGCCGGTTATCAGGAGATTGTGCTGACGGGCGTGCACCTCGGCAGTTATGGCCATGACCGGGGCGAGCGCGCCGGCTTGAGCCTGCTCGTGACAGCGCTGCTCCAGGACACAGACATGCCGCGCATTCGGCTGTCATCCCTGGAGCCATGGGACCTGGAGCCCGGCTTTTTCAACCTTTGGGAGAGTCAGCGCTTGTGCCGCCATTTGCACCTGCCACTGCAAAGCGGCTGCGACAGAACGCTGAAACGGATGCGGCGCAACACCAGCCAGCGGCAGTTCCGCCATCTGGTCGAGCAGGCCCGCGACAGCATTCCCGCCCTGCGCCTGACGAGCGATGTCATCGTCGGCTTCCCCGGGGAAACCGATGAGGAATTTGCCGAGTCTGAGCGCTTTATCCGCGAGCTGGATTTCGCGGGCTTGCATGTATTTCGTTACAGCAGCCGGCCCGGTACGCCGGCCAGCCGCATGCGACGCCAGGTGAGCGACGGCGTCAAGAAAGCCCGCAGCGGGCGGCTGCGCGCCTTGTCCCGGCGGATGGAAGCGCGCTTTGCTGCCGAGCTCCGCGGCACAGAGGGCGAGGTGCTTTGGGAACAGGTGGACGGCGCGACGCCGCAGGGCTTCACCATCAGCGGCTACAGTGACAACTACATGCGCGTTCGCTGCGTGCATCCGCGCGACTTGACGAATATCATCACCAGCACTGAACTCGGCGCGTATACCGACGGCGCGATTCATGGTAGAGTGAAAGAGGTATTATCGCCCTGAGCCGCGCTGGGGCGGGCGCCGCTTGCTTGTACGACGCTATGGCGAACCCCGCACCGATGGCCTGATTCCTGAGCATCCTGATATGAAGAATCTGAAACACGAACTGCAAACCGCGCTCAAGCAAGCGATGAAGGCGAAAGACCGCGAGCGGCGGAACGCCATCCGCCTCTTGCAGAGCGCCATCAAGCAAGCGGAAGTCGACTCGCGAACGGAGCTTGATGACGACGCCATCCTGGATATCCTGCGCAAGGAGGCGAAGAAACGGCGAGAAACGATCAGCGAGCTCGAGGCGGCTGGACGCAGCAACGATGCCGCCGCCGAACGATTCGAGCTGGCGCTGACTGAGGAGTTCCTTCCGCGGCAGCTATCCAAAGAAGAATTGAAGCCCATCGTACAGGACGCCATAACCGAAGTTGGCGCCGCTTCGATGAAAGATATCGGACCGGTCATGCGCGCGGTCATGCCCAAGGTCCAGGGATTGGCCGATGGCAGTGCGGTCAACGCAATGGTGAGAGAGATGCTGAGCTAGCGCTGTGGTCCTCCAATTCTCAGACATGCTCGATGAGCGTTTCAATATCGAGCCTCGCTGGACGCAGGCGGCACTGCGCTTCACGCTGATGCTGCTTGCCGCGGTCGGTTTTGCCCTCTGCTGCACCTTGATCGTGGCCTTCGACGACATATTCCTTGACTTCAGCAATGTGGCCAATCTGACCATGGGCTCACTGCCGACGGAAGACATCATCGCGCGCGAGGAACGCTCCTTCGTCAGCGAGATTCTCACCGAGCAGGAACGGGCCAATGTCCTGAGCCAGGTGCCGCCGGTCTTTTACCCGCCGGACCCCAACGTGGCCAGGCAGCAGCGCGAATTGACCGAGAAGATCCTCGAATACATAGACAATGTGCGAGGAGATTCATTCGCCTCCCTTGAACGCCAGATCGCTGATATCAAAGCGATAACCTCCTTGCAGCTGCATGAAAACAACGATGCCATCGTCGCCATCCTGCAATTGCCGGACGAAAGTTGGCTGCAAGTGCGGGGCGAGATAATCTCGGTTCTGGAGCGGGTCATGCGCGAGGAAATCCGCGCCGCCGACCTCAAAAAAGCCCGTGAACAGCTGCCGACCCAGGTCAGCCTGCGCCTGACCCCGCAGGAGAGCCAAATCGTCACGCTGATCACCGCCGATGTCATCCGCGCGAACACCTTTGAAAACCCGGAGCAGACGGCGATCGACCGCGCTGAGGCGCTCGACAATGTTGAAGCGCAGCAAAGGCAATTCATCGCCGGGCAGACGGTCGCGCCGGCCAATCAGCCGATCGACAGCTTGTCGCTGGAAGCGCTGCAAGAGCTCGGCCTGCTCGCCCGCACCGGCGATCGCGGCGCTCATATCGCGCGCGCCCTGCTGGCCAGCGCCTTGGTCGTCGTGCTTCTCGGCTTGTACATAAGCCGTTTTGAACCCCACCTCATTCATAACGGGCAGCGGGACCTGGTCTTGATTGCCGTCTTGTATCTTGTGGCGCTGGCGGCCATGCGCATGTTTGGGATCGCCAATATCTATCTGATGCCGGCGGCCGCCTTAGGCATGGTCTATGTCGCCATTAGTTCACCGAATCTTGCTATCGTAGCGGCGATCGGTTTCGCGTTTCTTGGCGGGCTGCTCAGCCGGGGGCCGTCGCTGGAAATCGCAAGTTTGATCGCAGCCGGCAACATCGGCGCCATCTTGACGCTGCGCAACGCCGGCCGCTTGAACAATTTCTTCATTGCCGGTCTATTTGTCGGCCTGGCGAACGCCGCTGTGGTGGCGATCTTCGCGCTTCAGGTGGGCTTTGACGGCCGCGACGCAACGAGTATGGCGCAAGCTTTTTTCAGCGGCGTCTTGATCGCGCCGACCACGTCTTTCGGCGTCATGTACGCGCTCACCGTGCTATTCAACCTGGCGACGCCATTCAAACTGATGGACTTGAGCCAGCCGAGCAAACCGCTGCTGCAGCGCCTGCTGCGAGAAGCGCCCGGCAGCTACCAGCATTCGCTGCAAGTGGCGAACCTGGCGGAACAGGCGGCGGACGCGATCGGCGCTGATGCGCAGATGACACATGTCGCCGCCCTTTATCACGACATCGGGAAGATGACCAATCCTTATTTTTTCACCGAGAATCAACAGCATATCCATAACCCACATGATGCGCTGGGGGACCCTTACCGCAGCGCGGACATCATCATCAACCACGTGATTGCGGGCGATCAAATCGCCAAGAAATACAATTTGCCCGATCGCATTCGGGAGTTCATTCGCGAGCACCATGGCACGACGCAGGTCTTCGTCTTTTACCAACGGGCCCTGGCCGAATCGGGCGGTGAAGACGCTGTTGATCCAGCCGATTTCTCTTATCCCGGGCCCGCGCCACAAAGCCGTGAAACTGCGATTCTAATGATGGCCGACAGCTGCGAATCGGCCATTCGCGCGGTCATGCCAAAGAGCAACACGGATATCGCCAAACTCGTGCACAGAATCATCGAAGACAAGCGCAACAAAGGACAGCTGGACGACTCCATGCTGACGCTGAACGACCTGCGGAAGATCGAGGCAACCTTTATCGATATCTTCCGCGGCCTGTTTCATCCGCGCATCGACTATGCCAAGGCGGTGCGCGCGCCCAAGCCTGAAGCCCGCCCCGGCAATGGAACACGCGCGCTGCGATCGGACTTGCAGCCGGACGCGAACTCAGCTAACAAGGAATCCAAGCTTGACGGCGCGCAAATAGCAGGCGCCATCATGCTGCATGACGACGGGGCGCCTACCGAAAGCGCCACCGATTCGGTAGACGCCGCGTCTTCGGCGGAACCCGTCCAGCAAGCGGAAGACGACAGCGCTTCCATGATAATGGAGGACGACCAACCATTGTTTGAGGTCCCGCCGCTGCCCAAACGCAATGGCAACAGAACCGCCAAGCCCGCCGACAAAGGCGCGAATCCCACGGAAGCGGATACGACATCTTGAGCGACGGCGTCATTTTGCAGAATCCCGGACGCTATCCGGTGGATTCGGCGCGCCTGGCGCGGGCCTCGTCAGCCGTATTGGCCGCGCATCCCGAGCATCAAGACAGCAGCCTGTGCATTGTGATTGCTGACGCCAGAACGGTGGCCGCGCTGAATGCAGCATACGGCGGGGCGGATGGCCCAACCGATGTTCTCGCTTTTCCCGCGGCGGACGCAACTGCCGCGAACGCGGAGAACGAACCTTATCTTGGCGATATTATTGTCGCGCATGATTATGTCTCGGCCCAGGTCGAGGGCTTGGGCGCCGCCCTTAGCGATGTGCTTTGCCTGCTGGTCATCCATGGCACATTGCATCTCCTGGGCTACCAACACAGCTCGCCGACGACCAAGCGCAAAATGTGGTCAGCGCAAGAAAGCGCGCTGCATGTCACCGGCATAAGCGCCTCGATTGTCGATGTCTACGGGACCATCGCCTATGATTAAGGCAGTTTGGCGCCAGATTCGCAGCAGCGCGAAAATCGACCCGGCTCAACACAGCCCGATCACCAGTCCCGATCGCCTGCACAGCTTCGCTTACGCACTGTCCGGCTGCCTGTACATGCTGCGGCGTCAGAAAAACACGCGGATTCAGCTGCTGGCGACCGCCGCTGTGATAGCAGCTGGTTTGTGGCTGGGCATCGACGCGGTGGACTGGGCGATGCTTGTTCTCGCGATGGGATTCGTCTGGGCCGCGGAGTTCATTAATGCGGCTGTAGAAGCGGCCGTCAACCTACAGGTGACCGACATACATCCGATGGCGAAAGTGGCCAAGGACGTGGCGGCGGCGGCGGTGCTGCTCACGGCAGTTGTCGCCCTCCTGGTCGGCGCGCTGATCCTGGGACCGCCCCTGGCGGCCAAGCTGTTCGCGAGCGCCGCAAGCAACTGAAGCAACTGGCGCATCTCCGAAAATAGTCTTGTGCTAAGATATAGGTAAGTCCTAGGTTCAACTATCTTGTGCGTATACTTATGTCCGCATCTGACGATTCAGCCATAGAGAATGCGCCAACCGGGCGGCAATCGATTCTTTCAAGAATCCCGCCTGTGTTGGCGCGCTTCCGCGCATCATTCAGCGAGCAGCAAGTTGGCAAGAGCAAAGGCGGCCATCTGGGGCAGCGCCGGGCGATTCGGCTCTCGGCCCTGCTGGCGCCGCGGAACCGCCGGCGAGTGGGCGCGGGCGCCGGCGTCTTGATAATTTTGGGCGCGCTCGCCGCTTCGTTCGTTCTGCGCAGTCCGGAATCCCTGCCCCTCAGCAACGCGATCTGGCTGGACCGCGCCTGGACTTTTGGCGACCTTGACGACAGCCAGATTCGCGACTTCACCGATCGGCTGGCGGAACATCAGATTGGAACCGCATACGCCTATGCCAGTTCGCTGAGTATAGACAATCGCTGGTCGGGCGATCCGCAGGGCGATCTGAGTTTCATGGAATCCCGGTCGAAAGTCGCTGATTTCGTGACGGCATTCAAGAGCAAGCACAGCAGCATGAGAGTCTTCGCCTGGATCGAGATTTGGACGCATCTGGATAATGCCGATGGCTATCGCCTTGACGACAGCAGCCTTCACAGCAATATCGCTGATTTCTGCCGACTCCTGGTTACGCAGCTTGGATTCGATGGACTGCTGCTTGATGTAAAGCCGCTGTTCAGCGACAACAGCGATCTGATTCGCCTGATTCAGCAAGTGCGCGCCGCGGTGGGCGTGGATGTCCCGCTTGCCGTCGCCGTCACCGCCGATTTGACGCCGCCGGATGGCAGACTCAAGGCTCTCGAATCAATCGCGCCGGGTACGATGTGGTCTTCCAGCTTCAAGCGACGCCTTCTGGTTTCGGTTGATGAGGTCGTCCTGCTCATGTACCAGAGTTATCGGCAGGAGCCGCGCGACTACATCAATTGGGTTGCCTACCACGTTGAAGCGTATATCGCGGAATCGGATGCATCAACCAATGTGCTGGTCAGCGTTCCCAATTACGGTGGCGCCAGCTCGGCGCACAATCCGGCGATCGAAACGATGGCCAACGCGCTTGAAGGCGTCCGCGAGGGCTTGCGCCGGCTGGACGAAGAACAGCGCGCGCAACTGACCGGCATCGCCATTTATTCCGATGATCAGCTCAGCCAATCCGAGTGGAAGACCTTCCGCGACATGTGGCTGCAGCCCTAAACGAAGCCGAGCATGCCCGCAAAAATCAGGCGGCTGACCAGGGTTGGTCTGTTTGACCTTGAAATAAAGGCGAACAGCTTGCAGGACGCGGCCAGGCATGAACCGCGCGAAGGCGTCTACACCGTTAGCAATACTTATAACCGAACCCAGACCTTGCTGTTGGACGCGCATTTGGACCGTCTTGAAGATTCCGCGCGGCGCGAGCGCATCTCGCTTGCATACGACCGGTCTCAACTGAAAGCCGCCCTGCGCGCGCTGATTCTTGAAGCCGATTATGGCGATGTCCGGTTTCGAATCTCGGCCGCGGCCGCCGCGCCGGCGGAAATGATTCTGTCGATCGAACCGTATCAGCCGCCCAGCCCCAGCCTGATAGCGAATGGCGCGCGCTGCCAGACCTCAAGGGCAATTCGCAAGAATCCGGCTTCGAAATCCAGCGGCTGGATGCACCGGCGTCGGGCGCTTGAAGCGGCGAAACCGGCGGGGATCTACGAAGTGTTTTTGCTGGATACGCAGGGCAATCTGCTGGAGGGCGCGTCGAGCAATGTCTATGTTTTGCTTGACGGCGCGCTGCACACCGCGGGGAGCGGCGTCCTGGCGGGCGTCTCGCGGTTGATCCTGCGTGAAGTTTGCGCCGGAATCGTGCCGCTGCGCATGCAAGCGGCAAACATGGCCGACATCGACCGCTTCAGCGAAGTATTCCTGACCAGCAGCAGCCGCGGCATCATCCCGGTCATCGAGCTTGACGGGAAGGCGATTGGCGATGGAACGGTCGGCCCCATCACGTTGGCGCTGCGGGAAGCTTATCAGCATTGGGTCGAAGCGCATCTGGAAGAGTTGTGATGCCAACGCGGAAGAACCTGCGGCAAGCGCTCAAGCTGGCTGGCGCCGCGCGCGAACTGGCGATTGAAACCCGGCGCTACAACTGGGATATTGCCGGGGGCGCCACCTTCTATCTCGAGGCGGAACATGCCGATATCCGGCTCGCCCGGCAGGACAGCCAAGCAATATCCGCGAAGATCGAGCTGGTTGCCGGCTTCGGCTGGCAGCTTGCTACCGACGCGGACGAAGCCGGCGTTTACATTATCGCGCGGCGCAAGCCCTTGGTCGGCAGCATCGGCCGCTGCAAGTTTGACATTTCGCTGCCGGCCGATGTACAAATATCCCTGAAGCTGGAACATTGCCTGCTCTGCCTGCAAGACCTCAGCGCAACGCTGAATTTTCCCCGCTTCCCCTGAAGATATTGGCGCGCCGCCCGAAGCGACTTGAATTCTCGCGCCTGCTGTGGTAGCTTAGCATTATGCGTGAATCAATCGAACGCGGCCCAGTCGCAAACTGTTGTTGTTCTCTCACCGACCGCTAGGCGGGCATGATTGGTGCGCAACGGTTTAGCTTATCCGCCACCAAGGAGTCAACCCGCAGCGGTTGGCTTTTTTGATTGCGCAGTTGTGGTGAATGGCTGAAAGAAATGAATTGCAGACTAGCACAGAAGGAGCGAAGCGAATGAGTGATATAAGCAGCCGCGGCTATGCCAATGCCGATAAACTTGTCTCGACCGCCTGGGTAGCCCAACATCTGAACGACAGTGATGTTCGCATCATAGAATCCAATGAAGATCCCCTGCTCTATCCCAGCGGCCACATTCCTGGCGCGGTTGAAGTGGATTGGGTGAAAGATCTGAACGATCCGCTGCGCCGCGATTATCTGGGCCGGGCGGGCTTTGAAGCGCTGGCCAGCCGCATCGGCATCACGCCGGAGACGACGGTCGTCTTCTATGGAGACAAGAGCAATTGGTGGGCGACTTATGCCCTCTGGGTTTTTGAACTCTTCAATCACAGCAACGCCAAAATCATGGACGGCGGGCGCTTGAAATGGTTGGAGGAAGGCCGCGAACTCACACGCGAAAAACCAAGCGTCAGCCCGACGGCATACAGCGCGCCCGAGCGAGACGACAGCCAGATCCGCGCTTTCCGTGATGGCGTGCTGGCGCATATCGGCGATAACGGACAATTGGTCGACGTGCGCAGCCCGGCCGAGTTCAGTGGCGAAAAGCTGCACATGGAAGGCTACCCGCAGGAGGGCGCCGTTCGCGGCGGTCATATCCCCGGCGCGAGCAGCTGCCCCTGGTCGAGGGCGGCCAACGACGACGGCACGTTCAAGAACGCCGCCGACTTACGCGCCATCTATCAGGAAGAATTGGGCTTGGACCCGGCCGCGCCGACCATCGCCTACTGCCGCATTGGCGAGCGCAGCAGCCATACCTGGTTTGTCTTGACGAACCTGCTGGGCTTCGGCGATGTGCGCAATTATGACGGTTCCTGGACCGAATGGGGCAACAGCGTCGGCTTGCCCATCGAGAAGTAAGTTTCATCCACGCGAGGCGGGGCATGGCGACTGCGCATGCCCTCCGCCCGTCATCCGCATGAGACCCTGATGGCAGAGCTTCCTCCAAAGCTGCGGGAATACCTCGACGACTTCGCTTTCATTTCCTCCCGCGAGGAGCGCATCGATTACCTGATCGATATCGCCGATGAGTTCAAGGCGGTGCCGGCCTCCATCGCAACCCAGCCATACGATGAGGCGCAGCGGGTGATCGGCTGTGAATCGGAGGCATTCGTCTGGGCGATAGACCGTCCGGACGGCACACTCGACTTTTATTTTGATGTGCTGAATCCGCAAGGGCTTTCCGCGATGGCCCTGAGCGCCATCCTCGATCAAGCTTGTTCCGGCGCGCCGCTCGACGAGGTCGCGGCGGTCAATGGCGAAGTTGTCTTCACCTTCTTCGGCCGGGATATCTCCATGGGCAAGGGACGCGGATTAACCGAGCTGATCAACGCCGTCGTCTATCAGGCTAAGCGGCGTCTCCATTCTGGTTGATCGATTCCATGCCCAAGAATGAATCGCTGGGCGCGCCATCAGCATAGACCGCCTCCGTGCCCAACATGCCAGCGTAGGCCCGCGACGGCTCCGTATCCGGGATGACGGTTGCGCCAACCTTCTCATAGTAGCCGACAGGGCCGGCGCCGCCGATAATGGCGTACATGTAACCCGCGTCGCGCATGGCATGCAGCGTCGCCAGCAGCAGCGCCGTGCCAATGCCCTGCCCCCGTTCGGCCGCGTCGACGCCGGTCGGCCCGAAGAAGTTTTTGTGCGTCGTATCGTAACAGGCGAAGCCCAGCAATTGGTCGCCCCGATGCGCCAAAAGCACCGTCGTCGGATGGACGGAGAAACCTACATCCGCTTCGCTGACCCAGTACTCGCTGAAGTGCTCGCGAATCCAGGCCAGCACCAGGTGCTTTTCCGGCGGCATGCATCGTCTTATCGACACACCCATGGCGCGCTGTTTCGCTATCGCGTGTTCTAGCGCCGGCAGATCGTATAATTTGACAAGCATATCTGGCATGGCATCACCCTCCACTCAATCATCGCTGACGACGACAAGGCTGTAATGCGACGCTGCGTCTGCGCAGGCTGACCATTTCATTGTACGCGGTTTTCTTGTTTCTGCTTGCTTTTCTAGCGAAACTCTCGGCTTGGCATGGCAGCCGGCCTGTTGAAGCAGTATGATTGGCGCAATCTCAAGCTGGAAACGAAAGAAACCATGAGCCTGCGACCTGAAACCAGAGCCGTTCACAATTCCGCGATAGATCCCGCCAGCGGCGCCATCGTGCCGCCGATCACGCTCAGCACCACCTTCGAGTATGAGACGACCGGCATGGAGCAGGATCCAGAGCAATTGATCTACACACGCTGGCAGAACCCTAACCGCGCGGCGCTGGAGCGCACGATGGCCGAGCTAGAGGGCGGCGCCGTCGCGCATGCCATTTCGAGCGGCTCAGCGGCGATGTTGACCGTATTTCAGGCGCTGCGGCCGGGCGACCACATCGTGTCCAGCGATGACATGTATTTTGGCATCCGCGTACAGCTGAATGAATTCCTCGCGCCCTGGGGCTTGGAAACCACATACGTTGATATGAGCGACCAGGCTGCCCTGCGCGCGGCCATGCGCCCGGAGACCAAACTCGTCATCCTGGAAACGCCGACGAATCCCATGATTCGGCTGGCCGATATCGCCGCCGCCGCCGAAATCGCACATGATTATGATGCGATGCTCTTGGTGGACAACACGGTCGCCACGCCCATCGCGCAAAATCCGATTCAACTGGGCGCTGATATCGTGGTGATATCCCTGACCAAGTACATCGCTGGCCATCATGATGTGCTGGGCGGCGTCATTATCTTCGCGCAGGAGGACGAATACGCCGCGCGCATCAATCGCTTGGCGAGAATCGGGGGCGCCGTCCTGTCGCCATTCAATTGCTGGCTGGCGCTGCGCGGCTTGCAAAGCCTGTCTTATCGCCTGCGCGCCCACAGCGAGAGCGCGCTGCAAGTCGCCTGTTTTCTGGCGGAGCATCCAATGATCGAGCGCGTGCTCTACCCGCACCATCCGAGCCACCCGCAATACGATCTGGCGCGGCGGCAAATGGAATACGGCAGCGGCTTGATGTCGATCCTGGTTAAGGGCGGACGCGAGGCGGCGATTGAGTTGGTCAACCGACTGCAGCTATTCACCAGCGCCACCAGCTTCGGCGGAACGCACAGCTTGATCGAGCATCGTGAATCGATTGAAGAAGGCTCGTCAACGCCGGCCAATCTTCTGCGCGTCTCCATTGGTTTGGAGCATCCAGCCGATTTGATCGCCGACTTGGAGCAGGCGCTGGCGTGATCTATCACATCACCAGCCGCGCCGCCTGGGCAAGAGCACAGACGCAAGGACATTACAGCGCGCCTTCGCTCGAAAGCGAGGGTTTCATCCATTTCTCGACTCGCGATCAAGTGCTGCAAGTTGCCAATGACTTCTATCGCGGGCAAGCCGATCTGCTGTTGCTCTGCATTGATGAAAGCAGACTCGCCTCGGAGCTGCGCTGGGAAGCGCCGGCGCATCCGACCCCGGAAGCGGCGCACAAGCGTGAACAGGATGCGCCATTTCCGCATCTTTACGGTGTTCTGAACCTCGATGCAGTCGTCGCTGTCTACGACTTTCACGCGGGTCGGACCGGCTTTGCGCTGCCGCCGGGATTAACCTAACCGACGCCGGTCACCTCAGCGCTGTATTCCCAGAGCCTTTGTTGCTGCTCGCGGTCGTAGGAGATGTCGCTGGAGCGCTTCTGCTGTTTTTCATTCCAATACTTGCCGCTGATTCCCGCGACCTCTGGCGACGAAGCGAGATAGACGAGCGTCTCAGCGCCTTTTTCAGGCGATATGGCAAACAGTTTCTGCGCTATCTTGATCAAGGCAGACCATAACCCGCCGGTATTGTGTCCGAAGCCGGTATCAACCAAACCGGGATGGACCGCATTGACCGCAACCGTCGTATCCGCCAGCCGGCGCGCCAATTCATAAGTGAATAAAACATTCATCAGTTTGCTGGCGCCGTAACTGTTCATGAAACTGTAGCCAGCCTTGTCGCGCAGGTTATGCAGGCGCATGGTGGCGTTTCGGTGGGCGCTCGACGAGACATTGATGATGCGCGCTTCGCCCTGCTCTTTCGCTGTTTGCAGCAACGTGTCAAGCAGCAGTTTGGTCAGCAGATAGTAGCTGAGTTGATTGAGGGCGAAGGTCATTTCGTAGCCGTCTGTCGAGACTTGATAATCGGAAAAGACGGCGCCGGCATTGTTCAGCAGAACATCCAGCCGGTCGTACTTGGCGTGGAATTCATCAGCGACGCGCCGAATCTCAGCCATCGACGAGAGATCGGCAATCAAATAGTCAATCTCTCCGCCGCCATTCAAAGCCCGCAATTCATTCTGCACCCGGCGCGTCTTCGCCTCATTGCGGCCGACGAGTACAAGATCGGCGCCCATCGTCGCAAGTTCAAGCGCGGCTTGCCTGCCAATGCCATTGGTCGCGCCCGTTATCAATACGCGTTTGCCATTCACACCGTTATCCTCCACGATCTACGTGCTGCCAATCGCTAGGTACTCTAGCTATTCCTCGTCATCTCCATAGGAATGCCCGCCGAAGATCGCGCGAATCTCGGCGGCGGACCCGGCGGCCTGCAAGGCGCTCATGCGCGCGGCTTCTTCTTTCTGCAAGGCGCGCGCGTTGGTCAGCACCGCCTTCAGCTGATCAGCAGGGAATTTGCAGGCGCCGTTTTCGTCCATGTGGATGAGTTCGCCGGGCGCGACATCCATGCCGCCGACCGAAACCGGCACGTTGACCGCGTGAACGGCCATGGCGCCGTGGCCCGCCGTCACCCCGCTCAACATATATTGGAAGTCCATTTCGCGGATCTCGTCCAGATCGCGCGAAGGGCCGTTGGACAGCAAGCCGACGCAACCGAGGGCCTTCATCGCCGAGACCATATTGCCGCCCGCCAAGCCGACTTTGCTGGCGATCTCCTTCGGGAATTTCTGCTCGATGACCAGCACCGTTGGCTGCGGCGACGCTTCCATCGCCTCCAGCACATCCATGAAGCTCAGGCGCGCATAATTCGGATCCGGCAAGCCATAGACGCAGGTCACCGCATAACCGACGCGCCGTCCCAATTCCGGGTACATGCAGCGGATCGACGTGTCCGTGTACCAGTTCTCGCTCCAGGGGTTGTACAAGCCCAGGCAGAGCGCCGACTCAGGATAAGTGGCGACCACATTGGTGATGGACGGCGTGTCAAAGTTTTTCAATTCTGCCAGCATCTCTTGTTCAGTCATGAGTTCCCGGTCTCTCCTCTCATTTGCGAGCACACATTGTACAGCTTTAATCCGAGGCTGGCGATAATGCGGACGCAGCATGACGTCGTCTAAGTCTCTGAGCCGGCTTGCGCCGTGCGGCGGATGACCGGCAGGATCGGCAGCAGCAATACCGCCGACAGCGATATCGCCAGACGCACCGATGTCAATAGACCCACAGCGCCGACAGCGGGGCCGCCGGCGATCTGGCCCAAGGCGTCGGCCTGGCCCTGGATGGACAGCACGGTGGCGCGCACGTCAGAGTCGGTATGCTGGTTGATCCAGGCCTCCATCAAGGGGTTGCGTATCGCGCGCGCCGCACCCGTCAGCCACAGACCAAACAACGCCATGGCGAAGGTTCCGCTAAAAATGAAGAGAAGCACACTGCTGATCAGCGCCGCATAAACGACGATCAGTGTCAGCGCGACTTTCCTGTCATCCGCCAGATCGAGACGCCGGCGCAAGCCTTCAGTAGCCGCCAGGGTGAGGGGCATCGACACGGCGCTGATAATGCCAAACCAAAGGATCTCATCGAGTTGGCCCAGGGGCGGCAAGCTGAAATTCTGCAGCAGATGTGTGATCCAAAGGCGGTCGAAGCCCTCGCTGAAGGCGCCATGAATGATGGCGGCCAGTGTGATCAAGAGCAAGATCCGGCGCGCGCGCACCAAAGCGACGCCGCCGCGGAAGGTGGCGAGAAAGGCGCGCCAGGTTTCTCGCTCGCTCGCCGCCCGCCGCTGGAAGCCCGTTTCCGGCATGAACAGCGCCAGAAACAGGGCGAGCGCCAGGAGAAGAATACCGCCGCAGACGATGGCGAGCTGCAGGCTCACACTGGCCAGGGCGACGCTGAAGAAGATCCCGCCGAAGGAAGAAATCTGCTCCACTTGAGCGCCGCGCAGAAAAGCGCCGCCGGCCCGCTCCAGCCCGATCTCATCGACGATCCAGGCTGATGTCGCGCCGCTGAGAAAGGTAAAGCCCAAGCCCATGATAGCCTGCGCTATCAGCAAGGCTTCAAAAATCGGCAAGCTGCCTTCGACGATGAAGCCGGATCCCATCAAGAGGAAGCCTAGAATGACAGACAGCCGCCGACTGTAAACATCGGCCACCACACCGGTCGGAATCTCCATGAGGAAGGCGGTCAGCTCCAGCGCCGTGCCAATCAGCACCAATTGCAGCGGATTCAAGCCCACTTGCTGGACCTGATAAACCAGATTCACCGTGAATACAGTGGAAAAGGCGAAGGCCTGAACAGATGTGAAAAACAAGTACAGCTTGTAGGCGTCGACCTTGCTTATGTTCGCTCGGGCCGGCATGTCAAGCGCGTGCAATCATGTGGTTCATAGCGTCGGCGAGCTGCGGCGCAAGATGCCGCTGTCTAGATAGGCTTTCAGTTCGTCGCAGCGCTGGGCGATCAGGGTCGGCGCAATTTTGCGCAGCGACTCATTCTGCATGTTGGCCAGCAGCCAGCGACAAGAGGCCAATTGACGGGCCGCTATGAATGCTTCGAGCAATTCGCGTTCGCTTTCGGCGACAAGGCGAACCGACCGGTAGCCCAGCCACAGCGCCTCCTCAAGGTCGAGACAATCAGCCGCTCTCTCGCCCTTCAGTTGCCATAGCAGCGGCGCCAGGTCATATAGGAAAAATCCATGACCGCAAAATTCGAAATCCAGCGCGGCGGGCGCAGCGTCGCGGAAGATGATGTTTTTCGCCAGCAGATCGGCATGAATCAAGCCCATCGCCTCGGGTTTGGCGGCCAATGCCGACAGCGGCCCGCGCATGTGCTCGGCGACATCGGCGAAGATCGCGCGCTGCTCAGCGCTCAAGGAATCGGTCTCGCCGGGCGAGGCATAAGGCGAGCTGTCCCCAAACAGGCCTTCCCAGTCCAATCGCGGTCGCAGAAAATCCGGCGGCGGCTCGAACTGCGCGTCCTGGTGCAGCTTGCCCAGGTACTCGCCGGTGGCGTAGACATCGTTCAGCGTCAAGTCGCGCGCGGATTTAATGGCGCCCTCGATGAACTGGAAGACAACGGCGATGACCGTTTGCGCCCCGTGAGAGACATCGACGAATAGATGCTCATGCCCGTTAACTTCAGCTGCAAGAGCTAAGGGCGCCAGGAGATCCGTCCGCCGGCGGATGAAGGACAGCCAGCGCAGCTCGGATCTCAGCGCCGCCCGGTTAACGCTGCCCGGCGGATACAAGCGCAGCACGAAGGCGCCGGCAGCGGTTTGCGCTTTCACAACCGCCTTGCCGTTCATCCGCAGCCAGCTCAATTCTCCCGGCGGCAAATCCCAACTGCGCAGGGCCTGCTGGGCGATTTCATGCCAGAGTCGCCCCTGCCCCGCTTTAGTCTCGCGCTTGACCCCGGCCATCAAAGCGCCCTCGCTTGAAGACCGTGACCATTTTGCGGACCGGCGGCAGCAATTTCACTGTTTGAATTCTTGAATCGGCGATATCTGCTAGACTTGTGATGGGTCGGTTTGCCGTTTCGGCTGGAGCGCAAAATGCGAAAATGGATCATTCTGGTATGCTCATTAGGTTTGACGGCGCTGCTTGACCAAGCCGCCAAAAGCTGGGTGATTTCGAATCTGGCGCCCTACGAGAGTTATCAGCCGATACCAGCGCTCGCCCCATTCTTCCAACTGACGCGCAGCAGCAACACCGGCGCCGCATTCGGCATCCTGCCGATGGCGGGCGATGTCTTCCTGGTCGTCGCGCTGCTCATCATCGCCGGGCTGCTCTGGCATTTTCGCTCGGTGGCGGCAGATGCGCGGCTGGAGTCCGTCGCCACTGGCCTGGTCATCGGCGGCGCGGTCGGCAATATCGCCGATCGTATTCAGCATGGCCACGTCATTGATTTCATCCACTATCAGATTCCGAACCTGATCTCAAACGTGTCCAACCTGGCTGACCACGCGATTGTATTGGGCGTCCTGCTCATCATCGCGGCGAGCTTCTGGCGTGAGCGCTGCGGGGCGGCAAGCCGGGATGCGAGCGATATGCCCGGCAAAGCTGGATTGCGCGCCGACCGGTAACCGCGCTAGACGATTTTCTCCAGCTCGATTTCGTCGCGTATGGTAATGCCGTTGAGCCCGGTGATCGGGATTTGCGGTTTGATGCGCCGGGCGTCGGCGATGGCGTTGCGGTGCACCGAGACCAGTTCATAACCGCGCTTTTGCCAGAATTTCAGCGCTTCCAGATTGTCGTTCGTGGTGACCAGCCAGAGGCGCTCGATACCCGCCTCACGCGCCCAAGTCTCAACCGCTTCCACCAGCGCGGTCCCCACGCCAATCGATTCATCCAAACTGTCCAGCGTGGTGATCTCGCATTCGCTTACACCGATATGCACGGTGATCAAGCCGACATTCTCCGCCGCCGCTTCGTCTTCGGGCGGGTCTTCCGCCGGGTCGGCAAGGGGCCGCTCGGCCATGAAGCCCGGCAGCAGGTGGCCGTACACCGCTTTTCCACGCGACACAATTTGCGTCGTGCCCCAGCGTTCGTCGAGAAAATGGGCGACCCACTCGCGATCGGAGCGTTCCAGTGGTCGAATTGTAAATGTGGTCATCGTCAAGACCTCTGACCTGAGTATCGCAAACAGCAACAATTATAGCCTGTCTTGACGGAGTTGAAAAACAGAAGGTGGCAAGCGGCTCTGCATTCGCCCCCCTCATCCGAGGAGGCGCTCAAATTCTCTGATCCAGGCATGACAATGCCGTTCGCGCCGGTCGGCCGCTTTGAGGAAGAGCCCGGCAGCGGATTGCATCCACTCTAGCGCGTCCTCGTTGCGGCCGAGCCGATGACAGATCATCGCCAGGTAATACTGCGTTTCCGCACGCTCCGGCTGCGCGGCGAGCGCATTGGTGAAATATTCGGCGGCCAGTGTCCAATCCTTGTTGCGATAAGCGAGCAGGCCCTGGCCGTAATTCGCCAGCATTTCAAAGGAATTCAATGCAAGCGCTCGCTCGAACGCTTCTTTGGCCGGCCTTGGATCTTTCGCTTCCAGGAGAAAATAACCCCGGGCGGCGTGGTATTCGGCGTGATTGGGAAGCAGTTCAATTGAGGCATCGATCTCAATTTTGGCCGCCTTCAGGTCGCGCGCGGCGCAGGCGCTCAGGGCGGCCTGGTAGCGCTCATCGGCCTGGTAGCGGGCAAACCCCAAACGCCTCGCCAGTTTCGTCATCTGTCAGCCACAAATTCGATCACTTGAGCGCTCGTTCCGCTTCCGCCTTCAATCGTGCAATTCATATAGGATCGCCGGGTTGGGCGCCGCTTCGAATTCTTTCAGGTTGGCGATGGTCAAGTGGCCATGCTGATACAAGTATTCGATATGGGCGCCCGCTTCCTCGATTGCCAGCAAGATATGATAGCCCTCGACATCCGGATACATCGCCTTCGATATCTGGCTGATGGTCATCGGCGCGCCATTATCGCGCATGATCAGCCGAATCCGGTCCAGCTTTCGATTGTGGCTCGCCCGAATCGCCTGGATGCGCCCGTAGAGATCGTGGATTGTATCCTCGTGGCCACCCAGCGCGAGGCGAATCCCTTCATAGCGCAGCAGCTTGCGCAATGAATCGGCATAATGATCCAGGCCCATATAATGCGTGATGCTCTCCGGCGATTGATGCGGCGTCGTCTGCGAGAGCACATGGTCGGCGCTGAGAAGCACATCGCCGAGACGAATGCAGACCTGGCCCGGGCAGTGGCCCGGCGTATGGATGAATTCCATGCCATCAATGATGCCTTCGTCTTCGAGGCTGAAATCGACGTCGATGGATGTCACGTGTTTCTTGGCGAAGCCATACATCTCGAAGAGCGTCTCGCGCAGCGCCGGACTGATTCCCGCGCGCTCAAAGTAAATGCCGAGCGCCTTCGTCGCCACAATCACGCGCTCTTCATAATTCGTCAGCACGCGCCGGTCCAACTCGTGTATGCCGACTTCGGCATTTGTATGGCTCTTGACAAAGGCTAACCCGCCAAAATGGTCGATATGCCCGTGCGTGATGATGACGCGCTCAATATCCGCCAGGGTGAATGCCCTGCCAAAGCGCTGCTGGATCTGACGAAAGCCATCCAGCAAGTCATCATTGCTGCGCCCAATGCCGGACCCGGTATCGACGAGCGTGAGCGGGCCCGCGCCTTCCAGCAGGAAAGCGTGGCCGGTGAAATTGTTCGGGAAAAGGACCATCGGCAGGCGGTATATGTCGACGCCGCTGCTGCTGGTGAATTGCTCGACAGGCGGGAGGAGGTTCATAAGCGCGCCTTCCGGTCTCCGCAGTAATGATGCCACAGGACGAACAAGACAGCGAGGCGCATCAGCTCAGCCTGGAAACGCCGCAAGGCCGCCGGCCGCAACGCTGTAGATGATAAAGGCCGCATAGGCGCCCAGGAGCAGCGCCGACTGCGGGCGGCCCAAGCGCTGATGGCGGAGGAAGGGAAATAGCAGGAGGGCGAAGGCGATCATCACCAGGAATTCGAGTTGCAGCTGTTCGCGGCGGACCACTATCGGGCGCAGCAAGGCAGTCATTCCCAGGATCAGCAGGAGATTGGCGATGTTCGAGCCGACGACATTGCCGATGGCCAGGTCCGTCTGGCGGTGATAAGCGGCCGAAAGCGACGCCGCCAGCTCGGGCAGCGATGTGCCGAAGGCCACCAAGGTGACGGCGATCACCAACTCGCTGATGCCGAGGAGGCGCGCCAGATTGACAGCGCCCTCCACCATCAGGCGCGAGCCGAGCACAAGCGCCCCGATGCCCAGCAGCAGCAGCATGAATTCTCGTTTGCGTTCGAGGTCGTCGCGCGCTGGCTCATCAACGTCGGCCAGCAGCCGCTCTCGCTCCGCCTGCTCTTGTTTCGCCAGGCGAAAGAATAAAGCGTTAAAGCCGACAAAAGAAAGCAGGAGCAGCGCCCCGTCTACGCGACTTATGCTGCCGTCCAAACTGAGGACGATGGCGACGGCGGTGAAGAAAATCATGATGGGAATCTCGCGCCGCAGCAAGGTCGCCTTCACCCGCAGCGGCGTGATCAAGCCGGTCGCGCCCAGAATGAGACCGATGTTTGCAATGTTGGACCCAATCACATTGCCGATTGCCAGGTCGCTTTTGCCAACCAGCGCCGCCTGCACGCTGACGAGCAGCTCGGGCATGGATGTGCCGATGGCGACCAGTGTGAGCGAGATGATGAGAACGGAGACGCCGAAGGACAGCGCCAGGTTTGACGCGCCGCGAACCAGCCAGTTTCCGCCATAGAACAGGCAGATCAAGCCAATCAGGAGCAAAGCGATATTGTAGAGCATCGACAGCTGTTTCGTCCCTGTTGCGAGCTTGGGCGGCGCGCCTGCCCGTCAATCAGGCGTAAATGACATGCTGGAGCAAGAACCGGTCAATCGCCTGATAGTAGGTTTCGATCGTTGCAGGCTTCCGCCAGCCATGCCCCTCCCCTTCAAAGAGATGATATTCGTGCGGGATGCCGCGGCGCTTCAACGAGGCGACGATCCCCTCCGATTGATCTTGCGGCACGACGACGTCTTCTGTGCCCTGAAAAACGATGATCGGGTCGACGATCTTGTCGGCATGAAAAACCGGCGAGCGTTGGCGATATAGCGCGGCCGCCTCCGGCAGCTCGCCCAGCAGCCAGAAGGTATAGCGTTCTTCGAATTTATGCGTGTCCATCAGCAAGCCGAATTGGTTCGAGACGCCATAAGAGCAGACGCCCGCGCGGTAAAAGCCGGGAAAATCGACCAGCGATTGCAGGACGGTGAAGCCGCCGGCGCTGCCGCCCATGATCACCGCCTTGCTCTCATCGGCCAGGCCTTGGCTCGCCAGATGCTTCACGCCGGCCGTCGAGTCAATCACATCGTATACGCCCCAATTGCCGCGGTGCATATTCATATAGGCTTTGCCGTAGCCCGTGCTGCCGCGGTGGTTCACCAGCAACACGGCGTACCCGCGCGTGGTGAAGAACTGGGCCTCGCTGTAATAACCGGCACTGCGCTGCGAGGTGGGCCCGCCATGCACGTTGACAATGAGCGGCGGCGCGCCCGGCGGCATGTCCTCCTGCAGCACGGGAGGATAATACAGCCCGTGCACATCGCCGCCATCGTCGCCTTGCCAGCTGATCGCCCGGCCGACCGAAAGCTGATCGTCGCGCAGATTCTCGCCGGCCGCTCGCCGATGAATCGTCAGGCTTCCCGTCGCATCCAGCGATATCACACGCGGCGGCGTCAAAGCTGAAGACGCGATCATGGCGACAGAATCGCCCTTTCCCGCGACGGAAATCTGCTCCATCTGCGTGTAGTCGTCCAGGCCAGGGAGCGCTGCTGTCGTGGCGGAATCCAGGTCATAGCGCTTGAGACGGAAAAAGCCGACGCTGTTTTCAAGATAGACGAGCGAGCGGCTGTCAGCCGTCCAGCCATAAGTGCGCAGCCCCTGCGCCCAAGCCGGCGTCCCGTGCTCAGCCTCATCACCGGTAAGCTGGATGTGTTCCTTTTCCACAAGATCGTAGAGGCAGATTTGCCCCCAGCCGCTGGCATCGCTGACGTAAGCCAGGAAGCGCCCGTCCGGCGAGAACTCCGGCTGGAAGATAGCCGTATCGCGATCGCCCGCCAGCGTCACAATATCGCCGGCGGCGGGCGCCCCGCTGCCGTCTTTCGCCAACGAGAGCAGTCGCAGTTCGCTGCCGTTCCAGGGCATCTGCGGATGATTCCAGGCGATGAAGGCAATATGCTCCCCGGCCGGGTGCCAGGTCGGCTGCATGACGAAGTCGGTTCCGTAGGCCAGTTTGCGCGGAAAATCTTCGCCTTCCGCGTCCACGATCGCGAGTCCATCGACGTGTTCGTAGCTGTGAACGAAGACCAGCCAATCGCCATCGGGCGAAACAGCAGGCGCGGCATAGCTGCCGAACGTCGGCGTAATGGGACGGGGAAGGCCGCCGGCCAGCGCTTGACTGTAGAGCCTGCCATTGGCGACGAAGAAGGCTTTGCCCGCGCCCAGCGTAAAGGCGGCGCCGCCATAACCGACGCGCCCGGCCACATTCAGCGTCGAATCCGTCAGATCACGCGGCGCCTGCATGCCGGACTGCGCTTGCAGAACGCCGGCCTTGCCGCGATTCTCCCACCAGACGAGGGTATCCCCGCTGCGGTTCCATTGCACATCGCGCAGGCTGACGCCGCTGGCGATTGATGCAGCGCTGATTGGACTGTTCCATGTGCCAAAAGGATTGCTCATAAACCGCCTCACTGTCTGAAAGCATAACTTCGGATTTTACCTGAGGCGGCGCAGGCGCAAAATGCCCACTTGGGCGGTCAGCAAACCCCACCCCCCGGCCCCCTCCCGCCATCTCTATAGCGGGCATCCGACGAGCTAGGGAAGGGGAGCCAAGATCGCCCGAACTCTATGTGATTTGCCAGCCATGCCAGGTTGATTCAATGCGAGACAGCTTCCCCCCATTGCTATGGGGGGATTGAGGGGGGTAGACCGGCGTCCGCCGTCATTCGACGGGGCGGTAGTTGGTGTCTATCGTGGTGATGTATTCCAGCGCCAACTGCCCCAGGTCGCTTTCAGGCGCGAACTCTTCGGAGACGATCTCGACGACTGTGCCCGTTTCCGCCCAGTCATACAGCTCTTTCGCTCGGCTGTTCAGCGACATGATGCAGCCGAAGGTTGTCGGTTCATAGGTATAGCCGCCACCGAGAAGGTTGCCGTTCGGCAATTTGACGGCGCCATGAAAGCCATTCATCAAGCCAGGCACGACCTCGTAAATGCCCATGAACCAGAACATCTCCCATTGATTGCAGTTTGTGCCCAGGTCACTGCACAAGGCGTAGCTGCTGCCGAATGATTTGGGATTGTGCGTCAGGATCTGGAAGATGCCGGGGTAGGTTGGCGCCGTCTCGCGGCCGGATGAGACGCCCCAGCTGAAGCGCACTTGCCGGTTTTCGAAGGCGACAAGCCATTGCGATTGCAGGTCGACGATGATGCGCTTGTTCGGCACCGGATCTTGCGGCAGCAAGGCATCGCGCGATGGTATCTGAATCTCCTGCCCAACGACCAACGCGCTCCAATTCACGGTCGGGTTGGCATCGCGTATCAACTCGTAGGGGATGCCCTCCTTGCGCCCGATGCGGAATCCCGTATCTTGCCGCACCACCGAATAGGGCTCGGGCAGGTAATTGAGCCGCAAAACCACATCCGGCGCCCCGGTGTTGAGCGCTTCCTGCAACTTGCCGATCGCCAGCAGTTCATCGATATAACGTCCGTCATTGAGCAGCGTCAAGTTCGCGTTGTCGACGAATTCGCGAAAGGCGCTTTGGCGCACGGCCAGGCCGTTTTCCCCGGCTGTCAGCCACTCGGCCGCCGTCATCTGATCGACGGCGAATTCCAGCAATTCATCCTTAAAGGGGTCGTATCCGCGAACCTGCAAGCCATCCTGCAAGAATACTATGGCTTGATCAAGAAATGGCGAACCATCCATCACCGTGGGATTCAACGGGATGGTCGGCAACTCAAACCGCTTGTAGCCGACAATGGCGCCGGCGTCTCTTTTCAGCAGGCGCAAGCTCTCGGTGATGTCCAGGTGCCGCCCGCGCCGGCCGGGCACGGTGATCAAGCGGCCGCCTGACCATTTATAGCCTGCCTCATACTGCTGAACATAGACCGCTTCCGTCAGATCAAGCAGCAGGGATTGCGCCTTGCTGTGCGACACGGTCAGCCGAGGCTCGATATTAATGCCCAGCGGGATGCCGGCTAGCCCGGCCGCTTTGGCGCCCTCAACCATCGCGGTATAATCGACCGACAGCCCGAGCTCGCTAGGCTGCGCCTGCTTGACTGTTTCACCATCGACAGTAATGTCTATGAAGAGATCAAACTCCCAGCGCTGGCGTATCGCTGTTTCCGCTTCTTCCGGGGTCATCTCGCCGACCGGAACGCCCATAGCGTAGACATTGGGAAAAATCCGCCCGGCCATCAGAAAATTCGAAACGAAAAAGATGGAAACCGTGATAGCGGCGAGCGCCGTCAACTTGGCCACCGGCGACCGGCTTGAGAAGAGCCAGGCCAAAGCGCGATGGCTGAACTTGTCTTCGTTATACGACGGAAAGTACCGGCTCAAGAAGGCGTGCTCGCTGCCCGCCGTCAGTTTGCCTTCCATCATGGCCAGGCGCCGCTGCTGCCGCGCCAGATTGCGCTCACGGGCGCGCTTGGCTTTTCGTCTCGCGGGTTTGCCCATTCCTTGATTCATCGAAGTTTATCCTGCACAGCCGACCCATCGCTCAACACTTATTGTATTCATTCTCGGAAATGGGGCAAAGCGGACGGCAGGGAATGGCAAACATCGTGGCTGTATGCGCATTCGCGAAGGCCGCTTGAGCTATTTCACCGCCGAGGACGCCGAAGCGTCTCCAACAACTGATGTACATTGTAGGGGCGTCTCGCTGAGACGCCCGCTCTTCTGCTAACAACAAATGGGCCTTTCAGTGAAACGCCCCTACAAGGCTTGTCCGATACTAAGTAAGTTGGCGCGCAAATGTACGCGCGATCTCCCGGTCGCCGTTCTGCTTGATGCCGTCGGGCATCGGTGTTGCAGGCGGTGGAAGGACTCGCTTGAGGACAGCTGATTGCCCATAAACGGAAGAAAAAGACGGCAAATGCCTTGAAAACCCTCTGAAACCTCCCTGAAATACCCCTGAAAACTGGGAAAGATATAGGCACAGTATAGATACAGCGGGGGTTTTTCGGGGGTCGGCGGTTCGTCCGCCTGGGCAGAGGGGGCGCGATCGGCAAAAGACAGCGCCGCCGAAGTCGAGAAGCGAGCGTTAAAGGCGTCCATAGCTGCGAGTGTAAAGCAGAATAGCGGGGAATGGGTGAACATAAGGTCGCGCGAGTCGCGTCGACATAGACTGCCAACGCGGGATTGGCACTGAGTAGACCGTCAGGTTATCCGCCAAGCCGGCAGTAGCGGACAAGCCTTACAGATTCCATTTGGCCAGAGTTCATTATTGTGCGTGAGCCTAGCTGCAACTCGCGCGGGACTGTGGTGACGCCATCAAAGCCGGTCTCGTTGCCGGCTCCGAATGACTTCTAATACATTTATTACGAGTCATTCGCTACAGTAGAGGTGATAATCAAGCGCCTGCCGGGTTTGGGCGACGGGCATGCGCCATGAAGGACGACGCCGATGACAGTTTGGGAGATACTCTTGAGTGAGACAGAAGCAGCGCAGACGCAGATCGATATCGAGCTGAATGAAGAGCTCGAAGAAGAAGGCGCGGCGATTGACCTGCCGGAAGTGCTGCCGATCTTGCCATTGCGCGGCATGGTTGTTTATCCGCAAACGGCGATACCGCTGACGGTCGGGCAAGAGCGCAGCATCCAATTGGTCGATGACGTGGTCGCCGGCAACCGCATGGTTGGCTTGGTCGCGTCCAAAGATCCGAGCCTGGGCACGCCTGGCCCGGATCAAGTGCAGACGATCGGCACGCTCGCCACGATACACCGCCTGTTCCGCACGCCGGACGGCACGATTCGCCTGCTGATTCAAGGCTTGCAGCGCGTCCGCATTGACGAATTCATCGAGACAAGCCCTTATCTCAAAGCGAGCGTAACCCGCATCCCGGAAGACGAAGTGGTCTTCGCTGATGATATCGAGATGGAAGCGCTGGTCCGCAGCATTGTCGACCGCTTCACGGCGCTGGCCGAGTTGGTGCCGAGCATTCCCCAGGAGTTGGTGAACAACGCCTTGAATGTGGAAGACCCCATGCAGCTGGTTTATTCGATCGCGACCTATGTGCGCATTGACCTGGACGACGCGCAGGCTCTGCTGGAAATGGATCACGTCGGCGACAAAATTCGCCGCCTGTTGAAGCTGCTCACCAAAGAGTTCGAGGTGCTGTCCCTGGGGCGCAAGATCCAGGAAGACGCCCAGCAGGAGATGGAAAAATCTCAGCGCGATTATTACTTGCGCGAGCAGATGAAGGCGATTCAGCGCGAGTTGGAAGAGGATGAAGATCAGCAGGAAGTTGAAAAATTCCGTCAGTTGATCGAAGAAGCCAATATGCCGGAGGAAGCGCGCAAAGAAGCCGAGCGCGAGTTGAATCGGCTTTCCAAGTTGTCGGTGGCGGCGGCCGAGTATGGCGTGATCCGCACTTATCTCGACTGGATTTGCAGCATGCCCTGGGACGTCCGCACCGAGGACAAGCTAGACATCAGGCATGCGCGGGAAATCCTGGATGAAGACCATTACGGGCTGCCAGATGTCAAAGAGCGCATCCTGGAGTTTCTGGCGGTGCGCAAGCTGCGGGCGGAGCGCGCCGACGACTTCGCCGAGCGCGACCGCTTCGACCCGGTTCGGCGTGATCGCTCGGGGGCGATACTGCTATTTGTCGGGCCGCCCGGCGTGGGCAAGACATCCCTGGGCGCGTCAATCGCGCGGGCGATGGGGCGCGAGTTCATCCGCATGAGCCTCGGCGGCATCCGCGATGAAGCGGAGATTCGCGGTTTCCGCCGCACCTACATCGGCGCCATGCCCGGGCGAATCATCCAGGCCATCCGCCGCGCGAAATCACGCAATCCTTTAATCATGCTCGATGAAATCGACAAGCTCGGGCGCGACTTCCGCGGCGACCCCGGCTCGGCATTGCTCGAGGTGCTTGACCCGGAACAGAATGCCGAATTTCGCGATCATTATCTCGATGTCGCATTTGATCTGAGCGATGTCATGTTCATCACGACGGCCAATTCGCTGGACACCATTCCTGGTCCCCTGCGCGATCGCATGGAAGTCATCCAGCTGAGCGGCTATACCGAGCTGGAAAAGCAAGCCATCGCCGCCCAATATCTGGTGCCGCGTCAACGGCGCGAAAATGGCTTGCGCAGCGAAGAGCTTGACTTCAGCGGCGATGCGCTGCTCAAGATCATCCGCGATTACACGCGCGAAGCCGGCGTGCGCCACCTGGAACGGGAGATCGGAAAGGCGGCGCGCAAGGTTGTCACCCGGATCGCCGAAGGCACGGTCGAGTCCTTGACCGTCTGCGAGGACGATATCGCTGATTTGCTGGGCAAGGCAAAATATGGGCACCGCAGCGAATTGCAGGACCGGACGGAGATCCCGGGCGTCGCCACCGGGCTCGCCTGGACGCCGGTGGGCGGGGATGCCCTGTTCATTGAAGCGACCATGATGAAAGGCGGCAAAGGCTTCCAATTCACCGGTCAGCTTGGCGAGATCATGCAGGAGAGCGCCAAGATCGCCTACAGTTTCGCCCGATCGCGCGCTGAGGAACTGGGCGTCGATCCGGAATTTTACGACGAATATGACATCCACTTGCATGTGCCGGCCGGGGCCGTGCCCAAGGACGGGCCGAGCGCTGGCGTGACGATGGCGACCGCGCTGGCGTCGCTGCTGACGGGGCGCAGCGCCAAAAGCAATATCGCGATGACCGGCGAGTTAACGCTCAGCGGCCAGGTCCTGCCGGTTGGCGGCATCAAAGACAAGGTGCTGGCGGCGCATAGACTAGGCGCTGATACGGTGATTCTGCCGCGCAAGAATGAAAACGACCTGGACGATGTTCCCGAGGACGTGCGGGGCGAGCTGAGCTTTATTCTCGTGGAGCATCTTGACGAAGTGCTGGATGTCGCCTTGGATAACGAGTTCGCCCTGGCCGAAGCGGAGTTGCAGGTTTCGCCCTGATGTTTGCGCGCGCAGTCGGAACCGCTGAGTTGGAATATGCCCATCGCTGACCTGCCAACGGGCGCATCGCTGCATTACGAGGACACGCGGCCGGCGAGCGATGAGCCCCCGGTCATACTGATTCACGGCATGATGGGCACCGCCCGCCTGCACATGGGTCATGTGATGGACTGGCTGCACGAGCGGGGCTTTCGGGTAATCGGCTTGACATTGCGCGGATATGGCCAGTCCGGGCCGAAGCCGCGCGACTTCCCCGATAACTTCTACCGGCGGGACGCGGAGGATCTGCTCGCATTCATGGAGGCGCTGCCAATCGAGCGCGCCCATCTCATCGCTTATTCGGATGGCGGCGAGGTGGCGCTGATCGCCGCCGGAACGGCCCCGAAGCGCTTCGCCTCCTGCATCGCCATTGGCGCGGTCGGCAACTTCGGGCCTGAAATGCGCCCGGCTTTTCAAAGCGTGTATCCCGGCGACTGGATAACGGACGAAGACAAGGCCTTGCACGGCTTCAGCGACGCCGTCAAATTCACCGGCGAATGGCTGCGCTCGATGACGCGGATGATTGACGCCGGCGGCGACATCAGCCTGAGCCTGGCGAAGCACATCAGCTGCCCGCTGATCATCATGCTCGGGCGCAAGGACAAGCTCAATCCGCCCCGCTACGGCGAACGATTCGTCGCCGCGGCGCCCAATGGCCGGCTGGAGCTCTTCCCTTGTGGTCACGCGGTGCATGATCAGCAGCGTGGTGCCTTCTATGAGATGACGCTGCGGCACCTGCGCGCCGCTTCGGGCGATTAGCGCGCGCTGGCGCGATTTCAGTCTGGTCTGAATCGCCTACGGTGTTACACTGGCGACTGGTCTGATTAGCGGATTCTCTCCAGCGACTTATGCAACTCCTGCCAAACTCAGCGGCCGCAGTCGATAAGGCGGCGCCAGCCGAATGGCATGCCAATCCAATCATTTTTGAGATCAATACCTGGGTTTGGTTGAATCAACTGAGCCGCGATTATGGCCGGGCCATCACCCTGGCAAATGTGCCGCCGCCGCAGTTAGAGTTGCTGGCCGCCTGGGGCTTTGACGCTGTCTGGCTGATGGGCGTTTGGCAACGCGGCGCGGCCACGCGTAAGAGCGCGCTCAATTACCTGCACGAGTATCGAGACGCTCTGCCCGATATCAGCGAAGCGGACGTGCCTGGCTCCGCTTACGCCATCCATGATTATCAGGTCGAAAGCCAACTGGGCGGTCGCGAAGGCTTGGCCATTTTTCGCGAAAAGTTGCGAGAACATGGCATCAAGCTGATTCTCGATTTCGTGCCCAATCATGTCGCCAGCGATCATCGCTGGATCGCCGAGCATCCCGAGTATTTCATCCAGGGCCGGCTCGAAGACCATCTCGCGCAGCCGACGCAGTTCTTCCGCGCTCGATCCGCATTGGGCGAGAAGCTGGTGATTGCCCGCGGGCGCGATCCCTACTTCCCGGCCTGGATCGATACGGCGCAACTCGATGCCTTTCATCCAGGGCTGCGGAGAAAGTTAATCGAGACTCTGATCGACATCGGCTCGCAGTGTGACGGCCTGCGCTGCGACATGGCGATGCTGACGACGAACGCCGTTTTCTCCCAGACCTGGGGTGAGCGGGCGGGCGAGGCGCCGGCGCTCGATTACTGGACTGAAGTCATTCCAGCCGTGCGCGCGGTGCATCCGCAAATGCTGTTCATGGCCGAAGTCTACTGGGATCTGGAGCACCAGCTGCAATCGCAGGGCTTCGACTTTACCTATGACAAGCGCATGTACGACCGCTTGGTCAGCGGCGATGTCAGCGGTATCAAAGCGCATTTGCGAGCGGAAACTTCGTATCTGCGTTCGAACATTCGCTTCATCGAAAATCACGACGAGCCGCGCGCTATGGAGAGCTTTGGCGCCGATCGTCAACGGGCGGCTGCCGCGCTTATCTGTACGCTTCCCGGCGCCGCCCTGCTGCATCAAGGGCAGCTAGAGGGACGGCGGATCAAGCTGCCGGTGCAAGTTGGTCGATGGGCGGAAGAAGCCGCTCAGCCGCTGCTTGAACGGTTTTACCGGCGTCTGCTGCACGAAGTCACAAACTCAATCTACCGCGTGGGCCTCTGGCGCATGCTTGAGCCGCAAGCGATTTGCCCGGGCGATTTCACGCATGACAATCTGATCAGTTACACTTGGCAAGCGGGCGACAAGTTTCGCTTGATCGTGGTCAACTTGAGCGGCGAGTGGGCGCGCGCCCGCATCGAGCTTGCTGAATGGCTGAAACTGGCCGGCCGCCGCTGGCTGCTTTATGATGCGCTCAGCGCTTCTTTCACGCGTCATGATGGCGCCGGTCTGCTGGAGCGCGGATTGGAATTGGAGCTGCCGCCGTTTGGCGCCTGCCTCTTCCGCTTTGAGCCCGAAGCCAGCTCTTCCATTCCGTCGGAGAAACGAGACAAACAATGAGCCGACGGACGGCGGGAAGCGATTCGACCAGCCGACACTTGCTGATAATCACAGGCATCGCTGTCTTGCTCTGGTCCGGCTTGGAAGACAATGACGCGATGGCGGTGACCATACTGGGCGCGTTATGCGCAGCTGCGGCAGCGATGAAGCTCTTCAGTTCGCGCGTCATCAAGTTGCCGGGCGGAGGCCTGCCGGGACGAGCGACGGCCGCCGGCGCGCTGATTGGGGCGCTGGCCTGCCTTACGACGCCGGCGCTGATGCTCTTCAAGGACCTGCGGCATGCCCACGCCTTTCCCGATTATCCGCCTGGCATGATGCTGGCGACTTTGGAGCGCCTGCCCTGGTGGGGGCTGGCGGGCGGGTTGGCCGGCTTCGGCATCGGCGTGCTGCTGAAGCTGGGCCTGGACTGGGCGCGATCTCGCCGGCGCACGTTGTTCTAAACCATCTGAAGTACGTGATTAGGAAAACTGCCTTAGTAAAATAACTGCAAATCAGCAAGCAGTTGTACGGGCGAGCCGGCGGCTCGTCCACCTGCTTGGACAATTTACTTGCCAGGAGTTTGACAGGACATGCCAAATTTCATCCTCGCACTTGACCAGGGAACGACCTCGTCGCGCGCGATCCTCTTCGACCGCGATGGCAGCATCCGGCGCGTCTCGCAGAAGGAATTCCAACAGATTTACCCGCAGCCCGGCTGGGTTGAGCATGACGCGGAGGAGATCTGGGCGACGCAGCTCGAAGTGGCGCGGGAAATCGTCGACGATCCGTCCGAGATCGCCGCCATCGGCATCAGCAATCAGCGCGAAACGACGGTGATTTGGGACCGCAAGACCGGCCGGCCCATCCACAACGCGATCGTCTGGCAGGACCGCCGCACGTCGGCATTCTGCGACGAACTGAAGGCGGAAGGCTTCGACCAGACGATACTGGCGCGCACCGGCCTCGTCACCGATGCCTATTTTTCCGCCACCAAAGTCGCCTGGCTGCTCGACAATGTGGCGGGCGCGCGCGAACGGGCGGAAGCCGGCGAGCTGGCTTTCGGCACAATTGACAGCTGGCTCGTTTGGAAGCTCAGCGGCGGCCGCATGCACATCACCGATGTCAGCAATGCGGCGCGCACTATGCTCTTCGACATCCATCGCGGCCAATGGTCGGGCGTGATTCTCGAACGCCTCAATATCCCGCGCGCGATGCTTCCCGGCGTCCGCCCTTGCAGCCAGCGCTACGGCGAGAGCGAGCGCGAACTTTTCGGCGCGGCGATTCCCATTGCCGGGATGGCGGGCGATCAACAGGCGGCGACCTTCGGCCAGGCGGCTTATCAAGCGGGCATGGCGAAGAACACCTACGGCACCGGCTGCTTCATGCTGATGAACACGGGCGCCTCGCCGCAATCGTCGGCCAACAACCTGCTCAGCACCATCGCCTGGCAAATCGGCGAAGAGCCCAGGCAATACGCGCTGGAGGGCAGCGTCTTCGTGGCTGGCGCCGCCCTGCAGTGGCTGCGTGATGAAATGAAGCTGCTGAATGACGCGGGCGAAAGTGAAGCCATCGCGGCCGGGATTGAGGGCACCGACGGCGTTTATCTGGTGCCCGCCTTCGTGGGATTGGGCGCGCCTTACTGGGATCAATACGCGCGCGGCGCCATCGTCGGTTTGACGCGCGGCAGCGGCCGAGCGCAGATCGTACGGGCGGCGCTGGAATCGATCGCCTATCAGACGCGCGATGTCGTCATGGCGATGGCGGCCGATAGCGGCTTGACGCTGGACAGTTTGCGTGTTGACGGCGGCGCGGTGGTCAATAATTTCTTGATGCAATTTCAGGCCGATATCCTGGGTGTGGCGGTGCAGCGGCCGGCGGTGACCGAAACGACCGCCCTGGGCGCCGCTTATCTGGCGGGCCTGGCGACGGGCTTTTGGCATTCACAAGAGGAAATCGCGCGGCAGTGGCAGTTGGAGCGGAGCTTCGAGCCAAGGATGTCGGCTGACCAGCGCGAGTCGCTCTACAGCGGCTGGCAGCGGGCCGTCGAGCGCGCGCGCCATTGGGCTGAGGACTAGCCCTGACGTTGTAGCGTTTGTTCGAGCGACCTGGCAGATCGCCCCTACATGTTCCTGCTTTGGCCGAGCAACTGGTAGGGCGCCTGAAAGCCAGAATCAGAATTCAAACTCGTCAAAGTCGCGGCAGAGGTGAACCGGCCCGTCATACGCTTCGGCGGCTTCCTGCACCAGCGGCGCGGGGTCCTGATTCCAAACCTGGTAGTGGATCAAGCGCAGTTCTTTGGCGCCGGCTTTGGTCGCCGCTTCGCCCGCCATGCGCGCGGTGCTGTGGCCCGGCGGCGGCCCGCCCGCTTCGTGGATGAAGATATCGGCGTCTCTGCCGATTTTCAGCGCGTTTGGGCAGGGCTCGGTATCGCAACTGTAGGCGAGGACCTTGCCGTTGTGCTTGTTGGTGATGCGCATGCCAATCGTCGGGATGAAGTGTACGACGGGGAAGGAGTGGATGGCAAAATCACGATTCTCGAATAGCAGGGTATTGTCGTGCAAGCCGATGCGCGAGAAAGACACCGGGAAGAAGTTGGGCCAAAATTCCCAGCCATACATGTCCATCGTCTCTTCTATGCGATTGATGCAATGCGGGATGCCGTAAAAGCGGATGGGTGATTTGCGCCCCATCTGCCACATGTGCATCAGCATGTTGGGCACGCCGGCCACGTGATCCGAGTGGAAGTGCGTCAGTATGATGTCTTGCAGCTCGTCATCGTTGATGCCGAGGTCTTTCATTTTGTCCAGCGGATTGGAGCCGGCATCAACCAGTACCGGGCTGTCCTCTTCGCCAATCAGCAGGAAATGCGTGTAGTCATGTTGGGCGTTGTTGACCGCGCCTGCCGTTCCCAGAATGATTACGCGCGCCATAAATCGCCTCGGTAACGCCGGATGAAAACGCTGTTAGTATATCAAATCCGGCGGTCCTTTCGTCATCCGCAGGGACAATAGCATAAATTGGGCGATATAAACACGGTAACGCGGCTCAAAACAAGGGCCGGCCATTGTTGCGCATGCCCATCCGCAGCATCAGGTCGGGTATCATTTATGGCGCGTCAGGATTTGCGCAGCGGCATGATTCGCGCCCGCTGTCAATCTAGGTCGCTGTCGCCGGCGCTTCTTCGCCCTCGGCGGCATCATCGGCGGCTTTGGCCGCAGCGAAATCGGCCGAGCGGTGACGATAAAGCAGCAAGCCGACGGATAGCGCCAGCCCGATGAGCGTGATCGCCTGCGAGCTGTTGATGCCGGTGCCACCGATGACGGCGAAATCGACGCGCAGGAATTCGAGCAGGAAGCGCACGAAAGAATACTGCGCGACATAAATCAGGAGGATGTCGCCGGCCAACAAGCGGTCGCGGTATTGATGGTAGACCCGCCACAAGACGTAAACGGCGATCAGACTCCAAATCGCCTCGTAAGCCCAAATCGGATGGAAGAGCGTATCGACCGGATAGTCGATCAAACTCTCATAGGGCGCGACGCGCGCCTCACGCGGGATCTGAATGCCCCAAGGCAAGTTTGTCGGCGCGCCGTAGAGCTCCTGATTGACATAATTGGCGAAGCGGCCGATCGCCTGCCCAAGCGGAATGGAGACGGCAGCGATATCCAGCCAGGGCGCCATGCGCAAGCCGCGATCGGGGAAGGCGCTGGCCGGGCGCTGGTAAGCAAACGCTGGCTGATCTTTGTCCTTTGCTAATGAAACAACTTTGTCTACAACCCAGTTCAATAATTGAAGCAGCCAAAGCACAGGCGTCAGTATAGTGGTGAAGAGGCCGATGATGCGATTGTGCCAATGGCTCAGATAGAGATAGACGCCGAGCGCCGCGCCGATCATGCCACCGAAAATGCCCAGGCCGCCGGTCCAGATGGCGATAGCGCCACTTTCGCGGTCGAAGAAATTCTCAAGAAACCAGGCGGTGTCTTGGCAGACTTCGCCCTCAATGCCGCAGCCAGCCACCAACGATAGCGGCGGAAACAGGACAAACCACAGGCGCGCGCCGATGATGCCGGGGATGATGGCCCAGGTCAAGCCGCCCCAGATATGGTCGGGATCGCGCCCGCTGCGCGCGGCCAGCATAGAAGCGACATAGGCGCCGGCGAGCAAGGCAACCACAATGATGATGCCGTAATAGCGGATCTGCAGGTTGCCCAGCACGAGATAGGTAGCCTCAAACTCCATTTAGTCACCTCGGTCTTTCAACGTGATGTATACATAGCGCAGCCTTTGCAGCGCGGTCAGGTTGGCGCCGACCGCCAGAATGAGCAGGCCGATTTCCAGCGGCGCAACACTTTCGAGCAGACCGGCGGCGATGGTCATGATCAGCAGCGCCAGCACGCGTTCCATCCGCGAAAAAAGGCCGACGGAGGCGCTGACGCCGACTTTGGCGTCTTCGGCGCGGGCTTTGACGTAACTGACGAGGAAGGCCCCGATCAACGCGGCCAGCGCCAGCAGCATCAGATCGGCGCGGCCCTGCTCGGCAAAATAATAGCTGAAAGCGGCAAGAATGAAAGCGTCAGCATAGCGGTCCAGCGTCGAATCGAGCACCATGCCAAAAGCGCCGGCCCGCCCCGAAGCTCGCGCGACGGCGCCATCGAGCGCGTCCAGCGGCAGGCTGATAAGCAGGGTCAGGCCGGCGATCAAGAATTCGCCGCGCGCCGCAAACAAAGAAGCGATGGCAACCAGAATTAAACCCAATACGGTGATCCAATCCGGATGGACGCCCAGGCGGGCGATGAAAACGGCGCATCGGTTGAGGGGCGCGCGCGTCAATTCTCGCAGGCGGTCCGTTCGCGTCTTTGGGGTCTTCGCAGTCATTTCCAACCTTGCCAGCTTGAGCCGGCTTCGCTACACTGCAGGCGAAATGTCGGGGCGTGGCGCAGCCCGGTAGCGCGCACCGTTCGGGTCGGTGAGGTCGT
>WTGN01000006.1 GCA_011523545.1 Chloroflexota bacterium | reverse complement strand
GAAAACTCGGAAATCTTTCATACAGATCCGCACCATCTCACTTCGGGACTATACAGCTAGATACGCTCCCCTTCCCTAGCTCGCTGGGGAAGGGGCCGGGGGATGGGGTATAAAAGCGGCATTTTCGGATTCTCATTTTTTCATGGAGCAGCTCTGTGCCTTTATGGCGAAAAGAGCAGAAAGATCCATTCGTTGGCGGCGAAATGCGAGCATTAATCCATGACAACGACTTTGGCTAATTCGTCGCCTGTTGAAGGCTTCTGGCTCACGCGGCAATATAACCGCTTGACACTGCGTCAGCGGCGCACGCTGATGGGTTATGTCTTTATCGGCCCCTTTATCTTGGGCTTCCTTTTCTGGTGGCTGGGGCCGGCGGCAGTCGCGGGCTACCTCACGTTTCACAAGTGGAACTTCCTGGCGGCGCCCAAGTTCGTCGGCATGGCAAATTTCAGCCGGATGGTCGGCGATCCAATTCTGGCGCAGAGCTTGAAGGTCACGGTTGTCTTCTCAGCCATATCGGTGCCGCTCGGTTTGGTATTCGCGTTTTTCCTGGCCAACTTGATCAACGCCAAGTTCCGCTTCATCGCCATCTTCCGCACCATTTACTTCTTGCCCAGCATCGTGCCGGCTGTCGCCAACGCGATTCTTTGGGCTTGGCTCTTCAATACCGAATTTGGCTTGATCAATTATGTCATTCGCGCCTTTGGCGGTCCCAAGATCGGCTGGCTGCAAGATCCCAACTGGGTGATGCTGGCTTTTGTGATTCTGACCGTCTGGGGCGTCGGCGGCTCGATGATCATCTTCCTGGCTGGATTGCAGGGCATCCCGCAGATTTTCTACGAAGCGGCTGAGATTGACGGGGCTGGTCGCTGGCAGCGCCTGCTCTACGTGACGCTGCCGATGATGTCGCCGATTATTTTCTTCAATCTGGTCATTGGATTCATCAACTCCTTTCAGGTTTTCGTCAGCGCTCTGTTAATCACCGACGGCGGACCGCAACGGGCGACCCTCTTCCTCGTGCTGCACATCTGGCGCACCGCCTTCGGTAGCCAAAAGATGGGCTACGCATCGGTATTGTCCTGGCTGCTCTTCGCGATCCTGATGGTGCTGTCATTTATCGTCTTCCGCTACATCGGTTCGCGCGTCTATTATGAGAATCCGGGCGACTAGGAGCAAACTTCGTGGGCTTTAGCGAGAAGCCAGCCGATTACATCGAATCACGGCGCCAGCCAAAGTCCTACGGTGATATCGTCTTCCACTGGCTGACTGTTTTCTTGCTGGTGTTTTTCGCCGTCGTCATGATCACGCCCTTCATCTGGCTGCTCTCCAGCTCGCTGAAAACGCAGATCAACATCTTCCAATATCCGCCGCAGTGGATACCCGACCCGGTCGTACCGGAGAATTATCTCTACGCGCTGACTTACAAACCCTTCGGCACTTACTTCCGTAACACGGTTCTTGTCGCCGGGCTGAACGTCATCGCCGTCGTATTCACGTCGTCATTCTGCGCCTACGGTTTTGCGCGCATGCGCTTTCCCGGGCGCGACTTCTGGTTCGGCATCGTGATGGCGACGCTCTTCTTGCCCTACGCCGTGCTGCTGGTGCCGAGCTTCATTGTGTTTTCGCGGCTGGGCTGGGTGGACACGTTCTTGCCGCTGGTTGTTCCGCCCTTCTTCGGTGGCGGCGCCTTCAACATTTTCCTAATGCGGCAATTCTTCCGGACGATACCCGAAGAGATCGCCGATGCCGCGCGCATCGACGGCTGCAGCGAATTCGGCGTCTACTTGCGCGTCATGCTGCCCCTGTCCAAGCCGGCGCTGATCACGATTGGCATCTTCACATTCTTGTTCGCCTGGAATGACCTGATCGGGCCGATTACCTATCTGCGGTCGCCGGACAATTTCACGATCGCCGTTGGCCTGGCGTCTTTTCGCAGCCAGACCGATATCAGTTGGGATCTGCAATTGGCGGCGTCAACAGCAGTCACCTTGCCAGTGATCGTGCTCTTCTTCCTGGCGCAGCGCTACTTCATTCAGGGTGTGGTGATGACGGGGCTGAAGGGTTAACTGTCCAACCCCACGCCCAGCCCCTTCCCGCCATCTCTGTGGCGGGCATCCAAGGCACTAGGGAGGGGAGCTAAGCTGGCAGCGAGCTAAGCCCAGAAAGCCTTTTCAAGATCTGTGAATTCTGACGGCGGTCCTTCAAACTTGTTGCGCCCCAGCTCCAGCACGTAGACATAATCGGCGATTTTGAGGGCTTCGCGGATTTCCTGATCGACCAGCATAATCGTCAAGCCTTCTTGATCGCGCAGATCGACCAGCATCTCATAGACCTCTTCGCTGAGCAGCTTGGCCAAGCCGGCCGTCGGTTCGTCCACCAAAATCACTTCGGGGTCGGTCATCAGCGTGCGGCCGATTTCCACCATGCGCTGCTGCCCGCCCGAGAGGCTGCCGGCAAGGTCGTTCTGCTTCTCCTGCAAAATCGGAAAACGCTGATAATTCTCTTCGATTTTGCTCTCGATTCGTTTTTTGTCCTTCTGAAATGTCCAGGCCCCCATCATGAGGTTTTCGCGCACGGTCATGTGTTTGAACACGCCGGGCTGCTGGGGGATGTAACTGATGCCGAGATTGATCAACTCATGCGTGGCCGTGCCGGTGACATCGGCGCCGTTCAGCAACACATTTCCGCTGTGTGGCTTGAGGAATCCGTAGACAGCTTTCAGCAAAGTTGACTTGCCGACGCCGTTCGCGCCCAGGATCGCCGTCAATTTGCCGGTCTGCGCGGTCAAGCTCAGCCCACGCAGAATGTGCAGATCTTCGTAATAGCCGACGTAGAGGTCATGAATCTGAAGCATTTAGTCGTCCTCGTCGTGGCCCAGGTAAGCGTCGATCACTGCGGGGTCGTTTCTGACAACTTGCGGATCGCCATCAGCGATGACAGCGCCGTGATGCAGCACGATCAAGCGCTCGCTCAATTCGAAAACGGCGCCCATGTTGTGGCTGATAAAGATAATTGCCTTGCCGTTATCATGCACGCGATAGATGTAATTGGTGATCGTGTCTTGCAAGCGCGGATGCACGCCGGCGAATGGCTCATCCAGAATGATCACCGACGGGTCGAGCATCAGGAGCCGGCCCAACTCCAGCAATTTTCGCTGGCCGCCGCTTAAGGCGCGGCTGAGTTCATTTGTCAAATGGTTGATGGTCAGCAGGGACAGTATCTCATGCGCGCGCGCTTCCAGCTCCGTTCGGCGTGCGCGCGGATTATGCGCCAGGCCCGGCACCATCATATTCTCCATGACCGTCATGCGCCCGAGGGCCCGCGTGATCTGAAAAGTGCGCCCCAGCCCGGCCCGCGTCACATCATAAGGCGGATGACCGTCGATTCTGCGCCCGTTGAGATAGATGCTGCCGCTGCTGGGCTTGAGCATGCCGCTCATCAGATTGGTCAGCGTGGTCTTGCCGGCGCCGTTCGGGCCGATCATGCCGATGAGCTCGGGCTGGGTCACCGCGAAGGATACATGATCCACCGCCTGGTTGCCGCCGAAGCGTTTGGAGACTTTGTTCAGCGCCAGGTTGATCTCACTCATCATCCCGCTCCTTGCGAGCGGCGAATTCATCATCGCTTTCGCGTATGGATACGGTCTCCTTCATCGCAATGTCGCGACCGCTGAACCAGGTGATGATCGGGTAGAGCAGGCCGTTGCGCATGTAGCGCAGGGTGAAGACCATGACAACGCCGAATAAAGCGAAGCGCCAGAAGCCGGTATCCCACACGAAGGCATCCGAACCATCGGCGGTGGTCAAGCCGAACGGAAGCGTGATCACCACCTGACGCATCGCCTCCAGCAGATAGCGTGAGATGAAGGCCCCGGCCGCCGCCCCGATGAGGCTTTCCATGCCGCCGATGACCGCGTAGGCGATGATCAGCGACATTTGCAGGATCTCAAGCTGCTCCGGGATGATGCGCTCGGAGCCAACATCGCTGTAGAAGACGGCGCCAGCGAAGCCGACAATCATACTGGTGAAAACAAATACGAGAATCTTGTAGCGCACGACATTGACGCCCAGGGCCGAGGCGGCGTCTTCATCCTCGCGCATGGCGCGCAGGAAGAGGCCGATGGGGGAGTTCGCCACCCAATACAGCGCCAGCAGGCAGACGATGAGCAAGGCGAACATCAGATAATACTCGACCTGCCGCGCAGCATTGACATCAGCGATTTCCAGCAGCGGACGCAGCGACAAGCCGTTGGAGCCGCCGGTGTAGTCGTATTCCGTCAACATCATAATGCGGAACAATTCGGAGAAGGCGATGGTGAAGAGCGCCAGATAGGCGGCGCGCAGGCGCAGCAGCAGCCAGCCGATAATGAGCCCGACCAGGCCAGCGAAAACCGTGCCGACAACAATTGAGCCGAAGGCCGAGATCGATTCCGGCGTGACACTGATGCCGAGCAAGGCGAAGCTGACGCCGTCCCGCGCGATCAGACCGGCCGCATAAGCGCCGATCCCCATAAAGGCCATGTGGCCGAACGAGAATTGCCCGGCGATCCCCGCCAGCAGCGCCCAGCTAGAGGACATGATGGCGTAGAAGAATCCGCTGATGAAGACGGTCTTGGCGTAATTCGATTGCGAAGCGTCATTGGGGAACCAAAGGAAAAAAACAATAACGAGCGCAATGAGCATATAGCCCAGCTTGCGGCGGCCGATGCCATTGTCGATTGCGGACTCAAAACGCTTGAAGAGAGCCATGATCACGTTTGCTCCCTTCCGAAGAGGCCGGTTGGTTTCAGGAGCAGGACAAGCGCGAAGATGACCAGGGGGAAGGCTTCTTTGTAAGCGGCGCCGCGGCTGGGATCCGGATGACAACCGGCGCCCAGCGCTTCCACGATGCCGACGATCACGCCGCCCACCAGCGCGCCCGGCACCGAGCCCAGGCCGCCAAGCACAACGATGACGTAGGAGCGGCCGACCATCTCCGCGCCGACCCAGGGCACCCAGTTGAAAATCGGAATCAGAGCCGCGCCGGACATGGCCGCCAACATCGAGCCCATCGCAAATGACAGCGTATTCATGTTGGTCGGGTTGATGCCGGTGACGGCGGCCGCCTGCCGGTCCTGGCTGGTGGCGCGCAGGGCGCGGCCGGTCCAGGAGCGCTGCAAGAAATAGAGCAGCGCGAAAATGAGCGCAATGCCCACGAACATGGCGAAGGCGCGATCGCCTATTATGTGGATCGGCCCGAAGAAGAAGTCGTCTGAAAAATGAATTCGATCCAGCGTGAAACGGCGAATCTCGATGAAACGCCCTGTTCGCTGCGGGAAGGGCCCGGCGATTGCCAATGTCGTGTATTCCAGAAAGAAGCCGAAGCCGAAGGTGATCAGGATGGCATATTCCGAGACGCGTTCGATTAGCCCCTCATGCATGGGCTTGAGGAATATGCGTTCGAAAACAGCGCCCATGACAAAGACGATAACAGCGGCGACCGGGATGCCCCAAATGGGGTTGACGCTGATATCGGCGCCGGTCAAATTGCTCAGGAAGTCGCCCGCGTATTGCAAAAAGTAAAACGAGAAATAACCGCCGACCATGTATAGCTGGCCATGGGCAAAGCTGACGACGCCTTGCACCGAGTAGATCAGCGTAAGCCCAACCGCCATCAAGGAATAAATGCTGCCGATTACCACGCCGTTGGCCGTCTGCTGTGTCAAGTAGGTGACGTGGTAAGGCGCGGCCACGCAGGGATTGCTGACGTTGTGGACGGCGAAGAGCGTGTAGATCTGCCAGGCGCCGAGCGAGCCCAGGGCGATCATCCATTCCCGGCCTATTCTGGGCGTGCGCTGCCACATCAATCCGATAATCAGCGGGCCGATGGCGAAGCCGCCCAACGCGGCCGCGGTCAATGCGTTCGTGTCAATCGCTTCAACTGCGCGGTAGCGGCGCGGGATGAAATAGCTGGCGATGCCGGCCCAGAGCGGGCCCGCGAGGATGAGCCAGAGCGCCGATGGCAAGTTCGGGTCGCTGACGCGCACCAGGACTTGTGACGATATGAATACGGCGATGGTGATACCGGCGGCCAGAGTGAGCCGTCTTATCAGCCGGGGTTCAAAATAAAAGATGCCGATGCCCAGGGGGCCGAGCGCGAAGCCGCCAATGACGCCGGCCACCTGCAGATCAGATTCGCTGATCGCCGCGCCTCGTTTTCGCTTGGGGGATATCCGCGGCAAAAAATAAAGACCGATGGCCGCCCAAAGCGGGCCGGCCAGGAGAAGCCATTGTAAGAATGAATCATTCATTATGCCGCTCCGGTGTTCGGCAAGCTGTCATAAGCAGCCAGCGGGCGGGGCTTCTTCCCACCCACTGGCCAGACGGTCTCGCTTAAGCCGCGAGACCGTCGCTCAATCTGTTGACAGGGCTAGGGCGACGTTCCGGGAACGATATAGCCCGTACCATGCGTCTGATAGACCTGCGGGAAAATGACAGCAGCGTCCAGCGAGCTTTGACCCTGCTCAAAGTACTGCATCATCGTCACAACCGGGTCGGGCCACTGATGCCACATGAAGGCGGGCGTGCCTTCCGGCAAATCCGGATTGTGATTGCCGTATTCGAAGTAGTAGCGCCCCTGAGACAGATCCAAATCAGTGGCTTCGATTGCCGCCACGATGGCCGCGCCGTCGCTCTTGGAGCCAGCTTGTTCCATGCCCTTCGCGATGATCCACACGGCGTCGTACGTTGCCATCGCATAGCTGGGCACGATATCCTCGAACTCTTCAAAATAGCTGGCGTTCAACTCAACCGCCAGGTCGCTGAAGAGGCTCGGGATGATGCCGACGCGGTTGAAGGCGCAGTAATTGCCATCGGGAACATTCAGCCAGTACTGCTCCGACTGGAAGGCGACCTGGTTGGTGACGCAGATCGTGTCTTCGGTCGGCGCGATGCCCAGCTCCGCCATCTGCTGCGTGAGATTGAAAGAGGTTTCGCCCGTCACGAGGACGCGGACGACATCCGGTGTGTCCGCGGCCGCCTGGATGCGGCTGAGAATGGGAACAAAGTCTTCCGTGCCCAGCTCGACATTGATCTGCGTCACGGTGGCGCCGGCGGCTTCAAAGCGAGCCTTTTCGTCGGCTGCGGCCGGCTGGCCGTAATCCGTGTTCTCGGCGATGATCACCACATTGTCCACGCCCAGGTCATTCAGCCAATCGACAACAACGCCGCCAACCATTGAACTGGCGGGGGAGACGCGGAACACGTGATCGACGCCATCGGCGTTGCGTGGCGGTCTGCCATCGTATTCCATGATGCCGTTGGCGCTTACGTTATCGTTCCAAGGCTCGGAGAATACGGTCGGCACGCTGTTCTCATCCAGCATGCCCATGGTCGCCAAGCCCACAGCGCTGTGATAGACGCCGGTGACGGCATCAACCTCGTCCTCGAGGATGAAGCGTTCGACAACGGCCTGGCCACGTTCGGGGCTGCCTTCCGAATCGCCAATGACAACTTCAATCGCGTAGTTGGCGCCGTCAATCTCAATGCCGCAGTCAGCGTTGATATCGTCCGCCGCCCGATTGATAGCCCATGACATGGCGATCCCGCCTGCGACCGCGCCCGGCGCCGAGAGCGGCACAAGCCCGCCGATCTTGATGCTGTCGTCGGCGAATTCGCAGTGCCCGTCCGCCTGCACGATGCCAAGAGGCAGCATGGCCGTCAGCGCAAGAAGCGCCGCGATACTGATGACAATAGTGATGCGTTTCATGACGGTTTCCTCCATTAACTTTCAGTGACTGATTAAGTTACGGCATTGCTTTGCGGGCGATACCGCTTCGTCGCCAACGCGCTCATCAATGCGCCATCACAAGCTGAAGGCAATCCGCGCTGAGGCCGAGCGCTTTCATAAACTCCCGGTCGGTGGTCCCGCCGTCGGCTTGAGCATGCCTGAGCGATTGGCTCGCATAAAGGTTAACTTTTCTTTCGGTTAATGTCAAGCAGCCGCCTTATGAGCCTATTAATGTGCGAATATAACTGAAATGACGCATTTCAAACAGCGCAGTGCAGATTTGACAAGGTATAGGCGAAATTGTAAACTCTCTGCGGATTATCTTGCGCATAGTTGCCGCATTGCAGTCGCCGCCCGGCGCCAGCAAGTGTCCATCGACCGCCAGTTAACATGCCTATCGGTGGAGGAGGCGCCTTGAAAAATTACTATGCTCGCGTTGCATGAGGCTATTCCAGTGCTCAATTGCTTGAACAGGAGACTGAAAATGAACAAACTGAAATTGATGCTGCCGATTGTCTTGCTGATCGCGGCAATCGTCGGCATTAGCCTGACGACCTCGGCGCAAATGTCGGAGAATGTCTTGCGCTCGGCGCATGACGCCGAATGGACCGGCCTGGATCCGCATGTTGCCAGCACCGTTTCCAGCTTCCATGTGCTGGCCAATGTTGTCGAATCCCTCACGACGAACAGCGACAACATAGAATTGACCCCGCTGCTCGCTACAGATTGGTCGCAATCTGAAGACGGCTTGACCTGGACATTCAACCTGCGCGAGGGCGTTACATTCTCCAATGGCGAAGAAATGACATCGGAGCATGTTGTCTTTTCGATGAGCCGCATCCTTGATCCCAATACCGGCTCCGGACGCGTGGCTGCGGTCGGTGGCCCTGACGCGGTTTGGGAAGCGATCGACTCTCATACCGTCACCGTGACGACGCCGGCGCCGAATGCGATTCTGCCGGTGCTGCTGGCCGGTCGTTCACAGGCGGTGGTGCATCCGGACAGCGTTGACGAGAATGGCGTGATCGTCATTCCAATTGGCACCGGCCCCTTTATTGTCGAAGATCTCGATGGCACCATCAGCATGAGGCTGGTCAAGAATGAGAACTACTGGCAAGAAGGGCTGCCCCTGCTGGACGCGGTTGAGATCAGCGTCATTCAAGAGGATGCCGCGCGCGAAGCCGCGCTCCTTGGCGGCGAGGTGGATTTTATTAACGCTGTCGCGCCGCAAGCGGTACAGGCTCTTCAGGACAATCCAGATGTCAACGTCTTGGTGTCGCCGGCGCTGGCCTACAAGTACATCGGCTTGAACCTGATGCGCGAGCCGCTCAATGACGCCCGCGTTCGCCAAGCCATCGCCTATGCCATCAACCGCGACGATCTCTGCGCGGCCGGTGATTTCGGCTTGTGCACGCCGCTGTATGGCGGGCCCATCGATACCGGCAATCCCTGGCATTTCGATTACGCGCCCTACTCATACGACCCGGACAAGGCGCGGGCCCTGCTGGCGGAAGCCGGCCTGGCTGACGGCTTCGAAATGGAACTGATGCCCACATCGACCTACCAGGACACGGTGCGTCAGGCGCAAGTCTTGCAGGCGCAGTTGGCTGCAGTCGGCATTAGGACCACCATCAACGCGCCGGAATGGGCTGAGTGGCTGGAGCTGGAAGGCAACTTCCGTTATGACGGCTACATCTGCAGCTGGAACGGGCTGACCGATGTCGAGAATTACTTCTACTTGCAGCATCGGACGGACGAAGTCTTCAATTTCACCGGCTACAGCAATTCGGATTTCGACGCCCTCGTCGACCAGGGACGGCAAGTGTCCGATTTCGACGAGCGTTACGCCATTTACGAGCAGGCGAATAGAATCCTGGTGGATGCCGTGCCCTACGTCTACTTCTACAATCCGGCCTTCACGCGCGCCATGAACCCGCGAGTCCAGGGTTATGTTTTGCGCTCTGACAATAACAATCTCTACATGAACACCTATCTAGACGGTTAGTCTGCCTGCGGGCGCGTTCTGGCTTGCCATTTCGCGCCCGTCTCCTCCCCTTTGACGAGCCGCGCCTGCCGCTCGGGGATGCGATATGAATTATCAGTATGTCTTGCAGCGTCTGCTCCTGGCAATGATCGTTGTGCTGGGCGTTACCTTTGTCGTCTTCATGATCATGCAGATCGTCCCGGGTGATCCCGCTCGCGTCATTCTCGGTCCTTATGCCAGCGATGAATCAGTCGCGGGTTTGCGCGAGCGCCTCGGCCTCGACCGGCCATTTCTTGAGCAATACTTGACCTGGCTTTCCAAAGCTGTGCGTGGCGATTTCGGGCAGAGCCTGCTGGGCGGGCAAGAAGTGGCGCCCCAGCTTTGGGGGCGCGTCGGCCCCTCATTGGAGTTGGCCTTGGTCTCGCTTGCGATTGGGCTGGCGATCGCCTTCCCAATCGGCATTGTTTCCGCCCTGAAGCAGGGCACTTTGCTCGATATCGTGCCGACTGTTTTCAGTCAGATTGGCGTCTCCATTCCCTCGTTTTGGATGGGCATCCTGCTGATCCTGATCTTTTCGCTGAACCTGGAGCTGCTGCCGCCGACCGGATATACGCCAATTTCGGAAAGCGTGGGCGACTGGCTGGCGCATATCATCTTGCCGGCATTCACCGCCGGCTTCGTCAGCGCCTCTATCCAAACGCGCTTCATCCGCAGCGCCATGCTGGATGTGCTCAACGCCAACTATGTTATGACCGCCCGCGCCAAGGGCCTGGCGGAACGGGCAGTGATCTTGCGGCACGCCTTCCGCAACGCCATGATTAACATCGTCACCATCATCGGCTTGCAAATCACGGCGCTGTTCAGCGGCCTCGTCCTTGTCGAGATCGTCTTCTCCTGGCCCGGCTTGGGGCGCCTGGCGCTAAACGCCGTTGAAGAGCGTGATTATCCGCTGCTGCAAGGCACAGTCTTGGTCTTCGCGGTCATCGTTACGCTGGTTAATTTACTCATCGACCTGCTTTATTTTTTCCTCGATCCTCGCATCGAGTACGTGTAGGCATAAGCGACGATGTCAATGAAGGCGAAGCCTGCCAGCAAGCTCAAGGCACCGGCGGACGAATCCCTGGGCCCGGCCAATACGCTCTGGCGCGATGCCTTTCGCCGTCTGCTGCGTCATCGGCTGGCGATGTTCGGCGCGGCTGTGCTAGTCATCGTCATTGTGATGGGCATCTTCGGCCCGGCGATCAGCCCCTACGACCCGAACGGTATGGATTTCGCTGATCGTTTTGCCGGCCCGTCTTTGGAACACTGGATGGGTACCGATGATTTCGGGCGCGATATATTTTCGCGGATCATCGTCGGCGCGCGCGTCTCGCTGCAGGTGGGCTTGGTCGCGGTCAGCGTCGCCACGATCTTCGGCACGGCGCTGGGTTTGATTGCCGGTTACAGCACGCGCCTCACCGACGAAGTCATCATGCGGGCGATGGATGTGCTCTACGCCTTCCCCGCCATCTTGCTGGCGATTGCCATCATGGCGGCCTTGGGCAAGGGCATCGGCAACGCCATGATCGCCATCGGCATCGTCTACATCCCGATTTTCGCCCGCATCGCGCGCGGCGCTGTGCTGGGCATTCGAAATGAAGAATTCATCATCGCGGCCAAAGCCCTGGGCGCTGGCGACCTCCGCATTTTGCTTGCTCACGTGCTGCCCAACGTCTTGTCCCCGATTATTGTAGAAATCACCCTGAGCCTGGCATTTGCCATCCTGGCCGAGGCGGCTTTAAGTTTCCTGGGCTTGGGCACACAGCCGCCTGACCCCAGTTGGGGGCGAATGCTATCCGAAGGGCGCGCCTTCTACCGTCAATCGGGTTGGATGGCCTTCTTCCCCGGCTTCGCGATCACACTCACGGTCATGGGCTTCAACTACCTCGGCGATGGATTGAGAGATGCGCTGGATCCCAAACTTCGGCGCTAACTTGGGCCCACAGCGTCTGCTGGGCGCGGCGGTCCTTTCGGCCAGCGCGCTCTTGCTTCAGATCGCATTGACGCGCTTGTTCTCGCTGCTGTATTTTCCTCCTTACGTATTCCTGATTATCTCGGTGGCGATCCTCGGCATCGGAATCGGCGCGGCCATCGCAGCGCTGCGGCCGGCCCGGGCGCAAGCGCTCGGCTTGGCTCTCGGCAGTTGCTGCGCGGCCTTGAGCGTCGTCTTGCTCCTGGTCTTCGCGGCAGCGGGCGTCGAATTGCAAATCCTGCTCTTCGCCCTGGTTGCCCTGCCTTATGTGTTTTTCGGGCTGGTCATCGCTTCCCTTTTCAGCGCGCATGCATCGGCCAGCCGCGTTCTGTATATGAGCGATCTTGTCGGCGCCGGCTGCGGGGCGCTGCTGGCGATCCCTTTACTGAATCGCTTCGGCGGAATAAACACGATGCTTGTCGCCGCTGTGGGCTTCACGCTGGCGGGGCTCTATTTCTCAACGCGGCGCGATCGCCCGGTCGTCATCGTTCTCTTCTGCCTGGCCGGCGTCGCCTTCGTTGCCAACGTCAGCCGTCCTATTCTGAGCGTGAATCCCACTCGGCTGGCGAACGAGAAGCCGCTGGTGGGCGCGCTGTCTCAAGGCGGACGCATTTTGGAATCGCGCTGGGACGCCTTCGCCCGCAGCGATCTGGTAGATCCCGGTGACGGGCGCCCGCTGCGCATCTACATTGATGGCGGCGCCGCGTCCATCATGCCCGGCGAATCAGCTAAAAGAGAGCTCTTGGGCGACATCGGTTTCTTCCCATTCGCGACCGAGCGGCCCGAGCGGGTATTCGTCATCGGACCCGGCGCCGGGCTGGACGTATGGTTTGGCCTGCAAAGCGGCGCGCGGCAGATAACGGCGGTTGAAGTCAATGCCGCCAGCGTCGATATGGTGAAGGCCAGGCGCGCTCACACCGGCGCCCTCTACGACAGACCGGAGGTGAATGTCGTTGTCGATGATGGGCGCAGCGCGCTGCGGCGCTCGGACGGCAAGTTTGATCTCATATTCTTGTCGCAGGTGGTGACGCTGGCGGCTGAGCGCGGCGGCTATGCCCTGTCCGAAAACTCGATTTACACCGAAGAAGCCTTCTCCGAATACCTGGATCATCTCGACGCGGGCGGCCAGATCGCCCTGAAGCTTTATGATGAAGTGACCTTGACGCGCGCTGTCTCCACTGCGCTCGCGGCCCGTCGCCGTCGGGGCCAAAACGATCAAGAGGCGCTGCGGCACTTGATGGCTTTTATCGACAACCGAAGCGCGCCGCCGGTCCCGCTGCTGCTCATTGGAGAGCGCGCCTACAGCGAAGAGGACTCGCTGGTCTTGGGCGCGATCGCGCGCGATGTCGGTTTCACGCCGCTGCTGCTGCCGCATGTTTTAGTCCAGCCGCCACTCGATGCTGTTGCCAGCGGCGCGAAGCCCTTCGCCGCCATTGTGGCGGATTCCGAAGCGGACATCTCACCGGCCAGCGATGACCGGCCTTATTTCTTCCAGTTTGAAAAAGGCATCCCAACAAGCCTGCTTGAGTCGGTTGTTCTGGCGACATTGGTGACGGCTGCGCTCGTCTGTGTTTTCGCGCTTCGGCTGCGTCGAGCTTGGGCGCCGGCCCAGCGCGCTTTTTCGCCGTTTTTCGCCCTGCTCGGCATCGGCTTCGTCGCCATCGAAATCTACGCCATACAGCAGACGCGGCTCTTCCTCGGGCATTCGACCTTTGCGGTCACCCTGGTGTTGGTCACCTTTCTTGTGGGCGGCGGCGCTGGCAGCGGCCTGAGCCAGCTCTTTTCGCCCCATGTAGTGGAGCGGCGCCCACAATTGGCGACTGCCTCAGTGGCCTGCCTGGCCATCCTTTGGAGCCTGATCTGGCCGGCGTTGAGCGGCCGTTTCATCGCTGCCGAGCCGGCTTCACGGGCTGTTGTCGCGGTCTTGTCGCTGCTGCCCCTGGCATTGTGCATGGGCTTGCCCTTCCCGCAGGCCTTGAGAACTGTTGGGCGGGGCGGGGGCGGGCAGATTGCGCTGGCCTGGGCCGTCAACGGGCTGATGACCGTGGTCGGCAGTATCGCCGCTGTCGCCCTGTCCATAAGCCTCGGCTTCAGCGCCGTGCTCTGCTTGGGCGCATCCGCCTATATCGCCGCGACAATTATCCTGGCGCTGCTGCCCGGCCGGGCACGGTCATGACGGATCAGTCGAAGCGGGCAATGCTGGAATCGGCTCGGCTGCTGGCGAAGGTGGGCAGGTGCTGGGCGCCGGCTTACGCGCCGGATGGAGCGCAGTTGGCCTTCATCAGTGATATGACCGGCGGGCCGCAAGTGTGGCGCATGCCGGCGGACGGCGGCTTCCCGGTTGCGCTGACCGCCGGTGACGAGCAGGCGAGCCGTGTACAGTGGTCGCCGGATGGCGAATGGCTGGCGGTCGAGCTGGCGCCCGGCGGCGGGATGAATACACAAGTTGACATCCTCCGTCCCGACGGCGGCGATCGACGGCGCCTGACCGCCGGCGGGTCAAGCAATAACTGGCTCGGCGCTTGGACCAAGGACGGGCGCGGGCTCCTAATTTCGTCGAACAGCGATGTCGCCGATTCCATGGCCTGCTATTGCCTGAATGTAGAAACGGGCCTTAGCAGGAGACTGACCGCCGGCGCTGGAACCGCCACCCTTGAAGACGCCAATGCCGACGGCTCCAAGCTCTTGATCAAGCGCGTCTTGTATCGTGGCGATTCCAACATCTACCTGCTTGATGCCCGTGACGGCGAGAGCAAGCTGCTGACCGCGCACAAAGCGCCCGCCAGCTTTGAAAACGCGCGCTTCTCTTCAGATGGACGCGCAGTCTATGCGATATCGAATCGTGACCGGGATATGGCCTGCCTGTGCCGGCTGGACTTGGCGGCTGATGCCGATTGGCGCATTTTGCGCGCGCGCGAAGACGCTGAACTGGTCGAGTTCGCCTTCTGCCGTGATACCGCCTTGGCGGCGCTCGTCTGGAATATCGCCGGCAGGCATGAACTGGAGTTGACGCAATTGCCGGGCATCAAGCCCGGACGCCTGGTTGATCTGCCGGGCGAAGTAGTCGAATCGCTGCGTTTTGCGCCCGCTGGCTCGTCATTGGTGATCTGCGTCACCGGCGCGCGGCTGCCGCAGGACATCTATGCCTTGAATACGGATTCCGGCGAACTAAAGCAGCTGACCCGCAGTCCCCGCGCGGGCATTGACCTGGCAGCGCTTGCCGAAGCTCGCTTGCTGAATTATACGGCGCATGACGGTTTGCCCCTGTCGGGCTGGTATTATGCGCCACGCACTGGCGCTGCGCCGCATCCAACCGTGCTTAGCTTCCACGGCGGGCCCGAAGGCCAGGAGCAGCCGCGTTTCCGTTATGAGTATCAGGCGCTGCTGGCGCAGGGGATTGCCGTTTTCGCGCCCAATGTGCGCGGGTCATCCGGCTTCGGGCTGCGCTTCGTCAACCTGGACAATGGCGCCTTGCGCGTCGATGCCATCCAGGACATCGCCTCGACTGCGCGATTCTTGTTTGACGCCGGCATCGCCGATCCCGCCCGCCTGGGCATCATGGGCGGCTCTTACGGCGGTTACATGACGATGGCGGGTTTGGCCGAGTTTCCAAAGCTTTTCGCCGCCGGCGTCAACCTCTATGGCGTCGTCAACTTCAAGACATTCTTTGCCGACACCGAAGCCTGGATGGCCAGCATATCGAAAGTCGAATATGGCGATCCCGAAACCGAGGGCGACCTGCTGGACGCGCTGTCGCCCGTTCACCGGCTGGATCGCGTCCGCGCCCCGACGCTGGTCCTGCATGGCGCTAACGATAGCAATGTGCCGGTCTGTGAAGCGGAGCAGGTTGTCGCGGCGCTGCGCCAGCGGGATGTGCCTGTGGACTACATTCTGTTTCCTGACGAGGGCCACGGTTTCCACCACGAGCAGAATCGCATAACAGCCGCGACCGCCATCGTCAACTGGTTCACGCGCTATCTGCTAGACGAGCGCCCGGTGTAACCGATTTTGACACGGCGGCCTGTGGTTCTCTCAATTCCATCTTCAACCTTATTGAAATCTGTAGACTCACGCGCGACAATGTCGCCGCTCACGCAATACACCTTGCATCCCGCCGTGTCTTGCTCCCCCTCCTTAGCTTGCTGGGGAGGGGG
>WTGN01000035.1 GCA_011523545.1 Chloroflexota bacterium | reverse complement strand
CCCCCCGGCCCCCTCCCCGACGAGTCAGGGAGGGGAGTTTGGCGCGCGACTGCCAGCTTCCCCCCATTGCTATGGGGGGACTGAGGGGGGTAGATCAATGGCGCAACTTGTCGCCCGACTTACTTACATTGACTTCCGCCAGCGGGTCTTACGTTAGACAGCGAAATCATATACACTGGCAGGCCAGCATGCCGTTAGGGTTAGGCCTTGGCAATAAACGCGACATTAGATTTCAATCAGATTGAAAACGCGGAGGCGCGGGACGATGGCGTCTTCGAGCTACCGCTTCTGCCTTTGGATGCCCAGGTTCTTTTTCCCAAAGTGCTGAGCCTGATACCGCTGTCCACCGAGGCGGAAATGCAGGCGGCCTTGACCGCGAGGGACCGCGACCAAACGCTGATCGCCTGCAAGCTGAGGGCCGATCCAGCCGGCGAGACGCTCCAGGAGCGGATTCATGGCGTGGGCACCGAGATCGCGCCGGGCAGAACCACAGAGCTGGGTCATGACGGCGTGCAGCTCCTGGCGCAAGGCAGGCGGCGCGTGCGCATCCTTGAGGTGCGTCAGCAGGGCGCATACCCGATTGCCAAGGCGCGCGCGATCGCCGAAGACGCGACTGAGCCTCAGACCCTGGATTCCCTAACAACCGGGCTTAAAGAGCTGTTCAAGCATAACAGCCAATACAATGAAGCGATGCCCGACAGCATCATCCAACATATCTTGTCGCTGGAAGCGCCTGGCCAATTGTGCGACTCGCTGGCTTCGATTTTGCCGCTTCCGCCGGAAGACTTGCAGCAGCTGCTTGAGCTGGAGGATATCGAGAAACGGCTGGAGCGGCTGGCTGTCATGCTGACTGCAGAGCTGCATGACAACGAAATCCACGACGAAGTTCATGCGCGCCTGCAAGATGAGATCGCGGCCAACCAACGTGAGATGTACCTGCGCGAACAAGTTCGCCTAATTCAGCAAGAATTGGGAGACGGCGATGTCTTCCAGCAGGAGATTCACGAATTGACGGAGCGCATAAAGGCCGCCAACCTGCCAGCCGAAGCGCATGACAAGGCGCTTAAAGAAGTATCGCGCCTGGGCGTCATACCGCCCATGTCGCCCGAATCCGGCGTGATCCACACCTATCTCGACCGCCTTTTGACCCTGCCCTGGAATGCGGTCAGCGAAGAGAACTTGGATTTGCAAAACGCCGAGGACATTCTCGAGCGCGAGCACTATGGCTTGTCGAAGGTCAAGGCGCGCATCATCGAGCATATCGCCGTGCGCAAGCTGGCCAGGGACAAGATGAAGAGTCCTATCCTGTGCTTTGTGGGGCCGCCGGGCGTCGGCAAGACATCGCTGGGGAAGAGCATCGCCGAAGCGCTGGGCTGCAAGTTCCTGCGCATCAGCCTGGGCGGTCTGCGCGATGAGTCCGAGATCCGCGGGCACCGGCGCACCTACATCGGCTCAATGCCGGGCAGAATACTTCAACAGATGGAACGCGCCGAAACGGTGAACCCCGTGTTCATACTTGATGAGATTGACAAGATGAGCTCGGACTTTCGGGGGGATCCGGCGTCGGCGCTGCTCGAAGTGCTTGACCCGGAGCAAAATGTAAATTTTGTCGATCATTATCTGGAAGTGCCTTACGACTTGTCCAAGGTGACCTTCATCACCACCGCCAATGATCTGTACTCGATTCCGGAAGCGCTGGAAGATCGCCTGGAGGTCATCGAGTTCAAGGGTTATTCGGAAGAAGAGAAGATTCAAATCGCGCGGCAGTTCTTGATCCCGAAGCAGTTAGAGGCGAATGGCATCGGCGACGCCGGCATACGATTTATCAGCGGGGCGCTGCAGCACATCATCCGGCACTACACCTATGAAAGCGGCGTGCGCAATCTCGAGCGCGAAATCGCCAGAATGTGCCGCCGGATCGCGCGGCAGGTCGCGTCAGGGCGAGCTTATCCACGGCGCGTCACCGCCTCCGTCATCGAGAAGCAGCTCGGTCCGCCGCAGATGCTGGATTCGAAAGTCAATCGCAGCGACGCGATCGGCATTGTCACCGGCCTGGTTTGGACACCGAATGGCGGCGAGATCCAGACGGTTGAGGTCTCGTTGGTGCCGGGCAAAGGCAACCTGATGCTGACGGGTCAATTGGGCGATGTCTTGCAGGAATCGGCGCATATTGCCCTGAGTTACCTGAGAGCGCGCGCCCATGAGTTTGATTTGCCCGCCGACGACTTTGAGAATTACGATGTGCATGTGCATATGCCCGAGGGCGCGGTGCCAAAGGACGGGCCGTCAGCCGGCGTGACACTGGCCACGGCGTTGATCTCCGCCTTCACAGAGCGGTTGGCGAGCGCCGAATATGCGATGTCGGGCGAGATCACGCTGCGGGGTCAAATCCTGCCCGTCGGCGGCGTCGTTGAGAAGATCCTTGCCGCTCGCCGCCGCAGCATTGCGAATATCATTCTGCCGAAGGACAATCGGAAGGACTTGCTTGAGTTGCCCAAGGCGGCCCGACGCGATGTATGTATCACTTTGGTGGAGGACATGAACGATGTCCTGCGGCTCGTCCTGCGTGAGCCGCCCGATGTCAGAAATCGCGATCTTGCGGCGGCGAAGCAGAAGATTGACGAAGAACAGCGGGGCGTCAATGAAGGCTGACATCGCAGCCGCCCGCCAGCGCAGCGGAAAGTCAAGCAGAAGATTCCTGATGTGAGCCATCCGTCTCCCCCGACCAGCGGCCCGTATGTTGTGATGTCCGATACTCTTGCCGCGCTGCCCAGGATTTTCGGGCGCCGCATCGCCCTGCCCCTCATTGCGGTCGTCATCTCCGCCTGCAGCGCGCTCAGCCAACCCACCGCGACCCCGCTGCCCAGCGCGACAAGCTCGCCGACGGTCACAGCCAGCCCCACTGCCTTGCCCAGCGCCACCGCATCTGAAACGCCGGCGCCGCCGACCGCCCGCCCCAGCGCAACCCCCAGCCCAAGCGCCAGCCCGACGGCCACAGAGACTGCCACACCGACACCGACATTCACGCCCACATTCACGCCGACGATTACACCGTTCCCGGCGACGGGCCTGGTCTTCGACAATTGGGATGTGCTTGAGATCCCGCCCTCAATTGCCGACGGCATTAGCAGCGCGATGATCGTGTTCGCAAGCTCCAACAATCGGCAGACGATTGCGAACATCGCGACGGCGCAGCCTTTCACCGGTGTACAAATCCTGTATTTTGTATCCCCCACCGGATCGAGGCGGCGAATTCCGGTGCTGGAATTGACATCAAGCGGGCGCTTCGAAGTCTTCCTGGCGCGGCCGGGCAATGCCATGGCTTATGTCAAGGCGGATGGGGACCCGCTTACGAACGGTCTGTACATGCTGGATCTGGAGACGGGCTTCAGCGCCCGGGTCTTGCCGGGCGAGAATCCGCTTGTGCAGCGCGGTTACTATATGCCGCCCGACTGGTCTCCGGATGGCAGCCGGATGGCAGTCGCTGTCGCCACGGGCTACGATGTCGACATTTATGTCGTCGCCAAAGATGGCAGCCCGCCGAGTCGAATCAGCGATGAAGGCTCGTACGAACTCTGGCCGAGCTGGTCGCCCGATGGCCGTCACATCGCCTTCGTCTCCGACCGGGCTGACTGCCCGAGCTGGACGCCGGGCGAGCCGCAATTCTGCGACGCGCTGCACATGCCGCCACCAGCCGGCGGTCATGTCTACCTATACGAAGTAGCGGGCGGCAATACGCGGCGGCTGGCGGATGCCCTCGTTACGGAGCCGCCGAAATGGATAGGCGATTCTCTGCTGGCTTTTGCCAGCGGCGGCCCCTTTGACCCCCAGAATCCGCAGCGCCGCATCTGGCGGGCTGATATCAGGACGGGCGAAACGCGCGAGCTGCGCCTGGATGGGGCCAGCGCTTCCGCCAGCTATCTGTCGGATGCCTGGTCCGCCGATGGCGATCGCGTCGTGGTGCAGCTGGCCGACAGCGGAAACGAAATTGTCATGCTGGACGCGAGTGGCCGGCTTCTGGGCAGAGACAGCGAGCTAGATTTCCCACGATTTGGCCTGGCCGCCAGCTGGTCGCCCGATGGCGGGAGGATCGCGCTTGGTGGCACGGCAGGCCAGTGCCCATACGGCGTGCGGGTGAAGAACAGCGGCTTTGGCAATGTTGCCAGCGGCAGCCCGCCGCCGACGATGTGCGACCCGCTGTTTTCGCCCGATGGCCAGTACATCGCCTTCACCGGCGTCAACCCGGCAGTGGACGGCCGCAACGATATCTATATCGCCAATTTCAACGGTTTCGGCGCCACCAGCCTCACGCGCGATCTGCGCGGCCAGGTCACATTGATTGGCTGGGTCGGCGGACCATAGCGTTAAGAGATGACTGGCATTATATTGAATCCACGAAGGATCGACCGTGACGGAGAGAATGATGTCCAATCTCGCAGGCAAGACCGCGCTTGTCACCGGCGGAGGGCGCGGCATCGGGCGCGCGATCTGCCTTGAGCTGGCGGCGCGCGGGGCGACCGTGATCGTGAATTACAACCGCAGCGGGGCCGCCGCCGATGAAGTCGTAAGCTTGATTGAAGCCGGCAATGGCGTCGCCCAGAGCGTGCAGGCGGACGTCAGCGACGCCGACCAGGTGGCGAGCTTGTTCAAGGCGATACTGTCGGAACATAAATCGATCGATATTCTGGTTAACAACGCGGGCATGACGCGCGACAACGTCATCATGATGATGAAACCGGCGGACTTCGACGCCGTCATCGAAACGAATCTGCGCAGCTGCTGGCTCTGCTGCAAGAGCGCGGCGCGCGCGATGATGCGCAAGCGAACCGGCAGCATCATCAATATCACCAGCGTGGTGGGCATCGCCGGCAATGGCGGGCAGACGAATTATGCCGCCAGCAAAGCGGGCATCCTCGGCTTGACCAAATCGCTGGCGAAAGAACTTGCCGCTCGTGGCGTACGGGTCAACGCGGTGGCGCCGGGCTTCGTCGAGACAGCAATGACCGCTGACCTGTCCGACGAGATCAAGGACAAGGCCGTTGAGGCGATTCCGCTGGGCCGGATGGGCGCGCCGGAAGATATCGCCAGGGCGGTCGCCTTTCTTGCGTCAGACGACGCCAGCTATATCACCGGGCAAACCCTGGTTGTCGATGGCGGCATGGTGATGTAAAGAAGCGACAATTCCTTGCCAGGAGGCAGATTATGAGCACGATATTCTCGAAGATTATCGCGAAGGAAATCCCGGCCGATATCGTGTACGAAGACGAGCTGGTCATGGCTTTCCGCGATATCGCGCCATCAGCGCCGGTCCATATACTGATCATCCCGAAGGCGGAGATTGCCACCGTCAATGATGTCGCCCCGAGCCACGAAGCGGCATTGGGCAGGCTGTTTACGGTTGCCGCCAGAATCGCGTCGGATGAAGGCATCGCGGATGACGGCTTCCGCCTGATCGTGAATTGCAACAAGCATGGCGGGCAGGAAGTTTTTCATCTGCACATGCATTTGCTCGGCGGCCGCCGCCTGGGTCCAATGCTGGCGAAATAGCGAGGCCGCCGGCAACTCACGCTCGTCCGCCGTCGTCTAGCCGCTGTCTTCCGGCGCCGACTCGTTTGCGGGCCGGTCGCTCTCGTCTGAAACTTCGGTCGCTTCGGCAGATGCAGCTTCTTCATCTGGCGGAGGCGCTGTGGACGCCTCCTCAGAGACGTCGGCTTCCGATTCAGACTCAACGCCTGTCTCGACTTCTTCATCGGTTTGCGCGCCGGCATCGTCGACGGTGTCGTCGGCGGGCGCTGCGTCAGCTGGCTCCGGCTCGGTCGCTTCGGCGCCAGCGCCCCAGTCATCGGGCGTCGCGGCGTCGATCGCCGCCAGGATGGTCGCCGCCGAGGGAATCGCCCCTCCCTGGCTTGCTTCAACCGTGACGCCATTGACACGGAGCGTTGGCGTCGTGGCGACGCCCGCGTTGGCGGCGGCGTCAAGCGTGGCCGATGTCTCAGCTGAATTGAAGCAGTCTGTGAAGCCGCTGCTGTTCAAGCCGAGGTTTTCGACGCCGGTCAGCAATCGATTCTGCGAGAATGCCGTATTGCCGTAGCGTGTCTGCCAATCGAATAGCACATCATGCATTTCCCAAAACATGCCTTGCCGCCCGGCGCAGAGGGCAGCGCGGGAGGCGCCCGGCGCATTGGGAATCGAGCCGGTGTTCAGCGGGACGTAGGTGAACAGGACCTGTTCATCTCTCACCCGCTCCAGCAGCGCGTCGAAACTGTCGCGATGGAAGGACTCGCAACCAGGGCATGCGAAGCTTGAGTATTCTTCGATCGTCACCGGCGCGTCGGGGTTGCCCAGCCGCGGATAGCCCTCGCGCGAGATGCTGCGTTCGATGCCGTCGTAGCGCTGCGACGACTCGTCCGGCAAGAATGCGTCAACCGGCTGATTGGAGACAATGGCGACGGCGCTGCCCAGGACTGCGAGCGCCACGATCAGGACAAGGATCAGCATTCGCTGATTCCGCCGACGCTGCTTTTGCCGCCGTTGACGCGCTTCGCGGGTGCGGCTCTTTTTTGCCATAGCTTTCTACCTTCGACGAGTCGCTTTGATCAATCGTCTGCATGAATGCGGCAAGTCTACTTGAGAGCGCGCGCTTTGTAAAATGACAAGTTGCCCCGCGGCTGATGGCGGCGCGGCGGACGCTGACAATCGTGCGCTATGTCTGGTAGAATGCGACGAGTCGAATCAGCGCATTTGAGGTTTCGCGGGTCGGGAGCCACAGAAGAGGCCGATAGAAAAAGGGAATGCTTCATGAGCGACAGTTTCGGGACGCGCGGCACAATAGACACCGGCGCGGGCAAGGCGGTCATCTACCGTTTGCGCAAGCTCGCTGACCAGGGCTTCGATCAAATCGAGAAGCTGCCTTTCAGCATCAAGATTCTGCTGGAGAATGCCTTGCGCAATGAGGATGGTCGGCACTTCCAGCCCCAGGATGCAGAGAACCTGGCGGCCTGGGACGCGCGCAACCCTCGCGCTGTCGAGATACCCTTTAGTCCGGCGCGGGTCATCCTGCAAGATTTCACCGGCGTGCCCTCGCTGGTCGACTTGGCGGCGCTGCGCAGCGCCATGGCGCGCATGGGTGGCGATCCGCAGAAGATCAACCCCAAAGTGCCGGTAGACCTGGTCATTGACCATTCGGTGCAGGTCGATGTCTTTGGCCGCGCGGACGCGATCGCGCGCAACGCCGAGATGGAATTCCTGCGCAATCGAGAGCGCTACGAGTTCTTGCATTGGGGGCAGAAGGCCTTCGAAAACCTCAAGGTCGTGCCGCCCGCGACCGGCATCGTCCACCAGGTCAATCTTGAGTTTCTGGCCAAGGTGGTGCAGCTGGCCGATGATCCGCAAGGGAATGGCGTAATTGCCCTGCCTGATACGCTGGTCGGGACCGACAGCCACACGACGATGATCAACGGTTTGGGCGTGCTCGGCTGGGGCGTCGGCGGCATCGAAGCGGAAGCGGCCATGCTGGGCCAGCCTATCTATATGCTGATGCCGGAAGTGGTCGGCTTCAAGCTGACCGGTCAACTGCCGGAAGGGGCGACGGCCACTGATTTGGTCCTGGTCGTCACCGAGATGCTGCGTGAAAAAGGCGTCGTCGGCAAATTCGTTGAGTTTTATGGCGCGGGCCTCAGCCGGTTGACCCTGCCCGATCGCGCCACCATCGCCAATATGGCGCCTGAATATGGCGCGACGATGGGCTTCTTCCCGGTCGATGACGAAGTGCTGAGTTACCTGCGCCGCACCGGACGCGATGATGAACTGACGGGCCTTGTCGAAGCCTATTGCAAGGAGCAAGGCTTGTTCCGCCAGGACGATATAGACGATCCTGATTACTTCGATTCACTCGAGTTGGATCTCAACACGGTCGAACCGAGCGTCGCCGGCCCCTTGCGCCCGCAGGATCGCATTTTAGTGCGCGAGCTGAAGCCGACCTTTCAGCAAGTTTTAACCGCGCCGCTGGGCCCGCAGGGTTTCGCGCTGGCGGACGATGAACTGGGCGCGAGCGGCACGGTGCGCGCCAATGGCGACAGCGCGGAGATCCGGCATGGCTCTGTCGTCATCGCCGCCATCACCTCCTGCACGAATACGAGCAATCCCTCGGTCATGGTCGCCGCCGGCCTGCTGGCGAAGAAAGCGAACGAACGCGGCCTGACGCGCAAACCCTACGTAAAGACCAGCCTGGCGCCGGGCTCCAAGGTCGTCACCGAATACCTCGACAGCGCCGGCTTGACGCCGCATTTGGAGGCGCTCGGTTTTCACACGGTTGGTTACGGCTGCACGACATGCATCGGCAACAGCGGGCCCTTGCCCGAGCCTGTGCGCGAGGCGATCCACGAAGCCGATATCGTGGCGGCGTCCGTGCTCAGCGGCAACCGCAATTTCGGCGGCCGGATCGGGCCCGATGTACGCGCCAACTTCCTGGCTTCTCCGCCGCTGGTGGTGGCTTACGCGCTGGCGGGCCGGGTCGATATCGACCTGGAACGAGAGCCGATCGCGCAAGATCGAGACGGCGCCGATGTCTATCTGCGGGATATCTGGCCCAGCCAGGAGGAGATTCTGGGCACGGTGCAGAGCAGCATCAGCGCGGCGATGTATCTGGAACAATATGGAAATGTGTACGATGGCAACCCGCGCTGGAACGAGATCCCCAGCACTGACGAGCCGGTGTATGAATGGAGCACGGAGAGCACCTATATTCAGGAACCGCCCTTCTTCATCGACCTGCCGGAGAAGGCGCCGCCCATCGAGCCAATCATCAGCGCGCGCGTTATGGTGAAAGGCGGCGACTCGGTAACGACCGACCACATCTCGCCGGCGGGCGCCATCGCGATCAACGGGCCGGCCGGCCAATACTTGATGGACCAGGATGTCAGCCCGCAGTATTTCAACAGCTTTGGCTCCCGCCGCGGCAATGACCGGGTGATGACGCGCGGCACCTTCGCCAATGTGCGCTTGCGGAATCTGTTGGTGCCCGGCAGCGAGGGCGGCGTCACTTATTATCTGCCGACGATGGAAGAGATGCCGATTTATGATGCGGCGCTCAAGTATCGGGACGATGGCACGCCGTTGATCGTCCTGGGGGGCGCGGATTATGGCATGGGCTCGTCGCGCGATTGGGCGGCCAAGGGTACGCTGCTGCTCGGTATCCGCGCGGTCATCGCCGAGAGCATCGAACGAATTCATCGCAGCAATCTGGTGATGATGGGTGTGCTGCCGCTGACTTTTTCTGAAGGCGAGTCTTACCAATCGCTGGGATTGAGCGGGCATGAGATTTTCGATATCCCGATCGGCGATGACATCGAGCCGATGCAGACGGTGACCGTAACAGCGACTGACGAGGGCGGGAAAGCGACCCGATTCAAGGCGACCGTACGCCTTGATACCCCGGTCGAGGTTGACTACTATCGCAATGGCGGCATCCTGCACACCGTATTGCGCGACTTCCTGGCTGAGTAAGCGCGCTCTACGATTGCAGCCTCACGGGCGCGTCCAGGCGGGCGCGCTCTGTCAATTGCGGTAAAATGGCAGATTGACTTCGCCATGCGGGCGGGCAGCCCGGGTATGGAGCCATATCAGTGTATCCCTTGCGCGTCAGCCACCGCCTTCTGGTCACGATGTTCGTTTCTCAGAGCTTGTTCTCGGCCGCGCAAATATCCATCATCACGCTGCATTCGATTGCGGCGGGCATTTTGGGCGGGTCTGACGCGGCCGCCGGCTTGCCGACCACGATGGTCACCTTCGCGCACTCAATCATGGCCTATTTCATGGGCATCATCATGGGGCGTTATGGGCGGCGCATGGGCTTGTGCACCGCGTATGCGCTGGGTTTCGCCGGGTCCGTCCTCGGTCTGGTCGCCGTGCTGAACGGCATATTTCCCCTGCTTCTCATCAGTTCGGCCGGTATGGGCATGGCGCGCGCGGGTTCGCAGATGAGCCGCTTTGTCGTCGGCGAAATCTACCCGATTGACAGGCGGGCGCAGATGATCGGGCGCATCGTATTTGCCGGCACCATCGGCGCGATTTTCGGGCCCGGTCTCGTCGAGCCGAGCAGTCAGCTGGCCAAATTCCTCTCGCTTGACATTGTATCCGGACCACCGCTCCTGCAAGCGCCGCTAGTACATAGCCTGCTGCCCGGCCCGGTCTCAGCCGAAGAATTGACCACCGGCCCCTGGGTGATCGCCAGCATTCTGTCCGGCATCTCGTTTTTGATCACATTCTTCTTGCTCCGCCCCGAGCCGGCGACGGTCGCGGAACAGTATTCCGAGCCTCACATCGAAGATGACAAACCGAAAGCCGGCCATCGATTGGCCGCGCTGCTGCGCCTGCCGAACGTGCAACTGGCGATCCTGTCCATGGTGATTTGCCAGACGGTCATGAGCGTGCTCATGACAATAACACCCTGGCACATGCACCTGGAGGATCATTCCAACGCGATGGTGTCGCTGGTCATCGCCGCGCATGTATTGGGGATGTTTGGCTTGTCTCCGCTGACCGGTTATTTGATCGACCGCTACGGCCGCGTCACCATGATGGTCGTCGCCGCGCTGACCCTCACCGCCTCGACCATCATTTCACCTTTGTCGGCTCAAATGCCTTATCTGATTGCCGGCCTCTTTCTGCTTGGGCTGGGCTGGAACTTCGGTTACGTGGCTGGCTCTTCGATGCTGGCCGATGCGCTGAGCGGCGCCGAGCGCACGCGCGTGGCCGGCTTCAATGACATGCTGGTCGCCTTTTGCGCCGGGCTGGGCACCTTGAGCTCGGGCGCTTTATTCGGTTTGGGCGGCTTCGTCTTTGTCAGCGCGGGCGGCGGCGTATTGGCGCTCCTGCTGCTGGCGCTGATTCGAACGCTCACGCTGCGGCAGCTCGCGCTTAGGGCGGCTTAGGCGTCGTCGGCGCGCTCCAGGAAATAGCTCTGCTCAACTATCGCCAGCCAGGCCAGCCCGATGATGAAGGTTGAGCTGCCGAAGGCGATGCCGGTGATGAGCGAGTTGGCGATAGGGATTTGCTCAAGGATTTCGCTGAGCAGCGCCTGAGCCAGGCGGATGCCGACGTAACCGGCGATGCCGCCGCCGAGGGCAATCACGCCGGTCGTGCCCAGCATCCTGGCGAGATCCTGCTTCGAGAGATCTTTGCCGAAGTAGGTCTTGTAAATGTCAAAGCACATCCAGGCGTCGGCGATGGAAATGCCCAACTGTTTCGCCAATTCGAGCGTCGGCGTGGGCACAGCGCCCGAAAGCGCTGCGCCGCCCATCGTCCGCGTGATTTTGACCAGCGAATCATAGCGCATCTTTTCCAGATTGGTTTCTTCGGCCATGAGGCGCAACCCTGTCGTTAAACTTACAGCCTGTGCTAGACTCCGCATCTATCATATTGCATGTGGACGCTGCGATGCAAATCACAATCTATACGGACGGCGCGTGTGACATTCACGCCGATAACCGGCCGGGTGGCTGGGCGGCGATCCTGCAAGCTGTGGGCGAGGACGGCGCCGTCGTGAAGGAGAAAGTGATCAGCGGCGGCGATGAGCGGACCACCAACAATGTGATGGAGCTGACCGCGGTAATCGAAGGACTGAAGCTGCTCAAGCGCGCGACCGGGCTCTCTATATTTTCTGACTCGCGCTATGTCATCGACGTTGCAAGCGGCTCGAAAAAAGCTTCCAAGAACAAAGCGCTTTGGACCGAGTTCTTCCAAGCGGCTGACGGCCACTTCATTGAGTGGCAGTACGTCGCGGGTCATGCCGGCGATGAGCTAAACGAGCGCTGCGACCGGCTGGCGGTGGCGGAGAAAAATAAACGGGCAGCGCCAAGAAATCAGCCCGCCGACGAGCCGATCATTTTGCAGGCAGGCATGGCCGGCATATTTCTCTCGACGCGTCATGCCGCGAAAGTCAGAGCAACATCTTGGGCGGCCGTCATCCTGCGGGACGATATGGAGCGGGAACTGAGCGGGCGCCTCACAAAGACAAGCGAGCTTGAGGGCACGCTCGTCGGCGCTATCAGGAGCATCGAGAGCCTGCCGGACGCTGAGGACGCAATCCTGTTTACGGCGCAGGAGTACCTTGCCAAAGGCATGAATCACTGGCTGGCCGGTTGGCTGGCCAAAGGCTGGAAGACAAGAGGCGGCGAAAGCGTCAAGTATCGGCGCCATTGGGAGCGGCTTTACGAGTTGACGACGGGACGCAAAGTGAGTTTCCGCTTCGTCAAGTCGCGCGATGGAATCCCACAATTTCAGCGTGGCAAGGACTTGACGGCGGAAATCATGCGCCGCATCTGAATAGCGCCCTTGTGTTATATTAGGCTGATGCTTCGCAAATGAACTACGGGAAATTATCCATGCCATCTTATGCCAAGCGGGTAGCGCCTTTCGGCACGACAATCTTCACGGAAATTAATCAACTGGCGGCGGCGCACGATGCCGTCAATCTCGGGCAGGGGCGGCCCGACTTTGATGGACCAAAAGCGATTATTGACGCCGCCATCGACGCGCTCAGGAGCGACGGCGCCAACCAATACGCGCCCAGCCCCGGGCTGCCGAGTTTGCGCGAGGGCGTCGCCCGCCACGCCGACATGTTTTACGGCTTGACTATCGATCCGGAGGCCGGCGTCATCGTCACCGCCGGCGCGACCCAGGGCGTATACAGCGCGATTATGGGCTTGGTCGACCCCGGCGACGAAGTCATCATCATCGAGCCTTATTATGACAGTTATGTGCCCGGCGTTGAGATGGCTGGCGCGAAGCCGATTTACGTGCCGATGCACCCGCCCAAATGGACATTTGACGAGGAGGAGCTGCGCGCCGCCTTCAGCGACAATACGCGCGCGGTGATCCTCAATACGCCCAACAATCCATCCGGGCGCGTCTACACAAAAGCCGAGCTGCAGCTCTTCGCCGATCTCTGCATTCAGCACGATGTCATCGTCATATCCGACGAAGTTTATGAGCATCTCTACTTTGAAGGGCATCAGCATGTGGCGATCGCGTCGCTGGATGGCATGTTCGAGCGCACGGTCACCATCGGCAGCGCCGGCAAGACTTTCGGCATGACCGGTTGGAAAATCGGCTGGGTTTATGGTCCGCCGGAATTGATCACGGGCGTCTGGCGCTCGCATCAATTCATCACCTTTGCCACCAACCACCCCACCCAAGTGGCGACCGCCTTCGCTTTCACGCTGGGCAGCAGCTACTACGAGGAATACCAGGCCTTGTATGCGCACAAGCGCGATTTGGTGATGCAGGTGATTGACGCCGCCGGCATGACCGCCATTCAGCCCGAAGGCACCTATTTCATCATGGGCGATTTTTCGCCGGTGTTTGACGGAAACGATGTGGAATTCTGCAAGCACCTGATTGAGGAAATTGGCGTGGCGACGATCCCGCCGTCGGCCTTCTTCAGCGCCAAGCACCGGCATCATGCCGAGAATCATGTGCGTTTTGCCTTCTGCAAGAGCGACGAAACCCTCGAGAAAGCGGCCGAACGGATGCGCAAGCTGCGCGCCTGAGCGGTCATACTGACAGATCCACGCTCTTGTAGGGAACCCGATAAATCCCGTCTGCAAAGATAGCGAAATCTGTAGACTCACGCCCTGCACAGCAGCGGCCCACGCAAAATACCTTGCATCCCGCCGATTCTAGCTCCCCCTCCTTAGCTCGCTGGGGAGGGGGCCGGGGGGTGGGGTTTGCCGCTCGCAACGTAAACAGCGGGCGTCTCAGCGAGACGCCCCTACAGGTTCGTCTTTTACGGGTTCGTAATTTTGTGTGAGCAAGAATTCTATCCGCGCAAGCGACTGTATTAAAAGCAAACTCCAGCGAGACTGTTGACAAGTCCTGTCTGCAATGATAGAATTGATAATATCAGTTGATTGATTTAATTCATCTGACGAATCATGGAAATCAATCTCGGCTCCGACTTCCTCAACTTCATCATCCGGCAGGGTTATCAGCCCGGCGATCGCTTGCCGTCGATTCAGGAATTGACCAAGGACTCGCACCTGGACATGAGCGCCAACAAAGTACGCGAGCAGCTGGAAGTGGCGCGGCAGATGGGCTGGGTGGAGGTGCGCTCCAAGCGGGGCACGCGCGTCAAGGAATACGATTTCACGCCGGCCGTCCGTCTGAGCGCTCTGTACGCGATGGCGCGCGGCGAAAGCTTCGAGTCTTTTGCCTCGCTGCGCAATCATGTTGAGGCGTCTTATTGGCAGGAAGCTTGCGCGCTATTGACAGATGAGGACCTCGCGGTCATGCAAGGCTGCATCGAAAGCGCGGACCAGAAGCTGGACTCGCCGCCGATTCATATCCCCAATCCGGAACATCGCCTCTTTCACATGACGGTGTTCAAGAATTTGGACAATACCTTTGTGCTGGGCATCTTGGAAGCTTATTGGGATTTGTATGAAGCGATCGGCGTCAATCGCTATATGGATTACAGTTATCTGCGCAAGGTTTGGGATTATCATTCGCAAATTCTGAGCCTCATCCGCAGCGGGCAATTTGAGGACGCGCAACGCGCCTTTATTGACCATACGCGCTTGCTGCGGCATGAGCCGGACAACGCCTCCTGGGAGCTGGAAAGGGGCTAGAACAAGAATCGATATGCAGTAATTTGGTTCAGTTAGCGTGAAAGGAGTTATGCGCAGAACAGCGCGTATCATCTGATGGCAATCAATCAGCAAACTCAACCGAAGCTGGATACCCGCGAGCCAGTCATCAATGACTTCGCTTTTTCGGTGGCGACCAAGAACGGCTCTGGCAGCCAGACATCCAACAATGTGCTGGTGAAGTCGCTCTTTCAAATGGGCATCCCGGTCAATGGCAAGAATCTATTCCCGTCTAATATCAAGGGGCTGCCCACCTGGTACACGATTCGAGCGAGCAAAGACGGCTACACGGCGCGCAAAGCCTTGACCGAGATCGTGGTCGCTTACAACGACAGCACGGCCACCGAAGACGTAGCCAATTTGCCGCCGGGCGGCGTCTGCATCACCACCGACAAGATCGCCCGGGTGATCAAGCAGCGGGACGACATCTCGTATTACGAGATACCGGTCGCCAAGCTGATGCGGCAGACCGAGGTGCCCTCCGCCTTCCGCAAGCTGGTGGAAAACATGACCTATGTCGGCGCGGTCGCCCAGCTTTTCGATATTCCGCTCGATCTGATTTACGATGTGCTGCTGGCCAATTTCAAAGGCAAAGCGAAGCCGGCGCTGATGAACCACGACGTGGTCAAGCTGGCCTATGACTGGACGGCGGACAACCTCGTCAAGACCGATCCTTACCGTTTCGAGCGAATGGATGGCACGCAGGGCAAAATCATGATGACGGGCAACGATGCCGGCGCGCTGGGCGCGGTATTCGGCGGCGTCAACGTCGTGTCCTGGTATCCGATTACCCCGTCGACAAGTTTCGTCGATGGCGTCATTGGCTTCCGCCATTTGCGCCAGACTGAGGACAAGGAAAACACCGTCGCCATCGTCCAGGCGGAAGATGAACTGGCGGCCGCCGGCATTGTGGTCGGCGCCGGCTGGGCGGGCGCGCGCTCCCTGACATCGACCAGCGGTCCCGGCATCAGCTTGATGGCGGAGTTCGCCGGCCTGGCATATTTTGCCGAGATTCCGGCGGTCTTCTGGAATATCACGCGCATGGGACCGAGCACAGGGCTGCCCACGCGCACCAGCCAGGGCGACCTGCTCTTCACTCATTTCCTAGGTCATGGCGACAGCCGCCAGCTCTGCCTTATGCCCGGCAACTTGAAGGAAGCTTTCGAATTCGGCTGGAAGTCCTTCGACATTTCGGAAGCGCTGCAATCGCCGGTCTTTGTCATCAGCGACCTCGACCTGGGCATGAACAACTGGCTGTCGGATCCGTTTGATTATCCCGACCAGCCGATTAATCGCGGCAAAGTGCTTGACGCGCAGTCGCTGCAAGACTTTATAGATGAGCACGGCAAGTGGGGCCGCTACATGGATGTTGATGGCGATGGCATCCCGCATCGCACCTTGCCGGGCACCGATCATCGTTTCGCCGGTTATTTCACCCGCGGCACCGGGCACGATGAGATGGCGGTCTACAGCGAGCGCAGCGATGACTGGGTCGAGAATATGACGCGCCTGCGCCTGAAGATGGATACGGCGCGCGCCATGCTGCCGCAGCCGATCATCGACAATGGCAGCGACGCGGATATCGGCATCATCACCTTCGGCACCAACGAAGACGCCATCCGGGAAGCGCGCGATTGGCTGACGAATGACGGCATCAAGACCAACTATCTGCGCATACGGGCGCTGCCGCTGGCTTCGTCCGTCAGCGACTTCATCATGGCGCATAGAAGCGTCTTCGTGATCGAGAACAATTTTGACGGACAATTGACTCAATTGATCCGCCTTGAGCATTCGGAGAATATCTCGCATGTCAGATCGCTGGCGCTTGGCGACGGCCTGCCAATGACGCCGGATTGGATCTACGACAGCTTGAGAGAACAGGAAGGTTAGTCATGCCACCACGTACAAACCACCTTGGCCTGGCGCGCAACGAATACAAGGGAAAGCCAAGCACGCTCTGCCCCGGCTGTGGCCACGATTCGATCTCCAATCAGATCATCAGCATGGCTTGGGAGCTGGGCCTGGAACAGCACAAGATCATCAAGATGAGCGGCATCGGCTGCTCGAGCAAGACGCCGGCTTATTTCCTGGGCGGCTCCCACGGCTTCAACGCCTTGCACGGGCGCATGCCATCGGTGGCGACCGGCGCGCTGCTGGCCAACACGGAGCTCGCTTGCTTCGCGGTGAGCGGCGATGGCGACACCGGTTCGATCGGCATGGGTCAGTTCAAGCATGTCATCCGCCGCAACGTGCCTTTCGTTTACATCATCGAGAACAACGGCGTCTATGGGCTGACCAAAGGGCAATTTTCGGCGACAGCTGACGAGGGCCAATTCCTGAAGTATTACGGCACCAATCACATGCCGCCGATTGACCTGGCGCTGGAAGCGGTCATCGCCGGCTGCACCTTCGTCGCGCGCAGCTTCAGCGGCGACGCCAAGCAAGTGCAGGCGCTGCTGCAAGCGGCCGTGCGCCACCCGGGCACGTCTGTGCTCGATATCATCAGTCCCTGCGTCACCTTCAACAACGCCGCCACCTCGACCAAGAGTTATCCCTACGGCAAGGATCATGAGATTCCCCTGCACGAGATTCAGATTCTGGCGCCAGACTATGTCGAAGCCCGGGATGAAATCACGATCGGGGATTATGATGAAGGCGACATCATCGATGTAGAAATGCACGATGGCAGCTTCATCCGCTTGAAGAAGCTCGACAATGACCACGACCCGCGCAACCGGCGCCTGGCGATGAATGTCCTGGAGCGGTCCATGCGCGAGCAGATCTTCTCGACCGGCTTGATCTACTATGAGGAGCCGCGCCCGACGCTGGCGGATACGGAAGACTTGGTCGACCGGCCGCTTGCGCACTTGGATGAGGCGGACCTGCGCCCGACCGAAGAAGCGCTGGACGGCGTTATGCGGGGGCTGATGGTCTAACGACCGTAAATCATCTGGCAGCAGAGCTACAAGAAAAGCCCCGGCAGTTTGCGGGGCTTTGTGCAGTCTATGGCTGCAAGAGTTCGCGACAATAGTCCCTAAGCCGGGCTTCCCAGCGAACTCTATTATCGCCGTAATCTTTCGATTTAGACCAGATGAACGGGCGCGAATCCAGCACATCCTTACGCGTGTAAAAGGCCTCGTAAACTACGCCTTCTTCATCATCCCAGTCTTCGCTCCATTCTTCGCCGACCAGCGTATATTGATCGCTTGCCTGTATAGCCTCGACGGTATCCCATTCTCTTGCGAAATAGAAGAGCACCCTGCCCGCGCCATCGTTATGTCCCCACCCCGGCGTCCAATAGCCGTTAGGCATACGCATACATGCGGCCGCGTCAATACCCCACTTCGAGGAATACCAAAAGGCAATGGGTTCATTCAATGGGCTTATCGGCAAATAGGCCTCCAACTGCTTCTTCGCTTCGATCAAATCCGCTTCAGTTTCTTGCAGTTTGGCTTCAGATTCGTTCAAACGAATTTCCGTTTCCTGCAGGCGACTTGCCGTTTCGTCAAATGCGTCTTTTATTTCGTGCAGGCGATTAGTCGTTTGCGTCAATTTGGCTTCCGCTTCATTCAGGCGCGCATCCGCTTCCGTCAATGAGCTTTCGGCGTCGTACAAGCGAGCTTCCGTTACCAGCACCTGCCTCTGCCAGCGCTGAACTTCCTGTATGCCAAATGCGCCGGCAATCACGACGACTGCCAGCAACGCAGCGACAAATGCGCCGGAGAAGCGCGGCTGCCTGAAGGAGATGGTCACAAAGGGCTTTCTCTTTTCGTCCACGCCTCACTCCGATCAATGACAATGTGAGATTGCGGAATATATTCTAGCGCATATTGAAGTCGTCCGCTAGTACTTCGGCATCGCCGGATCAATCTCATCGGCCCAAGCCAGGATGCCGCCTTCGACGTTGTACATCTTCTCCAGGTCGTAACCGATTTCGGACAAGAAGGCGATGCTATCAGCGCTGCGCACACCTGAGCGGCAATGCAGGTAGAGGGTCTTGTCCTTGGGGATGTCCTTCAGAATCGTCTCTTCCCATAAGCGCCGCCCGCCCTGAATCCCGTTTTTCGCCAATTGGATGTCCGGCTTGGGGATCTTCAGCGTGCCGTCAATGACGCTGATATCCCATTCATGCGGGTCGCGCACATCAATCACCAGCACGTCGTCGCCATTTTCCAGCGCCGCTCTGACATCGTGCACGGTCACCGATTTGATGTCGAGTTCGTCGGCCTCATCCACCGAGCTGAACTCGCTGTGGTCATGGGCCGGCATGCCGCAGAATTGCTCGTAGTCGATAAGCTGGATCTCTTCAGCAGCGATGCCGCAGACGGGGCAAGCCGGATCCTTGCGGACGCGGATGGTCTGAAAGCTCATCTCAAGGGCGTCGTAAAGCATCATGCGCCCGATCATGGGGTCGCCGATGCCGAGCAGCAATTTGATCGCTTCGGTGGCTTGCATGGTGCCGATCGTGCCCGGCAAGATCCCCAGGACGCCGCCTTCGGCGCAGCTCGGCACCAGGCCGGGCGGCGGTGGCTCGGGGAACATGCAGCGGTAGCAGGGACCCTCGTCCGCGTGAAAGACGCTAAGCTGGCCCTCGAATCGAAAGATGCTGCCGTAGACATTGGGTATGCCCAGCTTGACGCAGGCATCGTTGACCAGGTAACGCGTCGGGAAGTTGTCGGTGCCATCGATGACAACATCCCAATCTTCGCCGAAGATGCGCAGGGCATTTTCAGACATCAAGGGCTCGTTATATTTGACGACTTCGATATCGGGATTCAGGTCCAGCATGCGAGCTTCCGCGCTTTCCAGCTTGGAAAGGCCAACGGTGCTGACGCCATGAATGACCTGGCGCTGCAGGTTGGTGAAGTCGACCAGGTCATAATCGACCAGGCCGATGCGCCCAATGCCGGCCGCCGCCAGATAAAGCGCGAGCGGACTGCCGAGCCCGCCGGTGCCGATCAGCAGAACACTGGAGGCTTTGAGGCGGCGCTGCCCTTCCATGCCGACTTCGGGCATGATCACGTGGCGGCTGTAGCGCTTGACCTCTTCCTTGCTTAAGTCCGCTTTACGCTGATGAAGAGATGTCATCGTGGCGCCTCCTCGTCTGCGATCTGCTTCCCCCCAATGCTGATGGGAGGATTGCCGCCGGCGATGCTCGGGATGATGCGCAGGCTGTCGTCGGAATTGATCTCGGTTTCAAGACCCTGCAGGAAGCGGATATCTTCATCGCCGATGAAGATGTTCACAAAGTTGCGCAGTTGGTCATCCTGAAACAAGTGGGCGCGCAAATCGGGATGCTGCGCTACCAGATCGCCAAGCGCTTCAGCCACTGTATCGCCAGCGACCTCAATATTTGATTCGCCGTCGGTATAAGCGCGCAGCGGCGTCGGAATACGAATCTTCGCCATATTTCCTTCTCCCAGTCCGGTCTACCAAGATTCCTTATTTGAACGGGTTGCCCCGCCCTGTTCTTACGCAATGAGCCAGCTTTCCAGCGAACCCTGCGCCGCCCGCATCAGGTGACGGACAGTGTGCCGGCGTCGAAGGCGCTGCGATCCGATCTCAGTTGCCAGGCGCGCATATCTGCCGCCTTGGCCATCACGACCGACGTGATGATATAGACAAAATTCGGCAGCGCGTGCTCGCGGTCATATTCGGACGGGATGGCCGGCGAGTCCGGATGACTGTGATAATAGCCGACCAGGCTCAAGCCGCGCTCGTCCGCCTCATCTTCCAGGCGCATCCAATCATGCGGCGTCATGGCATAGCGATGGTGCTGTTCTTCTTCGGCGAAGGTGTTTTCCACCTGGATTATGTCACGGATGACGATGGCGCCGTCTTGCGGCTGGCCTAGCAGGAATCCACCGCCCTCATTGGGATAGGAGGCCTCCATCTGGTCGAAGATGCCACGCTGAAGCGCGCTGCAGATTTGCACATTCATAGACTAAACTCGGCCATCCCCCGTTATCAAAAGAGCCAACCGCTTGGGCTGGCTCTTGTCCTGGTCCGCTTCACTTGCGAGCAGCGGGTTTCAAAGGGCGCTGATCCCGACGCGGCATTCCGCCTCTGCGATCACTGAAATCGCACAGCTGCGACAACAGTATTTCCGGCCCCGCGCTGGACGCAAAGATAAACTCAACATGACAGGTAGATTAACATATCAGCATAATTCGGGCAACAGCAACTTTATGCCGCCTGCACGCGTCTGTGCGGCAGAATTTGTCAATATTGTCGCTCAAGTATGCCAGTGCTATACTAGCGCCCGTTAATCCAAACCAGATTGGCCAGCGCCCCGCCGGGACATGGAGCGGCGGCCCGGGCCGGCGAGAAGGAGACAGTAGATGGCGGACAAAGGTGGGCTTGAAGAAGCCGTCGTTGCCGATATCAGCACAAGTTATATTGACGGCAGCATCGGCAAACTGATTTACCACGGCTACGCCATTGAAGACCTTGCTGAAAACGCCACCTTTGAAGAGGTCTTGTTCCTGCTATTCAAGGACCGGCTGCCGAATCGCGCGGAATATGAAGCGCTTCGCAGCGCAATCGCGCGCGACGCCGCGATACCGGACGAAGTGATCGCAATGCTCAAGTCGCTGCCGAGAGAGACGTCTGGGATGGCGGCGCTGCGGACAGCCGTCTCTATGCTGTCCGCCTTTGACAGCGATGCCGAGAACCTGACGGACAAAGAAGCGGCCAAGGCAAAAGCCATTCGCCTGACCGGCCAAATCACAACCGTGTGCGCCGCCTGGATGCGCATCGCCAAAGGTGAAGAACCGACGCCGCCGCGGGCCGACCTCAGCGTGGCGGAAAACTTCGTCTACATGATGTCTGGCGGCGAGCCGGACGAAACCGCCTGCGCCGCGCTTAATGTCTACCTGGTGCTGCTCGCCGAGCATGGCATGAATGCGAGCACATTTACCGCGCGCGTCGTCACCGCTACCGGTTCTGATATGCACAGCGCCATCGTCGCCGGCATCGGCGCGCTGAAGGGGCCGTCTCACGGCGGGGCCAATTCGGCGGCGATGAAGATGTTCCTTGAAATTGGCGACGTTGAAAATGTGGTGCCCTGGTTCGAGAAGTACATCAGGACGGGCGAGCGGCGCATCATGGGCATCGGGCATCGGGTATACAAGTCGAATGATCCGCGCGCAGGCATCCTCCGCCGTCATGCGGAAGCGCTGGCGGAAAGCTCGGGCAAGCGCAAGTGGTATGACATCGCGGTCAAGCTGGCCGAGACAGCGCGCGCCGATGATTATTTTGTCCAGCGCAATCTTTATCCCAATGTCGATTATTACAGCGCCATCGTCTTGTACACGCTCGACCTGGACATCGATATGTTCACGCCGCTATTTGCCATGGCGCGCATTGCCGGCTGGTCCGCCCATGTCATCGCTCAAATGGGCGGGCGTTTGATACGACCCAAAGCGAATTATGTCGGCCCCTTTGATTGCAATTGGACGCCCATCGACGATCGCTAGCGCCGCAAGCTATTGCCGCTGTCCCCCGCAAGTCTTGACAGTCTGCCCTCCTCGCCCGCATTTGCCTTCGGGCAATCTCTTGTGCTACGCTGTTCAATAGATCCGGCCGCTTGCGAGGGCAGGAAATCCGCCAACTGACATTGACGCGGGGGGATTTCCTGGCCGCTATTGCGCCGCTGGATTGGCAGTCCGTTGCGAGATTGGCGTCATGATTCCCTACAAAATCGTCGGCACGTCAAATTATCGACCTTATGTCGCCTTTTTTGTCACCGTCGCCAATGTGCTGGCCTTCATATACATATTGACCTACGCCTTTCTCGGCGGCCTTGCGCTGGAAGAAGTCTACCGGCAGTACGCGCTGGATGTCTGCGCTGTGCACAGGCAGCCGATTAGCGAGACGCTGATCGACGGCGCGCGCAGCATCTTCCTGCACATGAGCTTTGTGCATTTGACTTCAAATATCATCATCTTTTATGTCTTCGGCGCCCGCATTGAGGAGCATCTGGGGCATCTGCGCTTTCTTCTCTTCTATCTCGCTGTCGGCTTCGGCGGCCATCTGGGCCATCTGCTCTTTGACGGCGGCTTATGCAGCGAACCGCAGTATATGGTGGGGTCAAGCGGGGCCATCTCCGGCATTATCGGCGCATTCCTTTTCCTCTTCCCGACAGCGCGCATCAAATCGAAGATCGTCGTGTTGAAAGTGTTCGGCTATGATGTCGACGTGCCGGCCTGGGTCTATCTCGTATATTGGTTCTTCCTGCAATTTTTCAACCAGGTGGGGTCGGTCGCGCCGCGGATCAATGTTCACTGGGGGCATGTTGGCGGCTTCATCGCCGGGTTGGCGCTGATATTTCTCTTTTCCTTCTTCATCAAGCCGCCGCGCGTACCCTGAGGCACAGCCGCCCACGAGACGCCGAGCCGGCTTGCGCGAAACAAATGGCATGTGATAACGTAATAGGGATAAGGCGAGTTGAGGGCGGCTTATGTTTCCATTGACGGTGGTTGGGCGGGACAAAACGATACCCAAGGCGACTGTCATCATCATCGCGATCAATCTGCTGATCTTCCTCTGGGAGCTCTCGGTTGACGCCAAGGGTGATGGCTATCTCAAGGCTGCCTTGCAGAATTATGGCCTGGAGGTTTGCAAGATCGGCGAGCAGCCAATTGCAACAACCGGATTGGACGCCTTCCGCAGCTTATTCTTGCATGCCAGCGCTGGTCATGTTCTTGGCAATATGTGGTTCTTGTTCCTGTTTGGCGGCCTGGTCGAGCGTTACCTGGGCAGCATCAAGTTTGCGCTCGCTTATCTTGGTTTTGGCGCCCTGGCGACTTTGGCGCATGTGGCGCTGGGCAACACCGTCTGCACCGTGACCGATACCGGCGTGGTAATCGGCGCGAGCGGCGCGATCGCCGGGGTGATGGGCGGCTTCCTCATTCTGCGGCCCAACGCCAAGGTCAAGACGATGCTGGGCTTCTTCCGCCCCTTCGTTTGGTCGGTGAATGTGCCCGCTTTTCTCTTCCTCGGTTACTGGCTCTTGATGGATGTTATGCAGCAGGTGGGTTGGATCGGCGTGGAGACTGATATGGCGCATTGGGCGCATATCGGCGGCTTCCTGGCCGGCTTGCTGGTCATCTTCTTCGCCGGTTTCGTCAAGCCGCTGCCAAAGCCGGACCCGCTGGAGCATCTGGCCGAATAGCTTGTCTGACACAATTCACGTGCAACCTGGGGGCCGCGGCGGAAATGTCGCAGCTTTTATTGTGGGAGCCTTGTAGTAAAAGACGCGGCAGGAACGACGGACCTAAAGTGACGGGATATAAAGAATGATGAGGTTGGTCACGATTTGGCAAATCCAGGCGGCCGCCAATCCGTTGCGCTTGCGCACGTAAACGTAAAGCAGATTCATGATGAGCAGAAGGATGACGATAACCAGCGCAATGGCCTGATAGTCGGTGATCGCCCCCCACATCACCGGAAAGAACAGCACGATGTTCCACAGCGTCGCCAGCAGGCCGACGATCCAGAATTGCAGCAGCCCTTGCAAGAGCCCGCGAAAAAACAGCGTCTCGGCGATAGGCATGACGAATACCAGAAAGGCGAGCAAACTTCCCGCTGTCATGTCGGGGAACAAATGCTCCGTAGCCGGCGCCAATACATGCTGGCCAAGGAAGACAAGAAAAGGGATGCCTAGCAGCACGCCGTACAGCAGGCCCCAGCCCAGATTGTCCGGCCGCTCCTGGCCGATGCGCTCCATGCTGCCGAGCAGCCAAGACAGGACGCTGACGCCGGCCAGGGCGCCCCAGGCCAGCACATAGCGCAATTCGACGCTCTCCGGCAGCAGTGGCGTCAAGCCAACGCTGAGCGCCGCCGCGATGATGAAGCCGAAGAGCGGATCGCTTGCGCCCCGATATTGCGCGGGCACGGCGAGGCTTCTTGCTTCGTTTTGTTCTTCGGCGGGTTCCGCCGTTTCGGGCTCGCTCTGTGATCGATCCTTCGCATCGGCCAAAGGATCGAATGGCGCATTGGGCATCATGGGAGGATTGCGCTCACCGCCGACACTACCTTCGCGATCGCGGGCCTGTCTATCCAGTAATGGGTGCGCAGACGGATCACGCCCTTTTCTCCGCTATAGGGGGACATACGGATATTATAGTCCTCACGCAACACACGGACAAACTCATCTAGCGCCATGTCCACTTCAGGCGCCAGCGAGACATAGATGAAGTTTGTGTGCTGGCTCTGTATCCGCAGGCCGGGCAGTTCGCTCAAGCCTTCAGCAAGCAGCTGGGCGTTTTGGTGATCCTCAATCAAGCGGTCGGTCATTTCCCGCAGCGCGATCAAACCGGCGGCGGCCAGAACCCCGGCCTGGCGCAGGCTGCCGCCCAGGGCTTTCCGCGCCCGGCGCGCCCGCCGTATGAATTCTCGTTCCCCGGCCAATACCGAGCCGACCGGCGCGCACAGCCCTTTGGACAGGCAGAATGTCACCGAATCCGCCCCGGCCGTCAAGTCCTTGACATCGACGTCAAAAGCGGCGGCCGCGTTGAAGATCCGGGCGCCGTCGATATGCAGCTTCAAGCTATTGCGGCGGGCAAACTCGGCGACCGCGGCTGTATACTCGGCGGAAATCGGCAGGCCGCCGGCCGCATTGTGCGTGTTTTCCAGCGCCACCAAGCGCGTGACTGGCTTGTGTTCGTCGTCCGGGTTGATCGCGTTTTCCAGGTCGCATAGCCGCATGGTGGCGTCCGCCTGTACGGGAACGGTATGCGGGACAATGCCGCCCACCTGCGCCATGCCGCCCTGCTCGTAACGAAATATGTGGGAGCTATCGCCGATGATGATGGACTCGCCGCGCTGACAATGCGCGAGCAAAGCGCAGAGATTGCCTTGGGTGCCGCTGGTGACGAATACGGCCGCCTCTTTTCCCAGCCTGGCGGCCGCTTCCGCCTCCAATTGGTTCACGGTCGGGTCGTCGTGGTAGACATCATCGCCGACGGCCGCGCGGGCCATCGCTTCGCGCATCTTCGGCGTCGGATGCGAAACGGTGTCGCTTCTCAAGTCAATATAATCCATCTCAGTGCTTCCCATCCACGGCCGGCCGCCTGTCAAATCACTGATGCGATACTAGACAGTAACAGGCGCATCCGCAATGGCGAAAGCTGCCGCTGGCGGGGCAATTTCACGACCGCGAGCCAGCCCGGCGGCAGACGCGAAAGTCGGAGGACAACGAGCCATGCGGTCAAGTTGCGGTACAATGCAGACAGGCGCAACCAGGCGGCGATACACAGCAATGCTTGGTATCCGAGCATCGAATCAGATCGCGCGCAGAAGTCTCACAGGCGGGGCATGTAGCGGATCTGGAAACTGCGCCTGGAGGGGATGGCATGGCCGAGGCCTATCGTCAGGATGTTCAAGCGACGCTTCATGAACTTGGCGTAGACAGAACGGCTGGCCTGGACGAGGCGGCTGTCTCAGTCCGGCAAGCGGAATATGGCAGAAACGCGCTGCCGACCGACCAAGGGGTCAACTGGACGCAGCTCATCCTGGGGCAATTCACCGATGTCATGGTGATCATTCTCATCGTGGCCGCCTTCATATCGGCGCTGCTGGGCGAAGCGACCGACGTCATCGTCATATTGGCAATTGTGGCGCTCAACGCCATGCTCGGGATCTACCAGGAGTACCAGGCCGAGCAAGCGCTGGCCGCCTTGAGCCGCCTTCAAGTGCCGCAGGTGCGCGTGCGGCGCGGCGGGGCTGTCCACGAGATAAGCGCGGAGGAGCTCGTCCCAGGCGATATCGTACTGATCGGCGAAGGCGACCGCATCCCTGCCGATGGCCGGCTCATCGAATCGATCAACCTGCAGATTGAAGAAGCGGCCTTGACGGGCGAATCAGTCCCGGTCGAGAAGGACACCGGCGCCATCGCTGCGCAAGAGGCGATAGCGCTGGGCGACCGCCGTAACATGGCCTATATGGGCACGTCGGTCAATTACGGGCGTGGCGAGATGGTGGTGACGAATACGGGGCTGCGCACCGAAATCGGCAATATAGCGACCATGCTGATGCAAGTGGAAGAAGGCACGACGCCGCTGCAGCGCCGCCTGAATCATCTCGGCAAAATCCTTGCCACCGCCGCCTTGATCGTGGTCGCGATCGTCTTCATCGTTGGCTTCTGGGTGCAGGGCATCCCGGCTGAGCAAATGTTCCTCATCGCCATCAGTCTGGCGGTCGCCGCTGTGCCCGAAGGCCTGCCGGCGCTTGTCACCATTGGCCTGTCCCTGGGCGCTAACCGCATGGTCAAGCGCAACGCCCTGATTCGCCGGCTGCCCGCGGTCGAGACGCTCGGCTCGGTCAATGTCATCTGTTCCGACAAGACCGGCACGCTGACCAAAAACGAGATGACGGCGACTTATCTGGTCTTGCCCCGCCACGACGACATCCGCGTCGAAGGCACCGGCTATAGCCCCCAAGGCAAGCTCGTATCCCTGGGCACGCAGGACCCGGCCAACCTGGGCAAGCCGGTGGACGCGGAAAACGATTATGCCGCGCAAAGAATGCTGAAAGCGATGGCGCTCTCCACCAATGTCTATCTGGAAACCCTCGACAATACCGATCAGGTCAAAGTCGTGGGCGACAGCACGGAAGCGGCGCTGCTGGTCGCGGCGCAAAAAATTGGCTTCACGCGGGAACGGCTTGAGAAGGACATGCCGCGCGTGGCGGAGTTGCCCTTCAGCAGCGAGCGCAAAGCGATGACGACGGTGCATCAGGTGCTGGGTGATGCGGCCAGGCAGCTCTTCCCCGATGCCGAGTATGTCGCTATCACCAAAGGCGCGCCTGACCGCTTGATCGAATGGTCGGCGAGCGAGCAGACGCCGGACGATGTCGTCAACTTGAGCGAGAGCCGGCGGCTGGCTTGGCAGCAGCGCGTCGACACGATGGCAAACGATGGCCTGCGCGTCTTGGGCATCGCCTGGCGCCCGCTGGACTCGCTGCCTGAGCAAATCACCGACGATATCGAACGCGGCTTGGAACTGATTGGGCTGATCGGCATTCTCGACCCGGCCCGCCCGGAAGCCAAGGTCGCTGTGCAGCGCGCCCGCGAGGCCGGCATCCGCACCATCATGATCACGGGCGACCATGTCTTGACGGCGGAAGCGATCGCCCGCGACCTCGGCATTATCGCTGAGGGTGAACGGGCGATTACCGGCAGCGAGCTTGACAAGCTGAAGGATGACGAGCTGGAGGCGGCGGCGCGGGGGACGTCTTGTTTCGCGCGGGTATCGCCGGCGCATAAATTGCGGCTCGTGCAAGTGCTGCAGAATCAGAACAACATCGTGGCGATGACCGGCGACGGCGTCAACGATGCCCCGGCGCTCAAGCAGGCCGATATCGGCGTGGCCATGGGCATCACCGGCGCTGATGTCAGCAAGGGCGCCTCGGAGATGATCCTCACCGATGACAACTTCCGTTCTATCGTGGCGGCAATCGAAGAAGGCCGCGCCATTTACGACAACATCAAGAAATTCATCAAATACATGTTGAGCTCCAATGTCGGCGAGATCCTGGTGATGTTCGTCGCTTTGTTGATCAACTTGCCGATTCCCCTGCTCGCCATTCAGATTCTTTGGATCAACCTGGTGACCGACGGCCTGCCAGCCATCGCGCTGGGCTTTGAACCAGCGGAAAAAGGCGTGATGAAGCGGCGGCCTAGGCCGACCAACGAAAGCATCTTTGCCGGTGGCGCCGGCATCCATATCGTTCTGGTGGGGATATTGATTGCCATCCTGACCCTGATCAGCTATGTCTGGGGATATGGCACGATAGGCCTGGACGCGAGCGCGCCGTCGCTGGGTTTGGAGCGCCTGGAGCGGGAGGCGGTCGTGGATTTGGCGGGGGAAGAAGCCGTGCCCGAAACTTGGGACGAATGGACGGCGCAAGAGAAACTGGCCTTCCTGGGCGCGGCCGAGTTGGAAGCGGGCGCTGGATTCCTGGAAGCGCATGGAGGGGCGAAAGATCCCGGCCGCCATCTGCTGGACCAAGCCGAGCGCGTCCCGCGGACGATCGCCTTCACGGTGCTCGCGTTCACGCAGATGTTTCAGGTGATGGCCATTCACGCCGGCGACCGCAGTACATTTTGGCAGGCCGGCTTCAAAGGCAACATGCTCTTGTTCTGGGCGGTGCTGTCTACTTTCTTGCTGCAGCTGATCGTTGTCTATGTTCCGTTCGCGCAAACGCTCTTCGATACAAGCGCGCTGGATATGAGCCATGTGCTGGTGAGCGTAGCCGCGGGCATATTCGTCTTGCTCTTTGTAGAAGTTGAAAAGTGGGCATTCCGCCGCGTCTTGAAGCTGGATGCAGCGGCGGCGGGAAGCTAACCCCATCCCCCGGCCCCTCTCCCGCCATCTCTATGGCGGGCATCCAGCGAGCTAGGGAAGGGGAGCTAAATCCTGCGTGATGCAATTTGGTTTGCGAGGGCGATTGCATTGTCGCGCGTGCGACTGCAGGCTGAACAGGCGGACACTTCCTCAATCAGCGAGCACGTAACCCAGCTCGATCAGGCGATTGACGACCAGGCGAGCGTTATCGACCGCGCTGGTGTTTTCCGCCGTCAAGGTGAATTGTGGATTCAGCGGCGGTTCATAGGGATCGTCTATGCCGGTGAATCCCTTGATTTCGCCGCGGCGCGCTTTGGCGTACAAACCTTTGACATCGTGCGCCTCGACAAATTCCAGGGGCGTCGCCATGTGGATTTCCATGAAGCCATCGCCGACCATGTTGCGAACATCTTCGCGCGTGGCGCGGTAGGGGCTGATGGCGGCGCAAATGACCATGCCGCCGTGCCGCACGATCTCGCTGGCAACGTAGCCGATCCGCCGAATGTTGGTATCGCGATCCGCCTTGCTGAAGCCAAGCCCCTTGGAAAGATGCGTGCGCACCACATCGCCATCCAGCACGGTGACGTTGCGCCCCAGCTCCAGCAAGAGGTTGACGATCTGCTCGGCCGTTGTCGATTTGCCCGAGCCGCTCAGACCGGTGAGCCACAAGCAGAGGCCGCGGCGATGACGAGGCGGGTAGCTGTCCGCCAGGATTCTCGCCACTTCCGGGCGCGAGAACCAGGCGGGAAGCGGTACGCCCCGGCCAAGATAATTCTCACGCACTTGCGTGCCGGATATTTTGCGCACCTTGGCGCCTTTCGGCAGCTTTGAATTCTCTTCGTACCGGTCATCGTCTTCAAGATAGACCATCTCGGTGAAGGGCGCCGGCTTGACGCCGATTTCATCAGCATATTGCATCACCATATCCTGAGCGTCATAAGGCCCATAGAAGGGTTCGCCTTTGGAATCGGGACCCGGGCCGGCATGGTCGCGCCCGACGATCAGATGATTGGCGCCATAGTTTCGCCGGATGATGGCATGCCAGACGGCTTCGCGCGGGCCAGCCATGCGCATCGCCAGCGGCAGCAGCGACAGCAGGCTGCGGTCCTCTTCATAATAATTGTCGATCAAAGTCTTGTAGACGCGCACGCGCGTATAATGATCGACATCGCCCGGCTGGGTCATGCCCACCACCGGATGCAGGAGCAAGACGCCATCGACATTGGCGGCGGCCCGTTTCGTCAGCGCTTCGTGCACGCGATGCAAGGGATTGCGCGTTTGGAAGGCGACAACATTTTCATGACCGTAACTTTCCAGGACGGCGCGCGTTTCGGCCGGCGTGCGGCGGAGCTCGGCGAAGTCAAGATGGGGCGGCAGCCGCAGCACCCGCAAGTCCCCGGCGATATTGACTTTGCCCCAGCGGTGCATCTCGGCGATGATCGGATGGCGGGTGTCAAACTTGCCGAAAACCTTTGTCGCTGTCTCCTCCAAATCCCACTCGTAGCGCTCCTCGACAGACAGAATGGCGAGGATGTTGTTCTTGCGATTGCGCAGCGCGATATCGGCGCCCGGGTGGATGTCCGCCTTGGCGTCAACGGGCAAGGTGATCGGCATCGGAAACAGCGTGCCATCGGCCAGCCGCATGGTATCCAGGACGCTGCGGAAATCCGCCTCATTCATGAAGCCGCTTAAGGGAGAAAAGGCGCCCACCGCCAGCAACTCCAGATCACATTCGACGCGCGCGCTGACCTGAATATAAGGCAATGAATAGGCATAAGCAGATTGCACTACCAGTTCTTCCCGCGGGACCAGCAAATCAAGCAACTCGCCGCAGTAGGGCGCGACCAATCTCGTTCTTTCGACAATCATGAATTTCTCCGCAATGGTGAGAAGACGCAACAACGGCGTCATTGTAGCATAAGAAATCGGGGTCTGTCAGCCTGCGCTCAGTCTTGCCGGTCGATGCCGGACATCTTGCGGCCGAAGAAGACGAGCACAATGCTCAGCGCGTACAAGGTCAGCAGAGGCGCCATGACCAGAAACATGTTGACGGGGTCGATCGTTGGGGTGATAAGCGCCGCGGCGATTGACGCGCCCACCACGGCGACGCGCCACTGCCGGACCAGCGTACGGGCGCTGACCAAGCCCATCAAGGAGATGATGAAGAATATCAGCGGCGTTTGAAAAGCGACGCCCATCCAAAACAGCAGCGATGTCACAAAGCTGATGTAGCCGTCCGCCGTCCACTCTGGCTCGAAGATTTCCGCCTGGAATCCGTGTAGGAAACCGAGCGCCGGCGGCATCAAGATCTTCCAGGCGAAGAGTACACCGACAATGAAAAGCGCTGTCGTGGCCGGGATCGATAGCAGGACGTAGCGCCTTTCCAACCGCGTCAGCCCGGGCAAGATGAACATCAGCAATTGGTAAGTCACCAAGGGAATCGACAATATGCCGCCGACCATCAAAGCGACCTTGAAATAGATGAGGATATTGCCGGTCGGGTCGAGGATGACCAGCTCGCAGTCAGCCACGATAGCGCAGTAGGGTTCCAGCAGCAGTATGAGGACTTGCGTCGCAACGAAAACCCCGATGGCGGTTCCGACTACCAGCGAGAATACTGCCTTCGTCAGCCGCTGCCGCAGCTCGTCAAGATGCTCGAAGAACCCCATGCGGAGTTCATGACCATCTTCGATTTCCTCTTGCTCGGCGAGCTCAGCCATCGGTCAGCCTAATCGTTGTCTGCTGCTTTGGACCAGGCGCCAAAGTCTTGCGCGTTTCCGTTGGCGCTGCTTGCCGCTGTTGTCTTGGCCGCGTCGCCACTCCAGGTACCCAGCGCGGGCGCCGTCTCAGCGGGCGCCTTGGCCGGTTGCGCGGGCGGTTTTGACGTTCGCGTCGACGATTCTGCCGTTGCATCACTCGCGCCGGCGGCGGGCTTGGGCTTCTTGTCGTTGAGCGAATCGCTGACTTCCTTGAAAGTTTCCATATCTTTCTTGACTTCATCCAGCGAATCTTGCACCGGCTTCGTCATCGGCTTGACCGCGTCGGTCAGACTGCGGTTGAGGTTCTTGCGCGTCGGCGGCTCCTTGGGCAGCTTGATGTCGACGCCGGCGTCGTCAAATTCCTTTTGTACCAGATCAACCGTCTCGGACCAGATTTTGCGGAATTTCGCCACATGCTGGCCGAGCACATAAGACCAGTGAATCATGCGTTTTGGACCGGCAAAGACCAGCATGATCAGCAGAATCGCGACGAGCTCCCAAGCGCCGACGCCGAAAACATTCATAGGCTGTCTACCTCGTCGATTGCAATCTCGAACTTCTGCTTGGGTTCGGCCGTTATCGCGCCGAGGACGCCATGAACAAAGCTGTGTGAATGATCGGCGCCGAAGAGCTGCGCCAGGTGGACCGCTTCATTGATGATTACGGGAACCGGCGTCTTGCGCTTTTGCAGCAGATGCTCGTAGACCGCCATGCGCAAGATATTCCTGTCGACGACGGCGACCTGATCAATCGGCCATTCCGGCGCGTAATCGGCGAGAATGGCGTCGAGCGCGGCCCGGTTGGCCATCACGCCGCGGACGATCCGGCGTATGATTTGACGCGCCGCATAAGCCTCCGGGCGCTCGGCAAAGTGCACCGCCAGCACATCTCCGATGTCGTGATCGGTGCTGTCCAATTCGTATAGAATCTGAAGGCTTGCGCGCCGCGCTATAGTGCGATCGGCAGCGCCTAATTCAGGCCTGAGCACCTCGGACGTGATCTCATCCTCTTCCGGATCGAAATCGTCCAACTCGAATGGAAAGCCGTTCAGCAATTCCAATTGGATGAGGCCTCGCTTTCGTCCACTAGCGCCGCGTTTTCGATAGTTTAGCGCATCATCTTGGTTTTATCTACGTTAATTGGCTTGGCGGCTCGCAAGCAGATCGGCATAGTTTTCGCCCGGTGTGATAGTCCCGAGCAGGGACGCCTTGCGCGCGCCGGTCAATGCGGGGAGCGTTGCCGGCCGGCCATGCCAGGTTTCATAGGCCAGCACGGCAAAAACGAGGGCTTCTTTGAAATCGCTGTCCATGCCGATGTCTTCATGGGTCATAACTTTCGCCGGCGCCAGCAATTCGCGCAGCATGCCAACCATGACCGGGTTGCGCCTGCCGCCACCGCCCAAAATGACCTCGTCAATCGGCGCAGGCGCAAACCGGCGATAGGCATCGGCGATGTTGGTCGCTGTCAGCGCCGTCAGGGTGGCGATGATCTCGGGCGCTGCCAGCCCGCGGCGCCGCGCGTCGGCAATCAGGGCAAGGGCGGCGGAGGTCCCGAAGGTTTCGCGGCCGGTCGTCTTGGGATAACCGCGCGCGTAGTAGGGATGCCGCAAGAGCTCATCCAGCCAGTCTTCATTGATCCGGCCCTGCTTGGCGTATTCACTGTCGCGGTCGTATTGCAGCGCGCCGGCGGAGAAATGCGCGACGGCGGCATCCAGCAGCGCGTTGCCGGGGCCGGTGTCAAAGGCGACGGGCGCCGATGTTTCATCACTTAGCGGCGGCAGAAAGGTGACGTTCCCAATGCCGCCGATGTTCTGCACCGCCCGCCAGCGCGTCGGGTGGCGCAGCAGGAGCCAGTCGACATAACTCGTGAGCGGCGCGCCTTGCCCGCCGGCCGCGATATCGCGCGCGCGAAAATTGCTGATCGTTGTGATGCCGGTCCGCTCCGCGAGGACAGCCGCCTCAACAATCTGCAGGGACGCATTGACGTCGCCATTGGGCAGGACGCTGTGCCAGACGGTCTGCCCGTGCGAGCCGATCAAATCGATTTGCCCGTTGGACATATTTTGCCTGTCGATCAGCGCCAGGGCGCAGTCCGTGAAGACATGCGCCAGGTCAACGTGAAGGGCGGCAATATCATCGACGCTGCTTTCGCGCTTATCGCAGCAGGCGAGGATGCGCGCGCGGATTTCAGGCTGGTATTCGAATGTGGCGCCGGCAAGCAAATCAACAGTCATGTCGCCGGGCTGGCCGCGGATATCGCAAATGGCGACATCGACGCCATCGGCCGATGTGCCGGACATCAAGCCGATAACGATCATATTAATTTGCTTCCGTTTACCCTAGGCATCGAAAAATGACGCGGATTAAGAAAGAAAAGGCATGCCGTCGGCGACCCGTTTGCCCAGCGGTTTTCGCTTAGATTTGCCAGCTGGCAGCGTAATCAAGACAATTCGCAGCATCACAGTTCCAGTAAACAGAGCGGCGACTATAGGGCCGGCCAGAGCAAGAATGAGCCAAGACTCAATTTGAGGATTCTGAATCGCAAGCGGATTTCGCCAAAGCGCGTACGACATCGGCACGGACACGACATGCGCGACGATCCAGAGAGAAGCGGCGCGGGCTTGCCGCCGCAGCATCAAGAATTGGGCTACGGACAAAATGCCTACGTAAACCAACATGGCCCACAGCATGTCGTCGGCTGGTCGCAAACTCGGTTGAGTCCATAGGTACCCAATCTCGTCGCCGGCGCAGCCCTTTATACAAAGAAATGCCGCAGGAATAAAGGCGACCAATCCGCCTAGCGCCGAGACTGCCCGCCAGCGATGCAATTCCACACGCAGGTAGCGCTTGGTGACGAGTGACTGTATAGCGCCTATGGTCCATCCAAATGAGGCCAAAAGCGGAGTTAAGATAATGAAATACAGCAATTCAAACAAGGTGTCTGGCAGCGGCAGCAAATCAAGAATTCGGAACGCAATAGCCAGCGGTACAGCAGTTATAGCTGCCACTGCAAGTATGGCCGGCCAAAAGAATAGGCCTGCCACAAGCCACGCAGCTATGAAGCGGGTCGGACGGACTTGTGCATTCATCCCCTGCGCCTCCGATGGACATGCCAGTTCATACTTCAGATAGCCCGATTATACATCCTGCCGCCAATTTGCCTCACGGCAATGCCATAGAGACGGGAAAGCCAAACGCATGGTCGGCAATTCACACGGCTTAGTGATTCACAGTTGGGATTCGAGACGGGAAAGCTGAAACCCGCCATGCGACTATGGAGGCGCCGCGCTTGCTTTCGCGGTTTCGCGGCACTGTCGGTCACGCTGTTGCCAACTAGATGCTTGCGGACTCGGCATATTTCTTGAAATTGTTGAGTATCGCTTGCCAGCCATCGCGCTGCATTTCAAGCGGATTGGAGGATTCCGGGTCAAATTCGGTCGTTACCTTGGTCGCCTCGTCAAGATCTTCGAAGCGCGTTTCAACATGACGCCCGTCGGGCATGGTGTATGCCAGTTTCTGCTGCGCGGCCACCACGTCATAAATCGCCTCGTAGTCAAAACCGAAGCTGCCGTCTTTGGCTTCCATGCGCAAGCAGAGCCTGCCCCCAACCCGCAGATCATTTTCAGCGCGCGGGCAGCACCAGTCGTCGGAGGCGAAATTCCATCCGGTGATGTGTCGGGGCTCATTGAAGAGCCGCCATACATCGCTGCGCCTTTTGTTCACGATCGCATCAATGGAGATCTTGTCAGGCATGCGCCGCCTCCTGGAATTGAATGATATGGGCCGCGAGCCTCAAAATGGAACGCTTTCTCGAATTGGCGCCGGCGACGAACGGCAAGATTTCTTGCGGGAGAACACTCAAGCGCGAACGGGTGATGAACTTCAATGGCGGAGAGGACAGGATTCGAACCTGCGGTACCCTTAACAGGTACAACCGCTTAGCAGGCGGCCCCAATCAACCACTCTGGCACCTCTCCATATAGACTATGCAGTTGTTAAGGTGGTTAAGGCGGAGAGGACAGGATTCGAACCTGCGGTACGGAGGACCGTACAATGGTTTTCAAGACCATCGCCTTAAACCACTCGGCCACCTCTCCAACGTTTAGCCGTGACGTGGCAGCGTCGATATGCTAGCATACGGTCAACCAACTGTCAATGTATCTCCCGCCCGCGCCAAAACCCGAGCGACTGGAATGCAGCGCACTTGCTCGAATTATTTCTGATTGCCGCTTATGTTCTACCCCTGATCGGCGTGGCAAACTTCGCGGACGGGCGCAAACGTCTTTATCCATTTCTGGCGATTCTGACATTTGGGTTCGTGAACGTCAGCGGGCTATGGCGATGGTGCGCGGCTGCCGTTCGGCGCTTGAGCGTTGCTGGGGCGCCCGCATTCGACCCCGACAAGCCGGTGCATCGCACGGCCGCGTTTCTTTTGATTTTGGGATTTCTGATGCTGTTGGGGATAAACTTGACAAACGAAATAGCGAGCGACGGCGAGGGCTTTGTCATCGCGCTGCCTGATGCCATGCTCTTATTGCTCGGCACCGGCGCGCTGCATTTGGCGGCGGCGTTCCTGGGTGTCGGTTGGGCCATGCGCCGGCGGCTGCCGGATGTACTGCGCCGGCTGTGCCTACAGATGCCGACGCCATGGGAGGCGGGCATAAGCCTGACCGTCGGCGTTGGGCTTTGGATGCTGTCGACCGGGGCGGCGGCTGTCTGGGAGCTGACTGCGCCCGTCGATGTCTTTCAAGAGCAGACCGAGTTGGCTCGCCAATACTTCCAAGTCTTTTCCGGATCGCCAGCCGCGGCGCTGATGTTGGCGGTCGTACCTGCCGTGTCCGAAGAGATATTCTTTCGCGGCGCGCTGCAGCCGGTCTTCGGCGTGTTTCTGACTTCGCTCTTTTTCTCTGTGGGCCATCTTCAATATGGGCTTACGCCTGCTCTGTTGATCTTGTTCGCCGTCTCGCTTGGCTTCTCCTGGCTCAGGCTGCGTTTCTGCACGAGCGCCGCCATCATCGCGCACGCCGTCTACAATCTATTGCCATTTGTGACTGGATAATCCTGTGCTGTCCAGTCGCCATTGCAAGACTAACCTCTATCGCTTGACTTTTGCGGAACTGACCGAATTCTTGACAGCGCAGGGCGAAAAGGCCTACCGCGCGCGGCAAATCTGGCACTGGATGTATGAGCAGCGAGTGAACCGCTTCGACGCGATGACCAACCTGCCCGGCTCAACGATCGCGAAATTGCAGGCGTCAGCGACGCTAGGCAGCCTGGACCTGGTCGCGCGTCAGCAGAGCCGCGATGACACGGAAAAGCGGCTGTACCGCCTGCATGACGGCCAGTTCATCGAGTCGGTCCTGATGCCTTATGATGATGACCGGATGACGGCTTGCATTTCGTCGCAGGCGGGCTGCGCCATGGGCTGCGTCTTCTGCGCCACCGGCCAGATGGGCTATGCGCGCAACTTGACCGCTGGCGAAATCTTCGAGCAGGCGATGGTCTTCGCTTGTGAACTGCATGCCCGCGGCGAGCGCTTGAGCAATGTCGTCTTCATGGGCATGGGCGAGCCATTCCACAATTACGCTGCGTCGCTGGCGGCGCTGCGGCAGTTGATGGATCGCTTGAAGATCGGCGCGCGGCATATCACGCTGAGTACAGTTGGGCTGGCGCCGCAAATACGCCGCTTTGCCGACGAGGGTTTGCAGGTCAGCCTGGCGGTGAGCCTGCACAAGACTGACGACGCGCAGCGTTCCGCGCTCATGCCGGTCAACCGCCGCTGGGGGATCGAAGCGCTGCTTGACGCCTGCCGCTATTATGTGTCGCGGACGAACCGGCGCATCACCTTCGAGTGGGCCGCCATCGCCGGCGAAAACGATACGGCGGAAGAAGCCCATCGTTTGGGACTATTGCTCTCCGGGTTGCTTTGCCATGTCAATATCATCCCATTAAACACAACCGGAGATTACGCTGGCTTGCCGGCGCAATCCGCCAGCATCAAACGGTTCAGCGATGTCCTGCGCGGCTACGGCGTCAGCAGCACGGTGCGCGTCCGGCGGGGCATCGACATTGACGCCGGTTGCGGACAACTGAAAACAGCGGTATTAGGCGGCAAACAGAATGGCAAGGCCGCTGCCGCGACGGAAAGGGCAAGGGATGGAGCGGCCGCGGACGATCGGTTGCGATAGGCAGGTTGAAGCAGTAAGATCATACGGGCGCAGAGACGAGCGCTGAGATATCCAATGGCGATGAATTCAATCAAAATCGCGCCATCCATCCTGGCAGCCGATTTCGGCCGCCTGGCCGAGCAGGTGCAGCTGGCGCAAGAAGCGGGGGCCGACCTGATCCATATCGATATTATGGACGGGCAGTTCGTCCCCAATATCACAATGGGTCCGCTGGTTGTGGCGGCGGTGGCCAGGGTGGCAACCATTCCGCTGGATGTTCATCTTATGATTGATGCGCCGGAGCGATTCCTGCAAAACTTTGCTGATAGCGGCGCCGCGTCGATCAGCGTTCACGTCGAAGCCTGTACCCACCTGCATCGCGTCCTCGGGCAGATTGACGCGCTCGGCTGCCGCCCGGGCGTGGCGCTGAATCCGCATACGCCGGCGTCGGCGCTTTGCGAAATCCTCGACATGGCGCAAATCGTCAACATCATGACCGTGAACCCGGGCTTTGGCGGCCAGCGTTTTATCGCCGGCATGACGAGAAAGATCCGCGCCCTGCGCCGGATGGCCGCCGAAAGCGGCCGCGATATTGAGATTGAAGTCGACGGGGGCATCAACGCTGATACGATCAGGACTGTGGAGGCGGCAGGCGCTACCATTGCAATCGCCGGCACCTGCGTCTTCCAGCACCAGCATGGCATCGCCGCCGGAATCGAGGAATTGCGGCGCGCGGCCGCGCTGAAAGACGCCTATGGCGACTTCTAGTATAGACGGGCGGCGGTTGAAACGCGGCTTTCACGCCGGCGTCGACAGACTTTCGCAGCATGTCGAACTCGTCAATCAGCTTAATGTTTTTCCCGTCCCGGATGGCGATACCGGCATCAATATGTATCACACCCTGCGGCGGGCTTATGAAGAAATCGCCGAAGACGACAGCGCGGATGCCGGCCTGATCGCCGCTCGATTTGCTCATGGTGCGTTGATGGGCGCGCGCGGCAACAGCGGGACGATCCTGTCGCAGCTGCTCAAGGGCTTCGCCGATGGGCTGCGGGGGCCAACGCTGACGCCTTCGCTGTTTAGGCGCGCCTGTCAAGCCGCGGTCAAGCAAGCTTATCGGTCCCTGACAGCGCCAACTGAAGGCACGATGCTCACGGTGGCGCGCGAGGCTGTCGAATGCTTGGGGCAGGCCGATGTTTGCGGCGCCGCGCTCAAAGATATGCTGGAAGCGATGACCGCCGCCGCCCTGGCTTCGCTGGAAAACACGCCGAATCTGCTGCCGATTCTCAAAGAGGCGGGCGTTGTCGATGCCGGCGGGATGGGCCTGGTTTGTTTTCTCCAGGGAATGCTGGGCGATCAATCGGCCATGCCGCCTGGCCTGGCGGAACATGCGCGCGAGATTCGGGGCGTGGCCGCTGGTGGAGCTTACGGCTATGATGTGCAATTCCTGATGATTGGCGAGGACCTCGACATCGCGCGCGCCCGGCAAGATCTGGAAGCAATGGGCTGGTCGGTGATTGTGGTCGGCGACAGGCGGACGATAAAGGTGCATATTCATGTGAACAATCCGGCGCTTCCGCTTGATTACGCGCTGAAGACGGGCGCGGCTCTTGATGACGTTGTCGTCGAAAATATGGACATGCAGTACCAGCGCGGCTTGGTCCGCCAGCGCGCTCGGGCAGCGACGCCAACAAGCGATTCGGCGGAATTCTCGGTCGTCGCGGTCGTCGAAGGCGACGGCATGCAGGCGGTTTTCCGCGACTTGAATTGCGAGGCAATTATCAATGGCGGCGCCGGCCACAATCCGTCAACCGAAGACTTTCTGGTTGCAATCCAGCAATTGCCATCCCGCCCGATCGTCATCCTGCCAAATGATCGCAATATTGTGCTGGCGGCGCAACAGGCGGCCGATATGATTGAGGGCGAACGGGTGCGAGTCTTGCCCACTGAGTCGGTTCTGCAGGGCATCAGCGCCATGCTCGCTTTCGGCGACGCGCCGGACGCCAAGGCCGATCTTGATGCGACCATTGAGCAGATGAGCGCCGCGAGCGCCGCGACCATCTCAATCGAAATCACGCGCGCTACCCGTGACTCAACGTATGGCGGATTGCAGATAAAGCGAAATGACTTTATCGCTCTCGTTGACGGCGAGATCCGTTCCGCTTCCGCCGACATCGACATCGCGGCGCTTGGCGCCTTCGCCGAGCTGGACCTGCAAGATCTCGAGCTTGCTACAATATATTTCGGCGGCGGCTATACGGAACGCGCGGCCGCAGAATTGGTTGAGCGTTTGAAAGCGCCGCTTATGGAATTAGAATTCGAGATCATTTTTGGCGGGCAATCTTTATATCCATTCTTGATAAGTGTTGAATAATGCCAAGAATTCACATCGTCACTGACAGCGGAGCGCGCTTTTCCAACCCACGTCTCGTGCGCCACTTTCCCGTCACCATTCTGCCAAATACCATTGAAATCGGTGGCAGGCGTTACCTGGAGGATATCGACATCGAAACCGAACAGGCCTTTCAACTCTATACTAAGCATGGCCGCCCGCCAAAAGTCCTGCCGCCGTCAGAAACCGACTACGCGGAGTTGTACGCGCGCCTGTCCCACTTTTGCGACGCGATTATCTCGGTGCACCCTTCGCGCGAGCTGTCTGAAAGTTGGAAGAATGGGCGCCTGGCCGCGCAGCAGGTGAGCGGCAGCTGCGAGATTGCGGTCGTCGATTCGCAGAGTCTATGCGCCGGGCAGGGGATGCTAATCCGCGTCGCCGCGCGCGCCGCCCGCGATGCGGCGACGGCGGAAGATGTCATCCAGGCCGTGCGCCAGGCGGTCAATCGAATCTACTCGGTTTACTGTGTGGATGATGTCGACTTCTTGTGCGCCAATGGCTTCATGAAACCGTCTCATGCGATCCTCGCAACGCATTTGGGCATCAAGCCTTTCGTCAGCCTGGAAGGCGGCCAGATTATCGTGATCGAAAAGGTGCGCAGCCGCGGCGAGGTCATCGAACGGCTGGTAGAATTCCTGATCGAATTCACCGAATTAGAGGATGCGGTTGTCCTGCAAGATCAGTCGCATATCACCGAAGAAACGCGCGTGATGCAGGACAGGCTGGCGCTCGAATTCCCCGGGCAGCATTTCCCGTTTACGATGTACAGCGCCACGATGGCGGCCTACCTGGGCACGGCGGCGACGGGCGTCGCCGTCCTCGAGAAAGCGGTGGACGAATTCGATTATGACTTCTAGCCGCATTCGCATCGCGGCCGACAGCGTCTGTGATCTGCCCGCCGATATCGCCGGCCGTCTTAACATACATATTATCCCGACGTATGTGAACATCGGGCGCGAGAGCATCCCGGACGACGGCGTCTCGCTGGATCGAGAGCGCTTCTACCACGAGCTCCCTCACATGAAAGCGCAGCCGACAACCGCCGCGCCCTCCCCCGGCGACGCAGCCGCCTTTTATCAGTCGATTCTTGCTGATGGCGTCGACCACATCCTGTCCATCCACGTGCCGGAAAAACTGAGCGGCACATTGAATGCGATGCGCCTGGGCGCGGAAGCGGTCGGCGGCGACAGGGTCACCCTGGTTGACAGCCAGCAATTGACCTTCGGCATCGGCTTGCAGGTGTGGGCGGCGGCGGAACTTGCGGCCGGCGGTTTTGGGCTTGAGGCTGTGCTTGACGCAATCGAGCGCGTAAGGCGGCATACCAGCGTGTATGCGATTATCGATACGATGGAATACCTGCGCCGCAGCGGCCGCGTGAACGCGCTCACGGCCAGCATCGGAAGCCTGCTCAAGATCAGACCCATCGTGAGCGTGCGCGATGCCGAGGTCTCGGCAATATCACGGCAGCGCACCTGGGCGCGCGCCGAGCAGCGACTGCGAGCGCTGACGCTGGCGCAATCGCCTCTGGAGCGTCTTGCGCTTTTGCATACCGCCAACATGGCAGGCGCGAAGAAGTTCCTGGATTCCATTCGAGACAGCGCGCCATCTGATACACTATTTATCGAAGCAACGCCGACCCTTGGCGCCCATATTGGGCCGGGCTCGATCGGCGTGGCGACATTAAACGCGGACTGGAGACTATGATTCATGCCCTCTGCGCTGGAAACGATGGTGAAAATCCTGAAGCTGGAGCGGGAGCAAGGCGCCAGGAATACGGCGGTGGTCGGCGGCATGAGCGCCTATGCGGCGACCTGGCAGCCACAAGCCCGTGAGCAAGCGCGGCGCGCCGAGCAGCACATTCTGATAGATGAGATCGTTGACATATTGAATAGCTACGAGCGGCTTGAAACCGATAACGAGCGCATTGGCAAGCTGAATTATCTGCTGGATCGGGCGACCAATCGGGCGCCGGCGCCAAGAGAATACGCGGACCGCATCCCGGCCTGGCTGGACAAGCTGAAGCCGGAGGCAAGCTCATCGGCCGAGGCAGACCGACGGCCGCCGCCGCGCCAACCGCGTGGTCGCCGTCAGGAGAACACAGGGCGCGGGGGCCAACACAAGCGCTCCTACGCCTATGACAGCGCCACTTATGATGAAGACTTTACCGGCGGGCCCAATGCCACCCGGCTGGATTTGCCCGCTATGCCGCGTTTGGCGCGCCCGCCCCGCCAGCCGCGCCCGCAACGCTCGTTTGAAGAGATTCAGACCTTGCTGGAGTCGCTGGAGGCGCCGGCGACCGAAGTGAAGGGCATTGGCCGGACCTTCGCCGAATTGCTGGAGCGAATGAACATCTTTACGGTGCAAGACTTGCTATTCAATTTGCCGCGGCTGTACCGCGATTATACAGAACTGCTGGCGATCAGAGATTTGCCAGCGGACGAAGAGGCGACTGTGATCGCCACCATTACCCATACGAAAGTGGTCTCCAGCCGGGCGCGCGGCAAGGACCTGGCTGTTCGAGTTTCCGATGGCACGGGCGCCTTGTCCGTCCGCTTCTTTCGGCAAGATTACCTGGCGGCCAAGCTGCAGCGCGGGATGCAAGTCGTGCTGAGCGGCAAAGTGACCTTTTTCCGCGATATGAGACAGATGACCAATCCAGAATGGGAAGAGCTCGATAGCCAGAATCTGCATACGATTGGCATCGTGCCGGTTTATCGCATGACAAAAGGACTGCGCCCGAGGCAGTTCAGGCGCATTGTCAAGTCGCTTGTCGACGAGTGGCAAGAGCAAATGCCCGATCCACTGCCAGCGGCCATGTTGGATCGGGCCGAATTGGCCGACTTGGGCTGGGCCCTGCGTCAAGCGCATTTTCCTGAGGGCTGGGATCATCGAGACCATGCGCGAAGACGGCTCGCCTTTGACGAACTGCTCATGATGCAGTTGGCGCTGCTGGTGAATCGCCGCGAATGGCAATCCCTGCCCGGCCCGGAACTCAGCATCGACGACGGCGCTCTGGACGCATTCATCAGCGCCGCCTTTCCTTATGAATTCACAAAGGCGCAGAACAACGCGGTGGCCGATATTCGCCGCGATATATCGGGAGCAGTCCCGATGAACCGTCTGCTGCAAGGCGATGTTGGCTGCGGCAAGACGGCGGTGGCCATCTGCGCGCTGGCTATGGCGCTGCACAATGGACGGCAAGCGGCGATCATGGCGCCGACCGGTATCCTGGCCGAACAGCACTATCGCTCTGTCCAGGAAAGTTTCAGCCGCATTTCTACCGAGCAAGAGCCTGTTGTCGCGCTGCTGACGGGCGCATTGAGCGCATCAGAGCGCGATTCGATCTACCGGGACGTCGCCGATGGCGCCATTGACATCGTCGTCGGCACGCATGCCCTAATCCAGCGGGGCCTGGAATTTCATGACTTGGCGATCGCTGTCATTGATGAGCAGCAGCGCTTCGGCGTTGACCAGCGGGCGGCGCTGCGTGGCAAGGGACAGAATCCGCATCTGCTCTTCATGAGCGCTACCCCCTATCCGCGCAGCATCGCGCTGACCTGGTTTGCCGATTTGGATATCACGCTTATCGACGAGAAACCGCCGGGCCGCCAGGAAATCATTACCAAGATAATGGACCCGGTCGCGCGGGAAAGGCTGTATGGATTTGTCACGGCGGAGTTGGAGCGCGGGCGGCAAGCATTTTTTATTCATCCGTTGGTGGAAGAATCGGAGACCGTGGAAACTGCCGACGCCATGAGCGCTTACGAGCGGCTCAGCCAGGTATTCTTTCGTTTTCGCGTTTGCTTGCTGCACGGGCGCATGAGCGCTGCGGAGAAAGACAAGCTCATGAGCGAGTTCGCGGACGGCCAATACGATGTGATGGTGACAACCACGGTGGCCGAAGTTGGAGTGGATATTCCCAACGCGAGCATCATCACGATCGATGGCGCCAATCGCTTCGGCCTGGCGCAGCTGCATCAGTTTCGCGGGCGCGTCGGCCGGGGTGAAGACCAGGCATATTGTTTCTTGATTCCCGATGAGGCGGCGGCGATAGACATCGACATGATCCGAGACGGGCAAGCCGGGCGCGCTGGCGACGCAGAATTGAGCGTCGCGGAACGGCGCTTGGCCGCTGTGGAAGAATCGAACGATGGCTTTTATCTCGCCGAAGTGGACCTGCAACTGCGCGGTGTTGGCGATTTGCTGGGCCGGCGGCAGAGCGGCCAAAGTTACTTGCAATTGCTGGGGCAAGAATTCACTGACCTCGCCGAGCTCTCCCGCCGTGAAGCGCTCACAATCATTGAGGAAGACCCCGCGCTTGCCCTGCCTGAGCATCAGTTGCTGGCCCAGCGCGTCAGCCGAATGACCACCGACCCCGGTGATGTTAGCTGAAGGCGCCGCTGTCAGTTGATCAAGCCCGGCGATGGGCGGCCGGATTCGCGCAGCCCTGGGTCCGCCGGATGTCAGATGGTTGCCGGTATCCAGCTCAGCGGATTGATGAAACGTTCAGCGACGTCGGTCGCGCTGTCGTAGTATGTTCTGGCGCGGGCGTAGATCTCGGAGCGCGGCATGTCCAAATGCAGATGCGCCGGGTAGACGTCCTTCGCGCCTTTGCCGACCGTCCCAATCTGCTGGCCGCGAACAATGCGATCTCCCATGTTAACCAGCATCTTGTCCAGATGCGTGTAGCGCAGGCAAGTCCCGTCCGCGTGCTCCACGACCACAGTATTTCCAAAGCCTCCGGGCAGATAGACCGACTCAATCACGAGGCCGGGGCGCATGGCGTGAACGGGCGCCTGGAATCCGTCCCGCTTGTAAAGGTCGATGCCGCTGTGACGCTTGCCATGGAAGGCGGGATAGGCTTCGTTGTTGAGGACCTGCCCGTAACCCAGCGTGATGCGCCAGCCGCTGCCGGGCGGGATGATGAAAGCCGCAGTCGGATCGACCGGTGAAGTCAACGTGGAAGCGGCGATGGGCGCGGCGGTATCTAGGCCGATCGACTCAAAAGCATCCGGAATTTGGAGAACGCCGCCGTTTGGCAGGTCCAGGCGATTGCCATTGCGGAAGCCTGGATAATGCTGCTTCACGGTTCGCCGAAGCCAGTCATTGAAACGGGCATTGCTCGCATCGGCTTCGATGACTTGGGACAAGAAAGTTTCCAGAAAGCTGTCAAGCTGCTTTATTGGTCTTTTGTGCGCCAGCCCCAGGCGCGTCTCAGTTTGCAGCAATAGCTGGTGGCGCAGCCCGAACTTGACCGCCGCCAGCATCACGACAAGGGTGGCAACCGGTTCGGCAATGCCTCTGGGGGCAAGCGAGACCTTGTACACCTGAGTTAGCCATTCGCGTGAACCGACGCCATCCTGCTTCGCTTTCCGCGCCAGTTGCCGGGGCAAGGCCTGCTCGATGATCTCCTGCGCGAATTCAAGCAGATCAACCACCGTTTCCCCTATCGCGCCGGGGCGCGCGCTGGATGCAGTTCTGTTTGTGACTTCCGCCCCCGCCGCCTCGCTCAAAGCATCGCTGGCCAGCCGCAGATGCTCGCGCGCCTGCGCAATCTCGCTCAGCGCCAGCCGCCTCAGGTCCGTTTCAGTCAGTGCATGATTCATGGCTCCGCTCCCTTCAACTTGCGCCGTCGCCGCTGGTTGGACGACGGCATCCCGCAGTACATGCGCACACTGAACACAGGAAAGCGCGAATGCTCCCGCTTTGGGCGACCCTTTGTTCACTGTTCGCGAATTCGCTCAAATTGGATCGGGAATCTGCTGACAAATCGATTGGCGCTAATTCTTGAGTGCCATTAGAATGCGCACGTAGCTTGGGGGAGACCAAATGTCCGGTAAGGGAATCGCGCTTTATCCGGCATCGCTTGACCCAATACACAACGGCCACATAGATATAGCGATACGGGCGTCCCGCTTTTTTGACAAGATAGTTGTCGCCATATATGCCAACCCCAACAATAAGCGCGTCTTGTTTGAGATTGATGAACGTGTTGAATTGGCACGACAAATATTTCAGAAATATCCTTCAATATCTGTTGCGAAATATAACGTACTCACAGTAAACTATGCAAAGTCAGTCGGTGCGGTCGCCTTAATTCGAGGGCTAAGAGTGTTTGGCGATTTCGAGTTTGAGTTTCGGATGGGTATGGCAAACAAGAAGCTGGCGCCGGAGTTGGAGACGATCATGATCCTCTCCGACGAGCAGCACATGCACATCAGTTCGAGCACGATTCGCGAAATCGCAGAGTTGGGCGGGGACGTGAGTTCAATGGTTCCGCCAACTATTTCGCAAGCTTTACGCAGCAAGTTCGGCAATTAAATTCGTCAGCGGATGCAAGGTCTTTCACCGGGAGGGTTTCAATGGACATTCAACACTTGGTAGATCGTTTGGAGGATTTAATCGACGATGGTCGGCATTTCTTCGGCACCAAATACACGATAGTGGATGAGGAACGCGCCCTGGAAATTATTGATCAAATGCGGATATCGATTCCGGAAGAGATCGAGAATGCGGCCCGCACGATTCAGAAGAAGGACCGCGTCCTGGCCGAAGCAAACGAGGAAGCCGCGCGGATCGTGCAGCAGGCGCGGCAGCACAGTGAAGACCTGATTGATGACCAGGAAATGGTGAAACAGGCAAAAGTGCGCGCCGAATACGTGATCGAACAAGCCAAGATTGAAGCCTCAAAGATCACGCGTGAAGCTGACGAATACGTCCTGGTTCAGCTGAGCCAATTGGAGCAGCAGTTCGCCCACACGCTTGACGAAGTCCGCAACGGCATCCAGATCATGCAGCGTGAAGAGCAGGCGGTTGCCGAAGTTGAACTTGAGACCGCTGAAGTCCAGAATCATGAAGTTAATCACGAGCCGATCAACTTCGAACGGCCCGCGCAAGCGCCCGTAGGCAGCAGCCTCTAGTTCGATTTTCATCAGCTGAATTCCCAAAATCAGGCATCACGACAGCGATGTCTGTTTTGTTTGTAGGGCCGTTTGGCGCTGATATAACTTGAAAGTCGCTTCGTATTTGTTTGCAATCGGCTAATGCGGCTTATTATTCTGGTTTGCGCCTGGGTGTTGGGCATCAGTATTGCCCGATCCCTTCCCATAGTTGAATCAACATTTTGGATTGCAGCGCTGCTCGCCTGCTCAGTTGCCGGGCTTCTGCTCAGGCGGCGGCTGCCTTGGCGGTTGCTCGTCAGTCTGGTTGCCTTTTCAGCCGGCGCAGCGCGCCAGTCTCTGCTGCCAGGCGCCAGCGATGTCGCCCAATACAACGGCTTCAGCGGCACGATTACTGGCATCGTGGTGGCGGAGCCGGCGCTGCGCGAAGACAGAATCCAACTTCCTGTGGCAAGCGAAACCATCTTCGTCAACAGCGCAACCTTTAAGACGAGCGGCCTGGTGCTGGTCGAAGCGGACGGTGGCGCCGCGGTCCACTATGGCGATCGCATTCGCGCGACCGGGCGTCTGGACGTCCCCGCAACCTGGGACACGTTTTCCTACGCCGACTATTTGGCGCGTCACGGCGTATTCACTATCATGCGGCACGCGGCAGTCGACCTTATCGATAGCGGGCATGGCAGCGCGCTGGCGGCGGCGCTGCTTAGTCTGAAAGAGCTCGTTCGGGACAGTATCGCGTCCGCCTTGCCCGAGCCACAGGCCGGCTTGTTAACGGGCATTCTGCTCGGGGACGAGAGCGGAATCGCCCCGGAATTGGAAGAGGCCTTCGCCAGTGTCGGCGCGTCTCATGTCGTCGCCATCAGCGGCTTCAACATGGTCATCGTCAGCGGCATCGTCCTGCGCGTATTTTCCGGCTTGTTCCGCGGCCACAAAACTGTTGTCACGCTGAATGCGCTCTCGGTGATCGCCGTGTACACGCTTTTGGTCGGCGCCAGCCCGGGCGTGCTCCGCGCCGCGCTGATGAGCGGTTTGCTGGTGATCGGCAATCAACTCAATCGCAAGACATTCGTGCCGGCATCGCTCGCTTTCGCCGCTCTGCTCCTCTCTTTTTTCGATCCCAATATATTGCTCGATATCGGCTTTCAACTGAGTTTCCTGGCCGTGCTCGGGCTTAGCCTGTTTGCCGATCCGCTTTCCAGCCGCTTTCGCCGGCTGCTGGAGCGCTTTCTGCCGCCGCCTAGCGCCAACGCGCTGCACAGCTTTCTCAATGAACCCTTGATCGTGTCGATAGCGGCGCAGATAACCACCCTGCCCTTGGTCATCCTGTACTTCGGACGCTTGTCGCTGGTTGCGCTGCCGGTCAATTTTCTCATTGTGCCGGTGCAGTCGGCGGTGCTGCTCTTGGGAATGGCCGCCGCGGTCGCTTATACATTTGTCCCGGTCGTCGGCATGCTGATCTTTTGGGCGGAGCTTGTCTTCATATCCTGGACGATATCGGTGGTGCGCGCATTCGCCCAGTTGAGTTTCGCTGATATACCAGTGGCTTTGGACGGAAGACTCATTCAAGCATATTATATGCTGCTGATTGGAGGCGCCATGTTACGTGCCGCTCGCCCAAGTTTGCTGCTAAGGCTTCACGCTATCGCCAAGCGCCATTCGGTAATCCTCAGCACTTGCGCGGCAGCGGCGGTCACGCTGATATTGATGGGGGCGATGTTCCTCAGCCGGGCGGACGGGCATTTGCACGTCTGGCTGCTTGACCTCGGGCATAGCAATGCGGTGTTGGCGCAGACCCCCGGCGGCGCGCATATTCTGGTGGATGGCGGCCGGTTTCCCGCCCGTCTCCTGACCGCGATTGGCGACCGCCTGCCCTTCCACGATCGACATATCGAAGTCCTGGTCATCACCCATCCCGACGCCTGGGATGTCGCCGCGCTCAACAGCCTGCTCGATCGCTACACGGTGGGCGCAGCGCTATATCACGGGCAGGCGACCCTCGACGAAGATGTCGTGCAGATCCTGGCTCGCTTGCACCATGCCGGCACGCCGCTGGCGCAGGCGCGCGCGGGCTATACAGTCGATTTCTCAGACGGGGCCACGATCGAGGTGTTGCATCCCCAGGCGCAGCCAAGAATCACGGACAAGCTCAACGATCATGTTCTGGCGCTGCGGCTGCGTTACGGAGACGCCTCGTTTTTGCTGACTTCAGATTTGAGCGTAGAGGGCCAGCGAGAGCTGCTGGCCAGCAGCGTCGTAGAGCACGCGACTGTCTTGCAGATCCCGCAGCATGGCACGGCCCGCGCCCTGGATGATGACTTTCTCGCCGAAGTAAAGCCGCAAATTGCGCTGCTGCAGAGCGATATCGCCAATCGGCGTGGGGACCCGGATCCGGATACCTTGGCCAAGCTGAAGGCGCTTGACTTACTTCGCACGGACGAATTGGGAACGATTCATCTTCGTACGGACGGGAAGACGATACAGGTGTCCCAAAAATAAGGCGGCTGTAGGGGCGTCTCGCTGAGACGCCCATTTTTCGATCCACCGTTCCGGGCGAATCAATACGAAATGTCAACGTGCTTGCGGGCGCCGGCCGATTCCATGATCGCATCGCAGATGACGGCATTGCGATAGCCGTCGACGAAGGTTGCGCCATAAGGAGCGACCTCGTTATCGTTCACGATGGCGTCAAAGAAATGATGGAACTCATGCACAAAGCTGTGTTCCCAGCCGATGATATGGCCGTGGGGCCACCAGTTCTCCCAGTAGGGATGATGCGCTTCGGTCACCAGCACATTGTGGAATCCTTGCGTGGTATCGGGCTGTTCGCCCTTCCAGTAGACGTTGAGTTCGTTCAGCCGCTCGAGATTGAATTGAATCGAGCCATTTTCGGCATTGATCTCGAATGAATTGAAGTTCTTGCGCCCCTGCCCGAATCGCGTCGCCTCGACCGTGCCAAGGGCGCCGTTCTCAAAGTCCAGCAGCGCGACGAAACCGTCGTCGACATCAGACTTGATCATGCCGCCTGAGCCGTCCGGCCGTTCGGTGATCCAGGTCTGCGCCAGGCCGGAGACCGCCTTGGGCTCGCCCACCAGAAAACGCGCCAGATCGATGATGTGGGCGCCGAGGTCGCCCAGCGCGCCGCTGCCGCAGATGTCTTTCTGGAAGCGCCAGGTCGATTCCATCTCGCGGTCCATGCCCCATTCCTGCAAATAGACCGCGCGCCAATGATAAATCTGGCCGAGCGCCCCGCTTTCGACGATTTTCTTCGCCTGCTGCACAGCTGGAACGAAGCGGTAATTGAAGGCGACCATGTGTTTGACGCCGGCCGCTTCCACCGCGTCGAGCATTGATTTCGCTTCTTCCGCCGTGCGCGCCAATGGTTTCTCGCAGAAGACGTGCATGCCCGCCGCCGCCGCCGCATTGCAAGGCTCGGCATGGGCGTCATTGGGTCCGCCGTTGTCGAAGACTTGAATGTCATCGTTGGCGATCATGTCACGCCAGTCGGTGTAGGCATGCTCATAGCCATAGCGTTGGGCAGCCGCCGTCACCGCCGCTTCGTTGCGCCCGGCGATCCCAACCAGGCGGGGAATCGCCACCGGCGGATACATCATGTACGGGATTTTCTTGAAGGCGTTGGTATGCGCCTTGCCCATGAAGGCATAACCCAGCATGCCGATGCCGAGCTCGGGCGCCTCAACATCCGATCCTTCGGCCGCCATGCTGGTAAATGTGGTGCTCACCTGTTTTTCGTCAGCCATCGTTCATCTCCTGACTCATATCAATTGTTCCGGCTAATCTTCAGCAAAGGCGGCGTCAAAGGCCACAGCTGAAGCGGTGAAATCATTTTGCTTCACCCAGGCTGCGGATTCTGTCGCGCCGAATTCGCGATCCATGCCGCTGTCTTCCCATTCGACGGACAGCGGACCTTGATAGCCCGCCCGATTCAGGGCGCGGATCATGGCGTCGATATCCAGGTCGCCATGCCCGGGCGAGACGAAATCCCAGCCGCGGCGCGGGTCGCCGAAGTTCAAGTGAGAGCAAAGAATGCTGGTGACATTGTCGAGCGTCACCTTTGAATCCTTGACGTGCACGTGGAAGATGCGGTCGGCAAAGCGATCGATGAATTTGACCGGGTCAAACAGTTGGTGGATGAAATGACTGGGGTCGAAATTGAAGCCAAAAGCGGGGTGATAGTCCAGGGCGTCCAGCGCTTTTTCCGCTGTGTAAATGTCATAGGCGATTTCGCTGGGGTGCGCCTCCAGGGCAAACTTGACGCCTTCGGCGGCGAAGACATCAAGCACGGGCCGCCAGCGGTCGGCGAATTCGCGGTAGCCGGCGTCGATCATTTCGTCCGAAGTCGGCGGGAAGCGATAGATCATGTGCCAAACCGGGCTGCCGGTGAAGCCATTGACGACATCGACGCCGAAGGCTTTGGCGGCGCGCGCCGTGTCTTTCATCTCTTCAGCGCAGCGCTCGCGCACGCCATCGGTGCTGCCATCGCCCCATAGTCGGTCGGGAAGAATGTCGCGATGGCGCGCGTCAATCGTCGCCTCGGCTACACACTGCCCCACAAGATGATTGCTGATGGAGAAACAGCTCAGGCCGAGCTGCTCGAGCACATCCACCCGCGACTGAATGTAGCCGTCCTCCGAAAGCGCTCTGTCGACCTCAAAGTGATCACCCCAGCAGGCCAACTCCAGGCCATCGTATCCGAAACTCTTGGCCTTTTCAGCGATGGTCTCAAAAGGCAGATCCGCCCACTGCCCGGTGAATAATGTGACTGGTCTCGCCATTAGACAACTCCTTTCCGTCCAGTTTGAGCCGCAATTTTTATATCGCCTACCAGTATAGCGAGCAAATTGCCATGCACCAATACTTCAGGGTGGCGACCCTGCCATTCGCTTCGATTCAGCCTGCGCGCCAATTGTGAATATGCCGCCGCCTGCGCTATCATCGATTGGAAGGCTGCCCAACGTGGCCAGCCAACCAGAATGCCCACCAGCTGAAATTAAGGAGGACAGCAAAGATGTACAACGGTTTAGAAATCATCGACTTCCACGTACATTTTCCGACGCGGCAAGGCTCATTCATTGAAGGCGGGCCCAATCCGCGACAGGCCTATGCGCAACGCGTCGGAGAGAGGCGGGCGGCCGTCGCGCGCGAGCAGGCCATGAATTACAACCGGCAATGGCGGGCAACTTGGGGCTTCGACCCGCCGGAGCGCGGTAGCTACAGCGACGAGGAACAGGCGGACCGCTGGGCGGCCGAGATCGAGAACTACGGCTTGCGCGCGGTCGGTTTCGTGACCGGCGGCGGCAACCGGAACCTGGCCAAGATCATCCAGCGGCATCCGGACAAGTTCATCGGCTTCGCCCACAATTATCTTTTCAGCGATGGCGCCGCCGACGAGTTGAAGCGCGCTGTTACCGAAGACGGCATGAAGGCTTACAAGCTGCTGGCGCCGGCGCTGGACCGCCCGGTCGAAGATGAAGCCGGCTATCCGGTCTGGGAAGCCTGCGCCGAGCTGGATATTCCTGTCTTGATTCATTTTGGCATTCTTGGCAGCGGCGGCGGCGTCGCCTGGCATGAGAACATCAACCCGCTGAAGCTGCACAATGTCGCCAAAGACTTCCCGGATGTGACCTTTGTCGTGCCGCATTTCGGCTGCGCCTGGATACGAGAAACGCTGCAGCTTTGCTGGGCTTGCGGCAATGTCTCCATCGACACCAGCGGATCGAACCAATGGGTGAAGTGGGTGGATGGCGACTGGGATACGAAGAAGCTATTCCGCAAGTATATGGAGACCATTGGTCCCGAGCGCATCATCTTTGGCACCGATTCGAGTTACTTCCCGCGCGGCTTCGCCGAGCCTTATCTCGTGCAGCAGATCCGCGATGTCCGCGAGCTCTATTATCGCGAGGACGACATCCAGCTGATCTTCGGCGGCAACGCGGCGCGCCTGTTCAAGATGGACTTGTAGGCAAGCCACAAGCGATGCCCTGAGATTCTGTCGCAATCGTTGCCACGAGGCGCAAAATGAGTTACGCTGATATCGTCTGGACAATGTCAATGACGCATAAGGAGATTAATATGTATCGTTCACGATTCTTTGCAGTCCTGGCTGTACTGGTCGTTCTGCTGTCGCTTGGCGCTGTCGTCGGCGCGCAGGATGACATGGTCGAAATTGAGTACTGGCAGTATAACTTTGGCGCGCGCGTCGACGCGATGAATATGCTCATTGAGCAATTCGAAGCCGCGAACCCGGGCATCAAGGTCGTCCACAACAGCGACATCCCCTACGCTGATTTCCGCACGGAATTGGCGGCTTCAGCGCCGGCCGGCGTCGGACCTGATGTGGTGACGCTGTTCTACGGCTGGATCCCGGCATTTGTCGACGCCGGTTATCTAGTGCCACTGCCGGAAGATCCCTTCAGCGAAGATTTCATCCTGGAGACCTTCTCGCCGATGGTCGCCAACTCCAAGTTTGAAGGCAGCTATTGGGCGATCCCGACGGCGGTGCGTTCGCTGGCGCTGTTCTGGAACAAGGATATATTCGAAGCGGCGGGGCTCGATCCCGAGAGTCCGCCGGCGACGCTGGATGATCTTGTCGAAATGGCCATCGCGACAACGCAATATGACGGTGACATGCAAGACATCCTCAGCATCACGCAAATGGGCCATGCGCCAGCGCTGGCCGCGCAAGATCATCACTGGTTCCGCGAAGTGCTGATTCGTCAATACGGCGGCGCGCCCTACAGCGATGATGGACGCACGGTGACCTACAACAGCGAAGAGGGCTGCGCGGCTTTCTCCTGGCTGGCTGCCTTCGAAACTGAGCACGTTACCGGCAGCAACGACATTCTCGATGGCGCCACCAACGCCTTTGTCAATGGCGAAAGCGCGATCCATGTCGATGGCTCCTTCCGCGTCGGCACAATCTCCCGGAACAATCCGGACTTGAACTACGGCGTGACTGAGCTGCCAGTGGGCCCCAATGGCGAGCGCCACACCTTCGGCTCGTACTGGACGCATGGCATCACGCGGCGCGCCAATGACGACCCGGCGCGCCTGGAAGCGGCCGTCAAGTTCCTGCAATTCATCACCACGCCGGCGGCGGGCACGCTCTGGGTGAACAATGTGGGTGAGCTGCCGGCGCAAGCCGACGCGGCTGCTGACGAGATGATCCTGGCTGATCCGATTCTGGGCGCCTTTTCTGCTGGTCTGGCCTATTCGCACGCGACCTTCTTCGTCGATGAAAGCGCGCAGCGGCAGGTCTTGATTGACGCCTTCGACAACATTCGTATGGGCGGCATGGACCCCTGCGACGCGCTTGATGAAGCGGCCGCGGCCGAGCAAGAGTTGATCGACAACTTCTGGGCTGACCGGGAAATGTAAGGTCTGTGCCCTCGATAGCTGCGCGACTGCGCCGGATTTGCATACGTCTGGCGCAGTCCGTCATTCTCACAACGAACACAGCGCCAATCGCAAACAGGAGACAAGCCCTTGAAGCACAAGAACGAAGAAATCTTTGAAGCCGGGTTTCAACAGGGCTATCAAGCGGCCGGCATGCAGAGGCAGTCGGTTGAGCCTCGCAACCAGACCGCTTTCGTTGTGGGTGTGATCGCCGGTCTCTTCGGTTTATGGGGATTGGCGCATATTCTGAATGACAAGGTCGGCGCCGGGCTCTTGTGGATGTTCATCGGCGCGCCCGTTGTCCTGGGCTTACTGTATGGCAGCGCCGCGCTGACGGCCGGCATCGGGCTCTGTGTCGCTATGCCGCTGCATATTTATGTCGTATACGTCCAGGCGAAGAACGGCGCCAGCAACCTGTAGCGCATCCCGATTGATCTCGCCTGCCTGGTTAGTTTTCCGGCGTCCATTGTGGCGCCTGAAGCGTGTTTACTATGACACTGGCTAAGAAAAAAGTGGTCTGGGCATATATCTTTCTGGCGATTCCGATCGTCTTTTTCGCTTACATCCGCGTTTATCCGGCGCTCTTTGCCTTCCAGATGAGCCTGCATGACTACAATCCGCTGGCGGCTGAGCAGCCCTATGTCGGCTTTGAGAATTACGAAAAAGTATTTGAACAATTAGGCAAGCGCAAATCCCAGACCAAATCCGCCTTCCAGAACACGATCAATTATGTGCTGCTCGGCGTGCCGATTCAGCTCTGCCTGGCATTGGCGATCGCCTTGATGCTCAATGAAATCCGCTTCTTGAGCACCATCTATCGCATCATGTTTTTCCTGCCTTTTGTGACGTCAACCATCGCCATTGCCTGGGTTTTCCGCATGCTGTATCAACCGCGCTTCGGGCTTTTTAATGTCATTTTGCAGCTCGTCTCCCTGCCGCAGCAGCCATTTCTCAGGAGCACGCAGCAGGCGCTGCCGTCGGTGCTGGCGCTGGTCATCTGGCAGGGCATGGGTTTCGCTATCATCATATTCCTCGCCGGCTTAAAGCAGATTCCGCGCACATATTACGAGGCGGCCGAGGTCGATGGCGCCAGCCGCTGGCATACTTTTCGTTATATCACACTGCCGCTGCTGAACCCCAGCATCGTGTATCTGCTGGTATTGCAGACGATCTCCTTCTTGCGCATGTTCGCGCCCGTGATTGCGATGACCGAGCAGGGCCGCGGCGGCCCCCTGGACGCGACGGTCACCGTTGTGCTGCAAACTTACCGCGAAGCCTTTCAGAGCTTCAACATGGGCTACGCGTCATCGCTGACCGTGGTGCTGTTCGCTTTGATTCTGGGCGTCACGATCATCCAACTGTCGGTCACATCGCGCCGAATAAACTGAGGCAGGCATGGCGGAATCAATCACACCCTCAAACATTTTCAAGGACCAGGGACGCGGCGCCGCGGTCGGCAGAGCCGGCGACGACTGGAAGTACAAGTTCTTCTCCTACCTGCTGCTGACGATGATCGCCTTTACGATGATCGTGCCGTTCATGTGGATGCTGTCCACGTCGCTCAAACCGGAAAAAGAGATTTTGCGCCGGAACGTGTTTCCAGTTGAGCCGACCCTGAACAACTACAGCGAAGTCATCAACGAGACAGACCTGCCGCTTTGGTACAAGAACTCATTTATCGTCGCGGTCATGAGCACGGTGAGCGTGGCCTTTTTTGATTCGCTGGCCGGCTTCGTTTTCGCCAAATACAGTTTCCCCGGCAAGCGCCCGATCTTCATCATTTTTCTGACATCACTGATGGTGCCGACCGAGATGCTGCTCATCCCCTGGTTCATCATGTCCTCTGATCCGCCGATCGGCGGCACATGGGTCGACACCTATTGGGGCATCGCCTTCCCTGGCGTCATCACCGCCTCTGGCATCTTTTTGATGCGTCAGTTCATGCAGGGCGTGCCCGACGAGTTGCTGGACGCCGGGCGCATCGACGGCGTCAGCGAATTTGGCTTGTATTGGCGGGTGGCGGTGCCCTTGAGCTTGCCGGCGATTGGCGCGCTCTGCATATTCAACTTTCTCGGCAACTGGAACGCCTTCATTTGGCCGCTGATCGCGACGACCCGAAGCGAGATGTTCACGCTGCCGGTGGGCATACAGCAATTCTCATCCGAAGCGGATACGCCCTGGAATCTCATCATGACCGGCGCCTCGCTTTCTGTTGTGCCGCTTCTTATCGTGGTCATCATCTTTCAGCGCTACATCATTGAAGGAATCGCCTTGACTGGTCTAAAGGGCTAGATCTTGTCGCGCGCCGGCTCGGCTTTCCCTCATCCGCTGTACGACAAGTACGTGCTGCAGCCCTTCTATGAAGACGCCAAGACCTATCTTTACGCGCCGATGCTGGCGGCTAATCGCGCGCATGTGGTCATGCTGCGGCGCTGCGATATCCTCTCGGCGGAAAACGCCCGCGCGCTGCTCGACGCGCTGCAGCAGGTCGAAGCGATGGGCATGGACGCGCTGACGCTCGGCGAAGGCGTGGAAGACCTGTTCTTCGCCATGGAGAACAAACTCATCGAATTTGCGGGGGCGGCCTACGGCGGCAACCTGCAGTTGGCGCGCAGCCGCAACGACCTCGGCTATGCGCTGACGCGGCTCGCCCTGCGTCCACGTTTGCTGCGGGCGCTGGAGGATTTGCTGCATTTTCGCCAGAGTCTGCGCAGTTTCGCAGAATTGCACTTAGGCACGCTGATGCCCGGCTATACGCACACACAGCCGGCGCAGCCAACAACGATGGCGCATTATTTCGCTGGGCTGATGGCCGGCCTGCGGCGGGATTCGGCGCGCCTGCGCTTCGCATACAAGACCAATAACCTGAGCCCGCTCGGCGCCGCCGCCCTGACCGGTACCGCCTTTCCCATCGATCGCCATCTGAGCGCGCGCCTGCTTGGTTTCGACGAGATTCAACTTAGCACTTATGACAGCATCGGCGCTTCTGACAATCTCACCGATGTAGCCGGCGCCTTGTCAACGCTGGGGATTAACCTGTCCCGCTTCACGCGAGACATGCTCTTTTGGGCGACGCAGGAGAGCGGCGCCATCCGCATCGACGACAGCTTCATTCAGATCAGCTCGATCATGCCGCAGAAGCGCAACCCGGTTGTGCTGGAGCATCTAAGAGCGCGCATCAGCCGCATGCTGGCGCAGGCGCAGGGCATCGTTATCCAGTGCCACAACGTTCCCTATGGCGATACGCAGGACATTGAAGACGAGGTATTTCCGCCGCTTTTCGGCTCGCTGGACACGGCCGGGCAGATGCTGCAGCTTTTTGCCGCCGTCATTGACACGCTGGAAGTGAACGTCTCCCGCTTGCGCGAGCGCGCCGGGCAGGGCTTCACGACGGTGACGGAGCTTGCTGATACCTTGGTGCGAGAATGCAACCTGCCCTTCCGCCAGGCGCATGGCATCGTTTCGGCGCTCGTGAGCTACGCGCAGCGCGAAGGACTGGCGCCCGACGAACTCACGCGGCGCATGTTGAGCGAGGTCGCGCGCGAGAGCCTGGGGCTGCATGTCGAGCTGAGCGAAGATGCTTTCAAGCGCGCGCTGGACCCGCAGGCATTTGTCGACGCGCGCCTGCTGCCCGGTGGCGCCGCGCCGAGCGCGACTGCCGATGTTCTGGCGCGGGAAGGCGTCAGCATCAAAGATGATGAACGTTGGCTGGAAACTGTGCGCGGATCAATCGCGGCGGCGGAACAAGATCTGCAAGCCGCGGTCGACGAGCTGCTCAAGTAGCGGCGGGCGCGCGTCAGTCGGCGTCTTCGGCCACAGGATCGGGATCGTCGATGTCGGAGCGGCCTTCGAGCGTCATCAAATAGGCGACGATGTCAAATATCTCGAGATCGCTGTAGATTTCGGCCCAATTCTGCGGCATGAGCTCGGGGTCGAATCCCTCCACAGTGTAGGACTTGGAATCGACTATGGACTGATATATGTATTCGGCGGCGGTCACGCCTTCGACGCGGGTGGCGGCGCGGTCTTTGATGTTAAGCAAGCCAGGTCCTAGGTTTGCCTTCTCGCTGTCGGTCAGATGGCAGTTGGCACAGGAATAGTTGGCCGCGTCTTGGAATGTGCCGAAGAGAATCGCGCCGTTGAAGGGGTCACGCACGGCAACCAGCCGGTCTATAGGCGAGAGCGCCGGGGCGGACGTCGGCTCGGGACTGGGCGATGGTTCGAGCGTGGGCATGGCTGTCGGCGCGGTCGTCGGCGTTTGCGTGGGTGGCATAGTCGTTGCGGTCGGTGGCATTGTCGGCGTCGCGCTGTCATCGGGCTCGTCTACCGATACCGATGTCGCCGTCGCTTCGCGCATGACCGGCTCGACCATGCTGCCGCAAGCGACGATGGAAAGCGCGAAAAAGACGAAAATACCGCAACGAAGCATTTGATGAAGTACCGACCGCTCGCCGCCTCTGTTGATCATTCTGGCCGTCCTGTCCTGTTTGTGAAAATCGTCGCCAATGAATTCTGTGGCACATTATCGCAAATCGGTTTCGGTAATTGTAGGGGAAGCGCATCACGTTCACAGACCAGCATGAAACCCTTCCGCTGGCCTGTCTCGAAGGCAAGCAAAATGGAGACAGCCGGGCTTCGCCGCAATCATGCGCAGCGGTCTTCGCTAGGTTAAAGAGACAGTATTATGTTAGACTAAACTGAAGGAAAGCACCTGTTTAGCAATGCCGGATAACCTGAATGAAGGGGTGGTGGGTCAAATGAGAAAGATTCTTGGGTTGATTCTCTTATTGTTGGTTTCACTTGTCTATCCGCTGAGCGCGCAAGACGCGGATCAAGCGCCCGGCCCTGGCTTGGGCGGCATCATCATTGACGGGAGCACAGCGGGCGATCCCGCGACATTCAATCCGCTTATCGGCGGGGACACCGCATCCAGCGCCGTATACGGTTTGCTATATCCAGCGATCATCGGCGTCAGCCCGTTCACTGGTTTGGAAGAGCCGAATCTGGCTGGCGCGATGGCTTCTGGCTGGGAATACGACGAGAGCGGCAAAGTCTTGACCATTCACTTGCGAGAGGACATCGCCTGGAACGATGGCACGCCGATCACATCGGCGGATTACATGTGGTCGGTTAATGCGACGCGCAGCGGTCAAATCGACAGCCCGCGCTCTGGCATATTCGAGACGATGGCGGATGGCACGCCCGCCGGCGGCAAGATCGTCAGCGTCGAGGCGCCCGACGACTATACGGTTGTGGTGACCTTCAACGAGGCGGACTGCATCTCCTTCAGCGATGTGAACGATGTGACGCCGGTGCCGGCTCATGTATTCTCCGAACTGTATGGCGACAATTATGCCGCGATGATGGACGAGCCCCGGCGCATTCCAACGGTATCCTTTGGGCCGTTCAAGGATGTGGAATTCGCCGCTGGCGAGCGCATCAGCCTGCTGGCCGATCAATCTTTTCCCGATTCGATACTGGGTTTCATCAGCCCTTCGGAATCAGTGACCTTGCAGGTCGCGGACGAAAATGTCGAAACCGAGCGATTCATCGGCGGCGAGTTCAGCATTTTGGCTGTACCGGCGACGCGGCAGGAAGAATTCCGCACCGATCCGGATTTGCTGGAATATCCGCGCTTTGAATTCACCGGCAACGGCTTCACCTTCTTCGGCATGAACCACGCCAATCCGGATAATCCGCAGCCCGGCATTGATGAAGACGGCAACATCGTGCCCCAGGAGCCGCATCCTGTCTTGGGCGATGTGCTGGTGCGCCAGGCGATTTCTCACGCGGTGGACATGGACGCGCTGATCGAGGGCATTCGCGATGGCAACGGCTTCAAGGTGGCCACGCACACCATTCCGACATCCTGGGTGTACAATCCGGAGCTCCAATACGAATACAATCCGGAGCTGGCGATGGAAAAATTGACCCAGGCCGGCTGGATCGACGACGATGATGATCCGAGCACGCCCCGCGTCTGCGACGAGTGCTTGTTCGCGCGGGAGGTCGATCCGGAATACAACGGCAGCGAACTGACGCTCGATTTGCACGTGCCGGCCGGCTCGGAAATCGGCGAGCAGATGGGGCTATACTTCCAGTCCGAGATGAACAAAGTCGGCTTCAACGCCATTTTCGAAGCCATCGATTGGGGCAGCGCCTTCTTGCCTGAGCTAACGGGACAGACTTTCGACATGAACATGCTGGGCTGGAGCCTGGGCCTGCCGGTCGATCCGGATATCTCGCCATTTTATTATCCGGAAGTTGATGTGCCGGGCTCCGGCTTCAACTTTGGCTCGTATTACAGCGCCGAGTTGATCGAATTGAATGACCAGGCGCGGGTTGTTCCCGGCTGTCATACAGAAGCGCGGGCGGCGCTCTATGAGCAGGTGCAGGAGATCCTGTTCAACGACATGCCCTACTTCTACATGTACGTCTCCGAGGCGATGACGGCGGTACTGCCGGGCACGAAGAACTGGAACCCGACGCCATTCTCGCGCACCTACTCGCAAGACGCCTGGGTATCGCCGGCCGTCGCTATGCCATAGCGGACGACGCCGTTTTGCTGCCAGGGGATCCCCACGCCCCTGGCGGCTGATTATTCAGCGACGCCCGGCAGGTTTGCGCGCATGCAGAGATATATCGCGCGGCGCTTGTTGCAGGCCATACCCACGTTTTTTGGAATCACCGTCATCGTCTATGCCATCATGGCGGCATCAGGCGATCCAATTGCGATTTTGGCCTTTGACCCGACAATGCGCCAAGACGAACGCGAGCGCCTGGCCATCCGCCTTGGCATCAGCGATCCGCTGCCGGTGCAATATCTGCGCTGGCTGATCGGCGATGACTGGATGATGGTGGATACGAATCTCGATGGAGAAGCCGATGCCTGGGGCGACAATTATGGCATCCTGCGCGGCGACTTCGGCTCGTCCTTCAAATTCCGCGGTTCGAATCCGCTCAACTTGATAGCCGAGCGATTGGGCGCGACGATTGAGCTCAATGTCGCCGCGCTGCTGGTTGGCTATTCTGTCGCCATCGTCCTGGGCGTATTGGCGGCGGTATATCGCGGAAGAGCCATTGACCGCTACTCGCGCATATTCTCGGTGTTGGGCGATTCTTTTCCCAGCTTTTGGCTGGGTCTGTTATTGATTATGTTCTTTGGTATCGCTTTGCCCCGCGCGCTTGAGCCGCATGGCTTGGGCGACGGGGGCCCGATGCTGCCGATGGGAGGGCGCTGCCCGCCGGTTCGCGGCGGCTGCCCGCCAATATATGAACGCCTGCAGTACATGATTGTTCCGGTGCTGGTGATCTCGTTCGGCACCATCGCCGCTTTGTCGCGCTTGCTGCGCGCGCAAATGCTGGAGACGATCAGCAGCGATTACATCCGCACCGCCCGCGCCAAGGGCTTGCCCAGCCACAGCGTCTGGATCAGGCATGCCTTGCGCAACGCTTTCATACCATTTACGGTTTTCTTGGGGCCGCTGCTCTTTGGCTTGATTGGCGGCTCCGTTGTCATTGAGCGCGTGTTTTCCTGGCCCGGCGTTGGCTTGCTTCTCTTGGACGCCGCCGTCAGCCGGGATTACCCTGTGGTGATGGCGTCGGTCGTCATATCGTCCATCCTGGCCATTCTCGCTTATTTGCTTTCCGACATTCTGCTCGCGCTCTTTGATCCGCGCGTGCGGCTGCAATAATCGGGGGCCGGGCATGCAAAGTGGATCGGCGCGAGTAAACCGCGCAACCGCCAAGCTCAGGCATCAGCCGCATGAAGAGCTGCCGCCGTCGCAGAATATGTGGCGCAAGGCGGCCCGCCGCATAGGCCGGGACCGCACGACTTTGGCAGCAATGGCGATTGTGCTGGCATTTGCGCTGGCCTCCTTGTTCGCTCCGTTTTTGAGCGAAACCGTTCTCCAGGTGGATCCGGTGGAGATCGACCTGAGCAACAAGTATTTGCCCTTATTTGCCCCGGGGCACCCGCTTGGCGCGGACGAATTGGGGCGGGACCATCTGAGCCGCCTGCTCTATGGCGGGCGCGTATCTTTGGGCATCGCCTTCTTCACCGCCATATTCTCGATCAGCATCGGCATCACGGTTGGTGTCTTCGCCGGATTTTTTGGCGGGATCATCGATGACATTATCATGTGGCTTGTCACCACGCTGAACTCCATCCCGGGCCTGTTCCTTCTGATAACGATCAACGCGGTGCTGTCGCCCACGCCGGCGACGCTGGTGTTCATTCTCTCCGTGATCGGTTGGACGGGCGTGGCGCGTTTGGTGCGGGGCGAGACGCTTTCGCTCAAACAGCGCGAGTATAACATTGCCGCTCAAGCTATCGGCGCGTCCAGCCTGCGCATCATGTTCGTACATATTGTGCCCAATGTTTTCTCGCTGCTGATAATCGTCCTGGCGCAGGCGATGAGTGGTCTGATCCTGCTGGAAGCAGCGCTAAGTTACATTGGCTTCGGCATTCAGCCGCCGATTCCTTCATGGGGCAACATGCTCAGCAACAGCGTCGATTACATGCGGCGCGCCCAGCATCTAGTATTCTTGCCCGGGCTGCTGATCACCTTGACCGTATTCTGCTTTTACCTGATCGGCGATGGATTGCGCGACGCGTTTGACCCCAAAATCGCGGACTGACAAGACGACGCCCGCCCGCGTCATCAGCGCCGGCATCCCTCCAACACGCTATAGACATTTGCCAAGTCTGGTGATAAGCTTCCGTGCTGATATGAACGCCGGTTGAGATGGACGCATGCAGCCGAGCCTTTGAAAGGAGCTACAGGAAGCGCCGCTTCCTCAAAACTTGGATTATGGCAAATCACAAATCAGCGATAAAGCGCATACGGCAAAACGAGAAGAGACGGCTTCACAACCGCCATTATCGTAATCGCGCGCGTACATTGGTCAAGAAAGCGCGTGAAGCCATCGATAATGGCAACCTTGATGAGGCGCGTACTGCGACTCAGATCGCTGTGCGCGACCTGGACAAACTGGCCAGCCGCGGCGTCGTTCACAAACGCAACGCGGCGCGCCGCAAGAGCCGCCTCACGAGACAGCTGGCTCAATTGGAAAGCTAGCGTCGCCATAGAGATCGCGCAACTGACCGGAGCCTGACAGCGATTGTCGGCTTCGTTTGAAGCCAACCCCACCCCCCGGCCCCCTCCCCGACGAGTCAGGGAG
>WTGN01000007.1 GCA_011523545.1 Chloroflexota bacterium | reverse complement strand
CCGGCCCCCTCCCCAAAGCATTAGGGAGGGGGAGCGCGACTGGCGAAACTGATAACGGGCATCGAAATTCGCGCATCGTCGAAGTCTCCCCCCATTGCAATGGGGGGAGATTTAGAGGGGGGTTTGCCAAGGCCAAGTCAACCAGATTCCCTAACCGAAGTCGATCGCGCGGCGCAATTCTTCAGCCGCGTCTTTCAGCGCCTGCTCGGCTGTTTTCTCGCCCGTGGCCGCTTGAAATATGGCGTTGCCCACTAGCGTGCTGGCTTCATCAAACCAGGGACCGCGCACTTGATGCGGCACTTCCGGCGCCAGCTCAAGGAAGAGCTCGCCCAGAGACTGGTTGTCGAAGTAGGGGTCGGGACCCAGCAGCGCTTCGTTATCCAGATGCGAGAGCACAGGCGGCAGCAGGTTGTTCACCTCAAATTCGAAGATCTTGTTGTCTTCATTGAACAAGGCGAATTCGATGAAAGCCCAAGCCTCGTCTTTATGCTCGCTCTGCTGCGTGATCGAGTAGGCGGTGCCGCCGTGTGTGCTGGTGCGGGCGCCGCCCTCCTCAAAGGCGGGCAGGGGCGCCGCGCGCCAGAGACCCTCAGTATCGGCGACATTGTTCTTGATGAAGCCGCCGTACCAATCGGCGCCAGCCCGGGCCGCTATCTTGCCCTCCGCCATCAGCCCGTAGGTGCTCTGCGAATCGCCCGGGGCGATCGCAACGCCGCTCTCGAGCAAGCCCAGATACCATTCCAGCAGGGCGATAGTCTCGGCGCTGTCGACGATGACATTGCCCTCGGCATCAAAGAAACCGGGGCTGCCCGATTGCAGCAGCAGGATATAGAAATCGCCCCAGCTGCGGTCGTCCAATACAAGCGCCGCGATGCCCTGGTCGGTCAACGCAGCCGCCGCCTCGATGTATTCATCCCAAGTGGCGATGGGCATTTCAATGCCGGCATCGGCGAAGATGTCGTGGCGATAGTAGAGGACGACCGGGCAGAGGCAGTGGTCGATGCCGTAGATGGCGCCCTGATGCGCGTACAAGCCCGTCTTGGCCATGATGTAGTCGTCCTCGTATGGCGCGATGAGATCATTTAGCGGCACCAAGCCGGGTTCGCCTTTGAGGAAGCGGCTGATGACGCCTTGCTCCACGTCCACGATATCGGGCGCGCCGACGCCGGCGACAATGGCGCCTTGCAAGTTGTCGTATAGCTGGCCATAGGGGATTTCTTCGACCTCGATGCTGACATGGGGCGCGATTTCTTTATAGTCGGCTTCGATGCCGTCGTAGAAATCGGTGAAGAAAGAGCCGAAGGTCCAGATCGTCAGCGTGACATCGTCTTGTGCCGTAGCGGCTCCGGCGCCGACGAGCATGCTGACAATCAGAAGCAGAACGAAGAAATGACGAGCGATATTCATTAGATTCCCTTTCATTATTTTGTCAGGAACTTATTGTGCCAAGTATTGGGCTAAAGTGCAAAATCTGCGCTTGTCAGATGATCATCTCGAGGAGCAATCCTGCTCGACATTTTTGATTTACGAGTCGGTCAAAAGTGGTCGAATCAGTTGGCGTGACTCGGTATCGACAAGCCCTTTATCGGTGAATTTCGCGTAGGGGCTAACGCTCAAGCTCATGATTGAAAATGTCAGGAACGGGCGTGTTTGATGCGCTCCGATTCGCCGCATCGCCTCTTCCACATCCGCCAGCCCGCGCGCGACATCTGCGACCGGCTCATCGCTCAGCAAGCCGAAATAGGGCAGCCGCAAGGAGGCTTCAACGCCTCTGTCGGTAGCAACGGCGACGCCGCCACCCAGCGCATGCACCGCATTGGCGGCTTGCGCCATCGCTCCCGGGCAGCGGCCAATCACAAGCAGATTATGGCAATCGTGGGCGACGCTGCTGGCCCATGCGCCCTCTCTGAGGCCGGTGTTGGCGATGAGGCCCACCATCCGTGATGACCCATCCCGCGCGATCACTGCTGCCAGCGCCAAGCCGTCGCCCGCCTGAAACTGCACGCGTCCATCCTGCAAGCGCACAGACCGCTGCTCCAATTCGGTCAGGGTCGAATGCTTATTTCGTAGAGCAACGACTTGCGCCTGCACGCCCCCGCTGCCGCCCTTGCCATCCAGCCTGAAATCTGCGGCGGCGAAGGGACCGGGAATGCCCGGATAATCCGGCTGCGTTGGGTTTTCCCGCGTGATATCCGAATCCATTGCGCCCGCGCCCGCCACTTGCTGGCCGCCGACAAAGACCTGCGCCGGCGGGAAAGCGCTGATCTCGTCCATAACCAGGAAGTCAGCCAGGAAACCGGGGGCAATCGCACCATGATCGCGCAAGCCAAGATAACGCGCCGGGCGAATGGTGGCGGCGGCAATCGCTTCCAGCGGCGGCATGCCAGCTTCGGTCGCCAGCGTCACAATGCGCGACAGATGCCCGTCGGCAAGCAGTGACGGTTCGATGTCATCGGTGACGAGTATGATATGCGACCGGTCCGGCAATTCCGCGACGGCCGCCATGTTCTCCGGCGTCAGCGATTTGGTTTGCAGCATGACCGCCAGACCTTTTGAGATTTGCTCCTGAATCTTGGCGGCGAAGGTCAGCGTATGGTCGGAGCTGATCCCATGCGCGAGGTACTGCGAGAGTTCAATCCCCGCCAGGGTCGGGATATGCCCTTCGATTAGCAGGTTGTTTTCTCTGGCCGCCTGCACAATCGCCCGCAAGCGTTCGTTCGGGCCCAGCAAACCGCGATAATCCATCACTTCGCCCAATGCGATGACCGTTGGCTGTTTTGCCAGGCGTCGAATCGTCGCGGCGTCAAAGACCTCATGCGTCCATTCGATTTCGGGCGACGTGGCGGGCACGCAACTCGGAATCGAATGATAGATCCTGAGCGGCAAATCCTGCGATGCGGCGATCATCCATTTCACGCCTTCCTCGCCGGCGACATTGCCGACTTCGTGCGGGTCGCTGAGAATGGTCGTGGTGCCGAAGGGCAAGACGGCTTCCGCAAAGCGGCGCGGCGTCAATAAGCTGGACTCGATGTGCAGATGCGAATCGATCAAGCCCGGCATAACGATGCGCCCGGCCAGGTCTATGGTATCTTGCGCGCGGATGCCCTGCGGCGGCGCCCCCGCTTCAACCGCGAGGAAGCGCCCGTCACGGATGCCAACCCAGCCCTCGAAGAGCCGGCATCGGAAGACATCGGCAATCCGGGCATGAAGCAGCAGCAAATCGTAATCCGTCATGGTGTCCCTTCCAGCAATTGCACCGCTCGCAGCGCGGTCTGTATAGTCATGTGTTCGCCCTGCATGTAAAGCGCCTCTTTCTCTGGGGGCGTAGGTTGCTTTTCCAGGTATATGTTGGAGTCGGTGGCGAGCACGCAGCCGACCCTCGCCCCGCGATGCGCCCCGACAATAAACAGCGTTGACGCTTCCATTTCCGCCGCGACTACCCCGGCCCGCCGCAACTGCTCGTTCAGTTCCGGATGGCGCGCGTAGAAGGCGCTGCGCGTCGTGCCGATTCCCGTCCAGGCCTCATACCCCAGATCCTTCGCCGCCCGGATCAAGGCATTGCTCACATTCAGGTCAGCCACTGCCGGAAAGCCCAGCGGCAGATATTCGTCCGATACGCCGTCGCCGCGGTATGCAGCCGTCAGCACCACCAGGGAACCGATCGGCATATCTTTGCGCCGCCCGCCGGCAGAGCCGACCCGAATAAACAGCTCAGCGCCGACATTGCGCAACTCTTCCAAGGCGATGGCGGCTGATGAACCGCCAATCCCGGTCGAACAAACGCTGACCGCGACCCCGTTCGTTAGCCCGGTGAACAGCACATATTCCCGGTTTTCAGCGATCAGGCGGGCTTCATCGAACGCTTCGGCAATGCGGCGGGCGCGCGCCGGGTCGCCCGGCAACAGCACGCTGCGGGCGACATCGCCCGGCCGACAGCGAAGATGCTTTTGTACGTCTGCGTCTTGTGAGTTCATCATGTGTTTTGCTCGGTTTCTTCAAAGATGGCTATCCATTTTTGCGTCTGCGGCAGCACCCTCACCGCTGCGCCCGGGTCAAAGCGTTCGCTGGCGCTGTCTTGCATGATGCTGAATTCGCCGACTTCGGTATCTACCAGGTATCGCAGTTGATTGCCATGAAAGGTATGCAGGATGACTTGCCCGGGCAGCCCGGTCGTTTCCGTTCCCGCGGACAGGCTGGCATTGTCGGCGCGAAAAAAGACCTCAGCCCGAGCGCCGGGACGGGGCGATCCAAGCTTGGCTTGCCATGGCAGTTCGATGGAAGCGCCGCCCCAATCCACCGTCAACTTGCCGTCTTTCACCGAGAGGACCGCCGCGCTGAAGTGATTGTCGAAACCCATGAAGTCGGCGACGAATACTGTTTCGGGCGCGGCGAAAATTTGCTCCGGCGTGCCGATTTGCTCAATCGCGCCTTGATTCATCACCACCACACGGTCAGAGATGCTCATCGCCTCGACCTGATCGTGGGTTACGTAGAGGGTTGTGATGCCGAGCTGCTGCTGGGTGCGCCGAATCTCTTGCCGCATATCGACGCGCAGCCGCGCATCCAGATTGCTCAGGGGTTCGTCCAGCAGCAGAACTTGCGGTTCAATGACGGTGGCGCGGGCGAGGGCGACGCGCTGCTGTTGGCCGCCCGATAGCTGTGATGGGCGGCGGTCGGCAAAGGCTTCCAGCCCCACCATTTTCAGGGCATTGCTGACGCGGCTATGAATCTCTTTCCTTGGAATGCGGCGCATCCGCAGGCCGAAGGCGACATTGTAGAAGACGGTCAAATGCGGAAAGAGCGCATAACTTTGGAAGACCAGACCAATGTCGCGCTTGTTGGGGGGCAGGCGCGTATAATCCCGGTTATTGATGACAATGCGGCCGGCGTCGGGTTGAATGAAGCCGGCTACGCTGCGCAGGGTCGTCGTCTTGCCACAGCCGCTTGGCCCCAGAAGAGACAGCAATTCTCCTTGTTCAACGTGCAGGCTGAACCGCTCCAGCGTTGGCTTGTTCTTTTCGTAGGAGACGGTCAGGTCCTGAATTTCCAAATGCGGCATAAACTACACAAACTGTGACAGGCCGAGTACGCGTTCCGCCGTCTGTACGAGCAAGACGGTAAAGATGACAAGCAGCGTCGAGAGCGCGGCAATGGTCGGGTCAAAATAATATTCCAGATAACTGAGCATGGAAACGGGCAGTGTGGTCACGCCGGGGCCGCTCAGGAAAAGCGAGACCGGCACATTGTTGAATGATGTGATGAAGCCCAGGACAAACGCGGCTGCGATCCCGGCCTGCATATTGGGCAGCACAACCAGCAGAAAGCCGCGCGGGCGGTTCGCGCCCAGGCTGACCGCGGCATCTTCAACGTAGGGGTCAAGGTTGCGCAGGCTGGCGGAAATGACGCGCACGCTGTAGGGAAACAGAATCGCCGTGTGGCCGATGAACAAGCCCGTCATGACCGGCAAATCACCCAGGAGCACAAAGAAATTCAGCATGGCAAAGCCGACAACCAGGCCGGGCACGAGTATCGGCGCTGAAAAGACGGTCTCCACCATGCCCGCCCCGGCAAAATCATAACGCGTCAGCGCATAGGCGACCGGCATGCCCATGACCAGCGAGACGATTGTCGATAGCAGGGCGAGCTGCAGGCTGATCCAGAAGCTGTCGATGAATTGCGATGTCTCGAAAACATTGGCAAACCAATCCAGCGTGAAACCCTGTGGCGGAAAGGCCAGATTTGCATTGGCCCCGAAGCTCGCCATGAAGATGATGATGAAAGGGCCGAGCAAGAAGCTGTAAAGAATGACCAGGCTGATGTACATCCAGCGCGAAACCATGCGGCTCGTTCCTAGCTCTGTTGCACGCGCAAGACGCGCAGCAGCAGGTTAACCGCCAGCGTCGTCACGATCATCACAACCGCGACCACCGCGGCCGCGTGCTGGTCAAAGAGAATCACCGCCTTTTGCCGCAACAGGGTAGACATCAGCAATAAGCGCGACCCGCCGAGGATGGCCGGGGTGACAAAGGCCGTTACCGAGCCGGTGAATACCAGCGTCGCGCCCAGAACGAGGCCATCGGAGGACAAGGGCACGACGATGCGCAGGAATGTCGTGAGCCGGTTGGCGCCAAGGCTTTGCGCCGCTTCCAGCACATCATCCGGGATATTCTCCATCGCGCTCACCAGCGGCAAAACCATCAGCGGCAGAAACAATTGCGTCAGACCCAGCACAATCGCGGTTTCGGTGAATATGAAGCGCAGCGGGTTCTCGACCAGGTCCAGGGACAGAAGCGTCTGGTTGAGCATGCCGCGCCGCCCCAGAATGATCAGCCAGGCGAAAGTGCGCGCCACCGCGTTGGTCATCAGGGGGAGGATCACCAGCGACATCAAGAACGAACGGCGGCGGGCCGGCATCCGCGCCAGCACAAAGGCGGCCGGGTAGCTCAAAAGCACGGAGATACCGGTGACGATGAGGCCGAGCTTGAGCGTGCGCAGGTAGACGATGCGCGACACGCGGCTCTGGAAAAAGTCAACGTAGCCGGTCAGCGTGATGCCGCCCTCTTCCGGCAGCACACTTTGTGAGAGCAGGAAAATCAGCGGCAAGATGAAGAAGACGAGTACAAAAACAAAGGCCGGAGCGACCAGCAAGATGACAGTGCGTGACTGATTGGGTCGTCGAATCATGATTCAAAACAGGGGGCGCGCGGGCCCCCTGGTACAGAATCGTCGCTAATCTGACCTGTGGCGTCAGCGCACCATGATTTCATTCCAACGCTCTAGCCAATCTTCCAGGCGTTCTGACACTTGCGCCTGATCCAGCACAATCATGGTATCGAGCATCTCGCCACAGGTGAGCAGCGCGCAAATGTCCTCCGGCAGCTCGACTGTGGCGTTAACCGGCGAATCGATCAGGTCAAGCGCTTCCGCCTCCTGGACATCATGCGAAATGAACCAGTCGATATAGGCATGCGCCAGGTCCACCTGATCGGTGGCGGCCGTGATGCTGATCATATTCGTCTGGCCGACGACGCCTTCTGCCGGAACGACCGTGCTCAGGTCGTGACCCGTATTGATCAGGTTGCCGACGGCAAAACTGGCATAAGGCGCAAGCCAGACTTCTTCTTCCTGAACCAGTGTCGTCAGCGCTGAACTGCGGATATAGGTTGTCACCAGGTTATCGGCCAGTTGGGGCAAGGCTTCCCAGGCCATATCCGCATCGTAGTTGATGTCACCCATTTCGTCGCCCATGTCTTGCATCGCAAGCGCGCGGTCAATCATGATGAGCGTGGCCGGGCCGAAGGTGGTGGACATCTCGGGAATGCTGACGAAACCGGCGACATCGTCGCGCAGCAGGTCGGCCCAGGAGGTGATTTCCGTTTCAATCAGGTCGGAGCGGTAAATCAGGCTGAGGCTGTTGACTGTGTAGCCGACGCCGGCCTGGTTGCCCAGCGGGTCCTGCGCCCAATCGTAGACTTCGTCCAGGTTTTCCAGCATGTCCGGATTGTAGGGCTGCAGCAAGTCTGCTTGACTGGCTAAATGAGTGAACTGCGTGGCGAAATGCACGACGTCAATATCGGTGTTGTCGCCCTCGGCTTGCAGCCGCGCCAGCCGATCCGAGTTGTTGCCGGTATCCAGCACGATGTCTACGTTGTACATCTCTTCAAACGGCGCGAAGACATTCTCTTCAAGCACATCCAGGTTAAATCCCCAGATTGAGACCGTCAGGGTTTGGGTATCCTGGGCGACAGCCATGGGCCCAAGCACGCCCAGCAGCAAAACCGCCAGCAAAAGCGCAATCAATCGGTGCTTTCTCATGTGCAATTCTCCTAAGCCTTACGTGTATACGAAGCAAGTGTGATTATATCACAAGCCTGATGTGTAATCAGACTGTTTGGATTGGGCCGATCGCTCTAGGCAAGAACTGTTTGCGGAGCCGGACCGAATTGAAGACTTGACGTTGCATCAATATGCGCTGTAGGGATCGTCTTCCCACTGGCGTTCCCAGCTTTCCCAGCTGGCCACCGATGCCGGATCGGCTTCGCTGCGGGCGATGAAGCCTTTGTCGCGGCCGCCAATTTCGACATTGTATTCATCAACAAAGGCGTCGGCGATGGACTGATAGCGCAAGTCGATGGACCAGCGCACGGCATCGGATTTGTTGGGCAGGGCGGCATGCGGCGTCAGCTGGGTGAAGCAGAGCGCGTCGCCGGCCTCCATCTCGACCGGGATGCCCGGCAGCGCCGCGCGCTCTTCTTTCGAGATGCCGAGGAAGCCGGTCTCTTCGTCTTCGGTTATGGCGTACATATCGCCGCGATGAAAACCCTCGGCGACTTGCAGGCAGCTGTTCTTGGTGGTGACGCGCATCAGCGGCATCCAGATCGAGAGCGTATGCACCTGGGCGATCGAGGGGTAATACTGTGAATCCTGATGCCAGGGCGTGCGCGTCCAGCGCTGATCGGGCAGCTTGGGTCTGAGATTGAAGACGCCATGCATGAAGACTTCAGGACTGCCCAGCAGGTCTTCGGCGATGTCAATCACGTTCGGCTCGCTCATGAATCGGAATAGCTCGCTGCATACGATTTGCCGGCGCGGACTGCGATGGTACATCGGCTTGCCGGCTTCATTCCAGGCGACTGTCAGCCGATGCTCGAGGTCGAGATGCGCGAGCCCGTCATCCAGCAAGCCCTCGTCCACCCAGGCCTGCACGGTGCGATCGACCCAGTCGGCGCAGACCTTGCGCCCGAGCTCGATGCTGCGCGGCGGGATGACGTTTTCGACTTTGAGCCAGCCTTTGTCGTGGTAAAAGGCGATTTGGTCGTCGGTCAATATTTTGGGCATGAGCGCATCCTGTCTCTAGGTGTGAGAGCACTGTCGCCCTAGTTTATCCAATGCAGCGCTTGGGGTCAAAACAGGAGCGCGGACGAACCACCGGCTTGCCCGTACAGCGCCTTCCGTTATGGATCTAGGACGAGACAAGTCTCGCCCCTACAGCCCTCTGTGCCTCTGTGTCTCTGTGTCTCTGTGGCGAAAAACTTGTCGCAAACCCGCGCTAAAAGAAGCCCCGCCGCTGGAAGCGCTCTTCCTTCCAGAAGTCGCCGTCGTTGTGATACCCGCCTTGCTCCCAGAAGCCGGGCTTGTCGACCGGGCTGAATTCGAGGGCGCGCAGGAATTTGGCGCTCTTCCAGAAATAGCGCTTGGGCACGACCGTGCGCAGCGGACCGCCATGCTCCATCAGCTCGGGTTCGTGCAGATAGCGCCCCTCGTATTTGTAAGCGAGCATGACATCATCATCGTCCATGACTGCCAGCGGCAGGTTGGTGCTGTAGCCGTATTCGCAGTGGGCGATGACGAAGCGCGCCTCGCTGGTCAGCTCCAGTTGGCGCAGGAAATCACGGAACAGGACGCCTTCCCACAGCGTATCGAATTTGCTCCAGCGGGTGACGCAGTGGATGTCGACTGTCATCGTCCCGGTGGGCAGCTGCAGGAACTCATCCCAGGTCCAGCGCTTCTCTTGCTGGACGGCGCCGAAGACGCGCAGGTCCCAAGTCTCTGGCTTGAACTTGGGGGTAGGTCCGTAGGTGAGGACGGGGAATTTCTCAGTAAGGGATTGGCCGGCGGGCAGGCGGCCGGCGGCGCGCATTTCGCGTTCTTTTTTGCGGCGGCTGAGGTGGGACATGGGATGATTCCTGATCCTGAATGGCTTTTGGTGGGCGACTCACCGAGTCGCCCCTACAGGCGGTCCGTTTAAGACGGGCGACCCAATAAGTCGCCGCTACAATTGCCGTCCTGTGTTACACCGTCAACTGCAAGATCGTGCGCAGCAGCACATTAGCGCCCAACTCGACGTGCCGCCATTCAGTGAATTCTCTGGGATTATGGCTGACGCCATCCACCGACGGCAAGAAGATCATGCCGGCCGGCACCATCTGGTTCATGATTTGGGCGTTGTGGCCCGAGTAGCTGGCGATGGAGATGCAGCGAACATCTTCGGCGCGGCAGGCGCTTTCGATCTGCTTGACCAGATAGCCGGACATGCGCTCGGCTTCTCGATAGAGCTCGCGCTGTGTTGAAACCGTGAGCCGGTGATCGCGCGCGCATTCCTGCGCCAGGCGGATGAGGCGGGCTTCCATCTCCATCAGCGTCGGTGTGTCCGGATGGCGGATCTCCATGCGCAGCGAAGCCTCGGCCGGCACGACGTTGAAACTGTCCGGCACGACGCTGAGGTGCCCGCAATTGACGACGCCCGTCGGATACTCCGACCGGATTAGCTGATGGGCGGCGGTAATGAAGGCGGCTGCGCCATGGAGCGCGTCGCGGCGTTCATCGGCGGTGGTGGTGCCGGCGTGCGCCGCTTCGCCATAAAACATGACATTGTAGGTCGTGCGGCCGACTATGGTCTTGACGATGCCCAGGTCGAGGTCGCGTTCATGCAGGGTCTTGCCCTGCTCGATATGAACCTCGAGGAAGCCCAGGATGGCGGCGGGGTCGCGGCGGGCGCTCTGGATCTCTTCCAGCATGATGCCGGCGCGGTAGAGGGCGGCGCGGAAGGGCATGTTGTCTTGCAGGGCGTCGTCGATATCGGCGGCCGATATCTTGCCGATGACGCCGTTGCTGCCGAAGAGCGATTTCCAGGTGCCTTCTTCGTCGGTGAAGTTGATCGCCTCCAGGTGGCAGCGCAGCTTGATATCGCTTTCGCTGATGCGGCGCAAGCACTCCAGCGCGATCAAGACGCCGATGGCGCCGTCATAGCGCCCGCCGTTGGGCACGGTATCCAGATGCGAGCCGATCATCAGGGTCTTGGCTTGGGGGTCCTCAGCGCAGAGCAGGCCGCTGAGGTTGCCGACCTCGTCATCGCGCACTTGCAGGCCTGCTTCTTCGATGCGGTCGGCAAACCAGGAACGCGCCGCCAGGTCTTCGTTGGATAGCGCCAAGCGCGATACGCCGCCGCCGACGGTGGCGCCGATTTCGGATAGCTGGTCAAAGTCCCGCCGGAGTCGCTCGCTGTTGATGCGCAGCGTCGGACAATTTGAAGGCACGTCGCCTTCCCATCGCGCTGTCAGTAGTTGAGAAACGATTATAGTGGCTATTCACGATTGGACAACATGCCGCGGCTTAGGATTCTTGGCGCACAGCCGCTCGCGAGTAAGGACTTGGCTCACGCAAGATTGTGAACTCGGGAAATGGGAATCTGTAGGGGCGACTCGGTGAGTCGCCCTACGAGCACGCAATGGCACAAGCAAGGGCGTTTCAGCGAAACGCCCCTACAGATACGAAATGTGGAGGCAAATCGTCATTGTGGGCGCAATGCCTTTCCGCCGCGATCGCACCGGTAGCGTCCGCTCGTCCCTAGTATTCGAAGCAGATTCATTTACGATACGGCGATTGTTCGTTTAGACTTCCGTCTGCGGTCATTCGATGCCCCCAGTTGTCGCGCCAGCCGACCGTCAGGATTCGCCCTATCGCTGGGTGATTCTGGCGATGGTGACCCTGTCCGGGTTCCTGGTTATGGGTTTCCCCACGACGGGCCTGTCGGCGCTGTTCAGCGAGATCGCCGATTCGCTCGATTTGGACCTGGTTGAAATCGGCGTGGTTTGGGGCGTCGGCTCGCTGATGGGCATCTTCACGGCCTTGATCGGCGGCACCTTGATCGATCAGTTTGGCACGCGGCGCACACTGGTCGCGCTATGTTTGGCGACTGGGCTTTTCGGCGCCTTGCGCGGCATGGCCTTGGACTTCTGGTCGCTGTTCTTTTCTTCGTTCTTTTTCGGCATGGTGCAGCCGATCCTGCCGATGAACTTCGTCAAGCTCAATCGCGAGTGGTTCCGCTCGCGTCAACTGGGTTTCGCCTCGGGCGTGATGTCGGCCGGTTTCGCCACCGGCTTGATGCTGGGGGCGCGTGTGAGCGCAACGGTGCTCTCCCCGCTGCTGGGCGGCTGGCGGGCGGTGCTGATTTTCCTGGGCCTTTGCGCCATCGTCCTCGCCGTGCTCTGGGCGCTTGTCCATCCACCGGTTGAGCGGCGCGCCGGGGGGCGGCCGGCCTTGGGACAGATCATCGGCAACTATCGATATGTCAGCCGCTTCCGCGAATTGTGGGTGATCGCCCTGGCTGTCTTCGGCGTGCTGGGCTTGATGCGCGGCATAAGCGGCTACGTGCCCACCTATTTGCGCGAAATCGGCTGGGACCCGGTCAACGCCGACAGCGCCATCACCATCTTCTTTTTCAGCAGCTTGATCGGCGTTGTGCCGATATCACACTTGTCCGATCGGCTGGGCAATCGGCGTCTGGTTATGGCTTTCGGCACAACGATGATGGCGATCGGCTGCGCGCTGATGTACTTCGTCGGCGGCAGCTTCTGGGGCGTGATGCTGGCGATGGTGATTGGCGGCTTCTGTTTTGACAGTTTCATGGCCTTGAAGGGCGCGTCCACCACCGAAGTCGAGGGCCTGGAGTTGGCTTTGGTGGGCAGCGCGCTGGGCTTCGTCGGCATGCTGCAGAATATCGGCGCGTCCTTTGTGCCGCCGCTTGGCAATGCGCTCAGCACCGTCGCCTTGAATGTTCCGTTCCTGCTCTGGGCGGGGTCGGGGCTCTTCGCGACCGCCGTCTTGCTGAGCTACCGCCGGCGCAAGGTGAAAGCGCCCTGATCCGAGGCACTTGCATGCCGTCCCTCTTTTCACGCCATCGCTTCAATTTGCGCTGCTGGCCGGGCGCCTGCGCTCACTGCTTGCAGCCTCAGCGGCTCGGATGGCGGCTGTGATTGACCAGAGCGACCGTCAGCATTCGCCGTATCGCTGGGTGATGCTGGCGCTGGTGAGCCTGTCGGGCTTCATCGCTATGGGCTTCCCCATCACCAGTTTGTCGGCGCTGTTCAGCGAGATCGCCGAGTCGCTTGACCTGGATCTGGTTCAGATCGGGGTGATCTGGGGCGTTGGCATGGCGATGGGCATCGTTACCGGCTTGGCCGGCGGCGCCTTGATCGATTATTTCGGCACCAAGCGCATGCTGGTGGCGCTCTGCCTCTTCGCCGGCGTCGCGGGCGCCCTGCGCGGTCTGGCCGTTGATTTCTGGTCCTTCGTTCTGTTTTCCTTTCTGATGGGCATGGCGCAGCCGATACTGCCGCTGAATTTCATCAAGCTGAATCGCGAGTGGTTCTCCTCGCGGCAATTGGGTTTCGCCGCTGGCGTCATGTCGGTCGGCTTCGCCGCCGGCGCGATGCTCGGCTCGCGCTTTGGCGCCACCGTGCTCTCGCCGCTGTTGGGAGGCTGGCGGGCGGTGCTGGTATTCCTCGGCCTCTGTTCGGTATTGCTGGCGCTGGTATGGGCGGTGGCGCATCCGCCGGTGCTAGCGCCGCGCCCGATGCGATTCGACATGCGGCGGCTCTTCTCGAACTTGCGTCGCGTCGTTCGCTTCCGCGAGCTGTGGGTGATCGCGCTGGCGGTCTTTGGCGTCGTCGGGCTGATGCAAGGCCTGGTGGGTTATGTGCCGACTTACCTGCGCGCGCTAGGCTGGGCGGCGGCCGATGCCGATAGCGCCGTTCCGCTTTTCTTTCTCGCCAGTTTAATCGGCGTGGCGCCGATCGCGCATCTGTCGGACCGCTTGGGCGAGCGGCGGCCGGTTATGGCGGTTGGCACGGCGATGATGTCGCTGGGCGCGCTGTTGATGTTCTTCGCCGGCGGGGACTATGCCCTGGTCTTGATCGCGATGGTGATTGGCGGCTGCTGCTTCGACAGTTTCATGGCCTTGATGGGCGCTTCGATCACCGAGGTCAAGGGCTTGGAAATGGCGATGATGGGCAGCGCGCTCGGCTTCAGCGCCGTGCTGCAGAATGTGGGCGCTGCGCTCATGCCGCCGCTCGGCAATGCTCTGTCAGTGATTGATCTAAGCGCGCCATTCCTGCTTTGGGCGGCCTCGGGCGCTTTTGCGACGCTGGTTTTGCTGAGCGGCCGCCGGCGCTAGGCATACAGCATCCCCCGGCCCGTGAAACCCCCTCGTCCCCCCGCTCAACGGGGGGCGGAAATCCAGCAAGCTAAGGCAGGGGAATCGAGCGCCGAATTGGCATGTCTCCCCAGGTTCACTGGGGGATTTAGAGGGGGATTCGTCAGCCTTTGATGCCGATGGAGGCCAGCCCGCCGATGAGATGCTTCTGGGCGAAGAAGTAGACCAGCAGAATCGGAATGATTGAGACCAGCGTCGCGCCCATGAACAGGTGCCATTCGACGCTGTAGCGCCCCTGGAAGAAGGCCAAACCCACCGAAATCGGATAGGAATCCCAATCGCGCAGGAAGATAATCGGCTCAAGGAAGTCATTCCAGACCCAGACGAAGGTGAAGACCACAATCACCGTCAGCGCCGGACGGCTCAAGGGAATGATGATGCGGTAGAGGATGCCCCAGGCGCCGGCGCCGTCGATGCGGGCGGCGTCGTCCAGCTCGCCCGGGATCGTGCGCATGAATTGGGTCAGCAGAAAAATGAAGAAGGGATTGCCAAAATAGGCGGGCAGAATCAGAGGCCAGTAGGTGTCGATCAAATCCAGCTTGCTGTAGAGCCAGAAGAGCGGAATGAGCTTGATATGACCGGGCACCATCATGGTGCTCAACATCAGAATGAAGAGCACATTTTTGAAGGGGAAATCGAAGCGGGCGAAACCATAGGCGATGATGGGCGTTGAAATCAGCCCGCCGATAATGTTGGCGACGACCAGAATGCCGCTGTTGAGCATGTAACGCGCCAGGGGATATTTGCCAAAGGCTTCGGCATAGTTGCCCCACTGCGGCGTGCTGGGGAGCCATTCGGGCGGCCAGGCAAAAATGTCTTGCGGCAGCTTTAGCGAGGTGGAGGCCATCCAGAATATCGGCAGCATGAAGACGCAGGCGAGGCAGAGCATGAATGCGTAGACGATGGCGTAGCCGGTCAACTTCCTGACGCGGCGCCAGTTGTTGCTGCGCTTCAATTGCGCTGCGGCGTCAGTTCTCATAGAAGACCCAGCGCTTCGATGTGTAATTCACAAAGACCGTGCAAGCCATAATCACCACCAGCAGGAAGAGCGCCAGCGCCGAGGCGTAGCCCATGTTGAAATTGCGGAATGCTTCTTCGTAAAAGTAGTAGAGGAAGAAATAGGTCGCTTTCAGCGGGCCGCCCTTGGTGATGACGAAGGCTTCGGTGAAAATCTTGAAGGCGTCAATGAGTTCGATAATAAGTTGGAAGAAAAGGGTCGGCGTCAGGAGGGGCAGGGTAATGCGCCAGAAACGCCGCCACTTGCCTGCGCCGTCAATCTCCGCCGCTTCGTAGAGATGCGCCGGAATATTCTGCAAGCCGGCCAGATAAATGATCGCTGCGCCGCCCACCTTCCAGATGCTCATGATGGCGACCGAGGGCAGGGCCCAGTCCTTGTCCCAGAACCAGTAGGGACCTTGAACGCCAGCATAATGCAGCAAGGTGTTAACCACGCCGGTATCCGGATTGAGAAACCAGATCCACATCAGCGAGACGGCCACGCCTGAGATGACTGCCGGAATAAAGAAGATCGTGCGAAAGGCGTTCATGCCCGGGATCTTGAGGTTGAGCAGCAGGGCGAGCATCAAGCCCAGCACCAGCTTCAGCGGCAGCGAGAGGGCGACGAAGAGCGTCGTCGCTTTCAGTGAGCTGAGGAATAGCGGATCGCGCGTGAACATGCGCGCGTAGTTGTCCAGCCCGACCCAGACCGGGGGATCGACCAGCGTCCACTGGGTCAAGCTGAAATAAAAAGTGGCGACGATGGGGAAGGCGAAAAAGACGGCGAAACCGGCCATCCAAGGCGACAGCGCCAGGTAGCCGGTCTTGGCGTCCCGGCGCTGCTGCGGGGTCATGTTGCGCCAGCGAGACAGCATGGGAAGTTCACCCCCACCCTAAATCCCTCCCCCATCAAGAGGGAGGGACTTTCTACGTTGGCGAGCTCGCTGTAGAGCGTCTCCCCTTCCCTCATTTTGGGGGAAGGGGC
>WTGN01000061.1 GCA_011523545.1 Chloroflexota bacterium | reverse complement strand
GAACTAGGGAAGGGGAGTGACAAGCCCCCCCCTAGCTCGCTGGGGGGGGATTTAGGGGGGGCTTGCTCTTCCTCCACAATCTCCACAATCGGGCCCGGCAGATAGGGCGCCAGCTTCTCATTCACGCCGACCGCGCCGCTGCCCGGCCCGCCGCCGCCATGAGGCGTGGAGAATGTCTTGTGCAGGTTGAAGTGCATGACGTCAAAGCCGAGTTCGCCCGGCTTGAGCACCGCCATCAGCGCGTTCATATTGGCGCCGTCCATGTACATCAAACCGCCGGCGTCATGCACAGTTGAGATGACTTCGAGAATGGTCGATTCAAAGAGACCAAGCGTGCTCGGCACCGTGATCATCATGCCGGCGATGCGGTCGCGCAATTCGCCTTCGCAAGCCAAGTGCAGCGCATCCATATCGACATTGCCCCGTGAGTTCGACGGCAGCTCATGCACATGCATGCCCGCCATCGTCACCGTGGCCGGGTTGGTGCCGTGGGCGCTGTCCGGCACGAGGATGAGATCACGCTGACCCTCGCCGCGGTCGATGTGATATTGGCGGATCATAAGGATGCCAGCGAACTCGCCCTGAGCCCCGGCCGCCGGCGTCAGGCTAACCGCCTCAAAGCCGCTGATCTCGCCCAGCCAGGCCTGCAACTCATGCATAATGAAGAGCGCGCCCTGCGAGCCGCTCTCGTCCGTCAGCGGGTGCAGCTGGGCCAGGCCGGGCAAGCGCGCCGCGTCTTCGTTGATCTTGGGATTGTACTTCATCGTGCAAGAACCCAGGGGGTACAAGCCCTCGTCGATGGAATAATTCAGCTTGCTCAGCTTGACGAAATGGCGAACCACCTGCACCTCGCCAACCTCAGGCAGCGCCAGGTCCGCCCGCATCAGCGCCGCCGGCAGCTCCACCTTGGGCACATCGCATTCGGGCAGGTTGACGCCCATGCGCCCCGGCTCGCCGATGTCGTAGATCAGTGGCTGCAATTGTTCTTTTGTCACTGGCGCATTCCTCCCAGAATCTCAACCAGGCGGTCGATTTCTTCTTTGGCGTTCATCTCGGTCACGCAGAGCAGCATGCGGTCTTGCAGATGAAAATAGTGCTGCCCCAGGTCATAGCCGCCGATGATGCCTTCCGCCAGAAGCGCGTCGTTGATCTCGGCGACCGGGCGGGGGCAAGCGACCACAAACTCATTGAAGAAGGGCTTGCTCATATCCACGCTGAAACCATCCAGCCGATTGATCTCGTTGGCGGCGTAATGCGCTTTGTGGTAATTGAGCTCGCCTACTTGCCGCAAGCCATTCTTGCCCATCAGCGCCATGTAGACCGAAGCCGAAAGCGCCATCAAACCCTGGTTGGTGCAGATATTGCTGGTGGCGCGCTCGCGCTTGATGTCTTGCTCGCGCGGGCGCAGCGTCATGACGAAGGCGCGTTTGCCATCGGCGTCCAGCGTCTCGCCGATGATGCGGCCGGCGATGCGGCGCACGTATTTCTGGCGGATCGCGAAGTAGCCGAGGTAGGGCCCGCCAAAGCTAAGCGGCACGCCCATTGGCTGCGCCTCGCCCACGACAATATCCGCGCCCAGCTCGCCCGGGCTCTTGAAGATCGAAAGCGCCATCGGATTTGAGACCATCACCAGCAGGGCGCCATGTGCATGCACCGCCTCCGCCAGCCCCGTGATGTCGTCGATCTGGCCGAAGAAATCCGGATACTGCAGGGCCAGCATGGCGGTGTTGTCATCAAGCATCTCCATGAGGTCGACGATTTCACCGCGCCCGCGATCGCCGATGATGCGGATGTCCCGCCCCTGGTGGTAGGCGCGCAAAACTTCGCGATATTGCGGGTGGATGCCGTGGCTGAGGATGATTTTTTTGCGTCTGTTCCGCGTGACCTCCAGCGCGACCGTTACCGCTTCGGCCAGGCTGGTGGCGCCGTCATAGTGGCTGGCGTTGGCCGCGTCCATGCCGGTCAGCGCGCACATCATGCTTTGGTACTCGTAAGTCGCCTGCAAGGTGCCTTGTGAAATCTCCGGCTGATAGGGCGTGTAGGCGGTATAAAATTCGCCGCGCAGCAGAATATGGTTCACGACCGATGGAATGAAATGGTGGTAGGCGCCGGCGCCGCGAAAGAGCGCGAAGTCCTGCCCGTGATCATTCGCCTCGCTGATCGCCAGCATTTCAGCCGCCACTTCCATCTCGCTCATCGGCGGCGGCAAATCCAACGTGGGAAATCGTTGAGACAGCGGTACCGCGCCAAACAAATCATCAATGGCGTCGACGCCGATATCAGCAAGCATCTGCTGCGTTTCAATTGCGGTATGCGGTATGTAGCTCACGTCAGGGCAATCCTCTCAGATATGTTTCCCGCTCGGGGGCTCGCGCAGGGCCATGCGGCGATATCCCGTTTCAGCAAAACGCTAGCGGCTGTCGCAATAAGCGTCATAAGCGGCCGCGTCCATCAATCCAGCAAGCGGAGACAGGTCGCTCGTTTTAATCTTGACCATCCAGCCCTCGCCGAAGGGATCGGCATTCACCGTCTCGGGCGCATCTTCCAAAGCGGCATTGACTTCGAGTATTTCGCCGGCGACGGCGCTGTACAATTCGGAAGCGGCCTTCACCGATTCCACTTCGCCGAAGGAATCGCCCGCGTCCAGCGCATCGCCCGCATCTCTGAACTCCACGTAGACGATGTCGTTGAGTTGATCCTGCGCATAATCCGTGATGCCAATCGTCACCACATCGTCTTGGACGGCGAACCATTCGTCCGTCTCCGCATACTTGAGTGCCCCCGGTGTCTGCCAATCACCCATCTTGCTCTCTCCTCAATTAATATCAATGAAAAAGGGCGCACCTCATGCCGAGAATGCGCCCTGTCGGTCCCTATGACCTTCAGAGGTTCCGTGCCCCAAGAATCCTTTTGCCTGAGAGTTTCACGCAAGTTGGCGTACTTGTCGCTTGCCCCTTCGGCGTTCTGTCCGCTGACAAAATCTCTCTTCTTGCGACTTTTTCATTCTAGCCCTTTTCATTCGCTTCCGCAATGCATCACAGGCGCCTTGCCCGCATCATGGTGTTCTTGCAGTTCTCGTCGTTATCCCGGATGCTTCCCTCGCTACATGAACTTACAGCTTCCTGCTAGAATGCATAAGTACGCCGCTGCCGATCGAGGACTAGTCAGTGAAAAGCAAACGAGAACCGGGCCGCGTTGCGCTGCTGCTCTACAGCATGATCGCCGGCCTGATCGTTGGCATATCCGCCTTGGCGATTTTTCTCATTCAAGATAGATTGCGCGGACCCGAAAGCGGCGCGGCGGATCATTTCAGCGTAGAAGGCCAAGCGAAATTCGACGGCGCTATCCCGATTCAGCCTCCAATCGAATTGCCGGATTTCACGCTCAGCAACCAGCATGGCGAAGCGACAAGCCTGCCCGACTTGCGCGGCCGTTACACGCTGTTGACATTCGGCTTCACCAATTGCCCCGACATCTGCCCGCTGACGCTGAACGATTTCGAGCGCGTTGCCGACATCCTGGGCGACGAGGCCACAGGTATGGCTTTCGTCTTCGTAAGCGTCGACGGGCGGCGCGATACACCGGCAGCCCTGCGCGATTATCTGGCATTTCGCCGCTTGGAGGGCATCATCGCCTTGACCGGCGACGAAGAGGCTGTGCGCGAATTCGGCGCGCCATTAGGCCTCTCCTTTGAAATCCCGGAATCGGCGTCAACGGGCGCCTATTCAATCAACCATAGCGCCGGCTCATACCTGCTTGATCGGCAAGCGCGCTGGATCAAGCGCTATCAATTCGGCCTGCCGCCGAGCAAAATCGCCGCTGATTTGAAGGCGCTCTTGAACGCTTAGTCAGCCGTCCAGATAGTCCCGCGGAAGGCGCGGCGCAATTGTCGTGACCACCTCGTAATTGTTGCTGCAAATCCAGCCGGCGATTTCGTCCGCGCTGATTGTTTCCGCGCCCTGCCGCCCCAGCAAGACCGCTTCATCGCCGACCTTGACATCAGCAATATGGCTGACATTGACCGTGATTTTCTCCATGCTGACGCGCCCAACCAGCGGCGCGCGCTGCCCATGGATCAGGACTTCCCGCCAGGATTCAGGCGTCCGGCGCAGGCCATCGGCATAGCCCACCGGCAATACCGCGATCAACTCTTCGCCGCGTGTGCGGTAGGCATTGCCATAGCCCACAGGCGTATCCGGCGGCAAGGCTTTCACCTGGACGACCCGCGTCTTCCAGCTCATCACCGGTTGGAGATATTCGGCGCCGCCGCTATGTGGCATCGGCTCAAGCCCATATAACAGGATCCCGGGGCGCACCAGATTGAAATGCGCCTCATCGCAGGTCAAGAGCGCGGCCGAGTTGCCAGCGTGAACATATTTGAAACGCAATCCCTCCCCACGCAACCGCCTCAGGACAGCCTTAAATGTATCGAGTTGTTCCTTCATATATACAGGGTCATCATCGGCGGTGGCGAAATGCGTGTAGATGCCTTCCAGGTTGATGTTGGTGGCCCGCCGCAGCAGCCGGCAAACCCCCACGGCCTCGGGCGGCATCAGCCCCAGGCGCCCCATGCCCGTATCGACCTTGACATGCGCCCTTAGGCGTCCCTTAGACCCATTCACGGCGGCGATGCATTGCGCGGCGATCGTCGAATCATAAACCGATATGGCGATGTCATGAGCGGCGGCGTCAAGTAGCCGGTCCGGCGGCGCATGGCTGAGCGCGAGGATGGGCGCGTCGATACCGCAAGCGCGCAATTCAAAAGCCTCCGCCAAATTGGCGACCGCCAGCATATCAGCGCCGGCTTGCAGCGCTGCCCGCGCGACCGCTGGGGCGCCATGCCCATAAGCGTTGGCTTTGACCACGGCCATCATCGCGGCGCGGCGGCCAACCCGCCCCTTGATCCAGCGGACGTTCGCGGCCAGGGCGGCCAGATCAATCTCTACGCGTGATGGATATGTCGGCGACAACCCGCTCTTCGCCCGAGCTTGCCCTGGCGGGCGCAGGGCTAACCGGTCGGAATCTGCAACGGCTTCCAGTATTCGCATAGGCCTTCCACAGACGGAGGATCTATCAGCGAGCGTTCACTACGCAGGCAGTATAGCAGCGGGCTTAAAGGGCTGCCCCAGAATCGACCGGCTCTTGGCGCGCGCCGCGGTCGACGAACATCACCGGCTGATGTGCTATAATGCGCGCCCACGAAAGCCCGCGCGGAGGACGCGGCCGAGCGCTCGTTCACGCGATGCTCCCGCCATTGTTCACGATGCCGACATCGCAATAGGAATCGCTATGTCATTCGAATTTGAAGTGATCGCCACTGACGGGCTGGCGCGCGCGGGCATATTGCATACCCCGCATGGAGACATCCCGACGCCGGTCTTCGCGCCCGTCGGCACCGCGGGAACGGTCAAGGCCCTGACGCCGCGAGACCTGGAATCGCTCGACGTCAAGCTCATTCTCGCCAACACCTATCATCTGTTTCTGAGGCCGGGGGATGAGCTCGTGCGCGACATGGGCGGCTTGCATCAATTCATGAATTGGCAGGGCCCGCTCTTGACCGATTCCGGCGGCTTCCAGGTCTTCAGCCTGGCCCAAATCAACACGATCGACGACGAGGGCGTCACCTTCCGCAGTCATCTGGACGGCAGCAAGCAGCGGCTCGACCCGCAGCGCTCAATGGCGATACAGCAGAATCTCGGCGCCGATATCATCATGGCCTTCGATCAATGCCCGCGGCCCGATAACCGCGACGAAGTCAACGCGGCGGTAGAGCGCACGCGGCGCTGGCTGGCGCAGTGCCGGGCGGCGCACCCCCACGACGACGAGCAAGCCCTCTTCGGCATCGTGCAAGGCGGAATCTTCCCCGACTTGAGAGCGAAATCGGCGCGTTATGCAACGGACATGGATCTAAAGGGATACGCCATCGGCGGGCTGGCTGTCGGCGAAAGCAAAGCGGAGATGGTCGCGGCCCTGGATGAAACGCTGCCCCGCCTGCCGGAAAACCGGCCACGCTATCTGATGGGCGTTGGCGAGCCCGACGATCTGGTCGAGGGCATTCTGCGCGGCGTCGATATATTTGACTGTGTCATACCAACTCGCCTCGCCCGGCACGGCGCCGCCTTCACCCACCACGGGCGCATCAATCTGCGCAATGCCCGCTTCAAGCGGGACGAATCGCCCATAGACGCGCAGCTCGGCAACTACGCCAGCCAGTTTTCGCGCGCCTATCTACGGCATCTGGTTATGTCAAAGGAATTGCTGGCGCATTATCTGGTCAGCCTGCACAATGTCGACTTTCTGGTCCGCCATGTCGCGAATATGCGCCGCGCCATCATCGACGGGCAACTGAAGGCCTACGCGGCACAATTTCTGGCGCGCTACATGGGCGGCGAAAGTCCAGTCGAGTAGGAGCGCCAAGCCCGCGCGAAATACGCCGCCTCGCCCCGGCACTCAACTGCCTCCCTTAAGTTTGACATTTGAAAAAAGATCGTCTTCGTCAACGCGGCTGTGCTTCGGCCGGGGGTAGGCGCGCGTGAAACCCTGCCTGCGATAGAGCAGCCGCCGCAGCAGCCGCGAAGTCCGCGTGATCCGCCCGCCGCCCTGGCTGGCGTGGCAGCGGCTCGCTTTTTCCCATATCTCCAAATAGGGCGCAATCGGTATCCGGGCATGCACCGGCTCGATGCTGGCGAGGGACTGAAGCGTATCGACATCCTGATTGATGCCCATTCGGCGCGGATCCTGCCCCTTCAGGCGCGCTTTCCAAATGCGCATCCACAGCGATATCTTCGGATAGGCCGCATAGTATAGCCGCTGCGGGGCATAGACATGGCCGTCTTCAAGGTCCTCGCGCAGGCCCTCGAAGGCGTTCACTGTCGCTCGTTGAATCGCTATGTGATCGGGATGCCCATAACCGCCGTAACGATTGAAGGTGATCACAACCTGCGGCCGCACCCGCCGCATGATGGCGGCCACATCGGCGGTGACGCGCTCGGGATGATGCCGCCACTGGTAGGCCAGCGATTCCGGATGCCGCGACGTTTCGCTGCCGTTCATGCCGCTGTCGCGATAACCAAGCATGAAAACATCCTTGAACTTGAGATACTGCCGCGCGCACTCCAGTTCGCTCAGGCGCAGCGCCGCCACTGTCGGGTACTTTCCCCGCAGCGCTTCCGGCACATGGCCGACCTCGCCCCCCGTCGCGCAGATGAGATAAACATCTACGCCATCGTCAATCCATTTGGGCACGGCGGCGCCCAAGCCGAAACTCTCATCATCCGGATGGGCGTAACATATCAGCAATCGCTTGCTTTCCACCAATTCTCCGTCCGTCTAAGCAGTAAAGTTACGATTCTCCTATTATACTGAAATCGACTTGTGGAAGTCAGCGCGGCTTCCTTATACTGTTGTTGGTTTCAGGTATGAATTGCAGAAAGTTGGCCCGCGTGCGTCGATTGATTGTGTCAAGCTGGATGAGCGCGCTCTTGACCGTCTTCAGCATCGGGATCGTCTCCACTGTCAGCTATAGCCAGAGCGGCGCCGCAACGCCGCTGGACAAGCTGAGGGGCCCGGGGCAGGTCAGCGCGGCGGTCGCCGATTTTTACTCGCCCTGGCCTGTTGAACCGGTCGGCCCGCTGAGTTATCCGTCCGGGCTCAATCCGCTCACCGGCTTGCCTTATCCGAGCGAAGAGGCGCAGTTGCGGCGCAACCTCATCGTCAAGGTTTCCAACTGGCCGCCCAGGGTCCGGCCCCAGAATGGCATCAACCAGGCGGATCTGGTGTACGAAATGGAATCCGAAGGGGGCGTTACGCGCTTCGCCGCCATCTTCCGCAGCAACGCGCCGGAGAAGGTCGGCTCGGTGCGCAGCGCCCGCCTGGTCGATATGGAACTGCTCACCATGTACGCCGCGTTGCTCGCCTACTCCGGCACCAGCGGACCCGTGCGCGAACTCTACAAGGCGCGCGTCAACCGCTACGTGCTGCTCTCGCCCTCCCTCGGCGACAATTGCGAGATCGCCGGGTTCTGCCGCGATGAAACCCTGCTTGACAGAGGTTATGAGCATACCCTCTTTGGTGATACGCGGCAGATGTGGCAGAGCGCAACCCGGCGCGACGTCAACATCGGCTTCCGCGCCAATGGATTCGCCTTCGATCTGCAAGCGGACGCCGGTGGACAGCCGATCCGCGATATCTATATGAACTGGTACAACCGGACTGATGTCCGCTGGCAATATGACGAAGCGAGCCGGCGTTATCTGCGTTATTCCGACGGCCTGCCGCACTTCGACGCCACCGATGACATGCAACTCTCGGCGGACAACCTGGTGATGCTGCAGGTCGCGCATAATCGTCGCCCCGATCTCTTTGAGCCGGGCGCCATCAACGAGTCCTTCGAGGTCGCGCTTTGGGGGCAGGGGCGCGCCCTGGTCATGCGCGAAGGCCAGCTGTACAAGGGATATTGGCGTCGGCGTGACCATAATCGAGGCAGCGCCATCTCCCTCATCTACGGCGACGAAACGCCAATCATGCTGAAACCCGGCCGAACCTGGGTCACGGTTATGCGGTCGCTCGAGTCGGTTGAGTTGAGCGCGACGCGACAAGACTGGAGCGACACTATCATCGCCGGGGAGCAGTCTTGATCGCCAAGGCGGCGCTGCCCCCCATAATCGCGGCTCCGACAGTTTGAGGCTTGCCATTGCGGCGTGCGATACGAAGTTGTTTTCTCCTCTTCACCGTCCTGGCAGTTCTGGCTGTTGGACTGCTGGCTGCCTACTGGCTTGCGACTGACGGGCAGTTCTGGGATACCGTACAGACCGCAATTCTGCGAATACAACTTAACAATCGAACAAGGGACTTGAACGCGCCCATCGGCAGCGGGCGCGACCCGGTTCGCTTTGTAATCCCTGCCGGTACTGGCGCCGGCGCGATTGCCGCCGCCTTGGCTGAGGCGGGGCTGCTTCAAGATGTGGAGCTTTTCATCAATTATGCTATTGTCGAAGGTTATGATCGCCGCTTTGAAGCCGGCGTCTATTTCCTGAACCAAACCATGTCCATCAAACAGATCGCCGAAATCCTCACCGATTCCAGCAAGAGCTACATTCCTTTCCGTAGCCGCGAGGGCGCGCGCATCGAAGAATTGGCTGTATTGATCGATCAGAATCGCCTCTTCGGTTTCAGCGGCGCAGACTTTCTGACGCTTGTCAGCCCGGGCGCCGTACTGCCGGCTGAATTCGCCGCCTGGGCTGGCATCCCGCCGGGCGCCTCGCTGGAAGGTTTCATGTACCCGGATACCTATCAGCTGCCGCCCGCCATCAGCGCCGAAGGCTTGCGCGATACCTTGTTGCGCGCCTTTCGAGAGCGCGTCGGCGATGACTTGCGCGAGGCTGCCCGGGCGCAGGGGCTCACCTTGCATCAGGCGGTAAGCCTGGCGTCCATCATCGAGCGGGAGGCGGTCTGGCGCGACGAACACGCCATGATCGCCAGCGTCTATCGCAATCGCCTGGCTATCAACATGAAGCTGGAAGCCGACCCCACCGTGCAGTACGGCATTCAGGGGGCGCGCGGCGCCTGGTGGCCACAAATCACCCGCGCCGACTACCACGATGTGATCTCGCCCTACAACACCTATCTCAACGCCGGCCTGCCGCCCGGTCCCATCGCCAGCCCCGGGCTCTCGGCGATTCAAGCCGCCGTCCATCCGGCGGAATCCGGTTTCTATTATTTCCGCGCCGCTTGCGACAATTCACACTATCACAATTTTGCCGTCACTTTTGACGAGCACCTGGCCAATGGCTGCTGACAAGACTCGCTGGCAGCCGATCAGAGTTCCCGACCATCAACGACGCCATGAAACAGCGGCAGCGGTTCGACGGCCGAAGCGCTGTATGCCACCGCGCCGCCAAGTTCCTCCAGCGCCGTCTGCAAGCTGCCATCGTCATTGGCGTGCACGGTCATCAGCAGATCGCCGGCGGCCACCTCGTCGCCGACATTGGCAAAGACTTCGATGCCAACCGCATGATCAATTTCATCTTCCTTTGTCCGCCGCCCCGCGCCCAGGGACAGGGTCGCCCAGGCGACGCGGTCCGCAAGGATGGCGGCAATGGCCCCGCTCTGGCGCGCATGCACGTTGTAGCGCAGTCTCGCCTGCGGCAGCTTGCGGATATCCTCAATCTGCGAAACATCGCCGCCCTGCGCTTTCACCATCCGCTGGAGATGCTCTAAAGCAGCGCCGCTCTTCAATACCTGGTCGACTTCAGCGCGCGTTTCTTCCAGCTCAGCCCAGCGCTCTCCAGTCCCCGCCAGGCGCAGCATCTGCGCGGCGACTTCAACGCAATGTCGGTGAAAGTCGGCCGGCCCTTCACCCCGCAAGGTCTTGACCGCTTCCGCCACTTCCAGCGCATTGCCGACCGCGACGCCAAGCGGCTGATTCACATCGGAAAGCAGGGCGACCATATCGCGACCGGCATCGACGCCAATCTGCGCCATCGTTCTCGCCAAGGCGCGCGCTTCTTCCAGCGTCTTCATAAAGGCGCCGCGGCCGACCTTGACATCAAGCACGATGCCGCTGGCGCCCGCCGCCAGTTTCTTGCTCATGATGCTGCTGGCGATGAGCGGCCGGCTTGCGACCGTGCCGGTGACATCGCGCAGCGCGTACAACAATCCGTCCGCGGGCGCGAGGCTCTTGGTCTGCCCGGCGATCACAATGCCGCAGTCGCGCGCAACCCGGCGAAACTCGGCTTCGGACAGATTCACGTTGAAGCCGCTGATCGACTCCAGCTTGTCGACTGTGCCGCCCGTCGGGCCCAGGCCGCGGCCGCTCATCTTGGCGATGGGCACGCCGAAGGAGGCAACCAGCGGAAGCGCGACCAGGCTGGTCTTGTCGCCAACACCACCGGAAGAATGCTTGTCAATCGCGTAATCACAGATGTCTGACAGATCAAGCATATCGCCCGATTCCGCCATCGCCCGCGTCAGATTCACCGTTTCGGCGCGGTTCATGCCTTGGAAGTAAATCGCCATCAGCAAAGCCGCCACTTGATAATCCGGGATCTGCCCCGCCGTGTAGCCGTCGATGAAGAAGCGAATCTCGCTCTCGGTCAGCGCATGTCCGTCGCGCTTCTGCTCAATTAATCTATCCATACGCATAAGACGACAACTCCTCAACTATCGACCGCTGCCGAAATCGGCCTCGTACAATAATCGTACAATGCATCAAGCGGATGTAAACCGATTGTAAACTGCCCAGCTAATCCTAGCCCCACAATTGACGCCGTCTCAAATGCTTTGTAGGATTTGCCTATCAGGCCGAATCGAGTGTCGGGGCTCAAATGCGCCGGCTATGGCCGTGAAGAAGTGGACAAGGATAATGACGTGACACAGAAAATCAAAGGTTCGCCCCAGCGCGCGCGCTTGATCCTGGGCGCGGCTGTGCTTGTCGCTGTCGTCATTGCGGCGGCGCTTGTCGTGATATCCAGCCAGAGTTCATTCAGCGCGTCCGCAGTCGATTATTCGCAGATCCCCCAAGGCCGGCAGGATGACGGCGGTTTCGTCCTCGGAGACCCAGCCGCGCCAATTACGATCGTTGCCTTTGAAGACTTCCTCTGCAGCCACTGCCAACGTTACAAATCCACCGTCGACAAGCTCATTAGCGATTACGTCGCCAAAGGCAAGGCGCGCTTCGAATATCGCTTCACGCCCGTGGTCGACCCAGCTTATTCGCGGCTCGCGGCGACGCTTTCCGAATGTGCCGAGATCTTACGCCCCGGCTCGTTCTGGAACGCGCATGACCGGCTCTTCGAGCTCGCCAGCGCCCGCCGTTTCAATGACAGCTCGGCGCGCAGTTTCGCCGAAATGATGGACATTCCTTATGCCGATCTGCTCGAATGCAGCAGCGACGCCACCCAGGTCGATATCGACGGCCGGCTCGCAACCCAGCTGGAAGTCCGCGGAACGCCGACGGTCTTCTTCCGCATCGGAGATGGCGTCCCACAGCTGAGCCCCTTCAGCAATCAGCCGACGATCGAGCAATTGGGAACGCTGATAGAGCAATTCAGTTAATTGCAATGTCAGACGGCAGCGAGTCATTGCCAGCCTTCTATGATCCGAGGCGGGTTGGGCTTCTCTTTCCTCCGCAGGTTCAGGCGGCCGTCGATGCCGGGGCAGCCGCCCAACTGCCGCCCGCAACTGCTGACGACCCGCAAGTCGCGCTCGTGCTGGTGGACATGCAAATCGACTTCATTCACAGCGATGGCGCTCTGTCCGTGCCGGGCGCGATCGACGACTGCCGGCGCATCGTCGAGTGGATTTACCGCCACGTCGGGCGCATAAGCAAGATCTTTCTCTCCCTGGACAGCCACTTTCCGCTGCAGATCTTCTTTTCCAGCTGGTGGCGCGGCCCCGCCGGGCATCATCCGCCGCCGAACACGTCCATGAGCGCAGCAGATGTGAAGGCCGGCAAGTGGCAGCCGCTCTACAAAGCGGAATGGTCCAGGTCCTATGTAGCAACTTTGGAAAAGGACCACAAGAAGCAATTGATGATCTGGCCATTCCACACCTTGGTCGGCACGCTTGGGCACAACCTGTCGCCCTCCTTATACGAAGCCGTCTGCTATCACGCAGCGGCGCGCCAAAGCCAACCGGCGAAACTGACCAAGGGCTCGATACCACAAACGGAGCACTACTCCATCCTTGAACCCGAAGTCAAAGTGGACGATCATCCGGCTGGCGGCTTGAACCGCGAGCTGCTGAATGAATTGAGCGGATACGATCTCATCTATCTCGCCGGGCAAGCCAAAAGCCACTGCGTCCTCGAGACGGTGAATTCGATCATGCGCGCCTATGCGTCGCGGCCGGAGTGGATCGCGCGGCTGCGCATCCTGGAAGATGGCATGTCCTCGGTCCAGGTTCCCGGCCTTGATTTTGACGCGCTGGCCGACGCGGCTTATCAGCGGCATCGCGAAAACGGCTTGACATTTACTGACAGCACCGAGGCGATAGGCTAAAGACCATGCGAACTGTCGAGTGGGAGGGCGGCGCCGTCAAGATGATCAACCAGCGCGCCCTGCCCTGGAAGCTGGAAACCGTCCGTCTGGAATCGGTGGAAGCGGTCGCCGAGAGCATCCGCAACATGACGGTTCGGGGCGCCCCGGCGATCGGCGCGGCAGCCGCCTTTGGCATGGCCCTGGCCGCGCGCCAAAGCAAAGCCGAATCTGTCGACGCGCTGCTCGCAGACTTGTTGCGAGACGGAGCCATGCTGAAGCGCGCCCGCCCCACCGCCGTCAACCTGGCCTGGGCGGTGGACAAACTCCTGCAAATCGCCGAGAGCGGCGAATTCAACAGCGCGGATGACCTGCGCGAGGTTCTGCTGCAAGCCGCCCAGCAGATCGCCGCCGATGATGTCGCCATCAACAGCCGCATGGGGCAGGTGGGCGCGGCCCTGGTCGAAGACGGGGCGACGGTGCTCCACCATTGCAACACCGGCGCCTTGGCCACCGTCGATTATGGCACCGCCCTGGGTGTCATCCGCGCCGCATTTCAAGCCGGCAAAGACATCCACATCCTGCTGGACGAGACCCGCCCCCGCTTGCAAGGCTCCCGCCTCAGCGCCTGGGAATTGGAACAGGCTGGCATCAGCTACGATATCATCCCCGACACCGCCGCCGGCTATTATATGCAGCGGGGCGAGGTCGACATTGTCCTGGTCGGCGCGGACCGTATCGCCGCCAATGGCGATGTCGCCAACAAAATTGGCACCTATCAATTGGCGATCATGGCGCAGGCGCACGGCATACCTTTCTACACCGTTGCGCCCACCTCTACCATCGACCTGGGCTTGAGCAGCGGTGATCAGATCCCCATTGAACAGCGCGACCCGGCGGAAGTGACGACGCCCTACGGCAATCCTATCGTGCCCGCCCACTTCAAGGCGCGCAACCCGGCCTTTGACATCACGCCACAGCGCTACCTGAGCGGCATCGTCACCGAATTCGGCATCGCCCGCCCGCCCTTCGCGGAGAGCTTGCGGCGGGTTGTTGCTGGCCAGCAAGCTTGAATGGCTGATTTCAGCCGAGCCTCAATCAAACTCGCTGAAAGCGACCCGCTCCAGATCGGGGTTGTCACAGGGCCGCCGCCCCACTTTAGACATGTTGACCCATTTCCCGCCGACTTTCACCCGAACGACATCCATGGTGAAATCTGAATTCGTCCGCCGATCGTTGCTCAAAAATGCCGAGCCGATGCCATAACTATCGACCGGCGCGCCCTCGCGTTCGAAACGAGCCACCCGCTCCCGATTGAAGCCGCCCGATACGACGATCCGCGTGCCGCGGCAGAATTCACGCGCGACCGTTTCCAGACGGCGCGGAACATCCCAAGCCTCCCAAGCCCCGTTCAACGCTTCACGAAGGGTGAAAACGAGCTGAGGGCTGACGCCTTTCTCCGCCTCGGCCGGCTGGGAACGGTCGCGCAGGCTCGCGCTGGTATCAAGCCGCACGCCGTTCAAACGCCAGCGCGCCATGCCATCGCTGTCCGCCGCATTGAACGCAGCCGCATAGTGGGGCCAGAAGGCGGCCAGGGTCGCGCGGCTGTCGGCCAGCACATCGTTGTTGAAATCAGCCAGCAGGATGCGCGGCGTCTCGATCGGAATATGGCGCGCGAATTGCACCATCGTCTCAGCGCTATCGCCGAGGAAACAGGCGATCATCGCGTGCGATAGCGTGCCCACGCCCGCCCCGCCCCAGAGCGACGCCTGGGCGTCCGTGCTCGCCAACGGCGTCACCTGGATGCCGGTATCAAGATGAAATCGCCGCAGCGCCAACCAATAGGAATAGCCGTCGATCGCCTGGACTTCGGGCATGTCAAAGCGGGCCGGGAAAAACAAGACCGACTTGCCGCCGGCCGCGCCCAAGACTTCATACACATTGGTGGCGATTCTGCTGGCGCGCGACAGCACACCGAGGAGCGTCGTTTCCAACACGGCGAAATCCCGATAGCGCCCGCGAATCTCGATGACCGTCAGTACATTCTGCGGGTCGCCATCATAATAGGTGACGACGCCATCCTGCACCGCGTCAATTTCGAGGTGGCGCGCGGTATCGACCCATCGCCGGTCATCATCAAAATAGCCGGTCGCGCAGCGCAGTTGAGCCAAAGCATGGTCCACTCCGGCGATCAAGGCCATTGGCGAGCGCCGATTGAAAATCTGCGCCTCCACCTCGATCTCGCCGACCTGGAGCTGGCTGGCCCCGGCGACGTCCCGCGGATTCAGCCCGCGGTAGCTGTAGGCTTCATTCGCCAGCCCGCTGAGCATCTGTCGGCTGTTGGCGAAGTAGCGGTCGGCGAAGAAGCCGCGCCGCAGCGCCTCCACCGGCAGCGCGAAATCTTCAGACTTCAGGCGTTTGCGATCAAATATCGACAATTTTAGCGATGCCTCTGTCAACAGCGCGCGCGAAACCGGGCGCTGATTCACAAAAAGTATATCACCAGCCGATAGCGGCGGCATCGAACCGCGGACAGTCATGCGGCCGAATTTGCGGGCGCGGAATTTTCCGTACCCCGCAGCCGTCAACTGCGCTATACTGCGCCCTTGCGCCTGTAGCAAAAATACGGAATTCAGAGATGGAAACACTTGTAACCGGTTCGATCGCCTATGACTACCTGATGCGCTTCCCCGGCAGCTTCCAGAAGCATTTCATTCCCGATGAATTGCACAACATGAGCCTCAGTTTCCTGGTCGACGACATGACCAAACATTGGGGCGGCGTCGCTGCCAACATCGCCTTCACCATGGCCAAGTTCGGCCTGCGCCCCCAACTGATGGGCACAGTCGGGCGTGACTTCGGCGATTATCGGCGCTGGCTGGAAGGCAACGGCGTCGACTGCGGTACCGTGATCCAAATCGACGAGGTCTTTACCGCGTCGTTTTTCGCCAATACCGATGATGACAATAATCAACTGGCCTTCTTTTACGGCGGCGCAATGAACCTCGCCCGCAATTATGCCATCGCCGATGTGCTCAGTCGCAAACCCGATCTCGTCGTCATCTCGCCCAATGACCCGGTCGCCATGGTCAAGCTCTGCGACGAATGCCGGCGCGGCGCCATCCGCTTCATCTATGACCCCGGCCAACAGGTAGCGCGCTTGTGCGGCGCCGAGCTGCGGCGCGGCATCGAAGACGCCTTTATGGTCATCGTCAATATCTACGAGGCGAGCGTCATCTATGAAAAGACCGAGCTCACGCTCTCCGAACTGCGCGATCAAACCGAGATCCTCGTCATTACCGAAAGCGAAAACGGATCAAAGATTTATCACGGCGACGATGTCATCAAGGCGGAAGCCTTCACGCCCGTTGAAATTGCCGACCCCACCGGCGCCGGCGACGCCTATCGAGCCGGCTTCATCCTCGGCTTAAGCAAGGGGATGCCGCTGAAGCTCTGCGCGCAAATCGGCGCACTGAGCGCCACCTACGCCCTCGAAGTCGTCGGTACGCAAAACCACAGCTTCAGCCCCGAGGAATTCGTCGCCCGCTTTCGCTCACTGGCGGACGACGCGGGTCGCCTTGATTGTCTGCTGAGTGGAACATGAACGGACTCCAATCGGAGTTTGTAGGGGCGACTTATCAAGTCGCCCGAATGTGCATGCTACATACTATGTCGGGCGACCAGGTTGGTCGCCCTTACAAGGCTTGTCCGGTACTCCTTGTCTCGCCTTCGCCGGCGGTCTTGTAGTGGTCCTAATTTATTGGACACAAAATCTCAAGGAATTTGAGGGAGTTGC
>WTGN01000034.1 GCA_011523545.1 Chloroflexota bacterium | reverse complement strand
ATTTTAGCACCCCCTCCCTGATGCTTCGGGGAGGGGGCCGGGGGGTGGGGTTGGCGGCCAGCTTAAGCCAGCGCCTCTCTCAGCTTCGGCACGAGATTCGCTTCCGGCTCGTAGGGTATCTCGACAACTTCGTGGTTAAGCGAACTGGCGTAGAGCGCCAGGATCACGTTGAAATCGACCAGCGCGCGCTCCAGGTTCAGCGGATGCGCTTTGCGGTCGTCTTCGAGCCAGTCGAACATCGCCTCGCACATGGCCGCCTGCCCCAGCACATCTTCATCCGGGTACTCATGCTCGCCGCTCTCATAGACGTTATCGATGAACGTCTCCCAACCCCACATCGTCCAGTGGATATAACCCTTCATGCCATAAACGGCGATGCGCTTGTGCTGGTAAATGGCGTCGCCCCTCGGCACGCGCGGCGCGTTTTCGCCACAGCGCAGCGTCGCCTGCACGCCATTGTCGTATTCCACCGCCGCCAGGCTCTGATCGGGCGCGTAATGCGCTTTGACGTTGGGCTGCAAGCCATCCGCGCCGGAGACCTGCCCGAAGACAGTCGTCGGCGCCGCCGGGTTGAATGCGCCAATGGCCTGCAAAGAGTGCGTGCCTTGATAAGCCAGGTTCATGCCCGAACTGGCCTCGACAAAGCGCAGATCGCCGATGGCGCCGTCGGCCACAAGCTGCTGCAAGCGCTGCCGCCGCGGATGAAATTGCAACTGATGATTAATCGCGACCTTGATCTTCGGCTTGCGCGCGGCGAAGTCCCGCAGTTGCACGTAATCCTCGCCCTGAATCGCCAGCGGCTTTTCCACGATAGCCAGGGGCACGCCGGCTGCCTCAGCCGCTTCCAGCACGCCCAGCCGAACATTTGGCGGCGTGCTGACCTGCACCAGCTCTGGCTTTTCTTGCTCGAACATCTCGCGGTAGTCGGTGTAGCGCGCGTTGATATCGAATTTGTCGCCAAAGTCGTCCAATGGCTCTTGCAGCAAATCGCAGACCGCCACCACACGGCCGCGCTTCACATACTGATAGGCATCGGCATGCCCATGCGCCCGCCCGCCGCCGACGCCGATGATGACCGATTTATACATCGCTACCCTCCCAAGGTTGCAAGATCACTTTGCCGCATTGCCCGGAGAGCTGCGTCTCCCAGGCGCTCTGAATATCGTCAATGGCATATCGGTGCGTGATCAGCTTGTCCAGCTGATCGCCGATCTCGCTGATCATCTTCATCATACGCGGTGAATCGGCCAGATTGAAATGCCAGGAGCCGATCAACTTCAAGCCCTTGCGGATCATATCGGGGCTGATGCGCAGCGGCGTATCCTCGCTGCACTCGCCGACGAAAGCCGCCTGTCCCTTGCGCCGCGCCGCGTCGATGCAGAGCCGATGCGCCGCCACCACGCCCGAGCAATCGACTGCCTTGTCGACGCCGCGCTCATCGCTGGTCAGGTCGAGGATTTGCCCCAGGGCGTCTTTGTCAAGCGGATTGACAACCGCGGCCGCGCCCAGGTCCAGCGCCTTCTCGGCGCGATAATCAATGCTGTCGACGCCGATGACGCGGGCGCCGCGATAAACGCCATTGACGACCCCGCCCAGCCCGACCGGGCCCAGACCGGTGATCAACAGCGTATCATGGCGGTCGACCGCCATCAATTGCATAGCGCCGAAGGTCGGCCCCAGGCCGCAGCAGGCCATCGACGCGTGCTGGTATGACATGCCATCGGGAATAGGCAGCAGCATCCAATCCTGCTTCAGCAAGTATTGCGCCATCGTGCTGGAGCCGGCTGCGCTGCCATGCGCCGCGGCGAAATCGAAGCCGTCTTCACAGTGAATGTATTCGCCGTCCAGGCAAAGCGCGCATTGACCGCAGGCATTCATCGGCATGACCACAACGCGGTCGCCGATTTTCACGCGGCCGGGCTGCGCCACCTCGACCACTTCGCCCGCCGCTTCATGCCCCCAGATCGGGCTGCTGGCGCCGGCGGCAAAGGCCTTGTATTCGGTGCACATCGGCGCGGCATGCACTTTGACGACGACCCAATTGTCCTTCGCGCGCGGCCGTTCAACCGTGGCGACGCCCGCCCGCTTTTTGCCCTCAACCAATACTTGTTTCATCAGGTTCCATCTTTACTGGCCGGGCTAAGCGCGGCGCTGCGAAATCGGTTTTCTGACATCGCCTGCGACTATAACATAGGCGGAAAGGCGCCGCAAGAAGGTCTGCCCCGGACGAAATTTGTAGGGGCGACTCGGTGAGTCGCCTCTGTTTACGTTGCGGGCAGCCAACCCCACCC
>WTGN01000088.1 GCA_011523545.1 Chloroflexota bacterium | reverse complement strand
CTCTGTGTCTCTGTGGTGAGTAAATCTTTTCGGTCGCGCGGATTCACCGGCGGCATATCAGCGAAACGAGGCGGAATCTCGATCATGGCTTTGTTGATCATCACCGCCACTGGATTGAGGTCGCTGGCGTGCGCTTCCAGGCCCAGGCGCTGCGCTTCCAGCGGGATGCTGCCGCCGCCGGCGAAGGGATCGAGCAGGGGCGGCGGGTTGCCATTGGTGGCGATGCGGATTAGCTCGCGCGCCTGACCCATGATCGCTTCGTCGGTGGTCGCTTCCCAGGTAACCAGGCGCTCGATGAAATCGAAGAGGCGCATGCGCGGCGTATCGCCTTTGGCTTCGACATTGGGGCCAGCGCCGGGCAACTGCTGACAAGCCTCGACAAAGGCGGGCAGCGCGTTCGGGTCATCGGGGTCATCGACCAGCGAGGTGAAAATGACCGCGCGCGCCGCCGCCAACGGTCGCCGCGCCCACCACAGATGCAGCGTCGAGGGGTGGCCGTGGCGGATGGATTTCTCGCGGGCGCTGGCTCGATTGATGGCGTCCAGCGGCAGCGCGACTTCGATCAATTTCTTGGCTGGGGGCATGCGCGGGTCCGTTTCTTACAAGTGAGTTGGTCTGAATCTTAACACGACGCCCGCCTCGCTCACAGAAAGCGTTGCCCCAAAAAATCGGGCATTTAGGCTGGGCGGCCGCCCCATGTTATACTGGATGTCGCAGCGAGCGAGCGAAAGCGAGATGGCGATGGCGACTCAAGTGCGCGTCTACACGATGGATGATGTCTGGCGGCTGGAGCAAGAGCCGCGTCATCCGACAGAGAAATACTATCTCATTGACGGGGAGTTATGTATCAAGATGGCGCCGAGTGAATTGCATGGGGAAGTGGCAAGCGAGATAGCGCGGCATTTAGGCAATTATGCGGTTCCGCGCGGTTTAGGGCGAGTCGGCGTCGAGGTGGGATTTCATCCGCCGGGCGATCGGGGCACGGTGCTGCTGCCGGATGTTTCGTTCATTAGCAAGGCGCGCATGGCCAAGCGAGCGCTCTCCAGCTACGTGCCATACATGCCGGATTTGGCGGTAGAGGTCGTTTCGCCCTCGCAATCGCTGGCGCAAGTCCGCCGCAAAGCCGAAGTCTACCTGCGGCATGGGACAGCGCTGGTGTGGCTAATAGACCCGGAGTCGAAAACGGCCGAGGTCTGGCAACAGGGGTTGGAGCAGCGCGAAATCATTGATGCGGACGGCGAATTGAGCGGGGCGGATATCCTGCCCGGATTCCAGCTGTCCTTGCGGACAATCTTCCCCTGGCCGGTCGCTTAGCTCAGCGTGGTGGCGTGCTGGCAGCCAGCAGGGTCTTCAGATTGACCTTGACCGCCTCTTCATAATGCGCCGGCTCCTGAAATTCGAAACCCTGCACATAACGCGGCTCGCTAGCCTTATCGCCGTCAATCTCGACCAGGGCCAAGATGAACTGCTCGTTGCTGTTGAAAGCGGTGAAGAGCTCGTTCCTGGTCAGCGTCACATCGCGCGCGCCCGCCTGGCGTCCCTTGACCTCGATAAAGCGCAATTTGCCATCTTTGCCGGAGGCGCTCTCAATATCGTAGCCAATGCCTCGCTGCCTGCTGACATCGACCGGCCTGTTGCCCAGCGCCCGCTCCGCCGCCATGACGGCGCTCATGGCGATCGCCTCGCTCTTCCGCGTATCAAGCGCGTCCGGGTCGATCGCTTCGCCCTGCAGCAAGCCGATGGGAATGATCAAGGCGCCGCCGGCCACAATCGGGCGGGTGGCGCTGATCAGCCGTTCTTGCGCGATCTGCGCCAGGCGCTGCTGCCGCCGCTCTTCCAGCTCGTCGGCGCGGCGCTGCGCCTGCTGGCTATTGAGACCCCGCGGCGCCTTGCCCGCTTCTTCTTGCAGGCGCAAATGGGCCGCCCGCCCATCCCAGTGATTAATCTCGCGGGTGAGGCGCTCCTGAACCGCCCGTTCAGTCTTGTCCAGCCGTTCGTCACGCGGCCCCCGGATGCGCTGCAGATGAAGCGGGATCAGGTATTCGATGGCGTGGTTCACGGCGCGCTTCTCCAGCTGTTCGCCTTTGAGCCAATCCTGCTCCAGCAGCGGCGCGATCTTGGCGCTTTCAGCCGCGTTCGCCGGGCGATAATCGAGATAAGGCGCTGTACCGGCTTCGTGAATGACATCGGCGCTGTCAATCTCGACGAAGTGCACCTCGCGCGATATGACGCTGTGGTCGGCTGTCCGGCTGGGCACGGCATCCTGGATGGCGCCCTCAAGGTAGAACAAGACGCGTAACTCATTGCCTCTATCATTCGGG
>WTGN01000105.1 GCA_011523545.1 Chloroflexota bacterium | reverse complement strand
GGGTCGGTGCCCGAGTGGCTAAAGGGGGCGGACTGTAAATTCGCTGGCGAGAGCCTACACTGGTTCGAATCCAGTCCGGCCCACTGTATGACAATCGGCCTGGCTCGAAAGAGCGCGGCAGATTGCCTCCGTAGCTCAGGGGTAGAGCGCTCCCTTGGTAAGGGCGAGGTCATGAGTTCAAATCTCATCGGAGGCTCTAATTCTGTTCGGTTAAAGTAAGCGGGAAAAGGGAAGGCAATGGCGAAGAAGGGGCAGCGCATCGTAGTCAAAATGCGCAGTACGGAAAGCGGTCACATTTACATCACCGAGAAGAGCCGCCGCAATACGCAGGGCCGCCTGGAGTTGCGGAAGTACGACCCGTATTTGCGCCGGCATGTGTTGTATCGTGAAACCAAGTAGATTTGCGCCGCGTAATGATGTATAGTAGACACGGGACGCGCGGATAGCATAGGGGTATAGCTCAGTTGGTAGAGCGACGGTCTCCAAAACCGTAGGTCGAGAGTTCGAGTCTTTCTGCCCCTGTATCGAAACCCATAGGCACCGTCCTCCGCGGCGGTGCTTTTTATCAGGCGGCCCGAAATTTGGTTGAGGAGCGATTGCGATATGGCGGTAGAAGAGCAAACACAGAGCGCGATCACGCAGAAAAAAGGCAAGGCGACGCCGGGCCGGCGCACTCGCAAAATCAAGACGACCGCCAAAGCCGAGCCGCAAGGCAATGCGATTACGCGCCCGCTGTATATGACGGTCGACTATTTCAGCAATGTGCGGTCGGAGTTGAACAAAGTGGCCTGGCCCAGCCGTCACGATACGCGCCGTCTGACGATTCTCTGCATCAATGTCACGATCGCGTCGGCGATATTTCTCGGCATTCTGGCGGTGATATGGTCCGAGTTCATGCGCATCGGCTTGAACCCGGGCATGGCCTGGATGCTGCTGGCGGTGATTGCGGCGATGGTCGGCGGCGCCTTCTTCATGATTCGGCGCGGCTCGATTTAAGGTGAGCATCAGCGGCTTCAATTAGAGTGGACGAAGAGTTTTCATGAGCGAGCAAAGAACAGCGGGACAAGAATTGACCGATTACGACCCGGAGCCAGTGGTCATTGATGATGCCGAAGACGATGTCGACGGCTTGAACATCAGCCTCGATGACGGGACGGCGGATGAAGACCAGGAGCGCAGTTGGTTCTTCATCCATTGCTACTCGGGTTACGAGAAAAAGGTCGAGCATGCCTTGCGCCAGCGCATCGAAACGATGGGCATGCAAGATCAGATTTACGATGTGCTCATCCCGACGGAAGACGAGATCGAAGTCAAAGACGGCAAGCGCCGCACGGTCGAGAAGCGCGTCTTCCCCGGTTATGTCATGGTGCAGATGCGCTGGGATCGGGACGAGAGCGAGCTGGACAAGGACGCTTGGTATGCCGTGCGCAATACGCCGGGCGTGGTCGGCTTCGTCGGCGGCGAGAGCCAACCGACGCCGCTGCGGCCGGAAGAGGTCAAGCGCATCATGGACCGCATGGAATCCGAAGACAAGGTGGTCAAGGTCGATTATCGGATTGGCGAGCGGGTGCGGATCGTGGGCGGCCCCTTCAACGATTTTCCTGGCACGGTGGCGACTATCGATTCGGGCCGCGAGAAGGTGCGCGTGATGGTCGATTTCTTCGGGCGCGAAACCGCCGTTGTGCTCAGCTTCATGGAAGTGGAGCGAATGTAAGGTCCGCCTGAAATCACTGTGAGATGCGGCACGCGACGCGACTCGCGTCGGTAGAGAATTGTAGGGGCGGCTCGTCGAGTTACCCGAATAATGCCTCCAAAGCTCATGTTGGGGGGCGCTTAGAAACAGTCCTTGGCGAGGGCTGGGGAACACGGAGGACATAGAATGGCAAAGAAAGTCAAAGCGATAGTCAAGTTGCAGATACCGGCTGGCAAAGCCAATCCAGCGCCGCCGATCGGCCCCGCGCTGGCGCAGCATGGCATCAACTTGATGCAATTCTGCAAGGAGTACAACGGCCGCACATCCAGCCGCATGGGCGAGATCGTGCCGGCTGAGATCACGGTCTTCGCTGATGGCTCCTTCAAGTTCGCGCTGAAGAGCCCGCCGACATCGTTCCTCATCAAAAGGGCGGCCGGCATCGAAAAGGCGGCGTCCAATCCGCTGACGGAAACGGTGGCGGTCCTGAACCGTGACCAGGTGCGGGAGATCGCGCAAGTCAAGTTGAACGACATGAACGCCATCGACATTGAGGGCGCGATGCGCCAGGTTGAGGGCACGGCTCGCCAGATGGGCGTCAAGGTCGCTGACTAGCCGGCGCGCCTGTCACAATACGCAGGGAAGAAAGAGATTAGATTGTGGGAGGGCGCAGCCGCCCGTTGACCACGAGGAGAGAAGAATATGGGCAAGCGTTACAATAACGCGCTGAAGCGCTTCGATCGGCAGCAGAATTACGCGATGGACGAGGCGCTAAAGCTGGTGAAGGGCAATGCCGGGGCGAAATTCGACGAGACGCTTGAGGTGCATTTTCGGCTGGGCATCGACCCGCGGCATAGCGATCAGCAGATACGCACGACGGTGATGCTGCCGCATGGAACCGGCAAGACCGTCCGCATTTTGGCTTTTGTCGAAGAGGGCCAGGAAGAGGCGGCTTTGGCGGCCGGCGCCGACATCATCGGGACTGACGAGGTGATCAACCAGATCAGGAATGACGGCTGGCTGGAATTTGACGCGACCATCGCCACGCCGCCGATGATGCGCAAGATCGGGCCGATCGCCCGCATTTTGGGTCCGCGCGGTTTGATGCCGAATCCTAAAGCCGGCACTGTCGTTCCGCCGGACGATATCCCGCACGTTATTGGCGAGCTAAAGGCGGGGCGGGTGGAATTCCGCAATGACCGCACCGGCAATTTGCATATTCCCTTTGGCAAGGCCAGCTTCACGCAGGAGCAGCTGCAGGAGAATCTGCAAGTTTTGGTGGATGCTGTGCAGGCGGCCAAGCCGGATTCGCAGAAGGGCGCCTACGTCCGCCGCATGGTGCTGACATCGACTATGGGGCCCGGCGTTCGGGTGGAGAGCGTGATTCACTAACGGATCGCGCAAAATCTGAATCTGTAGGGGCGAGCCATTGGGTCGCCCTTTTTTGTTGAGCGGCAAACCCCATCCCCGACCGCCAGTGTCTACGCGGCGCGGCCCCCTCGCCATCTCTATGGCGAGCATCCCAGCGAGCTAGGGAAGGGGAGCCACATTACGCGAAAACAATGATTTTCGCTGGCCTTTAAGAGATCTATAGGCAGATATGCCAACCTGACACCATGCGAACCAGCTTCCCCCCATTGCTATGGGGATTCCGCCCCCCGTGAGGCGGGGGGACCGAGGGGGGATCAGAGGGGGGTAGACTGCCGGCGAAGGCTAGACAACGAGTACCGGACAAGCCCTACAGCGGTGCTATTTTGGCGGGTCGCCCCTGCGTATCGCAGCCTTACTGTTTCAGGCGCTCGAAGTATTGCTTGCGGAACTTGGCCACCTTGGGCGCGATTACATAGGCGCAATAACCTGACCGTGGATTATTGACGAAATATTCCTGGTGGTAATCTTCGGCGACCCAGAAGGTGCTGGCCGGGCTGACCTCGGTGACGAATTTCTTGGCGTATAGCCTTTCCTGCTCCAAGCGCTTGATCGTCTCTTCAGCGATGCGTTTCTGCTCGTCGCTGTGATACCAGATGCCGGAGCGGTACTGCGGCCCAACATCATTACCCTGTCGATTGAGCGTGGTGGGATCGTGAATGCTGAAGAAGATATTCAAAATATCTTCAAAGCTGATGATATCGGGGTCGAAGCTGACGTTGACCACTTCGGCATGCCCGGTGGTCTTGGCGCAGACTTGCTCGTAGCTGGGATTATCGACATGGCCGCCCATATATCCAGATATGGCCGACTCGACGCCGGTGAGCTGATTGTAGACGGCTTCCACACACCAGAAGCAGCCGCCGCCCAAAGTAGCGATTTCAGTAGCCATGATTTCCATTCCTTTGCATTCGACCTTTTATGCCAGTATGGCCGAAGAATCTTGCCGAATTCCTACGCCGCCGTAAGATGCCCATCAGAGCGCCGCCTCAGAATCCGCAACCACCCGCGTCAGGCGCTCCCATTCGGACAGCGACAAGGTTTCCGCGCGGCGCTGTGGGTCAATATCGGCGGCGGCGACCAGATCACGCGCGGCCGCAGCTTTTATCCGCAGGCCGCCGGCAAGCGCGTTCTTTAACTGTTTGCGTTTCATGCTGAAGCCCGCTTTGACGACGCGGAAGAACAGCCGCGAAGATGGCGTCTCGACGGCGGCTGTCTCGTGCGTATCGATGCGAACGATAGCGCTGTCGATATTCGGGCGCGGCCAAAAGACGGCCGGGCTGAACTTGCTGACGATACGGGGAACGCCATAATACTGCGCCGCGATTGACAGCAGGGTCATCGCGCCGGGCGCCCCGATGATGCGTTCCGCCACTTCGTACTGCATCGTCAAGACCATGCGCTGCGGCGGCCTCTGCGATTCGAGAAAATGCCAGAGGATGGCGGAGCTGATGTAGTAGGGCACATTGGCCGCCACGATGTAGGTTTCGCTACCGACAAGCGCGGAAATATCGGTTTTGAGGATGTCGCTAAACAGGAGGTAGACGTTGGCGAAATCGTCAAAGCGCTCTTCGAGGATCGGGCGCAAGCGCTGGTCGACCTCGATTGAGAAGACCTGTTTGGCCGCCCGGGCCAGCAGTTCCGTCAGCGCGCCCGTGCCGGCGCCGACCTCGACCACCGTATCGTAGGGCGTTGGCGCGGCCGCCGCTACGATTTTTTCCAGCGCCCGAGGGTCGTGCATGAAATTCTGCCCCAGGCTTTTCTTGGGCAGGATGTCGTAACTATCGAGCAGAGCCTTGGGACTGCGAGACATGGCGGGCATTGGCCTGAATGCAAGGGCGGGTGGATTCAGTTGACCATAGCGGGGCGGTTTTGAATAGGGTGAGCGAATTGCGCGCCGTCGATTCTGTTAAAATGAGAATGGTATTTCCAGACACGATAGCGGACGCCATGACCATTGAGCCCAGCTATATACCGATATTGATATTCCTCCTGCGCGTCAGCAACAATGTCATCGGGACCCTGCGGCTGATTTTGATGTCGCGCGGGCAGCGCGCCTGGGGTTTCGCCTTCGCCTCGTTGGAGTCGCTGTTATTCGCTTATACCGCCGGCCATGTGATCACGGATTTGGAGAACATCCCCAAGCTGGCGGCTTATGTCTTCGGCTTTGCGGTTGGCGGCTTCGTTGGCATGCAGGTGGAGAACCGCTTCGTCAAATCTTATGAGAGCGTGACCGTTATCGCCGCGCGCGAAATCTCGCACAAGATGGCCTTGGCATTGCGCGAGCGCGGGCATGGCGTCACCGAGATTATGGGCGAGGGCGCGCATGGCGAGGTTGAAGAACTGCGCATCATCGTGCATCGGCGCGACCTGCATCAGGTCCTGCGCATCATCCACAACATCAAAGAAGATGTCTTTGTGACGGTGGAGCACTCGGAGTTCATACGCGGCGGCTGGATCCGCGCGCACCGGCGTTAATTGAGCTTAGGCTTCCGTCTGCGCCAACTCGACGAAATAGGTCGGATACTCAAGCAGGCGGTGGATGGGACACTTGCCGGCGATATCGCGCAGCCGCTTGAGTTGCTTCGCGTCCAGGTCGCCGTGGAAGACCAGCGCCTCACGCAGTTCATGCACGAAGGCGTCATTGCCCACGTGGCCCGGGTAATCGCTGCCCCTGAAACGTTCGTAATCAAGCTTGACCTCGACGCGCTTTAAGTCCCAGCCTTTGCGTTCGGCATAAAGCCGGCAGGTGATGGCCATGCAGGAGCCGAGGGCGCCCAGCATCATTTCGCCCGGCGTGGGCGCGGTGTCCGTGCCGCCAGCTTCGGCCGGTTCATCCACATGCCATTGATGATGGCGGACTTTGATGGTTGTGCGCGTGCCGTCTTGCAGCACGATGTCTACGGGCATTGTTAATTCCTCATCTGTGTCTACGACTGCGGCAAGGTCAATCGCGCAGGACGGCGAATATTTTGCTGACTTCCAATTCAAAGCCGGGCAGGACATCTTCGCCGCTTAAGGACCCGTCACTGTCGACGAATTCTATCTGAAATTCAGTGCCATCAATCAGACGGCAGACCTCGACGCCCCGCCTTTCTGGTTGGAATAGCCAAACGAGCGCTGATCCGTTTAGCAGGTATATCTCAGCTTTCCGTCTCGCCGCCGAGAAAGTCTCGCTCGGTGACAACACCTCTACTGCCAAATCCGGCATTGCGGGAATGAATCTTTTGGAAGGCGGCTGCGGCAGATTCTCGTAGCGAATAAACGCGACATCGGGTCCTAGGACCGTATAGCGGTTCCTCGCCGGATGGAATCCGATTTCGCCGGTTAGCTCGCCAATATCGTTTGATTGAAGATATTGCCAAATGTACCCGGATAGATTTGAAGCGAGAAGTCCGTGCGGCCTGCTCGGGCGCGTCATGGTGACAAGCTCTCCGTCAATTAACTCAAGGAAGACATGCTCGTTGTCCGGGTCTTGCGCCATCTCCCAGACATCATCAATGGTAAACAGCTGTTTTTCGATAATCATGGTAGTGACGCTCCAACACTGGCGCCCAATGCTCGCCAAAATAAGAAACGGCAGGCGCTATTCAAGCGAATATTTTGCTGACTTCCAGTTCAAAGCCGGGCATAGAGTCATAGCCGCCAAGCAGATCGCCCTGGCGCTTAAACTCGGAATGGATCGCTCCATCTTCGCCCAGGCGGCAGACTGTGACGCCATGCCTCTTGGGCTGAACGAGCCACACGATGGTTGTGCCATTTTCGAGGTAGGCGCGCGCCTTCTGCAACAGCTTGCTCATTGAGTCGGAAGGCGATTGTATTTCGACCGCCAAGTCTGGCATTTTGGGCACATAGCGTTCTGGCGGCGGGTCGGGCAACTGGTCGAAACGCTGAAAGGCGACATCGGATAATAGCGCTGTGTAGCGTTTCTCGGGCGGGTGGAAGCCGCATTCGGTGGTTACTTCGCCAAGCCCGAACCCGACTTCGTATTCGTAGAGGAAGTGCCCTATTCGTACTTGAAGTCTGGCATGCGGCCGTGTGGGCATCTCGTCCTCATACAATACTCCATCAATGAGATAAAACTTGCGATGCTCGTATGCGGGATCGCTCTCCATCGCCCATAGATCGTCAACTGTGTAAAGATTCTGCTGGATTACCATATCGCTTTAGACTCCAGCCCAAGCCGTCGCCAAAGTATAACATACTTGCGCATGCGGAAGTTAAGGACTGCTTGAATTGGCGTTGGTCAGAGGCCGTAGCCGCTGGGCGGAATCGCGAGCAGGTACATGATTGACAAGCCAGCGATGAGCAGCGGCAAGAGGATGACGACCGCGATCAGCTTGTTCTCGCTATTGAGATGCATATAGAACCAGATGACGAGGCTTGATTTGACGATGGCGATGCCAAGCAGGAGCACGGCTTTAATCGCCTGCAACGTTGCGGCGGCGTCCGGCGCGTCATGAATGGCGCCATTGAGGAATTCGGCGCTCAAGACCTCGATCACTGTGAGGACGGCAAGAGCGCCAAAGACGACGGTGTATACGCCGCCTTCAACCGTAATTTCGCGCCCGAAAAGTTGCACGGTGTTGCTGTGATGGTCGCCCTCGTGCTGCATCGCTTCGGCCATGGCTGCGCTCCTAAACCAGATAAATGAGGGTGAACAGCATAATCCAGACGACATCGACGAAGTGCCAGTATAAGCCGAACATCTCGATGCCGATGGGGTTGCTGTCGTAGCGGCCTTTGGCGCCGCGCCGCATCACCTCCAGCGCCCAGAGCACGCCGACGAAGACGTGGGCGCCGTGGAAGAATGTGGGCGCATAGAAACGCATGCCGAAGGTGCTCCACTCGGAAGCGGTATCGAAGCCGAGCACAATGCCCAGATGCGCCAGCTCGCTGTATTCGATGTATTGCCCGCCGAGGAAGACGATGCCGCCAAGCGCGGTCAAGCCGATCCAGCGCAGCATGCCGGCCCGGTTGCCGCTTTGCATGGCGCGCAAGCCCATCACCATGAAGAAGCTGCTGGCCAGCAGAACGAAGGTGTTGGCGGTGACCAGGCCGACGCCGAGCTCTTCATGCGCCTGGGCGACGATATCTTTTTCGTTGATGCGAAAGATAATGTAGCCAACGATCATGATCGAGAAGATGACGATTTCCGACGCCAGGTAAAGCCAGACGCCAAGTTTCATGTTGTTGTTGTGCTCTTCTTCGCTCATGTGCCCGTGATCGTCGTGGGCGGCGGCGGGAAGGTGACTCGCTGTCAGTTCGGCCATGCTATCTCTCTCGCTTTATTTCTGGTAGCCGATGGCGCGCGGGATAGCGCGGATGACGCCGACGACGCCGCCGGCGATTTTGCCCGCCTCGCGAATGGGCAGGATCTGCGTCCGTTCGCCGTCGGTCGGCTCGAATTCTTTCACCTCGCGGACGCCGCGGTGCGCCAGGTAGAAGAAGACGGCAATCCCACCGGCCGCCAGCGCCAGCGATACGAAGATGATCAGAATGAAGCCGAGCAAGACGGTGAATTGGCTGGTCCCTTCAATCGTCTGATTGGCGAAGTCATCCGGCGGCAGCAACAGCCCAAGGATGTCCTGAATCGGAATGACGAAATCGCCGAAGCCGTTGGCGAAGAAATCGGCGTTTGGCTCGGTGGTGACTTGCAAGCCCAGTCCATGCGGCAGCAGGGCGAAGGTAAAGAGCAGGACGGTGGTGATGACGGCGATGGTCAGCACCAGGAAGAGCTGCCCGGCATAGAAGGCCATCGTCTGCCAGAGGCAGGAGACGCTCATCAAGAGCGCGCCCAGCGTGCCCGGGATGCCGGCGATGAGCATCAGGACAACACGCCAGGCGAGGAAGCCAACAGCAAACCAGACCAGGAACCAGACGACATTCACAATCCAGTTGATCAAGAAGAAGCTGACGTTCAGATAAGGGAAAACCCAGGGTTTCGGCGTATCGTTGATGATGCGCCAGGTCAAGTCCCAAAGCCATTTGCCGGCGCGGAAGACGGGACCGCTCGTGCGCAGAGCGAATTCTTTCTCCGGCGCTTCTTCTTCGTGTTCATCGGCGTGCTCGCCATGTTCGCTCATCTTGGGGTCGAAGGCGCCGACGCCCCACATGAAGGTCGCCATGCAGACGAAGGCGGCCAGCACCAGGCCAACTTGCGCGCCCTCGCTGGAATCGGCATTCATCCAGACCGGCTCCATATTCTGCAAGACGCGCACGGCATAGACGAAGGCGAGCGATGCGATGAAGCCGATGATCAAGGCCGGTATCGCCCTGGCGAGACCCGGTTTATCCATGAGCCGCCCTTTCCTTTTTTCTTAACCACAGAGTGGACAGAGACCACAGAGAATCAGTTAGAGTAAGCTCTTGGCAGCTCGCCCAAGCGCGTAATAGCGTTCCGTATCCGCTCATGTCCGCCACAACAAAGGCTTTGCCTCTGTGCTCCCTGTGTACTCGGTTGTTCATTTATCGGATCCAGTACAGGACAACATAAAAGAGCATCCAGGCCAGCGTGACAAAATACCACAATTTGGCGGCGCCTTCCAGCGCCCAGGAATCGCTGCTGTAATGGCCGCGGCTGCCCTTGCGGTAGACGTGTAGCAGCACCGCCACGATGGCCAGCGCGTGCACAAAATGAAAGCCGGTCATCAAGCGCATGGTGATGCCGTATTGCGTGGCCATCGCTGCCGCGGAAACATTGACGAACTCGTAGATGATGACCGCCATGAAAGCGACGCCGAGGGCCATCGCGCCGCGCCAGCACATGGTGAAGCCGATCAAGTGGCCGCTGCGTTGGGCTTCCACGCCCCGCCGAACCAAAAACGCGCTCAGCAGCAGGGCCAGGGTGGCGGAGGAGGGCAGAAGCGGATCGAAGGGGGCGACGCCGGCCGGCGGCCACTCCGAATAGCTGAAACGCAGCTGCCAGTTGACGATGATCATCGCCACAAAGGCCATGATCCAACTGAGTTGGAAGATGGTCATGCCCAAGCGGTTGTTCTTCAAGCGCAAATCGGCTTCGCTTGGTCGGCCGAGTTTCGGTTTTTCTCGTGGTTCAGCGTAACTGGTCATGGCGCTCTCACCGATCTAAAAGCTGGCGCAGTCGGGCGATTCACCGAGTCGCCCCTACAGGCGCTCGATATACTACTGGCTCGGATCGTCTCTCCCGAAAGCTTCGTCGACCGCTTCCAGGTAGGCGGCCGACGCTGCCGTGCCATAGCCGTAGGGTTCTTCAAAGGGAATGGGATCATCGACAAAATTGGTCGGCGGCGGGGGCGATGTTGTCTGCCATTCCAGCGTCAACGCGCGCCAGGGATTGGCCCCGGCGATCGGGCCGCGATAGTAGGAGCGGATGATGTTGTAGATGACGATAAAGGTCGAAAAGCCGAGCACAAAGGCGGAGAAACTGATGAACTGATTCCAGTCGGTGAATCTGGCGTCGTACACGGCCACGCGCCGCGGCATGCCCAACATGCCGACGATGTGCATCGGGAAGAATGTGAAGAGAAAGCCCAGATAGGTGAAGACGAAATGGATCACCCCCAGGCGCTCGTTCATCATGCGGCCGGTGATCTTGGGGAACCAGTGATAAAGGGCGGCATAGATGGCGAAGACGCTGCCGCCGAATAGCACGAAATGAAAGTGGCTGACGACGAAGTAGGTGTCGTGCACATGGATATCGAAGGGCAGGGCGGCCAGCATGACGCCGGTGATGCCGCCGATGACAAAGAGCGACAAAAAGCCGAGCGCGAAGAGCATGGCGCTGGTGAAGCGGATCTTGCCGCCCCAGATCGTGCCCAGCCAGCTGAACATTTTGATGCCGGTGGGCACGGCGATGATCATGGTGGTAATCATGAAGGGGATGCGCAATTCCGGCTGCAGGCTGGTGAACATGTGGTGCGCCCAGACGGTGAAGCCGACGAAGGCGATGCCCATGCTCGACAGGCCGACCATGCGGTAACCGAAGACCGGCTTTCGACTGTGAATCGCCAGCACTTCGCTGAGCACGCCCATGCCGGGCAGGACCATGATGTAGACGGCCGGGTGGCTGTAGAACCAGAAGATATTCTGCCAGAGCAGCACATCGCCGCCGCCGGCCGCGTCAAAGAAGGTCGTGCCCGCTACGCGATCCAGCAGCAGCAGGGTGAGCGCGCCGGCCAGGAAGGGCGTCGCCATGACGGCGATTATGCTGGTCGCGAGCACCGCCCAGCAGAGCAAGGGCATGCGCCAGACGGTCATCTCGGGCGGCCGCATGTTGAAGATCGTCACGATGAAATTGATCGAACCCATGATGGAGGAAATGCCGAGCAAATGCGCGCCCAAAGCCCACAGCGTCTGCCCGTCGCCGCTGAAGAGCGTCGAGAGTGGCGGATAAGAGGTCCAGCCAGCTTCGGCCGGGCTGACGAAGTAGCCGAGCAGCACCACAATGGCGGCCGGCGGAATCAGCCAAAAGGCGAAGGCGTTTAGCCAGGGGAATGCCATATCCTTGGCGCCCAGCTGCAGCGGCACGACAAAATTGCCGAAGGCGGCCCACATCGGAATGATGAAAAGGAAGATCATGATGGTGCCGTGGATGGTGAAGAGGCTGTTATAGGCGGCGCCCGAGACCATCAAATCGAGATCGGGCGACCATAATTCGAGACGAATGAGCATCGCCATCGCGCCGCCAACGATGAAGAATATAAAGGAGGCGATACCGTACTGCACGCCGATGATCTTGTGGTCGACGCTCCAGCGCAGGTATTCGCTCAGGGCGGGGCGCTTAACCGCATCAGCTACCTGTTCTTCTGCTTCTGCCCCCAGAGGGACCGCAATCGTGGCCATAGTTGCGCCTTGTCCTTCTTGTTGTCTCAGTTTTTACAAATTCGCATTCGTATGCTTTTCACAATGTCATTTCTAATTCTTGCAGTCCCTGCTCTTGGTCATCCAAGCGCCTGATAGTCTTGGTTCCGGCATGTCCAGCAATGGACGATACAACTCCGATTAATGCAACTATCGCTCCTAAGCTCGTAAATCCAACAATGATGAGAGTAAATGTTACGGCGAGCAATTCGTAAGAAACTACATCAAATTCTGATGCTGATTCGCCTGTTTTCAACCTCAGCACCATGTCATCAATTGACCCAGAAACTCCAATCCCGCCGAGCATGCAAAACACTCCGATGATGATTAGGAGAATGCCGCCGTACTTCAAACAGCCGTACAATTGAATTGCTCCTTAGGCAGAATCGTCGCTGTTTTCGGATGCCTCAGCGTCTTCCGCGGGCGATTCATCTACCTCATCTACCTCATCGAGATCCATGCCAAATGTGATATCGACATCGTAGCCGAAGACGGTCTTGATGGCGTTGGGAATGGCCGTGCCCGGGTTTTCCATGTCGCAATCGGAGGCCTCGCCCTGGGTGCAGAGATAAGCCACGATTGAATAGAGCTGCTCGGGGCTCATGACGTTGGCGGTTTCCATGACATCGGGACCGAACGCGGCCATCTGTTGATCATAACCGGGGACGCGAAAGGCGCCCGAATTCCAGATTGAGGTGGCGATGTATTCTTCAGCCGATTGGCCGGGCACGCGCTCGCCAGCGCGGTCGGCGATGCCGTTCAAGGTCGGGCCGGTCGTCGAGGTCCAGCCGAGGCTGTCCAGAATATGACAGCTGTTGCAGATGTAATTCTGGATTTCGACCTCGCCGCGCAGCACCGGATCGGCCGGCGGGTTGAGGATGGCGTGGATAGCCGGCTCATAAAATAGCTCGAGGAATTGGCTTTCGTTTTCATAAACGATGACCGTTCCGCGCATCCGGCCGTGACCGTCGCCGCATAGCTCGGCGCAGACGATTGGGTACTCGGCTGGGTAGGGGCGGCCTTCGACGCGCACGGGCGTGAAGCGCAGATGGGTGGGGCGCCCGCCTTGCATCGGGTCGCCGGGCAAGAGATCCTGCTTGACGCGCATGGCCGGCACCCAGTAGGAGTGAATGACATCCTGCGTTTGCAGCGTCAAATCGACATTCTGGCCGATGTAGGTATGCAATTCCGCGCCGCTGTTGATGATGATTTGCGTCCCGTTGGGGTCGAAGCGCTCGGTGACATAGGTATGCGTCCAGGCGTAACGCGCGCCATTCACATTAATCGCGATGCTGTTGCCATCGACCATGTTGACCGAGGCCTTGGGCTGAGAATTCTGGTTCCAGATGTTGAAGCTGATGACCGCGAGAAAGACGACGACCAGCGCCGGAATAATCGTCCAGATGATTTCGAGGAGCGGATTGCCATGGTAGGTGGGGCCGTCGCTGTGGTCGCCCGGGCGGGCGCGAAAGGCGATGACCGAGATCAGCAGCATGCCTTGAATCAAGAAGAAAACGACGCCGCCGATGATGACCAGGATGTAGAAGAGTTCATCGACGCTCTTGGATTCGGCCGATGCCTGCTCGGGCAGCACGATTGGCACAAAACTCGTGAACCAGTTGATGCCAATGACGCTGACCAGCAAGAAGACCGCCGCGACGACTACCGCTGCCGGGCTAATCGATGGACCCCTGGAACGACTGTTTTGCATATTGGCATTCCACCTGAAATCACCGCCGCGCAACTGCCATTTGCCTGGGCGTTGCCGGCGCGTCCGCACAGAACGCGCGATTCAATTCGTTCGCCGAATTGTTCCGCTTGTTAAATTTGTCACAATTGTAGCGAAAAGAGGCGCTGTTTACAAGTTCAGGTCTGCCTCGTTGTGGCGAATATGTTGGGCGTTTTTTTGCAGCTCGGGCCGGTCACTTATTCAACGCAGTTCCTCGCGCGTTACAGCCAGGCTCACTGAAAATAAGGAACGTGGGCAGATGGGAATCTGTAGGGGCGAGACTCGTCTCGCCCTACGAGCACGCGCTTTCACAATCACGGGCGCTTCACTGAAACGTCCGCCGGCTAGAAACTGGACGAATAGCGGGCGACTCACCGAGTCGCCCCTACCAGATCGTGGGTATTTTGGGTTAAGCATCCCATGTCGATGACTGACCAAATGAACTTCAACCGAAATGGATACACTACCCCGCACCCTGCGCGTTGGAATAGTCCGGCGATTGCGGTAATATCACTTAGACGCATTATAGGTCGGTGGCGCTATGGCTAAGTCAAAGATTGACGGCAGCGAACTCCCCTGGCCAGTCTATGCCGCGCTCAACTTCGCGCTGCTGGCGGCTGTGGCTGTGATTGGATTCCTGGCGTTCCTGGCGTCGCTGGAGATCGTGCTGGCGCTAAGCGCTCCGGTAGTCGCGCAATCTATAGACAGCGCGGTGCGCGCCAAGTATGCCCTGGTGACAATTCGAAACCTGTGGCTGCTGATCGGGGGCGTGCTTTTTCTTGGCTTAATCATCTTTTGCATCGACCGTTACTTCAGAGGCTGGCGCGCGCGGCGGCTGAATCGCGTATATTTGCAGGTGCTTGCGTTTGAATTGGGCATCATCCTTATACAGTACTTGTTGCCCTTCTAAATCAGTTCTTGCCAAAGTAGTAATACTCCAGGATATCCCGCGTGAGGGGCGCGGCGACGGCCGACCCTTCGCCTGCATTCTCGACCATGGCGACGATGGCGATCTGCGGCGCTTTTGCCGGCGCATAGGCGATGAACCAGCTGTGGGGCGGGTCGTCCTCTCCGGGCACCTGGGCGGTGCCGGTCTTGCCGCAGACGCCGACATCCAGCAAGGGCGATCGATAGAATTGATGGGCGGCCGTGCCCGTTGGGCTATTAACCACATCGCACATGCCGCGGCGGATGAGGGCGAGATTGGCGGGGTCGAGCTGGGCATCGACCATGACATCGCGCTGGGCGACGCGCGTCCGCTGGTCGAGGATGCCCCGTTCGCGCACGAGATGCGGGCGCAAGACATAACCGCCGTTGGCGATGGCGGCATACAAGCGCAGCATTTGCAGCGGCGACGCCTGCACCTCGCCCTGGCCGATGGAGAGGTTGACAGCGTGTGAATATGACCAGGGCAGGCCGGTTATCCGCTCGACATTGTCCGGTGTGGGGACGTTGCCGGCCTCTTCGGGAAGGGTGCTGATGCCGGTAGGCTGGCCCAAACCGAGGAGCCGCGCGAAAGATGGCAGCAGCCAGGGATCCTTGGCGTTCAATTGGAAGCCCGCCTGATAGAAAAAGGGGTTGCAGCTGTTGGTGATGCCCGTCTGCACGGACATGATGCCATGGCCGCCGCGCAGCCAGTCATAACGAACATCCCGCCCGTAGGTCCAGACGCCGGTGCAGTTATAACGCGTCGCCTCGTCGTAGATACCGCTTTCTAGCGCGGCGACGGTCGTCAAGCCTTTCATCACCGAGCCGGTGGAATATGCGCCCTGAGTCGCCCGGTTGATCAGGGGTTTGCGCTCGTCCTCGACGATGGCCTTCAAGGCTTCCTCCGCCTGGGCGCGCCCGACCGCGGGGAAGGGATTGAGGACATTGCTGTCGTAGATCGGGAAGCTGACCATGGCGAGGATTTCGCCATTGTTGACGTCCATGATGACGACGGCGGCGCCTTCGGAGTTTTCCGCCCAGGCGCTGTTGGCGTAAGCTTCCGCCAGCAGGCGCGCGACCTCCGCCTGCAAATCGGCATCGATGGTCAGCCACAGGCTCTCCGGGACCTGCGAGCGGACCTCGCTCAGCACGCGCAGGCGCCGGCCGTCAGGCGCGATCAGGGAAAGCCGGCCGCCTGGACGCCCGGCCAGGGTATCATTCATGCCCGCTTCGACGCCGCCTTTGCCGATGATCGTCTCGGCGTTGAAGCCGACAGCTTCCAGCGCGGGGATTTGCTCGGCATCGGGATAACCCACATGACCGACCACATGCGGCAGCAAACTGCCCTGGGCGTAACGGCGGGTGGGCAGCTGCCTGAATTCGGCGCCGCAATACGCCTTTATGAGATCGTTGTTCTTTATGAATGTGTTCGGTTCAAGCAGGCCGGCGTCCACGATCCAGTCAGGCCTGGAGCGGACGTTGAAGAGATCGTTGATTTCTTCCGGCGGTGTTTCCAGCGCTTCCGCCAGGATCTGGAAGCAGACATCGCTATCGGGGATGCGCCCGTTGTCAACCAGGACGCGCACCATGCGGCCGTTTTGGTCGGCCAGCACATCGCCGGCGCGGTCGTAGATATTGGCGCGGCTGGGCGTCTGCGCTTCGAAGACGATGCGGGCGCCCTCGCCCATCTCCTGGAAAATATCGGCCGGGGACCAGGCGACGCGCCATGCGCCCACTTGCGGGTCAATCACCAGATGCAGGGTGCGCCGGGGGTCGACAAAGCTGCCCAAAACGCGCGTATGAAAAGTGATATCGTATTGAAAGGCGAGGACGCGACCCTCGCCAGTGAGATTCGTTGGCGTGTATTCCAGGGATTCCAACCGCAGCCTGGTCTGCGCATTGTCGTATATGGCGCGGAACTCTTCCAACGGCGTCAACTCGCGGTTGCGGAACGTCAGCAGGCCATGCATCTCGGCGAAGTCACGGGCCGCCCAGGCGTCTAGGAAGCGCCGCGCGACTTGGCCAGCGGCTTCCAAATCGGCGAGCTCAGCCGGATTGGGCGCTGCCGTCCCCAGTTGAATCGCCGCCTCTTCGCCAGTTGACGCGCATGCCGAAAGCGAAAAAAGCAGGATGATAATGATGATCGCGAGTCGTGGCATAAGCGCTTCCCCCGCCCATCAATTATAGTGAAATTGGAGAATCAGGCGCGGCAAATCAGAAGGTCGTTTACGCGGTGACGCTCGAATGCCTTCTTGTTTCGGGAGCGTGGTTCAAGCCGGCTTGCGCAGTTTGTACCAGCTGGCGGGCGCGCCGATAGAGAGGTCGTCGCCCCGCTGCTCCCAGAGCAAATCGAGCTGGCGGCCCAAGGTCTGCGCTACCTGCCTGGGCGCCCAGCCGACCGTCGAATCCGGGCGTGGGTGGCTGGCGTAGAGCATGAACAAGCCGCCGGCGTTCAAGCGCGAGGCGATGGAATCCGCATAGCGCCCGACATCGGCGGGGTCGAGGCTGTGCCCGCAGCCAATGTCGATGATGAGATTGTAGTCGCTGCGCAAGAGAGGCAGGTCGTCCAGTCGTGTCACATCATGGCGGAAGAGCCGGTACGATTCGGGGCTGAATTCTCGCAGCTTGGCATCGGCCATATCGATCGCCCGCTGCACGAAGTCCAGCCCGTCGGCGCGCCAGCCCCGCCGCAGCAGGTGGCGCATGACAGTGCCGGCGCCGCAGCCGAGATCCAGCGCCCAGCCGGCGGGCAAATCCGCGAGCAGTTCGACGATTTCTGGCGGGGTGATGCCGCTGTCCCAGGGCATGTCGCCGCTGGCATAGCGCAGGCTGAAGCTGGCCTGGCGGTCATCGGTCATGGCGAAATAGCGCGGCGGGCGACCTGATAGCTCGCCCCTGCATGTGTTCTGAATGGCGTGCAACGATTCACGCAATCGGCACCATGTGGATGACGGTGACGCCGGCGCCGCCTTCCTGCTGCTGGCCCTGTGTCACTTTGCTTACGAGCAAATGCTCGCTCAGGTAGCCGCGCACCGCCCCGCGCAAGCGTCCGGTGCCTTTGCCATGGATGATGCGGCCGAAGGGCAGGCCAGCGTTGTAAGCGGCATTGATGTAGCGGTCGAGAATCTCCAGGGCTTCGTCGACGCGTTTGCCGCGGATATCCAGCTCCATGCCCGGCGATTTTGAAGCGGGCAGCTGCGCCTCGGCCGGTTCGTACTGGCGGACATGGCCGCGCTCCGCCGCCCGCTTTTCGCTGCGCGTCCGTTTGCGCATGTCACTGTAACTCGCCCGCACGCGCAAGGCGCCGACCCGCACCATGGCTGCCTTTTCATCCAACTCGTCGATGACGCCTTCTGCGTTGAGCGCCTCTAGGAAAACGGTATCACCCACGCGCGGCAGCCAGTCCAAATCTTCAAGCTGCCGCACCTCATCGTCGCCGTCCAGGGGCGCGTCGGTCCAATTCGCCATTTTATCGGCGGCCGCTTTCAGGGCGTTGAGTGTCTCCGCCGGCATGCCCGCCGAGCGCAGCTCATTGCGCATCTTGCGCAGCTGTCGCTTGAAATCGGCCAGGTCTTCTTCGGCGTGGCGGCGCGCGGCGCGGATCACATCGCGGCGTTCGTCTTCGATATTGTCAAGACGGGCTTGCAAGGCGTCGCGCTGCCCGGTCATGTCCTGGCGCAGGCGGTCGACTTCTTCTTGATGCAGCCGAACTTCGGCGCGCGTGCGTTGAATCTCGTCCAGTAGGTCATCAGCGGCCAGGTCTTCGGTGGCGACCATGCCGCGCGCGTCGGCGATGATGGACGGGGCCAGCCCCAGCCGCTCGGCGATCGCCAAGGCATTGGAGCGGCCGGGCAAGCCGACGATCAGCCGGTAAGTGGGTCGCAGCGTCTCCAGGTCGAATTCGACGCTGGCGTTGCGCACGCCAGCTGTCTCCACGCCATAGACTTTCAACTCGGGATGATGGGTGGTGACCAAGGTGGTGACGCCGCGATTCTTGAGGCAATTGAGCAGGGCGCGCGCCAATGCCGAGCCTTCGGCCGGGTCGGTGCCGGCGCCGACTTCGTCCAGCACGACGAGTGACTGATGATCGGCCGCCTGCAAAATATCAATGATATTGGTCATGTGCGATGAGAATGTGGAGAGGGACTGCTCGATGCTCTGTTCATCGCCGATATCGGCGAATACGCCAGCAAAGACGGACAGTTCCGCTTCAGCCGCCGGGACCTGCAAGCCGCACTGCGCCATCAGGACGATCAAGCCGACCGTCTTCAGCGCCACCGTCTTGCCGCCGGTGTTGGGGCCGGTCACGACAAGCACCCAGGAGTCATCATCGAAGCTGAGATCCAGCGGCACCACATGGCCCTTCAAGAGCGGATGCCGCGCCGCCTTCAGGTGGATGGTCGTTCCCGGGCGCGCCGGGTTGGTCGGATGCGGCTGGATGCTTTCCATTTTCGGTTGGACGCAGTTGTTTTCGATCGCGTAATGCGCTTTGGCGAAGGTCAGGTCGAGGTAACCCAGCAGCTGCACGGTGCGCACGATGCGCTCGCTTTCGGCGGCGACTTCTTCCGTCAGGTCCGTCAGAATGCGGCGGATCTCTTTCTCTTCATCGACTTGCAGCTCCCGCCATTTGTTGTTGAGCTCGACCGTTTCCAGGGGCTCGATGAAGAGGGTGGCGCCGGAAGACGAGGAGTCATGCAGGATGCCTTTGATTTTGCCTTTGTGCTCGGCTTTGAGGGGGATGACATAGCGGCCGTGACGCATCGTAATGATGGCTTCTTGCAGCTTGGTCTGGTTTGCTTTGCTGGTGACGATGCGATGGAGTCTGTTTTGCAGGCGATCGAATGAGACTTTCAAATCGCGCCGGATGATGGCCAGGCGGGCGCTGGCTGTATCTTTGATTTCGGCCTTGTCGTCAACGGTCTTTTCGATCGCGCTCTGGAGGGCGATGCATTCTTCAATTTCAATTGCCAGATCGGCCAGCAGGGGAAAGCTCGCCCCCATGCGCCCGAGCGTGCGCTTGAGCGTGGAGCCCCGCCGCAGTGTGTAGCGGATATCGAGAAAAACGCCCGGCTCAATGAGCACGCCGCGCTGCGCCTTGATGACCGGCTCGCGGACATCGCGCGCGCCGCGCACCGTGATGTGCGAGCGCTCTTCCAACAAGGCGACCGCTTCCGCCGTTTCGCGCTGCCAGGTCTGCACTTCTTCCAGCTCGGTCGACGGCTGCAGCTCAATGGCGAGCTCTTCGCCGGCGCCAAAGCTGGTGTAAGCGCTGAGTTCAGCCAGGATTTTATGGAGCTCAAGCGTGGCGAGCGTCTTTTCGCTGATCATGGTCGATGATTTCCGCTTATGCCGGCGGCCAGTTTATATCGGGCAAAAATAGCGCAAGCCATTGTATGGCAAGGTCATAGCGCTGTCAATCAGGCTTGGCGGCTATAGAAAGGAAGTCTCAGATCAGGGATTGGCTCAGGCGAAATAACAATCCGCAACGATACTGATCTGTAGGGGCGTTTCGCTGAAACGCCCAATGCATGGGATTGGAATGGCGGGCGTCTCAGCGAGACGCCCCTACAGAGCTCCTTATTCTTTGCATAGATTCACTGGAATCGCATCTGTGTTCAAACGAAACGATTTCGACGCTCGCGCTTTTCGGCCCATCAGCGGACCGGTGCGCTGACGATGCCCATCTCACGCAAGCGCTCGACGGCCTTGATGAGGAACTGCGTCTCGGCGTGGCGGGGCGCCGTGCCATAATGCCAATCCGTCGGGAAATCCGGATCCTGGCGCGGGGCGGGATGCACAACAATCTCCACCGTGCCGCTTAAACGGCTGATCCGCTTGCAGAATTCGCCCACCGAAAGCGACATGCAAGCTTGTACCGCCGCCACATAATCCGGCATGAAGAAGCGGTCCCGCTCTCGACGCCGCTGCCGGCGCAAGAAGATATTGTGCGCGGAAACCGACGCGCGAAAATCATGAGCGCGCACCCAGTCGACGGCGTATTCCCGCGCCAGCTCGCGCACGATGCGGCGCAGCAAGGGTATCGTGTGGAAATGGTGATGGGTGGAGATGTGCCGCGGGCGCAAGCCGGCCTCCGTGAAGCGGCGCATCTGGGCGTCAAGCTCGTTGAGGATCCAGCGGGTGGCGCCGGCGCTGAAGAAATGCGAGCGCAGGTAAAGGCTGAGATTGCCGCGGAAGCTGAAGTCTTCGTTCAAAAGATGGGGATGATGGCCTTCGTGGCCGGTGACCGGATGCCCGTCCGTCAGCGAAAGATGAATGCCCAGATCAAGCTCGGGACAGTTGCGGAAGAGCGCCAGGGCATGTTGATGGGCCGGGTAGTTGGTCATCACGCTGGCGGCGCTGATGTATCCCGCTTGATGAAGATCGTAGGTTTTCTGGTTGATGGCGTCGGTCAGGCCACAGTCATCCGCGGTGACGATCAAGTTCGGCATTTGGCTCAATCACGCTGTTCCGCCCAGGCCGCTGCAAATTCGTCGAGGACTCGCCTCTGATTCTTATTCAGGCTAATGAATGGGCGCGACTTCTTGATGAAATTGAGCGCTTCCTTGCGGGACATCCCGGTTGATATCAGGTAAGCGGCCGCCATCGCAGGGGCCCGTCCGCATCCAGCTCGGCAATGGATATACACTTTGCCGCCATGTTCCTCGATTTCTTGTGCAATAAAGGCGACGCCACGCATCAAGTCGTCGATGCTTGGCGGGGTATGGTCTATCGTCGGCAAATGCAAATGACGCTCGCCAGCGATGCCCTTGCTGACGTCGCTGTATTCCGCTTCTCGCATATTCACGATGGCGGTGATGCCGCGCTTGAGCAGGCGCTGGTATCCTTTCTTGCGATGCTGCCCACCGACATGCAACTGCGGCGTGATTTCACTGTGTTTGCGGCGGGAGACGCCATAGCTCCGCCGGTGGAGGTCTTCCTCGATACGCAGTTGTATGGCACGCGGGCCGGTCTGTACGAACTTGATTATTCGCTTTGCAGGATTGGGCGGCTTGTATATCTTGGTCATGCCGGCATTATATCATACGTGAGGGACGCGACGAATCCTCCCGGCAGCGCATCCTTTCGCAGCGGCGGGCGATTCACAAAATCGCCCCTACATTGTTTCTTTGGTGGCGGGGAAAGGGCTAAATCTCGGTGCTCTCGGTGTCCTCGGTGGTCTAATGAACCCGGCGCAAACGCGCTGCCTGCCGCCACAAACCACTCGAAAGGCGCCGGGCTTTGTGTTAAGTTACGGGTTGCGAGCCCACGCAGAAAAGGACCCGTTATGAACCCGATGGAACGCCTGGCGGAATTGGCCGAGCCGGTGACGCGCCATCCCACCATCTTGCGCGTTCGGCGCAATCATGGCCTGGAACACGCCACCATTCACATCTTGAATCGCCACAAATACATACTGTCCGGCCGCAGTAGCGAATCGGGCTTTATCCTGCTAGGCGAGGCGCCGACTGAACAGGTTGAAAGCGCGGTGAACGAAGCGTTGGCGCGCATGAAGGCTGGTGAACACAAGCTGGCCTTGCATCCCAATTGCGGCACCAACCTGGTCACCACCGGCTTTCTGGCGACGGCGCTCGCATTTATCGGCTTCGCCGGGCGCAGCCTGCGCCAGAGCTGGGCGCGCTTTCCCAACATGATGGTGGCGATGATGGCGGCTGTGTTCATATCAACGCCGCTGGGCATGAGCGTACAGAAGCACTTTACCACCGAGGGCGATCTCGGGGAGATGGAATTGGTCAGCGTCCGGCGCGAAACAAAAACCTTGCCCTTCAATGGCCAGCGCGTGACGCTGCACCGCGTCGTCACGCGTCAGGGATGAGCGAGCGGTGAGCGCGACGCCGACTTTCTACATCCTGCACGGCGATGACAGCATCAGCCGCGACGCCGCTTTGGCGCGGATGCGTGAATCGATGGGCGAAGATGGCGACCTGAACCGATCGGAATTCGATGGCGCGCAAAGGTCCGTGGTCGAGATTCTGGCGGCGGTCAAGTCAATGCCATTTCTGGCGGAAAAGCGCCTGGTGATCGCCAAGGGCTTGATCAGCCATATCAGCAGGCGGGGCGCGGGCCAGGCGGGGAAAACGGCGACCGAGCGGCTGATCGCCGAGTTGCCCAACTTGCCCGAATTCGCGCGCCTGGTGCTGGTGGAGAGCGAGACGCTGAGCGATAGCAACCGGGTCCTCAAGGCGGCGCGAACGCTGGAAAACGGTTATGTCCGCGCTTACCGGAAGCCGCGGAATCTGACCCAGTGGATCAAAGAGCGGGCGCGGCAAGAATATGACGCCGAGATCAGCCCGCGCGCGGCGCAGGCCATCGCCAGCCTGGTCAACGATGACTTGCTGGTCGCCGATAACGAGTTGCACAAGCTGGTCTGCTATGTGGATGGGCAGCGCGAAATCGGCGAAGATGATGTCGCCGCTTTGACGCCTTATGTGCCGGAGGCGAAGGTCTTCGATATGGTGGATGCCTTGGCGGTCGGCGATGGCGCGCGCGCGTTGGAGCTGATGCACCGCTCGCTGCATCATGATCCGAAAGATCCCGGCTTCCGGCTGTTCACGCTGATCGTGCGGCAGTTTCGCCTGCTGGCCATGACGCGCGAACATCTCGACCGCGGCGGGGGCGCGCAGGGCAGCGCGATCGCCAAAGTCCTCGGCCTGCATCCCTACGCCGCCGGCAAGCTGGGGACGCAAGCGCGGCGCTTCAACGCCGGGCAGTTGGATCGGATCATCAAGCGGCTGCAGCGTTATGACCAGGATATGAAAACGGGAAAGATCGAGCCGCGGCTGGCAATGGAGCTGCTTGTGACCAGCCTGGCGCAAACCTGAGCTAATGACTATCGAAAAAGGAATGGAGCAAAAATGATGAACCAGGAAGATGGACAGCAGATGACCAGCCTTGAAGACGCCGACCAGCCGGCTACAGATGCGGGACTTGAGCAAGAGCAGCGAGCCGCCGGCACAATCGACCCGGCAGAGCTGATCAGCAATTTGACGGGCTGGCGCGATGAATTAACCGACACGCTGGAACAGATGACCACCGACGGCTTTCAGCGGCTGATCTTGCAGCTGCTGGAGAAAGACGGCGTCGGGCAGATCGAGCTGAGCAGCGCAAACGACACCATTGAGGGCATCGGCATCTTCGGCGGCGGCGGCTTTTTGACCTTCCGCGTGTCCTTCCGCTGCATCCGCGGCGGCGGGCGCATCAGTTCGGCCGAGGTGGACGATTTTCGCCGCGGCGTCATGCTCGGGCGCGCCGACAAGGGGCTGCTTATCACAACCGGCAGCTTCACGCAGGAGGCGGAACTGAAGGCGGCCAGCGATCGCAGTCCGGAGATCAAGCTGATCGATGGCGAGGAACTGATCGGCAAGCTGAAGGAGCTGGAACTTGGCGTGCGCGCGGAGTTGGTGACGGTCGAGCGCGTGGTGATTGACCGCGAGTGGTTTGGGGCGGTGTAGCCTGGCAGTACAAGTTAAAGTCAACAGCATTCAGATTTTGAGGTTGCATATATGAATGTCCGGCTACCCTCGCAGAAGTCATTCGTCGCTCCGACGTTTGAAGCGTTGAAGCGACTAGGTGATTCAGGACACAACCATGAGATTTATGATGAAGTCTTTAAGGCGATGTGTCTTAGCAACGAACAGCTGGCCATACCGCATAAGCGAGCGAAATCCATGGCCGCTCATCGAGTGCAGTTTGCGCTTGACAGATTAAAGCGGCATCAACTTGCTACGAATCCCGAACGTGGATTCTGGATTCTGACACCCAAAGGCAAAGCGCAGATCTCGATAAACCAAGACGAAGTGTCGGAAGTGGTACCGCACGTGAACCTGAGTCAAAATCGAGTGGAACATGAAGCAGACCGCACGGTAGAAAATAGACTCACGCACGAAGACGAACAATCGGACTCTGGCGATTCGGACGCATTCGATCCGATTTCCACAGACGTCCATGAAGACGAAGTTTGGAAAGATTGTCTCTACGATATCTTGCTCGGCATTGAGCCGGCGGCATTTGAGCGGCTGTTTCAATTGATATTGCGCGAGAGTGGCTTTACGCAGGTCGAGGTTACTGGACGAAGCGGAGACGGCGGTATTGACGGAATTGGAGTTATGCGAATCGGAGGATTCCTCTCATTCAAAGTGCTATTTCAATGCAAGCGGTACAAGGGATCCATCGGAGCGAGTGTAATACGCGATTTTCGCGGTGCTATGGTTGGACGTACTGACAAGGGCTTGATTGTAACTACAGGAAGCTTTACACCTGCCGCGACACGTGAAGCTACACGTGACGGCGCTCCAGAGATTGATCTGGTTGATGGGGAACAGTTGATTGACAGACTGGCAGAATTGGAGTTGGGCGTAGCAAAGGAAATGGTTCCTACATATACAATCGAGCCTGACTTCTTCGCCAAGATCTAGCCCTCACTTCAGCCGCCAGGGGATCCCCGCCACCAGAAGCAGCACCTCATCCGCCGCTGCCGCAAACCGCTGATTCGCCCGGCCCAGCATATCACGATACAGATTCCCCAGCCGCGTCGGCGGGACGACGCCCATGCCCACCTCGTTGCTCACCAGCAGCCAGGTCGCGCTCGAGAGCGACTGAACCTCCAACAAGCGGTCCACCTCATGCAGAACGGCCGCGTTGGCGTCCTCTTGCGCCGCCGACTCCGGCAGATTCAGCAGGATGTTGCTCGTCATCAGCGTGATGCAGTCGAGAATCAGGGTGTCATGCTTTGCAGTTGATGTGGCGATATGCTTGGCGGTGTTATGCGGCGCTTCCAGCGTGTGCCAGTGGCTTGGACGCGATTCGCGGTGCTGGGCGATGCGCGCCCGCATGTCGGCATCCCTTGCCTGGGCGGTGGCGACAAAGAGCACATTTTCGGCCTGCTCGCGCGCCCAGGTTTCGGCGTAGCGGCTCTTTCCGCTGCGCGCGCCGCCCAGCAGCAGAATCAGCCGCTTAGCCATATACCAGGCCCAGGTAGAGCAGGCAGAGCAACTCGCTCAGTTCGCAGATGGCGCCATAAACGTCGCCGTTGATCCCGCCGCCGAGCCGCCGCGCCGCCCAGCGCCCGAACACTGTCGTGAAAGCGAATATGAGCAGCCAGAGGGCGGCAATCTCCGGGCTAGTGAGCAGGAGAACGACACTCGCCGAAGCGATCAGCACTTGGCCCTTGGTGAGCCCGTCACGGAAACGGGCGCCCAGCCCTTCGCTTCGAATGGCGGGAAAGCGGTAAGCCGCCCAAACCATCGCCCAGCGCCCGAAGACCGGCGCCAGCGGCAGCCACTCGACCGCCACCGTGCGCAGCGCCAGCCACTTGCCGAGCAGCAGGAGACTCAAGCCGGCGGCCGCCCAAACGCCGGCGCGCGGATCACGCATGATTCTGAGGCGCTCAGCCGGCCGGACGCTGGCCAGCAGGCCGTCGCAGCAATCGCCGAAGCCATCCAGATGCAAGCCGCCAGTGACGATCGCCCAGATCAGCAGGATGAAGAAGGCGGTGAGATCGCGGTCAAATGGCGAGAGATGGGCGACCGTCAACAGCGCAACGCCGATGCACAGGCCGACCAGCGGAAACCAGGCGAAGGTCGCGCCCGGCTTTCGCATTGCCGCCAGCGAGCCCAGCGGCAGAATCGTCAGAAAAGTGAAGGCGGCGCGGATATCAGCAAGCATCGGCGGTAAACAGTGATCAGTACGGCAAAATGTCAGTCTAACGAAAATTGTCGGCGGGCAACAGCGCGGAATCCGCCGGAGCGGCGCGCTACTGAATGTGTTAAGCTGTCGCTGCGGTATTGGCGTTGAGAGGAGCGTCATCATGGTCCTGGCTGTATCGCTTTTGCGCGGCATCAACGTTGGCGGCCACAACAAGATTCGCATGGCCGACCTGCGCGCTATGTACGCTTCGCTTGGCTTCGGGGCGGCGCGCACAATTCTGCAGAGCGGCAACGTCGTCTTCGAGACAGCCGAGGGCGACTTGACGCTGGTCGGCCGGCAGATTGAAGACGGCATCCGGCGCGCTTTCGGTCATGATATCCGCGTGATCATGCGCTCGTCGGCGGATTTCGAAACGATCTTCAGCCGTCATCGCTTCAGCGCCGAGCAGTTGCTCGAAACGAACAAGCTCGCTATTGTCTTTCTGTCCGGCGAAGCGTCTCCGGCCGCGGTTGATGAGTTGCGCGCGAAGAACCCGGGGCGCGAAGTCATTCATACCGATGGCAGCGAGCTCTTTATCTTTTACCGCGACGGGCAAGCCCGATCGAAACTGGACAACAAGCGCATCGAACGGGCGCTAGGTCTGCAATCGACCGCCCGCAACTGGAACACCTGCAACCGGCTCTTGAAGCTGTTCGCCGAATTTGACGCTTAGGCCAGCATGTCGACGTAGCGCTGCGCTTCCGCCCGTAAACGCCCCCAATCACGATCGGCGATGGCGTCGTTGTTGATGAGCGACGAGCCGACCCCCAAGGCAAAGGCGCCTTGTGCCAGAAATTCGCGCATATTGTCCCGGTTGACGCCGCCGGTCGGCATCAAGCGCAGGTGAGGCAGTGGCGCCAGCACATCCTTAATATAGCGCCGGCCCAAATGATTGGCGGGAAAGACTTTGACGACGCTCGCTCCCCAGTCCCAGGCCTGCTGAATTTCTGTCGGCGTGAAGGCGCCCGGCATGAAGGGCAGGCCGGCTTCGTGGCAGGCGCTATTCACCTCGCGCTTCCAAACCGGCGATACGACGAACTGCGCGCCGGCATCGGCCACCGCCCATACCTGCTCCGCTGTGATGACGGAACCCGCGCCAATGGCAAGGGATGCGTCGACCGACGCCCGGATCTCGGCGATGGTGGCGACGGCGTCGGGGTTGGTCAGCGTGAATTCGATAGCGCGTATGCCGCCGTCAATCAGCGCATCGCAGAGGGCCTTGGCGATAGAGAGGTCGTCAAGCCGGACGATGACGACGATTTTGTTTTTCGCGATGATGTCGAGCGCGGTCATGTTCATTGAGTCCGTTCTTCTGGTGAGTTCGCGCAATCGCCCCATTATAGCTTAGATGAATCGCGCAACGACGAGAATCCCAGCGCAAATGACCCCAAGAGGCCTGCTAAATGCCGTGCTAGAATCACAATAGTCTGTTTTTCCCGGCGATCGGGCGCGTTGTATTTTGTCGCGCAGAGGGGAGCCATTCATTCGTCGACGGCGTCAATTTGTTCTCGGCTTGTGCTGTGTCTCGCTGGTTTGGCTGGCGCTCATGGTTTATGCATTCGCGCCGCCGCTTCCGGCCGACTTGAAGCTGCCGCGGGCGGATCTTCGTTTGGCCACCTGGCTGGGCGTTGATTGGTCCATGGAGAAGCAGAATCCAGCACGCGTAAAGCGCTTGGCGGCGCAGCTGAAGGCCTTGGTCGTTGACGATGTTTATGCATTTGTCAGCTACCTCACAGCCAATGATACCTTTAATCCCAGTTACGCCTTCGCGCCCGAGTTTGTCGCCGCGCTGAAGCAGTCCGCCCCGGGCTTGCGCGTCCTTGCCTGGATCGGCGTGCCGGTTTCATTGTCCGGCTCCGATACGGCGAATCGCCTGGAATCGGCGGCTATCCGAAAGCGCATCGCCGACTTCTGTCGCTTTGCCGTTGCTGAACTCGGCTTTGATGGCGTTCATCTCAATGCGGAGTTGATCGCTGACGGTGACGCCAGCTTTCTGGAGACGCTGACCGCAATCGGCGAGGCCCTGCCCGCGGGCGCGCTGTTTTCGGCAACGGCGCATCCCTTGCGGCTTGACGAGACGGTCACCCTCATGCCCTATCCGCATGTGCGGCATCATTGGTCGGCGGCCTATCTGGGGCGCGCCGCCCAACATGTCGATCAACTGGTGCTGATGGCATACGACTCCGGCCTCGTGTTTCCGCGTGATTACATCAGCTGGGTTAGTTATCAAGCGCGGCGGAGCCAGGAGGCCATGCGCGGCCTGACCGCAGAGCTCATCATCGGCGCGTCGGTTTCGGCTGAATGGACGGCTTCGCATCAGACCCAAGCGGAAACCTTGACATTTGCCCTGGCGGGGATAGAGGCGGGTATGGGGGAACGGCTGGATGGCATCGCTTTCTATCCCTTTTGGGAGCTGGATAAAGGCGTATCGAAGCTGATTAGCAAAAAGCTCGGCCCTTAATCCCCGGCGCGATTCTGCGCGTACCAGCGTTCCAATTGCGATTGCTCATCGGCGTCGGGCTCGGCGGCTGGATCGAATTCGGGGTGCATCGGCGTCCAGATGGGGTAGAGCGCGGCATGATCGGGGATGCTGGCGCGCGGGCGCAAGGCGATGATCCGCCCGCCCGTCATGCTTATGTATATCCAGCCGCGCGGATGCACGGCGACCGCCAGGGGCCGCTGGGGGTATAGGCCGAAACCCTGCTCGCTGACATAAATGAAGCGCTCCCAGAAGAGCCCATCAGGTTGATACTTCACATACGCCGGTTGCCAGGTCTGGTGGCGATATGGCATCAGTATCGTCGCGCCCAGCGGTTGATTCGCCGCGTCGAAGCTGATCATTATCACCTTGTAGCCGACAATATCGATCTGGCTGGGTTCGCCGCTGAGCACGACAATCAGCGTGTCGCCCGCGCCCGGCAGCGTGTCATGCGGGTAAGCCGCCAGACTGATCGGATTGGCGCCGGCGCCGAAAAGCATGACCGGCGCAATGCTGTCCGCGCAGTCATGTTTGTCCGACGCGAGATTCTGCTCCGCCGCGCCCAGGCAATAAGGAAAGCCGTACCAGCCGCCCGGCTGGACCCAATTCAGCTCGTCGCGCGCTTTGCCTTCCGATCCGCGTGGCGCGCTGTCCAGGGTCCACAACTGGCCGCGATAGAAGGCGACATCAGCCGGCTGCCTGAAGCCGCCCGCGACAATCCGCCGGTCGCTGCCGTCCAGGTTCATGCTGAGGATGACGCCGCGCTCGCGCTCGTCAAATACACAGTTGTCGCAGGGCGCGCCAAGGGCTACATACAAACGTTGATCAGCGCCGATGGTGATGCCGCCGGTCCAGAAGCCGGCGCCGGCCGGCAGGTCGTCGACCACCGATTCAACAGCGCCCGTTTCTGCAATGCGATATATGCGCGAGCCGCCGGAGACATAGATAAAACCATCGTGGTAGGCGATGCCGTTCGGCCGGGTCAGGCCTTGGGCGAATGGCTCCATCGTGTCGGCCAGGGCGTCGCCGTCACTGTCTCGTATGGCCACGACCGTTCCGCTCAAGGGGCGCGTCGCGTACAGTGTGCCGTCTGGCGCCACTGTCATCGCCGTGAAGGACAGCGGCTCCAGCTCTGGCTGATGCAGAACGCCTTCGACGCACCAACGCGCATTATCGGCGTATAAGCGGCTGAAGATGTATGTCGGGCGCTCGCTGCAGGGTCCCAGGTCAGGCTGTTGGGCCCGCGCGCCAAGGCCGCCGCCTGACAAGAGCAGCAGCAACAGGACGAAGGGCGTCAGGCCCCGTCTCAATAGCGCAAGGACAGGCATGTCAGGCCACCATCCATTTTGACGAATTCGCTCAATTCAAGCGGAATCACGCGCTTGCAGTATTTTGTCGCGGCATTGAAGGCATGGGGGCAGCCGGCGGCGATGAACAGCGTATCGTTCACCGGCATCACATCCGCGGCATGGGCTTCCGCGGGCGGCAGGTCAATCACCTCCGCCCAGCCCAGCTCGTAGTCGGCGCGCAGGGCGGGATGGCGGAACAAGACGCCCGGCGTCAATTCGGTCAAACCGCTTTTGAGATGCAGGACGCCGCTGAAGGGGACCGGGTCGACGCGGATATCCGGCTGGACCGTTTGCAGGGCCGCGCGCAACGCAACAAAGCCGGCGCGGTTGCTGCGGCTGGAGATGCCGACGAGGACGCGATCGGCGCAGAACAAGACATCCCCGCCGTCAAGTCGGGCGCCCGCCGGCGGCTCGATGATGCGCAGATGCTGCAAATAGGGCTTCAGCGATTGGCCTTCTTCACGCCTGGCCGGCGCGCCCGAGCGGCATAGAAAGGCGATGTCGTGGAAGATCACGAAGGGGTCTTCGACGAAATGGCCATCGGGAAAGCGTGCATCGGCCGGGGCGATGGCAACCGTCAGCCCGCAGTCGCGCAGAGCCCCGGCGTAGGCGCCGAATTGCCGCAGCGCGCGCTCATAATCCGGCGCGCCGAGTCGCCTGGAGGTCGTCTCGCCGTCAGCGAGATTCTTCGCCGGGCGGCGCATCAGGGCGCGGGTGAACGGGGGAAGTAAATGCATTACCGCCTGCTGGCTAAAATCGGCATGACAAACCTAGTTTAGCGGAAAAGCTGGCTGGAGAAAGCGCAGGCCTGCGATTACAGATGCGCGTTTAACTTTACGCCCATCGCCGTTAGAATGTTGGCTTATGGTCGCAACCGGATCGAAAATGACTAAGGACAGCAAGTACGACTTTGACGCCGAGGCCCACCGCGAGCAGTTGATCCCCCTGCTCAAGGTCATTCTGCATGCGCCCGGCCGCCTGAGCTCGCGCGAGCATCAGCAGTTGATGCGGCGCCACCCCCGGCCGGCGGGCGAAGGCTTCTACAGCCTGGCGAACCTGGTTGATGCTTGGCGCGTTTTCGCCGGGCAAGATGGCCTGCCCGCATTTGATCAGGCGCTTCTCTACAAGCTGCGGCGGAAGCCCGTTCGTACGCTCTCCGGCGTGACGCCGCTGACGGTCTTGACGAAGCCCTTTCCCTGCCCGGGCACCTGCATCTTCTGCCCGAATGACGTGCGCATGCCGAAGAGTTATCTGGCCGATGAACCGGGCGCGCAGCGGGCGGAAAAGAACGCCTTCGATCCTTATTTGCAGACTGTGACGCGCTTGCAGACCTACCACAATCTCGGGCACTCGACCGACAAAATCGAGATCATCATATTGGGCGGTACCTGGTCCTTTTATCCCGAGACTTATCAAATCTGGTTCATCAAGCGCATTCTGGACGCCTTGCATGACTTTGGGCATGGCGTCGACCGGCGCGCTAATGTGCAAGACTCTTTGCGCGAAAAATCGATGTTCGCGGGCGAGCCGATCAGCAACGTGACGCTGCATGGCGCTCAGATGACGGCCTCCTACAATCAGACGGTGCAGGAGATTTACGCCGCCGAGATGCTGCGTTCCCGCGGGCTGGCGAGTGAGATCGCTGCCGGGATGCGCGCGCGCAGCCTTGTAGATGAATATGCCACCTGGGAAGAGCTGGAAGCGGCGCAGCGGGAAAACGAGACTGCCGCCTGCCGCGCCGTTGGCCTGGTGATCGAGACGCGCCCCGACCATATCAGCGAAGATGAAGTCATCCGCGTGCGGCGCCTCGGCTGCACCAAAGTGCAGATCGGCTTTCAAAGTCTGAATGATCGCGTCCTGGCGCTGAACAAACGCGGTCACGATGTGGCGGCGACGCGGCGGGCGGTGCAGCTGCTGCGCAAAGCTGGCTTCAAGATTCACGCCCACTGGATGCCCAATCTCCACGGCTCGTCGCCGGCTGACGACCTTGCCGATTTCGAATTGCTATTTGGAGACCCCGATTTCCGGCCTGACGAGTTGAAGATTTATCCCTGCTCGCTGATCGAAAGCGCCGAGTTGATGCAGCAATATCAAGCGGGCGAATGGCGGCCCTACCAACATGAAGAGCTGCTTGAGCTGCTGGTCGCCTGTTTCAAGCGGACGCCGGAGTACTGCCGGCTGACGCGCGTCATCCGCGATATTCCCGGCACTGATATTGTCGCTGGCAACAAAGTGACCAACTTCCGCCAATTGGTCGAGCGCGAACTGGCGCGGCGCGGGGGAGGCAGCGTCGATATCCGCGCCCGCGAAATCGGCGTGAAAGCAGTAGATGAGCGTGAGCTGCAACTGGACTGCCTGCGCTATCGCACGAGCGTTGGCGAAGAGTTGTTTCTGCAATACATCACGGCGGAGCGCGACATCGCCGGCTTTCTGCGCCTGTCATTGCCCGATGATGCTGAAGCGCCCTTGATCGACGAACTGCGCGGCGCGGCTATGATCCGCGAGGTGCATGTTTATGGGTTGGCGCTCGGCATCGGCGCGGCCCAGCCCGGCCGGGCGCAGCATGTTGGCCTGGGCCGGCGGCTCATCGACAAAGCGGCTGCGCTGGCGGCTGCGCGCGGGTATGGGCGCCTGGCGGTCATTTCTTCCATCGGCACCCGCGCCTATTACCGCAAGCGCGGCTTTGTTGACGGTGAACTCTATCAGATCCGCTATCTCAGAGATTGAATCCTGCAGATTCTGTTCATTACGCTAAAATATGTGCTGGAGCTTGGCCACAAGGAATATGCTCTTTAACTCGTTACCTTGCGCCCGGGTCGCGAAAGCGCGGTCATGAAAACTGAAAGCGGCGATTTCCTGAGAACCAGTTTGACGCTCGCCTTGCTGCTTGCGTTGAGCTTGGGGTTATTCGCGCCGGTGATGCGCCATGCGATACAGGAGTCTACAGATTATGAGAATCATTACCGCAACGCTATGGAATTGCCGGCGCAGACTACGAATCGCCCTATCGGTCACGTTCTATATCACGCGGTTGTGAAAGTCTACCGTGGGCTTCTGCCTGCTGCTGCCGGGCCAGATATTCAATTGATAAGCGTGCTGAGTTTCATGCTGCCGCTTTGCCCAATGATTTTTCTGTTGCTGAAAAGATCAGCCGGCGGGACGCTGCCGGATATGTTCACTGGCGCGCTGGCTTTGGGATTAGCGCTTGCGGCGCCCGTCACGATCTGGGTGGACAACAAATTTATGATCGGGTATGTCACTCCCATTGTTTATCACAACCCCACATATATCGCGCTGCGTCCCTTTGTCATTCCCCTGTCCCTGCTGGCTTTGCTAGCGGTGCAAGAGCGCGGCTACCGCGACCTCAATCAGCGCCTCTTTTGGCTGCTGGCGGCCGCTGCCCTCATGATGCTGACGACGCTGAGCAAGCCCAGCTATACAATTGCCCTACTGCCGGCTTTGATTATATATGCGATTTGGCGACGATCAGAAGGCTGCAAGGGCGATTTTGTCTTCCTGCTGTGGGGCTTGTGCATCCCTGGCGGCATTATTCTCGCGCTGGAATATCTTTATACGTTCGCCGCCGGCTTTCGGCATGGCGGGGCGATCGCGTTCGGACCGTTGAGATTCATGGATTTTTATGTTCCGGCCTGGCGCATACCGATCCAGGTCGCCTTGTCGCTCGTCTTCCCGGCCTGCGTTTGCCTGCTCTATGTTGACGAGGCGCGCAAATGCCATTACCTCAAACTGTCGTGGCTCGTATTGGCCATCGGCTGCCTGTACATGTTCACTTTATATCAAGACGGCGGCGATCTTAAGTCGGGCAATTTTGTTTGGACGGCTTACAGCACGATATTTGTGTTGATGTTCGCATCCTTGACGTTTGTGATCGAGCAGCATAAAAGAGAGCGCAAGCGGAAAGGTCTTGAGACGCGTCGCGCGGGCCCCCGATTATCCCCGCGGGTCGGCGTCTGCTTTGCCTTGTTTGCGCTGCACGTTTTGTCCGGTATCGCCTATTGGCATCGATTCTTCAATTATGTTTAACGCGCCCCGGTCGCGAAAGCGCGATCATGAAAACTGAAAGCGCTGATTTCCTTCAAAACAGTTTGATGTGCGTCTTGTTGCTGACGTTGAGCTTTATGTTTCTCACGCCAGTGATGCGCCATGCCATAGATGAAGCGTCAGATTATTACAATCATTACAACTTCGCTATCGAATTGCCGACGAAGATCGGGAACATCGCCATCGGTCACGTGCTTTACCACGCCGTCGTGAAAGTCTTCCGGGCGCTGTTGCCCGCGGCCACAGACGCCGACGTGCAATTGATAAGCATACTGAGTTTCATGCTGCCGCTTCCGGCGCTGATTTACCTGCTGCTGAAAAGATCAGCCGGCGGGACGCTGCCGGATATATTCATCGGCGCCTTGGCATTGGGATTAACGCTTGCCGCTCCCGTCACTGTTTGGACGGACAACAGGTGGATGATCGGCTATATCAATCTCATCGTTTATCACAACCCGACGCTGATCGCGCTGCGTCTGTTTGTCATTCCCCTGTCCCTGCTGGCTATGCTAGCCGTTCAGTCGCGCGTCTACCGCGATCGCAATCAGCGATTCTTTTGGCTGTCGGCGGCCGCTTCCGCCATCATGGTGGCGACATTGAGCAAGCCCAGCTATACGATTGCCCTGCTGCCGGCTGTGGTCCTTTATGCGATGTGGCGCCGCTTGAGAGGGAAGAGGGGCGACTTTGTCTTCATAGTATGGGGCTTGTGCCTCCCCGCTGGCATTATTCTCGCACTTCAGTATTTCTTCACCTTCGCCAGCGGATTACCACATGGCGGGCCGATCACGTTCGGACCGCTGAGTTTCATGACCTATTATATTCCGGCCTGGCGCATACCGATTCAGGTCGCCTTGTCGCTGGTCTTCCCGATCAGCGTGTGCCTGCTTTATTTTGACGCGGCGCGCAAATGCCAATACCTCAAACTGTCGTGGCTCGTATTGGCCATTAGCTGCCTGTACTTGTTCACTTTATATCAAGACGGCGGCGATTTTCAGTCGGGCAATTTTGTTTGGACGGCTTACAGCGCGATGTTTGTGCTGATGTTCGCCTCCCTGATATTTCTGATACAGCAGCATAAGCGAGAACGCAAGAGCCAAGGCCTTGAGACGGGTAGCGCGGGCCCCCGATTATCCTCGCGGGTCAGCGTCGGCTTGGCCTTGTTTGCGCTGCACGTTTTGTCCGGAATCGCTTATTGGCATCGATTCTTCGATTATGTTTAGCGCGCGCCGTTTGCGAAAGCACGGTCATGAAAACTGAAAGCGGCGAAGTCCTCAGCAACAGTGTGATGTACGTCTTGTTGCTGGCGTTGAGCATGATGTTTCTCACGCCAGTGATGCGCCATGCGATACAGGTATCGATAGATTATGAGAATCATTACCTCCGCGCTATGGAATTGCCGGCGCAGACGACCAATCGCGCCGTTGGCCATGTTCTTTACCACGCCGTTGTGAAAGTTGTCCGGGCGCTGTTGCCCGCAGCTTCAAATTTAGATGTTCAGTTGATAAGCGTTCTGAGTTTCATGCTGCCGCTTCCGGCGATGATTCACCTGCTGCTGAAGCGATCGGCCGGCGGGGCGCTGCCGGATTTATTCATTGGCGCTTTAGCATTGGGATTGACCTTTGCGTCTCCCGTCACAGTCTGGGCGAACAACAAATTTATGATGGGTTACATCAACCCCATCGTTTATCACAACCCCACGCTGATCGCGCTGCGTCTCTTTGTCATTCCCCTGTCCCTCCTGGCTTTGCTGGCGGTGAAAGAGCGCGACTACCGCGATCGCAATCAGCGCGTTTTTTGGCTCTTGGCGGCCGCTTCAGTCATTATGCTGACGACATTGAGCAAGCCCAGTTATACAATTGCCTTGTTGCCGGCTGTAGTTCTGTTTGCGATTTGGCGACGCTTGAGAATGGGAAAGGGAGGCGACTTTGTCTTCATTCTATTGGGCTTGTGCATCCCCGGAGGCATTGTGCTTGCGCTTGAATATCTCTACACCTTCGCCTCTGGCTTTCAGCATGGCGGGCCTATCGCGTTTGGACCGCTGAGATTTATGACAGCCTGGATCCCGCTTTGGCGCGTACCGATTCAGTTCGCCTTGTCGCTGGTCTTCCCGGTCGGCGTTTGCCTGCTCTATGTTGACGCGGCGCGTAAATGCCAGTATCTAAAACTGTGTTGGATCGTATTTGCCGTTGGCGCCCTGTACTTGCTGACTCTATATCAAGAGGGACCTGGTTTTCGCTCAGGCAACTTTCTATGGACGGCTTACAGCGCGATGTTTGTATTGATGTTCGCGTCGTTAAAGTTCCTAATCGAGCAGCATAAACGAGAGCGCGAGACGCAAGACCTTGAGACGCGTCGCGCGGGCCCGCGATTATCCCATCGGGTCAGCGTCGGCTTTGCCTTGTTTGCGCTGCACGTTCTGTCCGGTTTCGCATATTGGTATCGTTTCCTTATTTATCCCTGGAGCGCCGGGTAGCGCCCGGTTCGCGCTTTATTGCCGGCGCGGCGGCTTGCCCTGCCTGGCCTGGTTCCCGGCAATCTCGCGAGCATGAAATCCTCTGGAACATCCGGTGAGAACGATCGACGTCCTGCAAGGCCAGAGCAACCGCAATCAGTGCCTGCGCCTGCTGATGCTCTTGATCATCGCCGGCACATTTCCCTTTTACGCGCTGGCGATCATCCTCATCGGCAACTCCCCGGCTGATGTGCCGGTCGCTGATCTGACGCGGACCGCGACGTTGGCGCCGAGCGTCACACCGCTGGGGGCGGGTCAAGCGCGGGCGCCCACGTTCACGCCATTGGCGCCGCTGTCCATTACAGCTACACCGGAGAGCCGCCTGCCGGCCACGCCCGCTCAGTACGTGCCGCCGACCCCGCTGCCGGCGCATACGATCGCCGCGCAGACGGTCATCAGCCCGTCCCCCATCCCGATCGCTGCATCGCCGACGCCTTTCGCCAGCGCCACGGCCGGCGTTCCGGATGCCGATAGCGACGGGGTCGCCGACGCCGATGACAGGTGCCCGCAGGATTTCGGTTTCGCCGATAATGACGGCTGCCCATATCAGGACGACCCTGACCGAGACGGCTTCCGCGGCGACGCCGACTTTTGTCCCAACGAGTTCGCCCCGAATACGCGGCGCGGCTGCCGAGACTTTGATGACGACGGCCTGGACACAGCCGAGGACGATTGCCCGGAGGCGGCCGGACCGGCGGCGAATCGCGGCTGCCCGACCCAAGCTGACGCGGGCGGCTGAGCGCGCTCGGCAATTGATTTTCTGTACGCTAAAATCAAGGGCAGATTCAAGGCAGCCAGGGGACATGGCAATGGATACCGTACGCGTGGCGGTGGCGCAGTTGGCGTCCGTCTTCGCTGACAAGCAGGCCTGCATCGAGAAAACGGCTGCGGCAATCCGAGAGGCGGGCGCGGAAGGCGCCGCGCTTATCCTGCTGCCGGAGGTGATGATCCCGGGCTATCCGCGGGGTTTCAGCTATGGCGCGACTGTTGGCAACCGCAGTCTGGCCGGCCGCAAAGATTTCGAGCGATACTGGAAATCATCAATGAGCCTGGACGATTCGGAAACACAGCCGCTGCGCGAGGCAGCTCAAGAAGCCGGCGCTTATGTGGTGGTAGGCATTTCAGAACGGAGCGGTGAAGGCAACGGGGGCACGCTCTATAATTCGCTGCTGTATATCGGCCCGGCTGGCGATGTGCTGGGCCTGCACCGCAAGCTCGTGCCGACGGCCGCTGAAAGGCTGATCTGGGGTCGCGGCGATGGCAGCACGCTCAGTACGGTGGATGCGCCATTTGGCAGGATTGGCGGCTTGATCTGCTGGGAAAATTATATGCCGCTGGCGCGAATGGCAATGTATGCCCAGGGCCTGAGCATCTATCTGGCGCCGACAGCGGACCAGCGCGATTCCTGGCAAGCGACGCTGCGGCATATCGCCTGTGAAGGCCGCTGCTTTGTCCTCGGCTGCAATCAATATTTCACGTGCTCAATGTACCCGCAAGACCTGGCGCTATATGATGAATTGGCCGACTTGCCGGAAGAGTTGTGCCGCGGCGGAAGCGCCATTGTGGATCCCTTCGGCGAATATGTTTGTCCGCCGCTTTACGGCAAAGAGGGCTTGCTCTATGCCGATCTTGATTTGCGCAAGATCCATCAGGGGCATTTGGATTTCGATGTCGTGGGCCACTACAACCGCCCGGATGTATTTGCTTTCTCCGTCAACGACAAGCCTAAGCGGGCGATGACGCGCGCCGCCCTCTGATATTCGCCCGCGCTCAAAACTACGGTAAGATTGTGAAAGCTTGAACTGGAAACGAAGGATGGAATCATGACGATGTTGGAAAGAGCCAATGCGCTGACGGACCAGCTGGTCGCCTGGCGGCGTGAGATTCACATGCAGCCGGAGCTCGGCTTTGAAGAGCAGCGGACCTCGCGGCTGGTGGCCGAGTCCCTGCGCGAGATGGGCATTGAGGCCGAAGTCGGCGTGGCGGAGACGGGCGTTGTGGCGCGCATCGGCGAAGGGCGGCCGGCCGTTGGCATCCGCGCTGACATGGACGCGCTGCCGATTCACGAGGCCAACGATGTGCCTTACAAATCGCGCCAGCCCGGCTTGATGCATGCCTGCGGGCATGACGCGCATACATCAATGCTGCTGGGCGTGGCCAGCCTGCTGAACGATTTGCCTGACCGGCCCGCCGGTGAAATCCGCCTGCTGTTTCAGCCCAGCGAAGAGAAATGGCGCGAGCAAGACGGCCACAGCGGCGGCAGCCTGATGGTCGAAGAGAAGGCGCTGGACGGCCTGGATGCCGTGATCGCTTGTCATGTGGCCAGCGGGCAGCCGATGGGCGAGGTGCGTGTGGCCGATGGCGTTTCGATGGCGGCGCCCGATGTCTTCGAAGCCAAGATCATCGGCGAAGGCACGCACGGCGCGACGCCCAATCACGGCCTGGATCCCATCTGGCTGCAGGCGCAAGTGGTGAACGCCCTGCAGGCGATTCGCTCCCGCCGGCGCGACCCGACAGAACGTTCGGTCGTGAGCGTTGGCACAATCCACGCCGGCGTCGCTGACAATGTCATCCCCAACGAAGTAATCCTGACCGGCACCATCCGCAGCTTCGAGCAGGAGGCGCGCGAAGAAATCCATCGTCTGGTGGAAGAAGCCTTTGCGCTGGTACGGCACTTCGGCGGCGATTACGAATTGAAGATTCGCACCGGCTATCCCCCGCTTTACAACGATCCGGCCGTCGCAGAATTGATACGAGGCGCCGCGGCCGACCTGCTGGGCGAAGATCGAGCGGGCCATGGCGAGCCAATCATGGCCGGCGAGGACTTCGCCTACATGACTCAGAAAGCGCCGGGCGCGATGCTGCGCTTGGGCGCGCAGCTGGATGAGTTCAATCGGCCGCATCACAGCCCGATATTCGACATCCATGAGGGCTGCCTGCCGGTGGGCGTCGGCGTCATGGCCGAAAGCGCGCTGCGTCTGCTTAAGCAGCATGGCGGCTGAGGCAATACAACGATATCTGTAGGGGCGACTAGGTGAGTCGCCCGCGCCTCAACAACGGTATGTAGGGGCGACTCGGCGAGTCGCCCGCTTTCAATGTTAGACTCCGTTGGGCGAGTCACCGCCTCGCCCCTACAGATTCGCGCAGAAACGAAAGACGTGTAGGGGCGAGCCACCGGGTCGCCCGCGCCACAGGTTCCTTGAATTGTCGGGCGACCTACTAGGTCGCCCCTACAGTTGTCATTCTACGCGGGAACCTCTTCAAACAGGGATGGAAAGTGGCGCAGCGGATCGCCCGGCTCGCGCAGGAGCAGCTTCTGACGCCGCGTCAATTCGATATTGGTCGGCGCTTCAACCCGTTTGGACGTCCAGGCGAGGTGCGATATGCAGTATTTGTAAAGCAGCGCCCGGCGGACGTGGTCGGCCTGCCAGGTGGCGGTGCCGTGGGTCAAGGACTCAGTGAACAGGATGACGGAGCCGGCGGGCATCGCGGGAATGACGACGGCGGGCGAGGCCTCATGCTCGTCGCTGATTCGCTGCGGCAGCTTGTAATTGCTTTTGTGGCTGCCGGGGATGCAGCAGAAGCCGCCGTGATCCGGCCCGGAATCGGACAGCGCCCAGGCGACCACGATGAAGCCTTCGTAGACCTGGTTGGGGCGGAAGGCATAATATTCGCCCGGCTGCGAACCGGATTTTGGCGCCGTCGCGCCGTAATCGGCATGCAGGCGACCGTAGGCCATTCCCTTGGTCATGTTCATGCCGTAGAGGCGGTCGAGGCGAAAGGCGTCGCCCAGGCGCATGCGCAGCGCCGGCAAGATGGAAGGATGATCAAGCAGGTCGCAAAATGCTTTGCCCCAGCCGAGGAAACCCGAGCCGACCGGGGCGCTCTGGTCAGCGCTAGCTTCGCCTTCCGGCACGCCCGCTTCCGGCTTCACAAGCGACGCGGCCAGCGTGGGCGCGCTGCCGAAACGCGTCGACTCGGACGGCGGCGGCAGATTTTGCTCATCAATGAGCCGGTTAAGCGCCGCGACTTCGCCCGCGCTCAGCGCATTCTCAATGACGATAAAGCCCTGTAAATCAAAGAGGTATTGCAGCAATTCAAGATCATTCATGTATCTGACTCCATCGGCGCGCCTGCGCCCCGCAACTGGAGGCGGACAAAGTTACGCGCTGAGCCAGACTATATCACTTGAACTGCCACCGGGCAAATAGCCGGGCAGGGCGCTCTCTCGCTAACGCTATTTTTCCTGTACCAGCGTGATGTAATTGCCGCAGGTATCCTTGAAGACCGCCATAATGGCCGGCCCGATGTCGGTCGGCGTCATCGTGAATTCGACGCCGCGCTCGCTGAGTCTTTCGTGTTCCGCTTGGATATCGCTGCTGTTGAATTGCCCGCCCGAGATGCCTTGCTCGAACATCGCCTGCTGAAAGTCGGCTGCAAGGGCGTTGCTGGCAGGCTCGAGCAGCAGCTCGACGCCGTGGGCGCCTTCGGGGGACACCAGCGTCAACCAGCGGTCGCCGGCTGGATTGCCGAGGGGCATGTCTCGCTTCAGCTCAAAGCCGAGTTTTTCAGTATAGAATTTCAGCGCTTTGTCTTGGTCGTCGACAATCACGCTGGTAAGCCCGATGATCATGATAGTAGACCTTTCTCCGGTTTATGCTCTTGGATGCCAATGCCCAGCCATTGTCAGCATAAATGTTCGATTTGTCAAGGTGGCGCGTTTTCCCGCAAGGGGCGGCCGCCGAAATCTGCCCTATGCAGCTGGCGGAGCGGGAGCGGATTGGTCGCGGTATACATTTGCGCTGAAATATGCGCTGACGGTTATGCTATAATCCAGGCTGTGCCATGTGACTTAAAGTGCTGGAAGGCATTATGAAACTCAACAAGAACGCCAAGGATTTAACCGCTACGATGGCGCTGGTCGGCGCCATTGTCCTCGCGCTGAACGCCGTGATCGCCCCTGAGAGCGGACGCGATATGTTCCCCTGGTCGCTCGGCCTGCTGGCGGTGGCCATCCTGTTTTGGATTTGGCTTCGCCGTGACGCGGCGGCCGAAGGCTCGGCTGAGGCAGTGCAGGCGGCGCAGGACGCGGCCGACGAGGCGGAAGCGCTGGCGAAACGGCGCGAAGTGCGGCGCGAAACGGAGCAGCCCGATGCTAGCGAGAGCGATGACCTGACCAAGATCAAAGGCATCGCGGCCGGTTATCAGCGTATATTGAATGAAGCGGGCATCCACAGCTACGCGGCCCTAGCCGGCGCTTCCATAGATGACTTGCGCGCGATCTTCAGCGAGGCTGGGCGGGCCGCGCCAGCTGGCCTGGAGACGATACCGCGGCAAGCGGAACTTGCCGCCAAGGACGATTGGGAAGGACTGCGCGCCTTTCAAGAGGGCATCTGACAGCTCTCGCACGGGCGATGCTTGCGCCCCTCGTTTGACTCCGCCCTCGATTGACGCCATATCGCTTGGCGCCGCGTTCGCAGCGCGCGCGAAAATCAGTACACTTGACTTTGTAGCCGCCTCGTTGTTCTCCATAGGTTGGGCCATGCCCTCTGTCGCGCATATCATTCGCCGCCGCCACAGCCGCAAAGGCCGGCGGATCAAGGGCGCCCGGCGCTCCGCGTTTTGGTCAATTGTCATCATCGGCATTCCGCTGGCCCTGGCGATGACGCCGCTGCTGGCCGGCCTGGCGCTGTCTCTCTGGCTTTATCTCGCCGCTGCCAGCCACATGCCAGCGCCACAAGCGACCGTCTTCTTTGAACAGGCGCAGGGCAGGACGCGCTTTCTTGACGCGAGCGGCGAAAGACTGATTCACACCGTCACAGATCCGCTGGGCGAGCGGCGCCGCTGGCAGGCGCTGGAGGAATTGCCGCCGCAGCTGGTAGACGCGACCGCTCTAGCTGAAGACGCCGGCCCCGACTCCGCGTCCCTACCCTTCGATCTACCTCTGACCTTGATACAAGTCACGCGCTATATTCTGGGCTTGCCGCTGAAATCTCAGCCGGGCATCAGCGGCAATCTTGTGCGCGATGCCATTCTGCCGCTGACGGCGGCCAGCGGGTTGGACGCCCGCCTGCTGGAGATTGTGCTGGTCGCCGAGAGCAAACGCATTCATTCGCCGGAGGCCCTGCTCGAGTGGCGGCTGAACAGCGCTTATTACGGCGGGGACGCCTTTGGCATTGAAGCGGCCGCCCAGGTCTACCTCGGCAAGTCGGCGCTGGATTTGTCGCTGACGGAGTCGACCCTGTTGGCCGCAATCGGCCAGGCGCCAACGCTCAATCCGGTCGATGCGGCCCAGCAAGCGCGTGAACGGGGCGCGGACCTGCTGTTCCAAATGCTGGACAAGGGGCTGATCGAAAAATCCCAATTCGATGAAGCGGCGGCGGCCGTCCCGAGCTTCCGAGGGGTTGACGCGCGACAATCCGACATTGCGCCGGCCTTCATCAAGTACGCGCGCGGCCAAGCGGAAACACTCCTTGACAGGCGTGGTCTTGACGGCGCCCGGCTGCTGGCTCGTGGCGGCCTGCGCATCACGACATCGCTCGACCTTGAACTGCAGTTGAGCGCGGAGTGCCTTCTGCGCGCGCATTTGCAGCAGCGGGAGGCGGCGATTGCCCTGGATGGGTCACCCTGTCCGCCGGCGCAATCCCCCCTCACAGCCGAGGCAGACCGGCCGGATACTGGCGCGCTGGCGCTCATTGATGTCGGCAGTGGACGGATATTGAGCCTGGCCGGGGATGCGCTGACGGCAGGTCATCAACCCGCGATCCTGCTCCAGCCTTTTGTCTACCTGGATGCCTTCCTGCGGCGCGAGTTCACGCCGGCATCGATGGTGTATGATGTGCCGCGCTCTTACCCGGGCGCATCCGCCGACTTGATTTACCGACCGGCGAATGCGGATGGCTTGTATCACGGTCCCATGAATCTGCGCGATGCGATGGAGGCCGGGCGCTTGCCCGCAGCCGTTCAAGTGGCGAGCGTCAGCGGCATAGAGCCAGCGATACATACCGCGCAAGCGCTGGGATTCAACAGCCTGGCAGCGAGCGGCGCCGGCCTGGACCTGCTGGAGCGGGGCGGGGCAGTATCCGTTTTGGATAGCGCCTACGCCTACAGCGTGCTGGCTTCCATGGGCGCGATGCGCGGCGTCCCGGCGCCGCCTCTGCAAGCTGGCTTCCGCGGACGAGACCCGGTCGCGGTCTTGAAAATCGAAGACGCGGCGGGGCAGGTCCTCTGGTCATACGAAGAAGACTCCATGGCGAAGGAGACGGAGATCATTCCGCCCAGCGCCGCGTACATGGTGAATGACATTCTGGCCGATATTGACAGGCGGGAAGCTGTTTTACAGCGGTGGGAAAGCAGCCTGCCGATTTCTCGCGCGGCGGCCGTCCTCGATGGTTTTAGCGCCGACCAGCGCGATAGCTGGACCCTGGGTTATAGCCCCGATCTGGTTCTGGCGCTGCACACGGGCCGGCTTGAGGGCGCCCGGCTCAGCCCTGGCGCCGGCGACCGCGCCGGTTCAGCGCCGGTCTGGCAGGCGCTGATGGACTATGCCCACGCGCATCTGGATTTGCCTGATAGAGCTTGGGCCCCGCCCGCCGATATCGAGGAGTTTCTGGTTTGCGAGATTTCCGGGTTGCTGCCGGCGACGACATCTCATTGCCCGACACGGCGGGAAATGGTGCCCGCCGGCTCCTTGATGCAGCGCGATCACTTTTGGCAGACCGTCGAGATCAATCGGGCGACGGGCCATTTGGCCACGGTGAATACGCCGGATGATTTACGCGAGTCGGTTGCATATTTCATGCCGCCGGAGGAGTTGATGGACTGGTGGCTGGAAAATGGAAAGCCGCTCCCGCCAAGCAGCTACAGCACCGATAGCTTGCCGCCCAGCGCCAAAGCTGCCCGCATCACTTCGCCGGCAGATTATGCCTATGTCGGCTCTCGCGTGGATATCGCGGCCAGCATTGAGCGGGCGGGCGCGCGAACCTGGCAGTTGGAATACGGCGCTGAAGTGAATCCTGACCGATGGATTCCGATCGGCGAGCGCCAGACTGTCGACGCAGGCGGCGAGATTTCGGCGACCTGGAACACAGCTTTGTTCAGCGGCATCTACACCCTGCGCCTTTCAGTTGAATTCGCCGATGGGGAGCTGGCGACGGATAGCAAGCTGCTGACTTTTGACAATACGCCGCCGGCGGTGAAACTGCGGCTCAGCGAGCCAGCCGCGGAGATCCGCTATCCGTCTCAAAGGACGCTGTCTCTGTTGGCGGAGGTCAGCGACAACCTCACAATTGACCGGGTTGAATTCTACCGAGATGAGAGTTTGTTGGGCGACGATCGCGACTGGCCTTATGGTATCGAGGCGGCCCTGGACGGCGCGGGCGATTTCTCATTCAAGGCGCTTGCTTATGACAAGGTGGGGAACCGAGCCGCGTCGCAGCTGTCGCTTGTGATCATGGAAGGCTGATTCAGGCGTGCCATTGAGAATGAAGTCGGAGGCGGGCGCGCGCGCAGCTTGGCTTGTAGCCGCGTTGGCATTGGCGCCGGTTGCGCTATTCGCCTATTTGGGTCTGTTCAGCCGCATGATGGGCGATGACTGGGGGCATTTCGCCACCGCTCAACAGCTTGGCGGCGCCGATTATTTCGACTTCTGGTGGGCGCAACGGTATAGCAGTTATACCTATATTCTGCTTCACAAAGCGCTGGCGCCCCTGGGCCCGGAATACATGCCGCCGATCTTTCCGGCGATTATCATCGCGCTCTGGCTGCTGAGCTTGGTCTGGCTGGTCGCTTCCGTCATGCGCGCCTTGAGAATCGAGCGCAATCGCTGGCCGGTCAGTATCGCTCTGGCCGCGCTGCTGCTGACCACGACTCTCAACTCACTCTATACCTGGGAGAGCATCTATTGGTATTCCGCCAGCGTACGCTACGCGCTGCCGGTGGCGCTGTTCATGCTATACATCGCATTCGCCATCGACCGCGCCAGCCGCGCGCGAACTACCGGGCGGACTGTGGCCGCGGCGCTTGGCGGGGCGGTTCTCTGTTTTCTCAACGCGGGCTTCTCTGAGATGCAGCTCGTAATCCAACTTGTGTTTTTGCCTTGCCTGTTGGCGGGCCTGTTCGCATTCATGGTCGGGCGGGCGCGCGGACGGATGCCCCCGCTGATTGCGGCTGGCTGGTTCGGCAGTGTCATCAGCCTGCTGCTGCAATTGACATCCCCGGCGATTTCGACGCGGATGCACGATGGTGCAAGCCTGGGCGAGCGGGTTCCGCTGCGCTCATTAGGGGCGCTGGCCGCGGAAACTGTCGAGACCGTCATCGCCTACCTGGGCGACGCGGGAACGATCGCCGGCTTCACGCTGATGATGCTGCTCGGCTTGACAATGGCGCTGGCCTTGGCGGAGCCAAAGCAGACCGGGCAGGCGGCGGCGCTGACTGTGCCGAAGCGGGCGCGGCTCGCCCCGCTGACCATTGCGCTCCTGGCCTTGGCGAGCGCGCTGTCAGCGCTCCTCTTGCCCGTTGCAACCGGCCTGTATTCGATCGGCATTGTTTATCCCCGGCTCATGGTATCGTCCGTCTTTGCGCAAATGATCGCGGGCGTCGTTATTGGCGCCTGCCTCGGCTATATTATCTGGAGTAGTTTCCGCAATTCAGATGGCGCTGCTATATGGTATGCTCCAATTGCAAAGATCGGCGCCGTCGTCGTCGCATGTTACGCGCTCGCTGTGGTCAGCACGCAAGTCAACTTGATCGCCGATTTCAGCCTTTACGCCCGCGAGTGGGACGCGCGCCATCAGCAAATCATTGAATTGCGTGAAAGTGGCGCGGAACATTTAGAAGTGCCGCCATACACCTTTGACATGACCGCCTATATCGCCGCAAATGGAGAACCAATCCGAGGGAGCGACGCCTACTTTTACGGCGTTGACACAATTAGCGTAAGCGCAGCCGAGTCGTGAAACAAGTACTCACCACAGAGGCGCAGAGGGCACAGAGGAAAATCAAGAATGCGCCTTAATCGAAGCAGTATTCTTTGGCTTCTGGCGCTCGTGGCCAGCCTGCCGGCCTTGCTCATTGCCTACCTGGGCCAATTCAGCCGGCTTATGGGCGACGACTGGTGTTTCTTTAACACGGCGCTGCACTTGGGCGGCCGGGATTACTTCAGCTTTTGGCTGAACAATTGGCACAGCAGTTACACCTATGTCGCTCTTGACTGGGCATTAAAGCACTTTGGCCCGGAAAATATGCCGCCGATCGTCCCGGCGATCACCTTTTCGCTTTGGCTTCTGGGGCTGCTGTGGCTGTATTGCCTTGTTTTGCGTGGCCTAGACATAGACGCGAACAGATTTCTCATCGCCCTGGTTCTCGCATTCCTGACGCTGGCGGCATTTGTTAAGGGCGTTTACGATTGGGAGGCGCTCTACTGGTATGCGGCGAGCACGCGCCACAGCCTGCCAGTGGGCTTCTTCTTGATTTACCTGGCATTGTCCTGGGAGCTTGCGTCGCGTCGGGCATCCGGTTCGCGCCTGGTTGTCTTTGCCGTGGCCGGGGCTGTGGCATGTTTCGTCATAGCAGGTTTATCCCAGTTGCAAACTATTCTGCAATTGATTTGTTTGACCCTGCTAATGGCCGGCATTTATGGCATCATCGGCGGCCCGCGGAGCAAGCCGTACCTGGCGCTGTACGCGGCCGGCTGGCTCGGCAATGCAGTTGGATTGATCCTTCAATTGTCACTGCCTGGCAGCGCAACCCGAATGTCGGACATGGGGACCGTCGAGAGATACAATCAGATTCGCGCGCTTCCTGAACTGATTGTGGAAACGCTGGAGACATCGGCCGCGTTCATCGGGCATCAAGGGAATATCGCCGGTTTTATCCTGCTTTTTGCCGCCGGCCTGGTGGCCGCGCTGTTGTTGGTTAGGCCAGGGCAGGTGCGATCAGGTCGCGGACCATCAACAGGCAACGCCGGACCAGGGCCGGCCGGGGCTGGCGCGCGCTATCGGTCGGCTGCGCTTCTGCTCGGCGCCTTTGCCATGCTTGCATTGACGCAGGTCGCGGGCTTGCATTTTTTGGCGTCCGCCTTGCTCTACATCGGCGCGCTCATTCTGTTTGCTGTCCTGGCCGCTAAGCTGGCCGCCGCCACGTCGGATTGCCTGTCGCGCCGGCTTGTATTGGCAGCAATGTGCGGGTCGGCGTTCGCCTATTGTTCACTCGCCCTTTCAATCGCCAGCGGGCACTTCTCGATTGGCATCGTCTATGAACGGACGCTTACCTTTGCGGCGCTCCTATCCGTGCTTTCGGGTCTGGTCTGGGGCGGCTGCCTCGGCTTCCTGATTCAGCGGGGCCGGACGCGGGCCGAATCCGCCTGGACGCGCGGCATGATTGGCCTGGGCTCGCTGGTGGCTGCGCTCCTGTTCCTTAATATTCTGTCCCTTCAGGCCGGGCTGATTCCGGACTTCGCAACCTACGCGCGCGAGTGGAACGCGCGGCACCATCGGATTCTCCAGTTGCGTGCGGACGGCGAGCGAAGTATCACCGTGACGCCGTACAGCTATCACATGACCCAGGCGATTTCGCCGGTCGATCTGGAAATTGTGGGTTGGAATTGCCAGCCCTACTATTACGGTCTGGAAGCCATAGTGATGGCGCCTTAAAAGCCACAGTTGATTAGTTGGATCATAGTGCGCAGCCGAATGTTCAAAACAGGATTAAGCATCTTGCTGGTGGCGCTGGCGCTCATACCCGCTCTGCTATTTGCCTACCATGGGCAATTCAGCCGGATGTTTGCGGACGATTATTGTCATATTGACGCTGGTATGGCGCATGGGCCGTTGCAAAACATGGCATACTGGCGCAGCAAGTGGAACGGCGCTTACAGCGATTTCTTTCTGCACAGTGTCTTTGCGCCCCTGGACTGGCAAATCACGCGGATACTGCCGGCCGCCACCAGCTTGCTCTGGCTGATTGGCTTGTTCTGGCTGCTATGGCGCGTCTTTGGCTTGTGGGGATGGCGCCGGCGCCGGCTTGCCGCTGCTCTCATCTGCGCTTCGCTGCTGCTCGCCACGATGATAGACGCCTTCTATACGAAGCAGACCTTCTTTTTTTACGCCGCGCATTTGCGATATGCCGCGCCGATGGCGCTTTTCACGCTCTATATGGCAGCGATTCTTGAGTCAGTTATTCGATTGCGCGCAAGACGAAGTCTGGTTGTGGCGGCGCTGGGCAGCTTCCTATTCTGTTTTCTGAATGCCGGCTTTGCCGAGATGTACTTCGTCACGCAAGCGATTGCGCTCTCTGTCTTCCTGGGCGCGGCATATCTCCTGGTGAAATATCCGCATCGGCGACCGACCCTGCTGCTTCTAATGGCCGGCATGTTGGGCACGGTGGCGAGCGCCGTCGTCATGTTGACTGCGCCGGGTGTACAGAATAGGGCCGAATGGACTGCAACCGTTATTGAACCAGTGCGAACGCTGCCGGAATTGCTTGAGTTGAGCATGGCTCGCGCGGTCGAATACCTGACCGACGCGAATGTCTTTGCCGGCTTCGCGCTTGTATTTGCGCTTGGCATGGCGGTTGCGCAGATTGCTGGCAAGCCGGCCCGGGCTAATGCGAGGCCGGTTCGAGCGGGTGTCCTGTCAGCCCCGCTGTATGTCGGCTTGGCCATACAACTCCTCTTCGTCCCGTTTCTTTGGTCGCATGCAAGCGACAATCCGCAGTTTTTCGGCCGCTTCAGCTTGCCCTATATGTCGGTCATCTGCGTTAATCTCGCGCTGATAATTGCCTATGGCGCACTCCTGCTTTGGCGACATCGGATCGCCGGGCTGATGCTGAAAGATCAGAAACGCCTGGCGCAAATTGCCGGTCTCGCATTGACTGTGGCCTTCTTGTTGTTCGCAGCAACCCAATTGAGAAGCATCCATATTCGAGCCGAGTTATTCTTGTATATCAGCGCCTTGACGGTGTTGGCGAACATATCGGCGCAGTTGTCGCAAGTCAGAGCACACTCAGTGACAAAGCGCTCGTGGGGGGTCATTATCGCGTGCTTGGGGGCGGCGATAGCGACTTCGTTCATCTTGCCGCTGCTGGCCTATTATGGGCTGGGACATTTCGAAGACCGTTACATGGCTTCTATGGTAGCGTTGCAGATGGTCGCCGGACTGATTTGGGGCGCGCTTTTGGGCTTGTCACTCAGATGCATGTCTTGCGATTCAGAAACGCGATTGACAACACTGTTGGCCTTCAGGTTTGCGCCATTGCTTATTGTCTTGATGATAGCCATCGGCATCGCCGCCGATCAATTGCGCTGGATTCCGGATCTGCAAACCTTTGCCAGCGAATGGGACGAGCGCCACCAATATATCCTTGAGCAGCGAGACAGCGGACAAGGTCATATCGAAATCTGGCCCCTCAGTTACAACATGGCCAGCGAGTTCTGGGACCCCTCGGCGCCGGGCGTGCGCCACAACGAACAGCGCTGCGCTGCGATATACTACGGCGTGGAATCGATAAAACTGATTGACAGTTGATGCCCCGCCTGTCCATTTGCGACAAGCGCCAACATTAGAATTTCATATTGTTTCTGGCAATCGCCCTTCTCGTCTGCCAAGAGCATTGACTGGGCAGCGGCGAGCGGACTGCGAGCGAAGTATCACCGTAACGCCATACAGCTATCGCATGACATAGGCGATTTTGCTGGTCGATCTGGAAATTGTGGGTTGGCATTGCCAGCCCTACTATTACGGTCTGGAGTCCATTAGAGTAGCCGATTAGACATCATCGTGAATGAATTGAATCATCTTGCTTAGACTAACTGCCATATCTGCAATTAAGACTTCGCTGGTGGCGCTGGCGCTTATTCCCTCGCTGCTATTTGCCTACAGTGGGCAATTCAGCCGTATGTTCAAGGACGATGGATGCCACATTCAGTTGGGGCGTGACCACGGCCCATGGGACAACATGCGTGCTCAGCGCGAGGCATGGAACGGCGCTTATGGCGATTATTTCCTGCACGGATTGTTCGGCCCATTGGACTGGAAAATCGTTCAAGTACTTCCACTTGTCTCCCTTTTTATCTGGCTAGGCGCATTAGCTTGGCTGATATGGCAAGCGCTTGCTTACTTTCGCTTGCGGCAGGGGCGCTGGGCGATCGCCATCATCGCCGCTGGGCTGATGGTCGCCGGCGCAATTCACGCTTTCTACAATTTGGAAGTGTTCTACTGGTATTCCGCAAATGTGCGTTACTTCTTGCCTCTGGTCTTGTTTACCATTTTTGCATCCACAGCCCTAAGCCTGTCAAAACGGCTGAATTCGCGCCGCCGTTGCGCTACGGCCGCGGTCGCAAGCGCGGTGTTCTGCTTCATGGTTGCTGGCTTATCCGAGATGTACTTGGTCGAACAAGGGCTGATGCTGCTGATTCTGCTCTGCTTGACATATCTTCTGGCGCAGCATCCGTGCCGCCGCCCAGCTTCCCTCATGCTCATCGCCGGGCTGGCTGGCACGATGGCAAGCGCGGCCACTATGCTGAGCGCGCCGGGGGTAGGTATTAGACTTGATGACACTGTCGAATTGATTGATCCAGTGCGGGCCTTGCCCCAATTGATTGACGTGAGCTTCCATCGCGCCCGACTGTATCTCATTGATCACGACGCATTTTCCGCTTTTGTTTTGCTTTTTGCGGTCGGCTTGCTTTCGGCGCAATGGCTGAATGCGGGCAGATGTAAGAACAGCGAATTGAAGCGGTTTCGCATTAGCCAGCTTCCGTTGGCCCTTGGTTTGGCGGTTCAACTCTGTTTCCTGCCCTATCTATGGACGCATACCAGCAACGACGCACAAGTCCTGGAGCGCTACAGCTTGCCATACATGTCGGTCATCGGCCTGAATCTGGCGTTGATACTTGGGTATCTCGCGCTGCTATGGCTCCGGCGCAAGACCTCCGAGCTATCACTCGACGCGGGATATCGCCTTGTATCTTTTTCGGGGCTTATTTTGCTCCTCGCCTTCGCATTTTTCTTGACAACACAATTCATCGACACCCATTACAAAGCCGAGGGATTTTTATACGTTAGCAGCCTGTGTCTAATCGCAAATGTCTCCAGCCAGCTGGCGCAGAGCATTTCGCAAAAGCTGGCATTGCGCTGGGCATTGATAATTGCAGCCTTTTTCGTCGCGGCGATCCTGTCGGCGCTAATCCTGACGCTTATTTCCTTCTACAGCTTGGGTTATGTGTCAAGCCGCTACATTGTTCCAGTGATCTATTTTCAAGTTGCCGCCGGTTTAACATGGGGCGGACTGCTGGGAATATCCCTGAAATGCACACCGTGCCAGAATGCATCGCGATCGCCGATATTCAAGCTGTTCAAGATTGTGCCGCTGCTCATCGCCCTGGTCATCGCCCTCAATATAGCTGCCGCCCAGATTCGTTGGCTGCCGAGGCTGAAGACCTTTGCCACTGAATGGGATGAGCGTCATCAATATATCGTCGACCAGCGGGATGATGGACAGAGACACATACAGATCTGGCCCCTCAGTTATCATATGGCGAACGAATTTTGGGATGTCAGCGGGCCTAATAGCAGGAGGCTTGCAATGAAATGTCTAGCCAGATATTTCCGTGTCGATTCGATTGAGATAGTTGATCCCTAGCACGCACCCGCCGCCCGAGCGCCAACATTAGAATTTCATATTATTTCTGGCAATCGCCCTCCTCGTCTGCCAAGAGCATTGACTGCGCAGCGGCGATATGATAGATTGTGCCTTGAAATCTGGCACTCTGATGCATTGAGTGCCAGCGACGACAGTCAGACTTTCGTCATGCGGCGAAGGCAACCTTAGTTCAAGGAGGAGATAAAATGCCCGTCTCGATCCGTCCACTGGGCGACCGCGTCCTGGTTGAACCCGTGGAATCCGAAGAAACATTCGCAGGTGGCGCTTTTGTACTGCCGGAAACGGCCAAGGAGAAACCGCAGCAGGGCTTGATCCGCGCGGCCGGCCCTGGCAAGTACGACGAAGAGGGCGAAAAACGCATTCCGATGGATGTTGCGGAAGGCGACCGCGTGCTCTTCGCCAAATATGCTGGCACTGAAGTAAAGCTCGATGGCGTCAGCATGCTCATAATGAAAGAATCAGACATCCTCGGTATTGTCGAAGCCTAAGACGCGCTTCGACGGCATTCGTTTCCAAGGCACATGTGAGAAGCATTTCAGGAGGAATCAATGGCAAAGCAACTCGTATTCAAGGAAGACGCGCGCCGCAAACTGCAATCCGGCGTGGACAAGGTCGCGGACGCGGTTAGCACGACCCTTGGCCCCAAGGGGCGTAACGTCGCGCTCGACAAGAAATTTGGCGCGCCGACCGTGACCCATGACGGCGTCACCGTCGCCAAAGAGATCGAATTGGAAGACCCGTACGAAAACATGGGCGCGCAGCTTCTGAAGGAAGCGGCCACCAAGACCAACGATATCGCCGGCGATGGCACGACCACCGCCACGGTCTTGGCGCAGGCAATCGTCAGCGAAGGCTTGAAGAATGTGGCGGCCGGCGCCAACCCGATGCTGCTGAAGCGCGGCATCATCCACGCGGCCGATGTCGTCGCCCACAACATCCTGGAACAGTCCACGCCAATCGAAACGCGGGACGAGATCGCCAATGTCGCCAGCGTTTCGGCGCAGGACAAGGAAATTGGCGACCTGATCGCCGAAGTGATGGACAAGGTCGGCAAGGACGGCGTCGTCACCGTCGAAGAGAGCCGTGGGCTGGAATTCGAGACTGAATACGTCGAGGGCATGCAATTCGATCGCGGTTACATCAGCCCCTATTTCGTAAGCAACAGCGAGACGATGGAATCCAGCATTGATGAGCCTTACATCCTGATCCACGACAAGAAGGTCAGCGCGGCGCAGGATATCATCCCGATCCTCGAGAAGCTGCATCAGATCGGCAAGCGCGAACTGGTCATCATCGCCGAGGACGTGGATGGCGAGGCGCTGGCGACGATGGTTGTCAACAAGCTGCGTGGCGCGATCAACGTGCTGGCGGTTAAGGCGCCCGGTTTCGGCGATCGCCGCAAAGCGATGCTGCGCGATATCGCCGTGCTGACTGGCGGCACCGTCATCAGCGAAGAGACGGGCCGCAAGCTGGATAGCGTGAGCGTCCAGGATTTGGGGCGGGCGGCCAAGGTTGTCAGCACCAAGGACGACACCGTCGTCGTTGATGGCGCCGGGGAAGAAGGCGCGATCGCTGGACGCATCGAAGAAATTCGGCGCGAGATCGACGCCAGCACCAGCGATTACGATCGCGAAAAGCTGCAAGAACGCCTGGCCAAGCTGAGCGGCGGGGTGGCGGTCATCCGCGTTGGCGCCGCGACCGAGACCGAGCTGAAAGAGAAGAAGCACCGCGTTGAAGATGCGCTAAGCGCGACCCGCGCTGCCGTCGAAGAGGGCATCGTGCCCGGTGGCGGCGTCGCCTTGATCAACGCAATGAGCTCTCTGGACAGCGTCAGCATGGAGATCGGCGACGAGAATACCGGCGTCAAGATCATGCGCCGCGCGCTGGAAATGCCTATGCGCAAGATTGCCGCCAACGCCGGTGAGGATGGCGCGGTAATCATCCAGAACGTGCGCCGCGCGCAGTCCGACGAGAGTAACCATCGCGTCGGCTTCAATGTGATGAACGGCGAATACGGCGATATGATCGACGCTGGCATTCCCGACCCGGCCAAGGTGACCCGTGGCGCGATTGAGAACTCCGCGTCGATCGCAGCGATGATCCTGACGACGGAAGCGCTTATCACTGACGTGCCGGAAGATACGCCCCCGCCGATGCCCGCTGGCGGCATGGACGGCATGGGCGGCATGATGTAAGCCGGCTTCAAGCCAAAGCAGCAAACACTGACGGAGGGCTGTCGAAAGGCAGTCCTCTTTTTGTGCAAGCGCTCAATTTGTGCCAGGATGCGGTCACCGAGTAACGGCTTCTTCTGGAGCGACGAGTAATGGAGCAGCGAACCGAACTTTATGATCTGCGTCTGCATCGCCTGGAGCAGTTGACTAGTTCAATGGTGGAGAGTCAAGCCTCCATGGTGCAAATACTCCAAGCGCATGCGCAACGCTTGGAAAAGATCGAAGAGCGACTTGGCAATGTGGAAAAGCGCCTTGACCGTGTGGAAGAGCTACTGGAAAAACTTGTTGACGATGTCGCCTTCATCAGGAATTATATCGAAACCAGGAGCTTGGATTAGCGACTGACGCGGACGCCCGCTGGCGCCATATTTCAAACTTGTTCAAAGCTCGCCGCGTCAACAGATTAATCGGAGGACTGTCGTAGGGCAGTCCTCTTTTTTTGACAGCTCGGTCGTGATAGGCTGAACTTGTATGACAAATATGCGGTCGAGTTTGGAGTGGAAGATGGACGAGAAACGAAAGCCTTTTGCCACGATATACTTTCGCAAGCCCAGTGCTGGGGGCATTGTTGCAGGCGGCCTTGCAGTTGTTGTGTTCGCGGTTTTCATGGCTGCGGGTTTCCTGCATGAGAGGCGGCAATTGGAAGCACAAGTTGTCGCTCTACAAGATAGTTTGTCAATTGCTGAAGCGCGCGCATCGGACCTTGAGGAAGCGTTGAACCATTCCGAGTCGGACGTCCGAAGACTTGAAGAGAAAGTGGGCGAAACCGAAATGCGACGCGGAAGCAACAGAGTACATTTGCCGATGCCAGTGGGCTACATGGACGCCAGCGATTATTCGGGTCCTGAGTTCTACTTTTTTTCCTGCGCGCGAATTGTGGTCGAGAACGCTCAGGTCTTGGCGTCCTATGATCGTGGCGTCGGCTTGATCAGATACCAAGTTTGGGATCGTGCAGCCGTTCGGAATCTTCTGGATACCGGCGAATACGAGTTGGTGGGAAGAGAGTCCTGGTCAACTGACCCGGATGGCGATTTCGAAAAGGACTACTACTTGCGCAAGGACGTGACGGAGCGCATCTCGTTTGAGTGGCCGCGGCACAAGAATCGTAATGACGGATATTGGGAATTTTACGATCACATGGAGGAAGATTGTAGACGGCGAAACTAGGGCACAACGCCATACAAAACCACCTCCCTTACCGAGAGGTGGTTTCCTTTGACGTAACCAGTTGCCCAACCCAACTTAGACAGGTGTTTCGAGCTCGTCAGCAACGTCTTTGTCCTCGACTGTGTACATCGTATGGCCGCCGTCATCATCGACATCGACGCGCACCACGCTGGCCAGGCCGAATACCCCGAAAGGATGCCGCCGAGCGAGATTGCGCCGGTCAGTTAATGCTTAGGCCCGATATCTTTCTTCTAGCAACGCGGTGATATCATCGGAGGCGCAGGAACTTTGCCAGTAGTCATTGACTCCGCCGCCAAAATAGCCCAGCGCGTTTGGATTCTCCGCTTCCAATCGCGGTAGCTCCTCCAAAAGCATACCGTGTTCTCGATGGGTTAACACTTGATTGTGGCGCTTGTCCCAGGCCTGCGAAAAGTTTTGGAATATTGGAATGGTGTTGACATTGCGTTGAATCATGCCGAGCCATACTGCAATCGCGACGATTGCGCTCCCCGCAAGGATCGCGCGCGTTGAACGATCCGCCGGCGCTGTCTCATTTGCGCGCTTGATACCAGAGGCCAGCGCTATGCCGCAGAGGAAGCCAGCAATCGCAAACACGAAAGGAACGAAGGGCATACTGTAATATCGCAGGGTGCCAAATATGAATTCGTTGACTCCTACCAGGGCGAGAACTGGCCCTCCTAGCGTCAACATTATCATAACAGCGGTTGCGAAGAGTCGAACCCGAATGGAAGCTGGCAACTGCGAGTGAAGTTGCCAGAGGAGACCAAGCAGCAGCGTATAGACGCTGGCGTACACAAATACTTTCGCGCGCCAGTCAACGCCACGAAAGTGCGCGAGGCAGAAGAAAAGAAATACGACAGCCAGCGTCAATGCTGGAATCGCCGCCCAGCGCCCCGGCTGGCGCCGCAACCTTGTGTTTATGTGATTCCGCGCCACGAGGACAGCCGCCACAATCAGCAGCAGGACTATGTTTGCAGCGACGATAAACATGTAAGACGGACTAAAGCGGCCAACTATGTATGGGTTATCGCTCTGTTGAGTCCACACCAGCGGCAAGAGCGCCAACTGCACCAGCATACAAAACACTAGGGGAGGGGCGGCCAGTTGAAATGGCTTTTGACTCGGCGGCGCCTGGACCTGTCGTCTATCCTCTCTTCCGAGGTGAAGAATAAGGCTCAGGGCAAACATAGTCATAAAGGCCGCGTTTAGTTCCGTATTCACAAAGAACGTCTGCAAATGCTCGAGAAACGCCAGAGAAAGTTCAGACGGCGAGCGCGTCGGTAGATCTGCCCATGCTTCAAACATCCCCAGCCGTCTAGCGACGCCCGGTGCGCTCAACATAAGCAATAGCGCCGCGGAGCTTGCAGCGCAACCAGAAATGAGAAAAGCGTAACATCGTTGTCGGGAAGGCGCTGGAACAACCGTGAAGACCAACAGAAATAGCGCAGCGAGAAGCGCCAACTGCAAAACGGCGACAGTCTCCGCCATGCCTGCGTTGAAGAAGGAAACCAAGGCGAATACCGCGATGGCAACCGGCAGGCGGCCCCACTTGCGAATGCGGAGGGCGAATTCACAGCCGGCGGCCACCGCAATCAGCACAACGGCAATAGGAAGCGTATGTCGCGCGCTGGCTGAAAACCAATAGATCGATTGCGGCGTCAGCAAACCATTTATTGAAAGAGCCACAAGCGCCGCCGCCAATACGAAAGTCTGCGCCAGCGGCGGCTTAGGAAGACCGACCAGGCGGCGCCCGGCGTCAATCAGCCATACGAGCCCGACGAGCCAGGCTGCGATGATAATTACAACACAAGTGCTCGGCGTCAGTACATCCAGCGGCGCGGCCAATCCATGTAGGAAATACCAACTGAAACTGCCGTTAACAATGTTTCGCCAAAACAAGACATTGCCCCAGGGACCGTATTCCGCGCCCGTAGTTAGATGACAAAAGTCGTCTAAGTACAAGCGGCTGTGGCTACCAAGATATAGGACAAGAATCAGAGATAGTAGCGCCAAGACCGCAAACAACAGCCAAGCGATTCGCCGCCAAAAACGTGTCCGCCAGTCGTTCGAAGGTTGAGAATGCGCCATCATCGCTCGCCTAGACCGATGCCTCGAGTTCGTCCGCGACTTCTTCATGCTCGACAGTGTACATCGTCAGGCCGCCGTCATCATCGACATCGACGCGCACGACGCTGGCCAGGCCGAATTCCTCCGAGAGGATGCCGCCGAGCCAGATTGCGCCCGTTGGTTAATACTTAGGCCCGATATCTTTCTTCTAGAAACGCGGTAATATCATCGGAGGCGCAGGACGCCTGCCAATAATCTAGCTCCCGGCTGTAGTCAAGGATGTCGGGCATAACTGTCAGTTCAGGCACCTTTGACAGAAAAACTCCACTGTCGCGACGGGCCAGTATTAGTTCATGCCGCTCGTCCCAAGCCTGCGAGTATTGCTCAAATTGGGGTATGTTGCCGGCGTAGCCAGCCAACGAAGCGACCCAGATCGCGATGGCGACTCCGGCGCTGCCAGACATGAGCAGGCGCGTTGCGCGCGTGGCGGGCGTTGCTGCGTGTATCTGATGGATGGCTGAGGCAAGCGCGAGGCCCCAAAGGAATCCTGTAAAGGCGGACGCGAATGGCAGGAATGACAATGTGTACAAATAGACACGGCCGCGAATCACTTCGCCTACGCCAACAACGACGGCCGCGGACATGCACATTACGAGGAAGCCCCACACGGCCGGCGCAATGGTCTTGGCCTTTCTCGTCCCCGAACGGTTAATATTAAATTGCCAAAGCAGAATAAAGATTAGCAGAGATTTGTTGACGAGGATTATCGTCGCCGCTTGCGGAGCAATGGAATCCAATTGGGCTAGACCGAACAAAAGTACAATCATTCCCAGCGTCAGAATTGGCATCGCGGCCCAATGACTTGGCTTGTCCAGCAAATACGCGTTAAGCTCGCGCCGGGCCACGATACTGGCGCCCAAGTTCAACAGAAGAAGCGCGTTGACGCCGACGGCAACAGCGACCACCGGGCTAAGCCGGTCTTGCGCAAGCGGGTTTGCGCTCAAGCCAGACCAAAGGACTAGCGCAAGAAGCAATTGCCCAAGGAAACCGAGCCAAAGTGGCAGCGCGGCCAGTTGAAATGACCTGCGGCTCGGTAAAGGCGGCGCGAGGTGGGGGGAGCGGAAAGCCAGCGTCATAAACACGCCAAAGAAGAACATGCCAAAGAACCCGGCGTTCAATTCCGCGTCAATGAACAAAGACTGAATATGTTCGAGACTCTGGTGCAGCATATCCGCGTATGAGCGTTGCGGCATGCTTGTCCAGGACTTAAATGACGCGAGCCGTCTGGCGACCCCCGGGGCGCTCAGCATTGTAATCAGCGCCAGGCAATTCGCTGCCCATCCCGATATGATAATGGCGTAACACTTGCGTTGGACTGCCTGTGGAATCATCATGTAGGCTGCGGCAAGCAATGCAGTGAAAAGCGCCAGCTGCAGAACGGCAAAGACCTCCGCCATGCCCGCGTTGACAAAGGCGAACAATGCGAAGATCAGACAGCCGAGCGCAAAACCACGAGTAGAATGCAACCGCGCGAGGAATTCGCAGCAGGCAGCCAAGGCGATCAGCAAGGCAGCGATTGGAAGCGTATGGCGGGTCGCGGCTGAATAGAAGTAGATTGAATGCTGAGTCACCAGTCCATAGATTGTGAACCATAGCAAGGCGGCCGCCACCAGTGTCACCGGTGCCAGGGGTAGGCTTTCCCCACCCAAGAACCGGCGGCCGGCGACGATCAGCCAGGCGAGCCCGAACAGCCAGGCGACGATGTTGATGGCGACGAAGGCGAGAGGCGCCAGCGTGTCCAGCGGCGCGGTCAAACCGTGCAAGAAATAGTAGCTGTAGCTGCCATTAAATGAGTTGCGCCAGTAGAGGAGATTGCCCCAGGGACCGTACTCCAATCCCGAGGACAGGTGACAGAAGTCGTCACCCTTTATGCGGCTATGGCTACCCAGATATAGGACAAGAATCAGAGATATCAGCGCCAAGCCTGCGAATATCGGCCAAGCGCTTCGCCGCCAAAAACGTGACTGCCAGTAGTTCAAAGGTTGAGAATGCGCCATCATCGCTCGCCTAGACCGGCGCCTCGAGTTCGTCCGCGACTTCTTCATGCTCGACCGTGCACGTCGTCAGGCCGGGGTAATCTTCGACAGTGATCCGCACGACTCGGTCCAAACCGAATTCCCCCGAAAAGGTGCTGCTGAGTGAGATTGCGTCCCCCGTCAGATTCTTATGCCCGATACTTTTCCTCAAGCAACGCGGTGATTTCGTCGGAAGCGCAGTAAGTCTCCCAATAATAAAACGGTCGCGAATCATAGCCTAGAGCTTTTGGACTTCCAGTGAGTAGTGGAGGGACCTCTGCCAGCAGTTCTCCACTTTCTCGACTAGACAATATCAACTGATGTCTTTCATTCCAGGCCTGCGAGAACTGCTCGAATTTACTTATGTTCCTGGCATTACCCAACAACGTACTGGCCCAGATCACAATGGCGATTATGGCGCTCCCATACGCGAGCATTCGCGTTTGAGGAATGGCGGCCGTTTCTGCATTTGCCAGATTGATTGCATAGGCAATCGAGATGCCGCAAATGAATCCGACAATGGAAAATGCAAATGACACGAACGACAAAGTGTAAAGATATAGACCGTTGTTAATGACCAGGTTTATTGCAACCGGGATAAGGGCGGACATGCACATCACAAGGGAGACCCAAATTGCGGTTGCAGGGAAACGATTGTTTCTGGTTCCTCGAAAATGAAAATGAAATTGCCAGAGTAGAGCGAGGAGCAAAATGAAGATACTGCAGAAGCCATATCTCTGGACGCGCGAATCGACGCTTCGGAATTGGGTAAGGCTGAACAGAGCGAAGACAAATGCCAACGTCAAAACCGGAATCGCAATCCAGTATTCCGGTCTTTTCAGCAATCGGGAATTGATATTTCGCTGCGCCAGCAAGATGCCCACCAGGCACAGCACGAGAAGCGTATGAGAAACGACCACCACCGCGTATGCGGGGCTGAATCGTCCAAATACAAGCGGGTTGTCGCTCTGGTGACTCCAGACGAGCGGTATGAGCAGCAGTTGCACATGCACACAAAGCAACAGTGGCGGGAGATAAAGTTGCATCGGCTTTCGAACTGGCGTTGACGTGGCCGGGCGCGGGAAAAACAGCATCAAAAAAAGACAGAGCGCAAGCATGCCAATAAGCCCGACGAGATATTGACTGTCAGCGATGAATGTCAGGCTACTCTCGAGAAACTGCGGCAACATCTCGCCAAAAGAGCGTAGTGGCAATCCTCGTGCGTCATATATTGCCATTCGCCTGGCGGCCCCCGGCGCGGTCAACATTACCAGCAATCCTGAGACGGTCGCCGCCCATCCGAATATGCTTAAGGCAATACTGTTTCGCCGGGCCGTTTCTGGAATCATCACGTAGACTGCCGGCAACAATGTAGTGAGTAGCGCCAGCTGAATGAAGGCGAAGATTTCCGCCATGCCTGCGTTGACGAAGGCAAGCAATGCGAAGATCAAACAGGCGGCCGCGAGCTTGCGTGCGCTACGGACACGATGAGCAACTTCGCAGCAGGCGGCTAGGGCGATCGCAAGAATGGCGATTGGAAGCGTATGGCGGGACAGGACTGTATAGAAGTAGATCCCAAGCGCAGACGGCAGCCCATCTATGGCGAGCCACACTAATGCGGCCACCACCAGGATTACCTGTGCCAATGGCGGTCTCACCAGTCCTAACAGACGGTGACCGGCAAGGATGAGCCAGACGAAACCGATTAGCAAAGCTGCCACGGTAATGACAATAAACAGGCCGGGAGCCCGTGTATCCAGCGGCCCGCTTAATCCTTGCAAGAAATAGAAACTGTAGCTGCCGTTATAGGAGTTTCGCCAAAAGAGAAGATTTCCCCAGGGCCCATACGCCTGCCCCGAGACCAAATGACAAAAGTCATCACCGATCAGCCGGCTGTGGCTTCCCAGATACAGGACAAGAATAAATGACAGCAGCGCCAAGACCGCAAACAACAGACAGGCGATACGCCGCCCGAGCACTGCCGGCCGACGCATGGCAGATTGCGAACGCGCCATCAAGGCTTGTCTAGACCGGTGTCTCGAGTTCGTCCGCGACTTCTTCTTCCTCGACAGTGTACATCGTCAGGCCGCCGTCATCGTCGACATCGACGCGCACGACGCTGGCCAGGCCGAATTCACCAGAGAGGATGCCATCGGAGAGGCGATCTTCGACTTCGTTTTGGATCAGGCGGCGCAGGGGGCGGGCGCCGAATTCGGGGTTGTAGCCATTGTCCGAGAGCCAGCCGATGCCGCCATCGCTGGCTTCCAGCGTGATAGCGTGCTCAAGCAGGCGTTCGCGCACTTTGTTCAATTCGAGATCGACAATCTGCCTGATCTCGTCGCGGGTGAGCGAGCGGAATATGATCGTGGCATCAACGCGATTGAGAAATTCTGGCCGAAACATGCGCTGGAGCTTGTCGGTCACGTTGCGGCTCATGTCTTGGTATTGCTCGTCATCAAGCTTTTCAGCATCCAGCTGGGTGTTGAAACCCAGCCCGGAATTGGGTTTGATCAGCTCGGCGCCGACATTGCTTGTCATCACAATCATGGCGTTGCGAAAATCTACCCGCCGGCCGCGCGCGTCCGTCAAGGTGCCTTCTTCCATGACTTGCAGCAGCATGTTGAAGGCTTCCGGATGCGCTTTCTCCACTTCGTCAAAGACGACAATGCTATAGGGGCGCCGCCGCACAGCCTCGGTCAATTGGCCGGCATCTTCGTAGCCGACATAACCGGGAGGCGCGCCGACGAGCCGCGCGACCGAATGCCGCTCCATGAACTCACTCATATCCAGCTGGATCAGGGCGTCCTCGCTGCCGAAGAGAAACTCGGCCAGGGCTTTCGTCAATTCGGTTTTGCCGACGCCGGTCGGGCCGAGGAACATGAAGGAGCCGATGGGGCGCCGCGGATCTTTCAAACCGGCGCGGGCGCGGCGGACCGCCTTGCTGATGGAGACGATGGCTTCGTGCTGCCCGATGATGCGCTCGTGCAGCTTGTCTTCCATCTCCATTAAGCGCTCGCTCTCTTCATTGGCGATACGCGTGACCGGGATGCCGGTCCACATCGCCGCCACCTCGGAGATATCCTCGCCGACCAGGCGCGGCTGCCCGGTGTCTTCATTCCAGTTCAGGCGTATATCCGCCAACTTGGCATCCAGGGACTCGCGCCGGATTCGCAGCGTCTCGGCTTCCTCCGGCTCGCCTGCGTCTTGCAGCAGTTCGATATCGTCGTGGATTTCTTCCAGTTCATCCATGACACGGCGTACGGCGGCCGCCTCCGGGCTTTTGTACATGCGCAGCCGCGCCGCCGCTTCGTCAATTAAATCGATCGCCTTATCGGGCAGAAAACGGTCGGGGATGTAACGGGCGGACAGGTTTGCCGCGGTTTCAATGGCGTCGTCAGTGATTTCGACATTATGATGATCTTGATAAGGGAATTTGATGCCTTGCAGGATTTCAATCGTTTCTTCAATCGTCGGCTCCGCCACTTGAATCTGCTGGAAGCGGCGCTCGAGGGCGGCGTCGCTTTCGATATGCTTGCGATATTCATCGAGGGTGGTGGCGCCGATGCATTGCAATTCGCCACGGGCCAGCGCCGGTTTGAGGATGTTGGCGGCGTCGACGCTGCTGCCGGCCGAGCCCGCGCCCACCAGCATGTGCACCTCGTCAATAAACAGGATGGTATCCGAGGCCTTGAGTTCCTCAATGACGCGTTTGAGACGTTCTTCAAATTGCCCGCGGTACATGGTGCCGGCGACCAATGAGCCGACATCCAGCTGCAGCACGCGCTTGCGGAGCAGGGGTTTGGGCGTGTCGCCCTCGACGATGCGCTGGGCCAAGCCCTCCACGATGGCGGTCTTGCCGACGCCCGGTTCGCCGATCAGGGCCGGGTTATTCTTCCGCCGGCGGCTCAACACTTGTATGACCCGTTCGATTTCCATCTCGCGGCCGACGACGGGGTCAAGCTTGCCATTTTCCGCCAGGCTGGTCAAGTCGGTCGCCAATTGATCAACGAGGGGTGTGCTGTCTTTGCGCGAGCCTTTGCCTTGGGGGCGGTCCTGCGTCCTCTGCGCCGATTGCACCGGGCTCTCCTGCAGCACTTTGCTGGTCTGCCGGCGCACCTCTTCCGGGCTTACGCCCAGCCGGCGCAGCACATCCAGCGCGATGCCTTCCTGCTGGCGCACCAGGCCCAGCAGCAGATGCTCGGTGCCGATGTAATGGTGGCCCATCCGCCGCGCTTCATCGACCGCCAGCTCCAGCACTTTTTTGGTCCCGGGCGACAAGTCCAGCTGCACATGGCTGCGGCGCTCATCGGCGGTGGACAGGCGCGACACCAGTTCTTCCACCCGGCGCGCGTCCAGGCCCAGGTCACGCAGGACGCGCCCGGCAACCCCGCCATCTTCACGCATCAAGCCGAGAAGCAGATGCTCCGTTCCAATCTGGTGGTGCTGCAGTCGTTCGGCCTCTTCTTGCGCCAGGCTCAGCACGCGCCGCGCCCGCTGTGTGAAGCGTTCCATTTTATTCGGCACGGTCTACTCCTCCAACATCAGCAGCCCGACTCTTGGGCTCGTCCGAAAGTTTAGCCTACCTGCAATTATACCAGCACTTGCGTCTCGTCGTGATATGCCTTCTTAAATGTTCGCAAGAATCCCGCGCCTTTGCTTCCGGCGCAGCATTGCGCATCAATACTAGCGGATGCGTCCCGGTTTATCAACGGAGACTCAAGCGCATCGGACAGAGACGCGGGAAAATCGTAGGGCGGCGGATGCGCGAATGGCGAATCAATCGTCGCCGGGGCGGCGCAGACTGAGGATCAATTCGTCAATTTCAATGCCGGCCGCAAGCAAGATGCGGCTGAGGGCGCCGGCGCGATTCTGCAGCAGGCCGAGAAGCAGATGCCGCTCTTCCAGAAGCAAAAGACCGGTATGCCCGACTTCCTTCAGCGCTTCTTCCAGCGCGGCTTTGATGTCCGGCGAGAGGTCAAGCGGCAAATGGCTGATTTGTCCCGTTGTGCGGCTGGTCGTTCGCAAGAGGAAGTATTCGATGTTGCTCGCGAATTCAAGCCGTGAAGATCCTGGCGCGTCGCTTTGTGGCGTGAGCGCTGGCCCCTCTTGCATGATGACGGTGAATTGCCGCCGAATCTCCTCGCGATTGACATCAAGTTTTCGCAGGATGTTGACGGCGGCGCAGTTCTCCAAGCGCAGCAAGCCCAGGAGCAGGTGCTCGCTGCCGATGTAGCCGTGGTCCATGCGCCGCGCCTCGTCCACCGCCATCTCGAGCGTCTTCTTGGTGTCGGGGGACAGGTCAAGCTGATGGGAGCGCGTTGACTTCGCTCTACTTTCGGCTCTGGCCAGGGCCTCTACTTGCTGGCGATCGATCCCCGTCTCGCTCAGGATGCGCGCCGCTGTGCCCCCGCCTTCGTCAATGAGGGCGAGCAGCACGTGTTCTGTGTCTATCCAGGCGCTGTCCATCGCGATCGCCGCTTCCTGAGCCAGGCTCAGCACCCGGCGCGCCCGCTGTGTAAAGCGCTCCATTTTGTTTGGCACTGCGAATCTATCCCGCGCGCTAGCATTTGCCGCTTGTATACATGCTAAGGTTTGGGGGAAGAATTGTCAAATCCTGCGGCCATACTGAGGAAGTTTGTTGATACGGGCGCCCGGCGGGCGTCCCCGCTTTATTGACGGACGCGCTAAATCCCATCTGCATTCAAATCGAGACATGTAGGGGCGACTTATCAAGTCGCCCGAATACGCGGCCTGTCTAAACGACGGGCGACCCAATGGCTCGCCCCTACAGTTTCTCGTTGTGCGTGCTCGCTGATTTGTATGAGCCAGAATCTTTGATGAGAGCGGCAGTGCTAACGCCGCTTCTGCGGCCCGGCTAATCTTCGGTTTCGGCTTGAGCGTCCGGCGCTTCGGCCTCGGCTTGGGCTTCCGGTTCTTCGTCATCTGCCGCTTGGTCTTGCAGCGTGACCGATTCCTGAATCGCCATCTCCCAATCGAGATCGAGGTATTCGGTGGACTTGACCGATTTCAAACTCAGGCCCAGGCGGCGGTCTCTGATGTCAATCTTGACGATGCGCAGGACCAGCTCATCGCCGCGATTGACGACCTCGCGCGGATGGGTGACGCGCTCGCCGGAGAGCTCGGAAATATGAATGAGCCCCTCGATGGCGTCATAGTCCGTCAAGCGGGCGAAAGCGCCAAACTTGGTGAGCTTGGTGATGCGGCCGCGCACCAACTGGCCGCGGCGGAGGGCGGTCGCGACTTCGTCCCAGGGGTCGCGCAAGACGCGCCGCCGGCTCAAGCCGATCCGCTTTGCCTTGGGATCGATGCTGATGACTTCGACCTCGACTTCGTCGCCCACTTTCACCGCCTGGCGCGGGTGGGTGACGTGCCCCCATGCCAACTCGGAAACATGCACAAGGCCCTCGCCGCCGCCGATATCCACGAATGCGCCGAAATTCTCCAAGCTGACAACGAGCCCGCTCTTGATATCGCCGACCTTCAACTCGGCGATCAGCGCTTCCTTGCGCGCCTGACGCAGCTCGCGCGCCGCGGCCCGTTCAGACAAGATCAGCCGGTTGCGGTGGCGGTCCACCTCCATCACTTTGACGCCGATTGGCTGGTTGACCATGGGGCCATAGCGTTCTTCCGGCGTCGCGCCGGACATGCCGCGGGCGCGTTCTTCCGCCAGTTGGCTCTGCGGTACAAAGCCACGCAGGCGGCCAAAGCGCACAATCAGCCCGCCTTTGTTGTAACCGCCGATCAAGGCGTCATACACCGCTCTGGATTTGGCGAAATCTTCGGCATTGCGCCAGTCCAGCTCTTCCAGCGCGTGATTGATTGACAGAATCGTTTCGCCACGATGATTGCGCGGGTTGACGACATAAACATCAATCTCGGCGCCGACCACCAGCGATTCGAGCAGCTTGCGCGTCATAAGTTCCAGCTCGCGGCCGGGCACGATGCCCTGGTCGCCTTCACCCAGGTCGACCGTCACCGCCGTCGGTTTGGTGGCGCTGATGACACCGCGATAAACCTGACCCCGCTTGAAGCGCGATGTCTCTTTGGCGGGCGCCGGTTCTTCGGCCGCTTCAGCTTTGACCGCGTCTTGCGCTTCCGCCGGGGCGGGCGCTTCTTCGGCTGGGGCGTCAGCTTCGGCGACGGTCTGCGCCTCGTCGGCGTCCGATTCTTCAGCGGGCGCTTCGGCGACGGACTCTGCCTCCTCGGCGTCTGTGGTCGGCTGTACCAGCG
>WTGN01000070.1 GCA_011523545.1 Chloroflexota bacterium | reverse complement strand
CCCAACCCCCTCCCCGGCAAGCTAAGGAGGGGGCTATAATCTACGCCACCCCCGGCCCGTCGCCGGCGAGATGAGAATGGGGCAGATTCCAGGATTATGCGGGCATTAACGGGCGACTCACCGAGTCGCCCCTACAGTCAATATTGATTCGTGCATCATGCTGCGGAAGCTGAACGCCCTCAACATCGACTGGCCGCTGCGGCAGGAGCGGCTCTTCGCGCGCGCGCAGGCCCTGATCGTCGAAATCGGCTTTGGCAATGGCGATTTTTTGATACATCTGGCGCGGACGCAGCCCGACTGCAATGTCATCGGCTTCGAGATCTCCAGCCAGTCGATGGACAAAGCCGAGGCCAAGATTGACAAGCTGGGGCTGACAAACGCGCGCGTCATCCATAGCCGCGCCGAGACCGCGCTCAACTGCCTGCTCCCGCCCGAGACGGTGCAAGCCTTTCACATCAATTATCCCGACCCCTGGTTCAAGAAGAAGCACCGGCGCCGCCGCCTCATCCAGCGCGACACTGTCGACCTGCTGACGAGCCGGCTGGTTGCGCATGGTCGGCTGCTGCTGGCGACTGATATCATCGCCTACGCCGAGATGGCACACGAGATCCTGTCGCGGACGCCGGGCCTGACGAACCTTCTTGCGTCGCCCTGGGTTCACGCAATCGAAGGGCGATTTCAAACGAAGTACGAATTGAAGGGCTATCGCGAGGGCCGCGGCGGGCACTTCTTCGTCTATCAGCGCAATGACCAGCCCGTCAGCCATCCGCCGGTCGTCAAGGAACTGGATATGCCACATTTGTTCTTGCGCAGTCCCCTGTCCGCCGCCGAGATCGTCGCCCGCTTTCAAGCGGAGCGCCGGCAATTTGACGGTGGCCACATCGCCATCCTGCGCGCCTATGCCGATCCCGCGCGGGACAGCGCCGTGTTTGAGGTGGTGGTGGAAGAGCCGAGCATCGAGCAGCACACGATGATCATGCTGGCGCCGCGGGCGCGGGCGGGCGAGTACATCGTGAAGATGACGAGCCTGGGTTCAGCGCGGCCGACGCTGGGCATGCACCGGGCGGTGGCGGCGGTGGGCGAGTGGGTGGCGGGTTTGGATGAGGGTGGCGAGGTGCTTGGGGGTGTGGTGCGGGGGTGATTTGAACTACAGAGGGCGCAGAGGGCACAGAGATAAAACAGTTATGCTATAATGCGGCGCTGTGTGTCGAGTAAAGTGAAGGCGAGTTGGATTGTGTCGGCGAATCGGAATCTGCACCAGGCGAAGACGAACAAGAAGGACGAGTTCTATACGCAGCTTGTCGATATTGAAAATGAACTCCGGCATTACACCGACCACTTTCGCGGCAAGGTGGTCTATTGCAATTGCGACGACCCGCGAGTGAGCAATTTCTTTCACTACTTCGCCTACAACTTCCGTGTTCTCGGCTTGAAGAAACTGATTACGACTTGCTACAAGAATCAGCAGATGGATATGTTCAGCCAGCACGATGCGGAAAGGGCGATCTGGCTGGAATACGATGGGACGGAGAACGAGACCGGCGTTCCCTCAGTCGAAGACATCGGCATTCATTATCTCGAAGGCGATGGCGATTTCAGAAGCGCGGAATGTATCGAGCTGCTCAAGGACGCCGACATCGTGGTGACGAATCCGCCCTTTTCGCTGTTCCGCGAATATGTCGCGCAATTGATTGAGTATGACAAGCAGTTTCTGATTATCGGTCATCAGAACGCGATTACGTATAAAGAGATATTCCCGCTGATTAAGGACAACAAACTGTGGCTGGGAATTACGCCGCGCGGAAAGGACATGTTGTTTGATGTGCCAACGGATTATGCGAAAGAACTTGTCGCCACCAAAAAAGAAGGAAGCGCGTACAGGATCGTGGATGGCGTCGTTTACGGCCGGCTTGGAAGCGCCTGCTGGTATACCAATTTGGATTACCGGCAACGACATGAGGAACTGATTTTATTCAAGCGCTATTCGCCAGAAGAATATCCGAACTATGACAACTACGATGCGATTGAGGTGTCTAAAACCGCCGAGATTCCGATGGATTGGGATGGCGCGATGGGTGTCCCGATTACATTCTTGAACAAACACAGTCCGGATCAGTTTGAGATTGTAGGTGCGGATACCGAATTCACGGGCAAGCTCGGCAGATTCTATGTCAGAGGCGACAGAAAATATGCTCGGATCGTTATTCGGCACGCCAATGTTTAATGATTACTGGAAATAAGGTTTTTTCCCAGACGTTAGGCTCAAGTCTTTTCGGTCATAATCATTTCTAAATCGGACAATCTCAAACTGCTCAGGAATATGTTTGTCGAGGAAGGTAATAAATTATGCGTGTAACAGTAGCAACCGCATCAAATCACGATGACATTGGTGTTAATGTATACAATGATTTCAATTTACTAAAGCCTGCATTACTATATGCAGATCAAGTTACATTAGTCAGCCCTACGATATCCATGCTAATGCAAGTAAGGCAGAGCATGACTGAACAAACAATTCCGTTTCTAAAGCCTATATTTGAACACAACAACCAAATGGATGTTTACAACAAATTAGCCAAGTTATCAAAGAAGAAAAGAGGAAAAACAAAACAAGAAATTAGAACACTGAGATACATTGAAAAAGAGATTGGAAAAGGGGCTAAAGAGCTTGTGAAGAGCTTTGTCTCGATGCATGGAATTAGTGCAGATCTATTAGATGCATTAGAACATGATGGGACATTAAAAATTGAACATATTCCTTTTTCTTTATCCGATAGTATCAGGTCGGCTTTAGGAAATTCCCAGAATGAAAAAGACTCTGGTATCGGATGGAGCTATATTGAGATCGTACTTAACTCTATCCTGCAAACGGGATACCCCCTATTTGACACGACTACAAATGACTTGTTTGAGAGCCTAGTTGCAGTATGGCAGCACATGGGAATTGCAAAAGGCGTTATTCCGGAAGACAACTATAAACACATAGGCGTTGCATCACATATATTGAAAAAACTCCCCAACATTGACCACGTGAATATTGAGAACTTATTAGGAATAAAGCAAGAACTTCACAATCCGCTGATCAGGTTTCGGAATGGAATGGAATCCGTGTCTAATCATATAGCAACATTGCCCTGGGATGATAATTTTGAATCGGAGACAGAACACGCATTCATAACACAGGTTAAGCCTGCCGTTTCTGAAATAGAAGAACTGTGTAAAGAAACAAAGTGGATAAGAGATATATTACTGAACTCAAATAATCTCACACGCAATTTTGGTTTTGGTGCGACAGGAGGGAGTTTTACGGGCGTGTTTATAGGCACAACAGATTTCATGCCAATAATTATAGGCGCATTGCTTGGTATAGCTTATTCCGTTGAACCAGGAATTAAAAAGGCATGGAGAGACGATATACAAAGAAAAAAGGATGCAAGAAACAAACAGATGTATTTCCTTTACGAGTGCGGAAGGCGATTAAATTAAAGGAAACCACCCTATGGAAATCCACCTCCACGAAATCACCGTCCACGATCTCGTCGCCGGCTACCGCGACGATGGCGATGGCGGCGTGGTCGGCTACGGCGGGGCGCTGGATATTCGCCCGCCATATCAGCGAGAGTTCGTCTATGGCGATAAAGAGCGCAAGGCAGTCATCGACTCGATTCTGAAAGGCTATCCGCTGAATGTCATGTATTGGTCGGATCGCGGCGATGGTCGTTTCGAGATTATTGACGGGCAGCAGCGCACAATTTCAATCGCTCAGTATGTAGCTGGCGATTTCTCTATTCCATTTGATGGCACAGCGCAATACTTTCATAATCTTCCCTCCGACATTCAGTGTCGCATCTTGGATTACGAGCCGCTGGTATATGCGTGCAGCGGGACTGATAGCGAAAGGCTCGCCTGGTTCAAGATCATTAACATTGCGGGCGTGAGGCTAACAGATCAGGAATTACGCAATGCGAATTATGCGGGACCCTGGGTCCCTCACGCAAAGCGGTATTTCAGCAGGAGTGGCTGCGCCGCCTATGGGAAAGGCAAGGATTATGTTAAGGGATCACCGATTCGACAAGAATTTCTGGAGACGGCAATCCAGTGGATTAGCTATGGCAAGATAGAAGATTATATGGGTCGGCACAAGAACCAGAAGAGCGCCGAGGCCCTGTGGAAACACTTTGAAGCTGTGATTGATTGGGTTGAAGCTACATTCCCTAATGAAATAAATCTGCCAATGAAGGGTGTCGACTGGGGAGAATTGTACAACGAATTCAAAGACAAGCCTCAAGACGTTGACGCGATTGCAAAGGAAGCTGAAATACTTGATGATGATGACGATGTAACCCGGAAGTTAGGGATATACCCATATATTCTCACCCGCGACGAATCAAGACTGAGCATTCGCGCCTTTACGAAAGCCATGAAGCGAAAAGTATATCGGAAACAAGAGGGCATTTGCGCCATCTGTAAAGAGGAATTCAATATTTCCGATATGGAAGCTGACCACAAAAAACCTTGGTCCGAGGGCGGCCCGACAAGTGAAGAAAACTGCCAAATGCTCTGCCGGACGTGCAACCGCGAGAAAGCGTCCAAATGACCCAACTCACACACCACACCCTCCCCAACGGCCTCACCGTGCTCCTGCGCGAAGTCCACAGCGCGCCGGTCATCAGCTGGTGGCTAGCTTACCGCGTGGGCAGCCGGAACGAGCCCACCGGCTTAACCGGCATCTCCCACTGGGTCGAGCACATGATGTTCAAGGGCACCGAGCGCTTCCCGGCCGGGGCGCTCGACCGCGAAATCGACCGCGCCGGCGGCCAGTGGAACGCCTTCACCTCGATGGACGCGACCAAGTATTTCGAGACCCTGCCCGCGGACAAGATCGATATCGCCATGCAGGCCGAAGCCGACCGCATGAGCAATGCGATTTTTGACGCCGACGAGACCGAGTCCGAGCGCACGGTCATCATCTCGGAGCGGCAGGGGGCGGAGAATCAGCCGACCTTCTGGCTGGCGGAAGAGGTGCGCGGCGCCGCCTTCCGCGTGCACGGCTACCATCACGAGATCATCGGCGACGAGACCGATTTGCGCACGATGACGCGGGACGACTTGTATCGGCATTATCGCCGCCATTATTGCGCGGCGAATGCGGCCGCCATTGCCGTGGGCGCCTTCGATAGCGAGGAGATGCTGGCGAAGATTGAGTCGCTGTTCGGCTCGATTGAAGCCGAAGCCGCGCCCGATCTTTTCACGCGGGCTGAGCCGGAACAGCAGGGTGAACGCCGTGTCATCGTTGAGCGCCCGGGCAAGACCGCCTTCCTCGAGTTATGCCATCGCGCGCCCCCGGCTGACCACGATGACTGGATGAAGCTTCAGATCATGAACGCGATATTGAGCGGGTCCGGCGGCGCGTCGGACAACAAGACGAGCAGGCTCTATCAAGCGCTGGTCAAGACGGAGGTGGCGGCGAGCGTCGGCGCCTGGCTCACGCCGACGGTGGACCCCTACTTGTACAGCATCATGGTGACCCTGCGCGATGACCGGCGGCCGGAGGAGGCGGAACCGTTGCTGCTGGCCGAGATTGAACGCCTGAAAACCGAGGGCGTCAGCGAGGCGGAGCTGAACAAAGCGCGCAAGCAGACGCGGGCCGCCTTCGCCTACAGCACCGAAAGCGTCACCGAGCAGGCTTATTGGCTGGCGCAATCCTTCATTTTGGGCGATGTGACCTGGTTCGACAATTATGCCGAGCGGCTGATGCAGGTCACGGCCGACGATGTGCGCGAGGTCGCGGAGCGCTATCTCCTGCCGCGCAACCGCGTCCTGGGCATATTGCATCCGACCGACTCGGAGCAGGAGCCCGCACCCGCATGACGAAGCTGATTGAGAGCATCCCCAACGCGAGCAACATCGCGCGCGCCGAGCTGGACAGTGGCATAACGCTCCTGGTTTATGAGAACCCGGCGGTGCAGTCGGTCAATCTGATGGGCTCGCTCCATGCGGGCAGCATCTACGAAATGCCGGGCCAGAGTGGCTTGGCGTCTTTGGCTGCGAGCGCGCTCAAGACGGGCACGGTCAGCCGGGATTTCGATGCGATACATGGGGCGCTGGAAGATGTCGGCGCCGATCTCGGCTTTCGCGGGCATGTGCATAAGCTCGGCCTTAGCGGCAAGGCATTGGCGGAAGACCTGGGGCTGCTGCTTCAAGTCGCGAGTGAGGCATTGCGCGAGCCGCTGTTTCCGGCGGAACATGTCGATCGCTTGCGCGGCGAACGCTTGACCTGGCTGCAATACAGCAACTACGACAGCCGATACCGCGCCGCCAAGGCGATGCGGGAAGCGCTTTATCCCGATACGCATCCCTATCATTTCGGCACTTATGGCAGCGACGATTCGATCAGCAAGCTCAGGGCTGATGATCTGAAGGCCTTTCACGCGGCGCATTTTGGCCCGCGCGGCATGATTCTGGTCATCGTCGGGGCGGTGGACGCGGGCGAGGCCATCAGGCTGGCGGCGGATGCCTTCGGCGATTGGCGCAATGCAGCGCAGCCGCCGGTCGAGCAAGCGCCTGAGCCGGAGACTTTGTCAACCGATCGGCGGCCGCAAGTCTTCCTGCCCGGCAAGACGCAATCGGATATCTGCATGGGGGTGGTGGGTCCCGCGCGCAAGGCGGAAGATTATCTGGCGGCTACTCTTGCCAACAGCGTCCTGGGCGAGTTCGGCATGATGGGGCGGATCGGCAAGAGCGTGCGCGAGGAAAAAGGCTTGGCCTATTATGCGTTCAGTCGCCTCGGCGGTGGTCATGGGCCCGACCCCTGGACGGTGAGCGCTGGCGTCAACCCGGAAAATGTTGAGCTGGCCATTTCGTCCATCATGGATGAAATCGAGCGCTTGACCACCGAGGCGGTAACGGACGAGGACCTGGCGGATAATCAAAGTTATTTCACCGGCCGGATGCCGCTGCGCCTGGAGAGCAATGAGGGGATCGCGTCTCATATCCACAGCATGGAAAGCTTCGGCTTGGGCCTGGATTACCTGGCGCGGTACAAGGACTTGATATACGGCATCACAAAGGAGGACATGCTTTGCGCCGCCCAAAAGTATCTGCGGCCGGATAACATGGTGATCGCCGTCGCCGGTCCCGAAGCAGGCGATCCAGCTGGCGACAGCGGGTGAAGCGATTCGCCAATCTGCGCATGCTAGGCGGCGGCAAGCCGTATTATAATGGCAGATACGCGCTTGATTCAGCTTTGCGACGGCTGGCGAATAAAGAAAGTGCTTGCATGGCGGAAAAACGAATCGTTATCACTGGCATGGGCCTGGTCTGCCCGGTCGGGAACAACGTAGAAGACTCCTGGGCGAATATCCGCGCCGGGGTTTCCGGCATTGACTGGATCACCCTCTTCGATGCCGACATGGTCGAAAACCGGGTGGCTGGCGAGGTGAAAGATATCGACCTGGTCGGGCGCTTTGGCCGCCGAGAAATGAGGCGCATGGATCGGGCGCAGATGCTGGCGCTGGTGGCAGCCGAAGAAGCGCTGGACGACGCCGGCATCGAAATCACCGATGAGAACAAATACGATGTCGGCGTGGTGGTAGGTTCCGGCATTGGCGGGATCGTCACCGTGGTGCAGGCCTTGCACGGCTTCGAGGCGAAGGGGCATCGCGGCGTTAGCCCGGTTATCGTGCCCGCCCTGCTGCATGACGGCATCAGCTCGCGCGTATCGATGCGCTTTGGGCTCAAGGGGCCGAATTACAATATCACCGCCGCCTGCGCCACCAGCAACAACTCCCTGGGCGACGCCGCCGATCTGATCCGCATGGGGCGGGCGAATGTGATGGTCGCGGGCGGCAGCGAAGCCTGCATCATGCCGATGGTCATCAGCGGCTTCAACAATATGAAAGTCTTGACCAATACCGAAGATATCCCGGAAAAAGCATCGCGGCCCTTCGACGCGAAGCGCGATGGATTCGTGGCCGCGGAAGGCGCCGCCCTCCTGATCCTGGAAGATTTGGAACATGCGCGGGCGCGCGGCGCAATGATACATGCCGAGCTAACCGGTTATGGCCATACCTCCGACGCCTTTCACGTCACCGCGCCCAACCCGGACGGCGTGGACGCGGCGGAGGCGATGCGGCGCGCCATGCGGGAAGCCGGTCTTGAAGCCGGCGATGTCAGCTACATCAACGCGCATGGCACCGGCACGCAACTCAACGACAAGAGCGAGACACTCGCCATCAAACAGGCGCTGGCGGAAGAAGCCTACAACATTCCGATTAGTTCAACGAAGTCCATGACCGGCCATATCCTGGGCGCGACCGCCGCCGCCGAAGCCATTCTCTCCGTCAAAGCGCTGCAGGACAATTTCATCCCGCCGACGATCAACCTGGAGACGCCGGACCCGGACTGCGACCTCGACTATACGCCGAACCGGGGCGTGGCGGCGGAAATTGACCACGTGCTCAGCAATTCATTTGGTTTCGGCGGCCACAATACCGCCGTCGTCATCAGCCGCTTTGAACAGTAGCCCCGGTTAGGGCGACAGAATCTGCGACAGGATTTCCTCAAAGGCCGCGTCAGCGAGCGCGCGGATTTCATCGTCCGTGCGATCCTGAATCGGATGGGGCACGTAACAAGCGGCGGGCTCGAAACCCAGAGCCTTGCCCTGGGCGGCGGCCGCCTCGACAAACTCATCGGAAGCGACGAACATGCCCGGTATCCCGCGCGCTTCCAGGTCAGTGATGTCGTGCACACTGCACGACGTGCATGAGCCTCAATCGGCGAGGGCTTCGATGACGATGTCGCACTCGCTGGCGATCTTGTGCTTGAGATCGACAGGCGCGACCCGCGTAAAGGTGGGCTTGCTATAGCGCCGCGCATCGACGCCTATGTCACCCAGCTTCGCCTCAAGATGATCGAGGAAGACATCGCCGCGCGGCTTCGATATATCCAGCAGCGCGACCCGCTTGTCGCTCAGCGACGGAGGCCTAGGCAATGCTTCCCGCTGCGCCGGCAGCAGTTCGCTGGTTGGATCAAGTAGTGCAGGCATGGTTTGCTCCTATTCGAGTTAATCTCGCGATTTGATATGGCTTTGCAAGGGCGAGACAAGCCCCGCCCTTTTACATTCGCATCTCCAATTTCTGCTCATGATTTTATCGCAACCGTCACCGGAACGCTGCCATGGGCGCCGCTTCTGCCCCAGCCGGTGATCACAGCCGACCACATGCCGGCGCCGCCGCCCGCGTGTACGATTAGCAGGCCGTCCGGACGAAACTTGGTCAATCGTTTCTCGGCCAGCCGTGGCGGCATTCCTTCCGCGATTCCGCCCGCGCCCGCCTGCACGTCGCGCCCATCCACCGTCAGCGCCTCGTCGAGCGCTTCGCGAAAGCGCGCCTTGCTCCAGCCCGCTTGGCGAAAGACGCGCATATTCTCCGGTGAAATGACGAGCAGCGCGTCCGTATTGCCATATATCTTTCCGTGATAGACCGACTTCAGCGACAGCGCCAGACTGCGCGTGAGAGATTCGGGGCGGCGGGATTTTTGATCGCCGATGGGAAGGACGCCGCCGCCGGCGAACAAGGTCACGGTTGATTGCTCGGGGCTGAACCCACGCTCAACAGCCAGGGACTCCCAAAAGGAATCGCGCTCGCGCTCGGCAAAGCAGAAACCGACCTTCCCGGGTTGACCCAAAGTTGAGCGATCGACGCCACCAGGTCGGCCGCCGCCCACATTGCGGATCACGAGCTGCAGGGCCCGCCCGATGGTCGAGTTGGCGCGGTTGCCTTGCCCCAGCGCGTTGTGGCTCCAATTCATGCCGATTTGCGCCGCGACAGGTCCGTTTACGATGACGATGGGGGCAGCGAAATAAGTCGTCGCCAGGACGCCGTGCATGCAGAATTCGTCGAGGCAGGCGGCCTCGACCGCCGCCAGGACCACCGGCAGATATTCCGGCTTGCAACCGGCCATAACAGCGTTGATCGCCACCTTTTCAATCGTGCATGGCGCCTTGTCCGGCGGGATGATGCCGATGATCTCGGTTGGTGAACGGGTTGTGCCGGAGAGCATGTTGAGAACGCGCTCTTCGGTCGGCGGCACGAGCGGCAAACCATCTGACCAGCCGCGTTCAAACATCAGTTCATGCTCGTCCTGCTGCGACGCCACCTCGACGCGGCGCGCTTGCAGCACCGTATCGCCAAAACGGAAGGCGAGCTTTTCGGGCATGCCCGGTTCAAGGGACTTGGAACCGCAACCGGGGCTGAATTCAGGCAATCCCGCGCCAAGCTCAGGCAAGTCGGTCAGCCGGCGCCAAGCCTCGCGCTGCCAGCCGACAAGGCGCGCCTGTTCTTCGCCGCTCTCGACTTGTATCAGAGTCGGCACAATCTCGATGTTCAGCCGATAGGACAACTCAAGCGCGCGCTCGTCGATCACACCTTCAATAGCAGCGGGGAAAGCCGGATCATCCTGCGAATAGACGCGGATTTCACGGGATGCCGCGGCTGACTGCAGCGCCGGTTCGATGAGACGGCAGGTGTCGCAGTCTCGCTTCACCACCGCGATATAACCGGTGAAATCTTCAGGAATGGCCGTCATCGTTTCACTCTCCATCAAGCTCGCCATGCTCTCCAATGCCATCCGACTTGAATCGCATCGCATTGATATGCCGCATCAACAGGGTTATGCTTGAATCATAACAGGCGGCAGCGCAGGCGACGCACATGAAACTGTCTGACATATTCCGCGAGGGCTCCAAAGCCCGCCAACTCTTCGCAAAGTTTTACGCGGTCGCCGCGATCCTCGTGATCCTGGCGGTGCTGCTGCTGCTTGCGCTCGCCACCCGCGGCGCCTGAGGCTACTCATAATCTTCTTTGCCCTCGGCCCAATAATTCTCCAGCGACAGGCCCAGCCCATCGGCGATGCGATTTGCATAGGCGTAGTAAGCGACCACCTGCGCGATATCCAAAATCGCCCGATCGCTGAAGCCGCACGCGCGCAATCGAGCCAGGTCTTCCTCGACCATGTCCCCGGGCGCGCGCGTCAGCTTGGCCGCGTAATCAAGCATCTGCCGGTCGGCCGCGGTCAATTCCGCCAGGCGATAATCCGCTTCCAATTGAGCGGTGAATTCCCGGTCTCCAGTCAACTGACGGAGGTTGCGCGCATGGTGCTTCAGTCAGTATTCGCAGCGGTTGATGGCGGAGACGACGACGGCGATCATCTCACGCTGAGCCCGGCTCAGTGGCGATTCGGCATACATCAAGGTCTTGTAGAGATGCATGTGATCGATCAGCGATGCGGGATGGAGGCTGTGGATCTTCATGATGTGGTCGACATTGCCGCTCGTTGGGTCGCCGGCGCGTTTGTAGGCGCGCTGCAATGCGCCAGTCGCGTCCGCTTCGGCCACTGTTTCGATCCAGGCGATTGGTCTTTCAGTGCCGTTCATCAGTCCTGCGCTCCGGTTCTAGGCTGGCGGCCAACTGTATGGGACTTTGTAGGGGCGTCTCGCTGAGACGCCCTCTCCTGCTTGAAGATCTCGTTCCGCGATTCGGGCAGCCAACCCCACCCCCCGGCCCCCTCCCCGACGAGTCAAGGAGGGGGAGCTAGACACAGCGGGATGCAAGGTATTTTGTGTGGGCGCCGGTATTGTCGCGCCTGTGATTAAAATTTTCACTAGCATAACAAATTAGCAGTCGCTTACGCGTCGACATAGAGGGAAACGTTGAGTCTCCAGGCGATGTACAGCGCATGAAAGAAGGCGAGCATTTCCCGGACGCAGTCGTCGGCGTCGGCGCCGGCTTGCATGTCAAAGGCGAGTTTTTGGCGGATCGCCTCATCGAATGAAGAGATCTCCTGGATCTCATGCGCTTCCAGATCGCGCTCGATCGCGCCCAGGAAGAGCAGAAGAATGCCCGCGTGATTTGGTATGACGCGCTCGCCGACGCCAAATATCATCTCCAGCACTTGATCACCGGATACACGGAGCTGGCCCAAGCGGCGGTCAGGCGCGCTTGGCAACTCGAAGTAGGCGCCCGCGCCGGCTTCAGGATCGCCGTCACTTTGACGCAGCGCCCTGATTGACGCGCCATCATAACCCAGCTTCTGAATGCCCTGCCTGAGCAGCAGCCACAGCAGCGGCTCATCCGGCACCGGCAGCCGCTCCAGCAGCCATATCTCGGCGCGCGCCGAAATCGGATATTGGACGAAGCCCATGCAGCCGTAGGGTTGGCCGCTACGATTGGCCGGGCATGATTTGCAATGAACGGCGTAGTCGTCCAAGGCGGCGGCGTGGTCAAGCAGATCCTGCACCACGATCAGCTGCTTGTCGCCGGGGTCGTCTGGTGTGCTGTGGGTAAATTCGAAGCCCATTTGCTCGGGCGCGCGCGAATCGCCGGCGGCGCGAAACCACTGAATGACTTCTTCGGCGCGGGCGCGCTCTTTCAGCCGCTGGAGTATGCCCTCCGGCTTCAATTCGCGCTTCGGGTCGCAATCGTATTCAATGATGTAATCAATCGCCATCGCGACCACTCCAGTTTGACGCATTCGCCTTCTCGGCGAGTATAGCACAGAGCATTGACCGGGCGCGCCAGCCATCCTCCCGCCGGGTTAGCGCCAGCGGCCATAGCGCTTCAAAGCCAGCAATACGTTGATTGTCGTCATCGGATACCACTGCGGCAGGTTATGTTGATCGCGCCAGTGACCATCGTCCTGCTGGGCATTGGACAGCAAATCTAGCGAGCGCTCCAGCAGGCCTTCGGGCAAGGCTCTGGCAATCATCGAGTCGGGCCTGGGCGCAAAGACAAATATGGAGTCCAACTGGTTCTCAGGCGCGCTCGCAGCGCAGGCGACGATGTTCTCGATGGTCGCATTCCGGAAGCGCGCCAAATCGGGAAATTCATCTATCGCGAAGAAGTAGTCGAAGGCGTGATAAGCCATGAAGAGCCATTCGTTACCGCGGATTTTGTCGTGCGTATAATAGTCCAGCGCCCAACGCGCGGTCTTGTCGATGAGAGATGGCGTCGCGCTGTCAAAGCGAATGAGGTTGCCGACAATGGAATCGGGCATGGTCTGCCCGCCCTGCTCCCGCCACCAGGGCGCCAGCGGGTAGTCGCGCGTTTCCGGCGGATTCAGCAGGTTTCCCCGCTCGTCCATCTGCGATTCAAGCCAGTCGGCCGTGCCCGCCAGCAGCGAGCCAGGCGGGACCCCGACATGCTTCATGACGCCGAGCAGATACTCCAGCGCCAGCGGATTCGATTGCGGCGCCTTCAGGTCATGTTCCAGGCCATGGCCGAAGCCATTGTCCGGATTCTTGTAGCAGAGGATGATCTGATGGAGCCGCTCCAGGGGGCCGTCATCAAAGAGCCAGGCGAAAAGCGCCCGCTCCAAAAGAGTGCCATTGCTGTATACGAAGTCTCTTGCTTTTGCCGGGTCAAATGGCATCGGTAAGCCCTCTCTGTTTTGGAACAAGTATTCTATTCTAGGCTGGCGGACGTCATGTCGCAAGGGGCTAAAGGTATTGCCTGATGATATTGATTAATTCAGCAGCGCGATGCCGGAAGGTATGCTGCTTCAGGACGCGTTGCCGCGCCGCTTTTCCGATGGCTGTCCGTTCACTGTCGTGTGTCAATAGATGCTGATAGCGTTCGATCGCCTCCTCAGCCGACTCGACTACGATCAGCTCTTTTCCCGGCTCGAACCATTCTTCGATGCCGAGGTAGGGATTGGCCACGATGCAGGCGCCCATCGCCGCCAACTCAAAGGGGCGTGATGAAGAGGAAGCGTAAACGCTGGCATGCGCGCCGCGGGTGATGCATAAATTGAGCTTGCTGCGGCAGACATATTCGCGCAGCTTGCTGAAGCTCAGGTAGGGAAGGCGCTCGGCATTGCCAAGCTCGCCAAGGTTCGTGCCGCGGACGGCGAAGCGGGAAGCCGCCATTTCTGTCGATGGCGCCGCTATCATACGGTCTATCCATTCGGAGCGGTATTCGCGCCCGTGTCCATAGAAAAGCACATCGATATCTTGCGCCGGCGCCGGGATGGGACTGAATACGTCCGGATCAGCGCCATACCAGACGGTATGCGCATTGGCGACGCCGAGTTGCTTGAGAAGCGCTTGACCGCCGCTGCTGTTGCTGATGAAAGCGGTGTATTCCGTGAGATCAGCGCCATGATAAATGCGGAAGCCGGAAGCGAACCCGCTCATGTTGGGCAGGCTGGCCGGCACATCGCCATCAAAATAGAAGACGGGGAGATTGTAAGTGTCCGTAATATGCTTGGGCAAGCCTCGCAGGTGGTTGAGCGGAAGCGTGAGAAAGAGTAGCGCGTCTACATCGGTCTCTGTATTCAAGATGCGCTCGAGGTGGCGCCGCCATATCGGGGCGATCAAGCTGTTTGCCGCCTGCCTGACAGCCTTGTCAGATATCGATTCCCGGGCCGGGTCGGCGGTCATTGAAGGCGATGGCGCTGGCAAAACCGCCCGCGTGATATCGCGCATGGTCTTGAAGAGGTCGCCTTGCCTGCGGGCGGGGTTCGGCTCGGCGCGCCACCACAGGCTCTCGATCGCCGCGCCCTGATAGGGCGTGGCAATCACTTCGACGCCGGCTTCATACAAGCCCTTGAGCAGCTGCCACCAGGCGGGGGTGGCGCTGAATGGCTGACGCAAATCAAGCGATGAGGCGAGGACAAGGAGTTTCATGTTGGCTCGGCTTTGGCCATGGTGGGCAACGCGTCTTTCCGGATTCCTGCATGAGATTATACAACTGACAAAACATTGAGTATAATATTGTTTATCGCGTTGCATGCGCGACAATGTCCAATGATAAGGAGACACTGAACAATGAAACGTCTATTACTTGTACTCACTGTCTTGAGCATGTTGGTTGGCCACAACGCGCCTGCGCTTGCCGATGCGCATTGCATGGACGAGCTTGGCTGCGTTGAAGTTGGCCCGGATGATCCGATTGTGTTCGCGGCCATACTGTCAGTTTCTGGCGCGACGTCATTCTATGGGGAAGACTCTCTCGGCGGCGTCGAGCTGGCGTTTCTGGGCCGTGACGGCATGCTGCTTGGCCGGGACATCACTTTGGTTGTTGAGGATGAATTGTGCAGCGCCGAGGGAGGCCAGGCCGCCGCACAGCGCGTCGCCGCGGACGAAACCGTGGTCGGCATCATCGGCACGACATGCTCCGGCGCGGCGCAGGGCGCTATGCCAATTCTCAGCGAAGCCGGTATGTTGATGATTTCATCCTCAAACACGTCGCCCAGATTGACAAACGACAATTCGGACGAGGGCGGCACCTATCAGCCCGGCTATTTCCGCACGGCGCACAACGATCTGTTCCAGGGCGCGATGGGCGCGCAATACGCCGTTGAGGTGCTCAAAGCGGGCGCTGTCGCCACCATTCATGACGGCGATCCTTATACCGAGGGTCTGGCGGTTGTCATGGCCAATACCTTTGCCGGATTGAATGGCGAGGTCGTCTTCCAGGGCGCGGTCAGCAAGGGCGACACCGACATGACCGCGATTCTCACCGAGATCGCCGCCAGCGGTCCCGATGTTGTTTACTTGCCGGTATTTGTGCCTGAATCCGAATTCCTCGTGTCGCAGGCGGCGAACACCCCGGGCTTGGAAGACGCGGTAATGATGACGGCTGACGGCAGCTTCGCGGCTGGCTTCGCCCAGAATACCGGCCAGGCGGCGGTCGGCGTTATCATGACCGGGCCGCACGTTTCCGGCGAAACCTACGACGCCTTCCTCGATCTCTGGGCGGAAGAGCAGCCAGGCGGCACCGACACGCCGCCGAGCGGCTTCCACGCCCATGCTTATGACGCGGCGAATCTGTTGATGGACGCGGTGGAAGCTGTCGCCAAGGAGATGGATGACGGCACGCTGATCATCGGGCGTCAGGCGATGCGCGACGCCATGGCCGCCGTCGAGAATTACGATGGCTTGACCGGGTCGCTGACCTGCCAGGAAGAGTCGCCATTCAAGGGTGACTGCGCGACCGGTACGGCGTTGGCTGTTTTCGAGATTGGCGAAGCCCAGGTTAACGAAGGCGCCTGGCCGCCTCCAATTGTCTGGGATCTCTCGATGTCGATGGGCGGCTAAAAGCCGAATCAGCCAGATTGACATCAAACAAAGGACAAGCCAGGGCGCAACAGACTCTGGCTTGTCCGTTAGCTTGTATTGCCGTTGTCACGAGCCCGCCTGCAGGTCATATCGCCGCTAACCAGCGCTAGAGGCGCGAGTTCTCATTTAGCCACCATGCCGAGGGAGTACCGATGATTGGACGAATGGCCGCCATTACGGCTGTAGTGAGTCTGCTTAGCTGTTTGCTTGCCCCGGCGCTTGCCGATGATGCCTGTGCCGACCCCCTGGGCTGCGTCGCCGTGGAGCCGGAAGATCCGATCGTCATCGGCGCCATGCTGGTCATGTCCGGCGCGATCAATTACCTGGGCGATGACACGCTAGGCGGGGTTGAGCTGGCACTGCTCGCTCGCGATTACAGCTTTTTGGGCCACGAGATTGAACTGGTAGTTGAAGACAGCTTGTGCACGGCCGAGGGTGGTCAAGCGGCGGCGCAGCGCCTGGCCGCTGATCCGATGATTGTCGGCGCTATTGGCACGAACTGTTCCAGCGCGGCCCAAGGCGCCATACCAATCATCAGCGACGCCGGCCTGGTTATGATCGCGCCGTCCAATACGTCGCCGAGCTTGACCAATGACGACATCGCGGCGGGCGGCTCTCATTTGCCTGGCTACTTCCGCACCAGTCAGAACGGTCTTATCGAAGGTATGCGTCTCGCCGAGTTCGCGGCGCTGGCGTTGAAATCGGAAACTTTGGCAACGGTACATGACGGCGATCCTTACACATCAGGGCTCGCCCAAGCGGTCGCCGATACATTTGCCGACCTTGGCAGAGATGTCGTTTTCCAAGGCGCCGTCAACAAGGGCGATACCGACATGGCATCCATCCTGACTGAAATCGCCGTGCACCAGCCAGACGTCATATATGTTCCGCTGTTTGAGCCGGAGTCCAACTTCTTCGCCGCGCAGATGAGCCATATCCCCGGGCTGGAGGACAGCATCATCATCGGCGGCGCGGCCAGCTTTTCTTCCAGCTTCCCCGAGAATACGGGAGACGCTGCCGTTGGCATTTATGTATCCGGCCCGCTCGTCAGCGGCGACGCCTATGACGAACTGCTGGCGCAATGGCTGGAAGAATATGGCAGTGATCCGCCGAGCGGTTATCATGCTCATTCTTATGACGCGACCAACCTGCTCTTGAACGCTTTGGAGACGGTCGCCGCCACCGATGACGACGGGCGCCTGGTGTTCGGGCGGCAGGCCATTCGCGATGCCGTTGCCGCTACCGAAGATTACCCGGGCTTGACCGGCCGGCTGACTTGCCGCGAGGATTCGCCATTTGCCGGGGACTGTTCGCCTGGGACTGCCCTTGCGGTGTTCATCATTACCGAAGCTGAGGTATATGACGACCACTGGCCGCCGCCGGTGGCCTGGAATTTCGCGCTGGATGCGTACGATTAGACTGCAATTTGTTACCATTGTGGACGAGAGCCGCCAGGATCCACAGACAGAGCAATCTCACGATGATGACTAAGCATGACGGTAGGGCTTATGTTCAAGTGGAAAAAAGACGAATTCTCCTGGGTTGATTTCACGATCGACATCCTGCGCGTGCTGATTGTGCTCGGCGTGGTCGTTGGCGCCTGGAATACGCTTTCCTCGGGCCGCATCAGTTTTGCCCAGTGGGTCAATCTCTTCGCCGCCGGTCTCTCGCAGGGCAGCATCTACGCCTTGATCGCGCTCGGCTATACGCTGGTTTACGGCATCCTGCTGATGATCAACTTCGCCCACGGTGAAGTGTTCATGGCCGGCGCCTTTTCGACCGTATTCCTGGCCGAAGCGCTCAACCGAACCGGCTTCTTGAATGAGCAGCCGCTGCTGGCGATATTGCTGATGATCATGTTCGCAGGCCTGGTGTCGATGACAGTGGCGATACTTTTGGAGCGCGTGGCTTACCGGCCGCTGCGTGGCAGCCCGCGGCTGGTGCCGCTGATCACCGCCATCGGCGCGTCATTTTTCTTGCAATACACTTTTCGCGGGCTTTATGGCTCGGGCTTCAAGGCTTATCCCCAGGTTCGCATTCTGCAGGGCGCCATTTCAATCGGCGATATCAATATCCCGGTAGTGCAGGTATTTGTCTTCGGCTCCGCCCTGGTCCTGATGCTGGGGCTTTATTGGCTGGTCGAGCGCACACGGATCGGCAAGGCGATGCGCGCCGTCTCCGAGAACAAAGAAGTCGCCCGATTGATGGGCATTGACATCGATTGGGTGATCATGTTCACATTCGGGGTCGGCGGCTTCCTGGCCGGTTCAGCCGGCGTCATCAATGGCATGTTCCGTCCGCAAGGCGTCAACTTTTTTATGGGTTTCATCCCCGGCATCAAAGCATTCACGGCGGCGGTCCTGGGCGGCATCGGCAATATTCCGGGCGCTATGCTTGGCGGCTTGTTCCTCGGCGTGATTGAAGCGATCGGCCCGAACCTCGTTCTGGCCGGGCTGGGCATTCCCGGCGCCAACCAGCTCAAAGATGTCATCGCCTTTACGATGCTGGTGCTTGTATTGATCTTTCGCCCGCAGGGCATCCTGGGCGAACGCCTGTCGGAACAGAAGGCTTAGGAGGGTTTCATGGACTTGCTGCGGTCGCAGACCTCCAAAACGATCCTCATTTTCGGTTTGCTCTCAGGCGCTTTCATTCTGTTCACGGGCGCCGTCGGCATGATCGCCGCCTTTCACGAACGCGAGGTGGTGGACCGCTTCATCAGCCTGGGGCAACTGCTGCTGCTCATGGCGCCCTTTATCACCGCATACTACGTATCCCGGCAGCACAGTGACAGCAATGAAGGGAAGGCGCCCCTGCTCATCAGCGGCCTCATCATCGGTTTGCTGACGGCGCTGCCTAGCATCATTCTGCTTTTATTCAATTCGGACGAATACCGCTTCCTGCTGGACATTTGCCTGCGGGCCATTCCCTTCGTCGCCGCGTCTGTGATCGCCTGGCGGATGCAGCGGGCGGGCGCGGAAACGCAGACCACGCTGGGAATCTGGCTGGTGGTCGCCTTTCTTATAGGCATCGTCACCTTCTCATTCGCGCTGATCTTCGAAATCAAGGGCGACCTGCGCACGGTGCTGGTTAACATTGATCGCAACTGGGTGGAAGTGGTCACATTCGACAATCGAAAGGACCTGATGCTGGGCATCGGCACGCTGGGCTTGGTCTCGATGGCGGCTGGTCTTGCCGGCTCGGCCTTGTTCCTGATGCCGGCCGTGCCGCGCCGCGCGCTGATATATGGCCTCAGCGTGACGGTGCTGGTCGGCGCTTTTGGGGAGACGGTGCGCCTGGTGCTGCAAGAAAACCTGGACCGCGACACCTTGCGCGAGATATTCCGCCGCGATACCTTGCGGCAAAACGCCGCGCTCGCCTTATTTGTCATCAGCACCGTCGCTGGTTTTCTCTGGGCATTGTACGGCAGCCAGGCGCGCGAGAGATTCAGCAATATGGAAATGTCGCAGCGGCGCACGGTGAACATCATCGGCCTGGCCCTGTTTGTCATCCTCATGTTGATGCTGCCCTGGCTGATAGGGCGCACGCTCAGCGATGTCGCCGTCACCATCGGCATTTTCGTATTGATGGGGCTGGGCTTGAATATCGCGATTGGGCTGGCCGGCCTGCTTGATCTCGGTTATCTGACCAATTACGCCGTTGGCGCCTACATGCTGGCTGTCTTGACCTCGATCGGGCCGCTGGGTTTGTTCAAAGGCACGTTCACATTTTGGATGGTCATCCCGCTGGCGCTGCTGGCCGCGATGTTCGCCGGCTTCATTTTTGCCGTGCCGGTGTTGCGAATGCGCGGCGACTATCTCGCGATAGCCACATTAGGCTTTGGCGAGATCATCGGCAAGCTGGCGATCTCCGATTGGCTGAAGCCCTTGATCGGCGGCGCGCAAGGGGTGCAGGCGATCCCGAAGCCGATATTCCTCGGAACTGAGCTCAAAAACCCGGAGCAACTCTACTACATTGTTTTGGTAGCCAGCCTGGTGACGCTCTTTGTTTCGATACGATTGAACAATTCGCGCACTGGACGGCAGTGGATGGCGATACGCGAAGACGAAGATGTAGCGACCGCCATGGGCATCGACACGGCGCGCGCCAAGCTGCTGGCATTCACGCTGAGCGCGGCGACCGGCGGCGTGGCCGGGGCGATATTCGCCGCCAAAGTGGGCACGGTCTTTCCCAACAGTTTCACCGTATTCATTTCAATCAACGTTTTGAGCTTGATAATCGTCGGCGGCATCGCCAGCAACCCCGGCATCGTTGTCGGCGCGATCGTCTTGATCGGCATGCCGGAGCTTTTGCGAGAGTTCTCCGACTTCCGCTTCCTGATGTATGGCGCCTTGCTCATCTTGATGATGATCAAACGTCCGCAGGGTTTTATCCCCTCGAAGATTGTGACGCATGAAATCAGGACCGGGGTCAAACCGGCCCTGGCGGCGGCCGAATAAGGCGCGAGGAAGCAGGCGAAGATGGCGGAGAAAAGCAAAGACGGGCGCAACCGCATATTGGAAGCGAGGGGCATGACCAAGCGCTTCGAAGGTTTGGTCGCCGTCGACAGCCTCGACTTCTACATTCCCGAGAACGCGATCGCCAGCATCATCGGGCCGAACGGCGCCGGCAAGACCACCTTCTTCAATTGCATCACCGGCTTCTATGAGATAGACGAGGGCGAGATTCTCTTCGCCGGCGCGCGCATCAACGGCCGCTCGCCTGACCAGATCACGCGGGCGGGCATCTCGCGCACTTATCAGAATATCCGGCTGTTCAGCAATATGTCCGCGATTGAGAACATCATGGTCGGGCAGGAGCCGCACCTGAAATCGACCTGGATCGGCGCGATCCTGGGCTTGCCGTCCACGCGGCAGGAAGATGAGCTGACGGAAGATCGGGCGCGGGAGCTGCTCTACTTTGTCGGGCTTGAGGGCAAGGGCGACATGCTCTCGAAGAATTTGTCTTATGGCGACCAGCGGCGGCTGGAGATTGGCCGCGCGCTCGCCAGCAAACCAAAGCTGATCCTGCTGGACGAGCCGACGGCGGGCATGAATCCGCGGGAGACGATCGAGACGACCGATTTCATCCGCCGGCTGCGTGACGAGATCGGCATCACCATCGTCTTGATTGAGCACGATATGCGCGTCGTCATGGATATATCGGAGCATATCACCGTGCTCGATTATGGGCGCAAGATCGCTGAAGGTTTGCCGGCCGACATTCAAACCAATCCCGATGTGATAGAAGCGTACCTGGGGCGGGGCGCGGCGCAGATGCACGAACATTAGTCGAACGCGGGACCATTCAATGGCATTGTTAGAAGTCAACGACATCCACACCTATTACGGCAACATCCATGCGCTCAAAGGCGTCACCGTTGAGGTGGATACCGGCGAGATCATCGCGCTGATCGGCTCGAACGGCGCCGGCAAGACGACGACGCTGCGCACAATTTCGGGTCTGATGGAACCGCGCGAGGGCGCCGTATATTTTGAAGACGAAGACATCTCCAACACCCGCGCCGACTTGCTAGTTTCTAAGGGCATCTCCATGGTGCCCGAGGGACGCGGCGTATTTGCCAAACTCACCGTTGAAGAAAATCTCGATATGGGCGCCTATATCCGCAGAGACGGCGGCGTCAAGGATGACCTGGCGGGCGCGTATGAGTTGTTCCCGCGCCTGGAAGAGCGCAAGAAACAAGTCGCCGGCACGCTCAGCGGGGGTGAGCAGCAGATGCTGGCGATCGCGCGCGCGCTGATGTCAAAGCCGCGCCTGCTGCTGCTGGACGAGCCGTCAATGGGCTTAGCGCCCGTGCTGGTCGATGGCGTTTTTGACACGATCCAACGCATCGCCAATGAAGGCGTCACCATCCTGCTGGTGGAGCAGAACGCGCACATGGCGCTGCAAATCGCCGATCGCGGTTATGTGCTGCAGAGCGGCGAAGTCGCCATCAGCGATACGGCCGCCAACCTGCAGCAGAATGAAACGGTGCAGAAGACCTACCTCGGCATTGACTGATTCTCGTGTCAAGGCCGCTCGAAAAGACCCAAGCGAGACTGGCGTCCCTGTCGACGTCAGCCCTTAGCGAGCTGGCGAGGGCCGCTGCTGGCCGCGGCGATATCGCGGTCCGCTCTTGGGATTGCGAACCGGTGCATGGCGGCTTTGGCAGCGCTGTCGGCGGGACCGGGCTCTACCGTCTTCGGCTGCGCACAGCAGCAACGCAGACACTGCCATTTATCGTCAAAATCCTTTATGAGCGCAGGGGCGAAAACGAGCGTTCACCCTATTATTGGAAACGAGAATTCGAGGTTTACCGCTCCGGGATGCTTGACGGTATGCCCGCCAACACCTTCACAACGCCCGAGATTCACCGCCTTGACGACCATGGCGACAGCTGCTGGATATGGATGGAAGACATTGCTGACGACAAGGGCGCCTGGTCCCTTGCCGATTTCCACGATATCGCCCTGCGTCTCGGCCGCTTCAACGGCGCCTGGCTCAATGGGGCAGCCCAGCCGTCATACGCCTGGCTCAGCCGCAATTGGCACAGCGCCATCATTCCCGGGCTGGCGGACAGGCTGGACAACCTTGCGCCCCTTCTTGAGACGCCGCTGGCGCGAATCGCCCTGCCCATGGACGCCAGGGACGAAATCGAAGCGATATGGCAAGAGCGCCGATTGTTTCAGGACGCCCTGGCGCAGCAGCCGCAAACCTTCTGCCATACCGATGCCTTCCGCCGCAACATTTTGCATCGAGACGATGATGTCGTTCTGCTGGATTGGGCGCTGGCATCAGTCGGCGCTATAGGCGAAGAATTGGTCTGCCTGGTTGCGGTCAGCCTTTTTTATGAAGGCTTCACAGCGGCGCGCGCCGATGAGCTGGACAATACTGCATTCGCCGGTTATATCGCCGGCCTGCGAGAAGCCGGCTGGCGGGGCGAGCCCGAGCTGGCGCGCCTTGGTTTCACTTGCGCCATGGTTTTGCGCGGGCTGGCGGGCGTCAAGCAAGACCTTGAAATGCTGCACGACGCGGGCGGATATGAGCAAATGCTGCGGACGCATGGCATGACCGGTCTACAAGACGTCGCCCGGCTGTTCGCTGATGTGCGCCGGTTTCGGCTGTTGAAAATGGCGCGAGAAGCGAGGGCCTTGCTCAAAGCTTAGCGGGCGATCGCTTTGGCGCGCGCGCAAGGGAGAGCAGCACCGCCACCGTGATCAATCCAGTGCCGATCCACAAGGCCGGCGTCATCTCCTGGCCCAGCAGCAGCGCGGCCAGCAAGGCGCCAGAAAGCGGCTGGGCGAAGAAACACAGGGAGGCCACCGTCGCCGGGACCAAGGCGAAGGCGCGATTCCATAGCAGCAGGGCAAAAGCTGTCGACACCAGGCCAAGATAAAGCAGGCCCAGGACGATACTTAAGTCGACCTGCCCTACCGGCCGCACTGACAATTCAAGAGCGCTGGCCGGAACGGACAAGAGCAAGCCACCCAACAAGGCGTAGACGGTCACGGTCAGCGTGGGTGTGGCATGGCGCATCGTAACGCGCCGCACCAGGACAGAGTACAGCCCCCAGGTGAGGGCGGCAATCGCCAAAAATACATCGCCGGCGAAGCTGCCCGAAGCCAGGTCCGCCGCCGTGGGATTCAGCATGATCACGACGCCGGCGCTAGCCAACACGATTGTCAACAGACGCAAGACTGTCAGCTTTTCGCGCAGGATAATCACGGCAAACAAGACGACAAAGGCTGGCGACGCGCTGGTGATCAAGGCGCCGCTGACCGCCGTTGACAGGTCGGTGCCGATGAACTGCGCGCTCAGGCTAATGCCGACGCCAAGCACGCCAACCCCGAGCAGCGCCAGCTTCGTCTGCGTCGCTGGCACGGTGTGACCGCGGGCCCGCTCTAGCGGGATCAATACCAGCAAGCCCAGAAGAGTGCGCAGCGTTAGCAGAGTGAAGGGCGGAATCACGGCGAGCGTGACATCGGAAACGACATACATACCGCCCCAGATAGTCGCCGCCGTGATGCCGTAGATTGTGCCGCGCCAGATTCCGGAACCTGACATTGCGTTGCCGCCGTCCAGCCGTCGTATGCACTTGCATCATAGCCGATGCCAACTGCCTTCGACAGGCTGCGGCAGCAGAACAAAAACCAGAATTGCGGTCATATACAACATCACGCCGGCGGGCCAAGAGTATAATAACCTGTGTAAATGAAATACTTGCGCGCCGAGGGCTTCTGTCATCAACGAGAGCTTGATTTACGTTTCCTATCACAATATTGATAGCGCCCATGCCTTGCAGCTTTCTACCTTGCTACTCCGCTATTATCGCAATGTTTGGCTTGATCGCTTCGAAATCGACCTCAGTGAAGATTGGAGCGCCAAGATCCGCCAGCTGCGGCCGCGCGCCACCGGCGTCATTGCCCTCGTGACCGATGATTATCTGGAGTCGCCTCACTGCCGAGCCGAGTTCGAGTATTTTCAAAGCCGAGGCATGGCCGTCACCGCGGTGATCCCGCGCGATTTTTCCACCGAAAAGATTGCCGATTTCAGCTTCAGCGACTGGATCGATTTCCGCCGATGGTTCGACGACCCGACTGACCTCAGCGTGGAAAATCTCTTGAGCCAAATCCCGCAATCGGAAGCGGTGGAAAAGACGGGCGAGCGGCTCGATTATCTGCGCGGCTTTATTCAGAAGGTCGAGCTTGCCCTGGCCAAGATGCCGACGTCATGGGCAACGCTGCGCAACAGCGCCGGCGCGGGCACGGGGGACATACGACCGAGAATGTATCAGCCCAAGATGACTTGGGACTTCACCGTGAACAAGGCTGGCAATTCGATGCCGGTCGACAATTTGCTGACGCATGCCCGGGCGGAACCGCAATTCATCCTGCGCGGCGAAGCGGGCAGCGGCAAGACTTTTTTCGCGCGGCTTCTGGCGCTCCAGCAGGCGCATGCGGCGATGCGCGACGGCGGAGAGGCTGTTCCAATTTGGCTTGACCTCGCGCTTTGGGAAGATAAGCATCAAGACTTCGGCGCATTTGTCGAATCGCAATGGCCACTGCTGACGCATTGGCAGCACTGGCTGGGCCAGCAACAGACGCTGCTCCTGCTCGACAATTTCTGCGATTTCGCCAGGGAGCATCCGGCTATGGTCTCGGCGGTTAGTCAATGGATTGACGCCAGCCCGGGTCATCGGATAGTCGTCATGGCGAGCGCCACGATAAGCGCTTTGCCGAAGCTGCCGATCATACAGATAGCGGAGCTCAATTCGGCACGCGCGCAAAGCTTTGCCAGCGGATATCTCACGCTGGAGCAACAGAACAGTTTCCGGCAGCTATTGAAGCAAAAGGGCGCCCTGATTGAGAGCGGGCGATTAGACAGCCTGGCGATCGGCGTGGAATTGCTAACGGCAGACCGGGCATTGGCGTTCAACCAATGGCATCGCGATCCGCTGTCCGCCTTAATCTCGCTGCGCAGCCAGCAATGGCCTTCGGCAAGCGGCGGCCTGGACGACAAGCGGATTCTGGGTGATATGCAGCGGCTCGCCTGGTCGATGATGCTGCAAGACAGGCACCGCTTCCTGCCTCGTGATTCAACCCTCGGCCAGTCGATCGACCCGCGAGTCATCGATCGCGCGCTGGAGCTCGGCCTGCTTGAGCAAACTGGTGCGGCGCTGCGTTTCCAATCAGAAGCAATTCAGCGGCGTCTGGCGGTTGAAGCGCTCAAGAAAGACGGTCTGAACAAGTACTTGACCCGGCCGGAATTCGCCGCCGGGCGCGGGCGCATACCAAGTAAATGGGACCAATTGACCCTCGTGCTAGTCAGCAGTCTATCCCACGTGAGTCGGCTTCAAGTCATTGATCAGATCGCCGATATTGACCCCTTTCTCGCCGCCAGTTGCTTGCAGCGGCATCCAGAGTTGTCCGGCGCCTTCCAGGAAACGCTGATAAGCAAACTTGTGCAGCTCTGCGCGCAAAACCCGGCCGCCCAAGAGGCCTTTCGCGCCGCCATAAAAGCCCTGCCCAACGCGGCGCAAACAGCTGAAATGCTGGTTGGTCAACTGGCGCGTTACGGCAATGCGCAGCAATTGTGGCTCTGGCATGAGATCCGGGCGCTACCGCTTGAATTGCCGCTCGATTTTATGCAATTGCTCGAAGAGCTGGATCAGGCCTCGGGCGCGCATATAACGGAGCGTCTTGGCTCATACGGCTTGTCGCTGGCGCTGGCCTACCTGGTCAAGCTCTCGGGCCATCAGGACCGGCAGCGGCGCCGGAACGCCCTCTGGCTGCTCGGCGAGATCAAGTATCTGCCCTCAGCGATTCTGCTGCTGGATGACCTGGAAACCGGCGAGGGCGTCGACCAGAGCGAGCTCGTCCTGGCTCTGATGAAATTCGCTTATTCTGAATTGCTGGTTCGTGTCCTGCGTTGGTCGCAAGACCAGCCGGACCATCGGGCCGCTGTCATCACAGCGCTGGCCAAAAGAAAGCGGCGGGTGACGAGCCGGCTGCTTGCGCTGGCGGACGCGCGGCGCTTGGCACTGGGTCCTGGGTTCTACGAATTGGTGGTTGACTGCGATGAGATCGATATTGCCATCGGCCTGGCGCAGGTCGCGGCGCAATCGGTCGACTTGCCGGAAGATGTGGAAACGGCGATCCACTCGAAATCAAACGCCGAGGAATTGCGCAAGCGGATAGCGCAGTCAATCAAGCAAATGCCGAACCGTCAGGGATTCCAACAGCTGTTGGGGGCCATCAGCGCCGTCTTGAGCGATCCGCCCGAGTCCACGATTGTCGCCGGCAGCAATATCGAGGCGCTGGTTTATGGCCGGCCGCTGTTCAATGACAGCAAAGCTCAGGCGGAAGCGGCGCCGGCCAGCGCGCTGCCGGCCCCGGTGCGCAATCAACTGAGCGACGCCGATTGGCAGCAGCGTTGCCATGCGCTGGCCCAGCTGAAGGATTACGCAGCCAGCGACGCCTTGCCTCCGCTGCTGGAGGCCGCATACGATGAAGACGGGCGCATTCGCCTCGCCGCTTACGAGACTTTGGCTCATTTTGAGAATGAGGTAGCGGCGAGAAAGGCATTGGTCGCCGCTTTGGCCGACCCCGACTATTCCATCGTGGATGCGGTTGCCAGTCTGCTGAAGACGATGCAAGCGCTGGACACTGAGGCGCTTGTCGATCTTCTGGACAGTGATCGCGCGACGACGGTTGCAGCTGCCATCGACATCCTCGGCGACGCCCGCGATCAACGGGCGGCGGCCGCTTTGGGCGCGCTGCTTGAAGATGGACGCCGGGCGCCTTATCGCGACGTCACCATTGGCCAGCTGGCGCGCGACGCCTTGCGGGCCATAGAATCGACGCCTAAAGACAGCGGCGCGATTCGCGTTGCGCCGGCCACAGGCTCGGACGCGGCGGTGGACAGCGCCTCAACCACATTTAGCGACGAAGAGAAGATCATCCGCACGATAGCGGTGCTGCGCGATGATGATTGGGGCAGGACGCAAAAGGCGGCCAAGTTTTTGCGCAAGTTCGCGCGGCACCTGCGCGGCAAGGAGAATCCGCAAGTCTTGAACCTGCTCTGTGATTCGCTGCGGGATGCGAATTGGAGTGTGCGCTGGGCGGCGGCCGAGGCGCTGGCCATGCTGCAGAATCCGGCGGCGATACCGGCATTGAGCGAGCGCCTCGACGATCCAAGTTGGATTGTGCAAGTGGCCGTACTGCGCGCCTTGGTCGAGCTTGACGCCGGGGAGCTGGCCAGCCAGATAGCGCCCTTGTTGCGCAGCGCGCAAAAGACCGTACGTGAGGCGGCCGCCGAAGCCCTGGGCGACCTGGCCGACGCGACGGCGATCCCGGCGCTGGCAGAGCGGCTCAAGGCTGATGAGGATGAGTTTGTGCGCTTTGCCGCGCTTAGAGCCATCCACCAAATAGCACCCGGCAGGGCCCGCCCGCAGCTTGAGCTCGCGCTGAGCGACAGTAGTTTCCACCTGCGCTGCTTTGCGATGCGCCAGTTGGCGCCACAAATGAACGAGACGGATCTACCCATCCTGAAGCAACTGCTCAATGACACCGCGAAGCCCTCTTGGGAGGACGAATCGCTGCATGAGCTCGCCGTGCAGACCCTGCAGCGCATCGACAGCGACGCCAGCCGGGCATTGCTCGAGGCGGTCGGCCCCGCCGAGAAGCGGATAGACGCATGAAGATCTTCGTCAGCTACGCCCGCGTCGACAAGCCCTATTGCATCCGCATCATCGAGACCTTGCATGCCCATGATGTTTGGTATGACCAGCGTCTCTATGCCGGGCAGGATTGGTGGAAGGAGATATTGCGCCGCCTGGATTGGTGCGAAGTTTTCATCTATCTGCTCTCGCCCGATTCGGTGGCGTCGCTGTATTGCCGCCGCGAGCTTGAGATCGCGCTGCGCTCAAAACGCGACATCATTCCGGTTCTGATTAACCGCGAGACCGTGCTGCCGGCCACGATGAAGGAGTGGCAATACGTTGACCTCTGCGACAGCTTGACGGTGGAAAATGTGGCGCAACTCTTGAACGCGATCCTGGTGGTGGAAAGAAAGCGGGCCGGCAACAGGCCCAAGCTAAGCGCGGCAAATGACGCCGCCGAGAGCAGCCCGGCCTCCGCCGCCGATCCGGCAGCGTTGATCAGCAAGGCGGTGAGCGCTCTGGAGCAAGGCGATTATGACAATGCGATCTTGCTGCTGAAACAGGCGAAGTCTAGCGGTTATCAATCGCGCTTTGTAAGCCTGGACAAGCTGCTTCGAATTGCCGAGGGCGCGGTGGCGGAACGCAGCGAGACCCGAGAAGCGCATCGTGAGTACCAGCACATCGTCGCGCTGTTCGCCTTTGAAAGCACGCGTACGCTTGCTTGCGAAGCGCTACAGGAGTTCAGACTGGAATTCGGCGATTATGATCCCCGCGGGTTGCGCCGCCTTTGCGAAAATGGCGATACCGCGCGGGCGGCAGAAGGCAAGGCGCCCCCACGCCCATCAGGAGCGCGAGCAGCCAGGCGACCGCCAGCGAATGCGCCGGGCTCTAGCGCAAGCCAAGCGCCTCGCAATCACGGCCGCGGCGAAACAGCGGCCCGCCCACAAGCCCAATCCGCGCCGGCTAAAGCGCTTACCGCCGAGATTTCCCGGCCGGTTATCGCCGTCGCCAGCGAGCGGGCCACCAGCGATGACGCCGGGCTCAGCGTAAAAGATGTCCTGCCTATGCTACAATGGTGTGACGTTCCTCACGGATCGGTAACCTTGTCGAGCATCGTGGGCGCCGATGAAGATTTCGGCGAGGTGACTGAGCAGGTTGACAATTTTGTGATGAGCAAATATCCGGTGACCAATGCGCAGTTCGCCATCTTCGCGGAGGCTGAGGACGGCTATCGTAACCCGCGCTGGTGGGGCTTCTCGGAGCATGCCAGGCGCTGGTTCAACCTGGGCAAGGGCGTTGCCGCCGCGCGCTTCAGCGGCGACGATCGACCACGGGAAAACGTAAATTGGTACGAGGCGATGGCTTTTGCCAACTGGCTGGGCAACCTGCTTCAAATGAAGATTTCCTTGCCGACGATTGCCCAATGGCAGCGCGCGGCCAAGGGCGACGATGACCGATATTATCCCTGGGGCGATGAATTTGATGAAGAGCGCTGCAACACGCTTGAGACCGGGCTCAAATCGACGACGCCGGTCGACCGCTATCACAAGGGCGTCGGCCCTTATGGCGTATACGATATGGCCGGCAACATCTGGGAATGGACGCTGAATACGGCCGCCGCTGCCGATGCCGGGCGGGACTTTCGCCGCGCCGTGGCGGGCGGCAGCTTCGTCAGCCCTTGCGACCGCGCGCAGACATCATTCCGCTATTATCTTGATCCGCGCGTGCGCTATTCGTCTATCGGCATTCGACTTGTGGGCTTGACTTAGAACTCAATCGAGAGCGCAGCGTAACATTGTAGTGACCGTGGTGGAGGGACAGACATGCTGAATTCAAGCGATCGCGGGCGGCCGGATGGCATGCCGCAGCGGCCCGATATCAACATCGAGATTGACCACTTGTCAGTGACCGGGCATGTTGTTTTCGCCGGTCGCGATGGCCAGGTCAAGGTGCAGACGGGCGGCGATGTGGCGCAGCATACCAACCAGACCGTCACCGTCGGCGGGGTCGAAACGACGCCGCAAGAGCTCGATATGATGCTGCAGTGCATCCGAGGCGTCGAGGACACAATCAAGAAAGAAAACCTCGATACGCAAAATCGTGAGGCGGCCATGCACGATTTGCACACCGTCGAGGCTCAGCTCACCACCAGCAAGAGACCCAATCCGCGCATTCTCGTGCGCGCCGCCAAGTCCTTGCTGCGCTTTTCGCCCGCCTTGACCGCAGCCGCCCTGACGCTCTTCGACCAGCCGCTGGTCGGCGCCATCCTCGCCAGCGTCGGCGAAGTCGCCATCAATTTTCAGGAGGCGGTCGCCGGGCATCGGGCAGCCAAGAAAATCTAGCGCGCTGCCGGGCGCCGCCGAGCGCGCAAACCTGCCTGACAAGTCGTCTGCAAACTGCAGCGCTGAGAAATGTCAATGAACCGTCCCGTTCAACAGTACCCGTCAAAGGCGATCACAGCGCCGACGCGGGCTGCCCCAAGCCAGATGATGATCACATCGCCGGCGGCCTGGCGCGCTTTCGTGCAGACAAATTGGGCTGAGCTGAAGCGGCAAGCCGACAGCAGCACGCTCGATTCGCCCTACCAGAAGCTGGTCATGATGGTCTTCACGCCGGTCATGCCCACCCCGAGCGCCAAGCTCACGCTGCTGCGCCGCCTGCTAAAGAAATTCCGCTATTGCGCCGCCTTGAGCAAGCGCCTGACAGAGATTTACCGCGACCGAAATTACGAGCGCACGGCGGAAGATTTGGCGCGACATGACCTCCTGCCTGAGAAGATGAATAGCGAGGAGCTCGTCGGCCTGGATTGGCTGATTGTCGCGACTGGCGGCTTGGATGGCTCGGCCAATCAGGGCAAGCAGGCGATCCTGTTCGCGCGCAATCTGCTGGAGGCGATGCGCGAGCAGCGCGACTACCCATCGGCTGTGCGGGTGCAGGCGGGCAGCATCTCGGCGGGCGGCCACGTCATCTTCGCCGGGCAGGATGTCAACATCGTCGCCGAACATTATCACGGCAACAAAGCGGCCTTGAAGGCCTACCTGGCGGCGGTCCGCTCGGAGTGGAACATCCCGACCACAACCATCCACCCGGCCTCGCAGCATTATACGCCGACCATGCTGCATCAGCTGTATACGCCGGTTGACATTTGGACCGACCAGCGCCAATTCCACGCTGTCGGCGATGAAGAGTTGAACGCGCGGCGTTTCCAGGCGATTGAACGCGACATGGGTTATGTGCGCGAGTCCGTATTTGAAGTGATCTCGGCGAACCCTCTGGTTGTCATCACCGGCGCCGCCGGCACCGGCAAGAGCTCACTGTGCCGCTTCATCGTGACCGCGCTTGCCTACGCTTGTGACCCGCGCGCGGAGCGGCAGGACAATGTCAAAGGGCTGGAGATGCTGGGCGCGTCCTGGATTCATGGCCCGATCCTGCCCATCTACGTCAGCTTGCGCGATTTCGCCAATTCGCCGGATCTCTTTCCAAAATCATTGAGCGCGGCGACCTCCGAGCATTTGCTGAATTATGTGAAGAATGCCACCGGCAATTTGGCGCCTCATCTGGAGGCTTACCTGACCCAGACCGATGTGCCGACGCATGGCAGCCTGCTCGTGCTTGATGGGCTGGACGAGGTCTATGAGGCGAGCGACCGCATTATTCTGCAGCGGGTGATCGAGAATTGGGCCGACCGCTTTCCCAATTGCCGCATCATCGTCACCAGCAGGACTTACGCCTACCGCTATGACTCGCGCTGGCGCCTGTCCGAGCGTTTCGCCTCGGCCGAGCTGGCGCCTTTCACCTGGCGGCAAGTCAAGAGCTACATCGAGCGCTGGTACGCCAATGTCGCTGAGACGCGGCCCAGCGTGCTCGGCGGGCGGGCTGTCGCCGCCAAGCAGGGCGCGCTGATGGCGGCTGACCTGAACAAAGCGATTCGTGAGAACCGCGCGCTTTGGCCGCTGGCCCGCCAGCCCTTGATGCTGGCCTTGCTGACGATGATCCATGAAGATTACAAGCAATTGCCGGACAAGCGCGCCGAGCTCTATGAGCACACCGTCGAATTGCTTGACCGCTGGAATATCCCGTCGCCGGCGGACAAATTGCACGAGAAGCTGGCCGGCATCAATCTCGACCGGATGCGGGCGGCGCTCAAGTTGATCGCCTTTGACTTGCACTCCGAGCAGAAGACCTACCAGCGCTACCCGACGATCATCCAGCGCGCGCGCTTGCTGGACAAGCTGATCGAACAGCAAGCGCTCGGCGGCGGGTTGGGCGCCGGCATTGAAGACGTGCTGGAGTATCTGGCGACGCGCAATGGCATCCTGGTTTCAGACGCGCCCAATCTCTACCGTTTTCCCCATCTGACGATCCAGGAGTATTTGGCCGCTAGCGCATTGATCGAATTCTATGACGAATGCCCCATGCCGGCGGGGCTGCGGGCGGCGAATGCGGAAGGCTGGACCTTTCCCGAAAACATCGTCGCCCTGCTCTGCCATGACTACGCGCGCTGGCGCAATGTTGTGCTCTTCGCGGGCGCCATCATCGCCGCCGGCAAATGGCAAGATATGCGCTGGCAGTTGATCGACGAGTTGCTGCCGGCCAAGACCGGTGGTCCGCTTGCAGAGCAGGCGCTGCACTGCATCAGCGTGGCGGCGGAGATTTGGGGCGAAAGCTGGCTGAAATCGCGCACGCGCGGCCAACTGGTCATCGAGAGTCATTTGCTGCGCTGCCTGCGCCACATCCACGGCGACGAACGCATCGACGCGCCTGAGCGCGCCAACAACTACACCGTGCTCTCGCTGCTGGCGCGGGGTCAAGCGGCGCGCGCCTGAGACTATTGTGCCCAAAGGAGGCAGTTTGAATACCACTTGCTTCGCTATGATGCTCATATTCGCCCTTTCGTTCATGCCGGTTCGCGCCCAAGAGACCGAGCCGGATGTCGTCATTTCACGCGAAACAGGGCCGGACGCCGCCGCCTTGCGGTTGACGGCGGTCGCCACCGGCTTCGAACGCCCCATTTACGCGACCCACGCTGGCGATGGCTCGGGCCGCTTGTTCCTGCTTGAGCAAACCGGCAAGGTCTGGATCGTTGAAGACGGGAAGCGTGCGCCGCGCCCATTCCTTGATATGTCTGACCTAATCACGCCGACGGCAAATCGTCCTTATAGCGAGCAGGGCTTGCTCGGCCTGGCGTTTCATCCGGATCATGCAAGCAATGGCCTGTTCTTCGTCAGCTATACCGACCACGACGGCAGCAGCGTGATCGCCCGCTATCGCATAGCCGAAGGCGGGCCGGACAGCGCCGACGCCGAAAGCGGCGAACTCGTTTTCTATCTGGCGCAGCCTTATGCCAACCACAACGGCGGCCATATCGAATTCGGCCCGGACGGCTATCTCTACTTCGCCCTGGGCGATGGCGGCTCGGCCAATGACCCGCTGGGCGCGGGGCAGAATCGGCAGTTGCTGCTGGGCTCCATCTTAAGAATCGATATCGATGTCGAGCTGGGTTACGCCATTCCGCCCGACAATCCCTTCGTCGGCCTGGCGGCGGCGCGGGATGAGATTTGGGCTTATGGTCTGCGCAATGTCTGGCGCTTCAACTTCGACCGGTTGACCGGTGACCTGTATATGGCTGACGTCGGGCAGAACCACTGGGAAGAGATCAACTTTCAGCCTGCCGACAGCCCGGGCGGCGAGAATTACGGCTGGAATGTTTGGGAAGGGGCGCATATCTTCGCCGGCGGCAGCGCGCCGAATCACGTCCCGCCGATAGCTGAATATAACCATGCGCTTGGCTGTTCGGTCACGGGCGGGGTTGTCTATCGTGGCGCCGCCATCCCGGAGTTGGATGCGGTCTTTCTCTATGGCGATTATTGCAGCGGGCGCATTTGGGCCGCCTGGCGCGACCCGGCGCTTGAGTGGCAGTCAGCCGAACTGATGAACACAGACTTCGCGATCAGCAGCTTCGGCGAAGATGAAGCGGGCGAGGCTTACATCATTGATTATGCCGGCACGCTCTACCGATTCGACCCGGCGAGCAATTAAGCCGGGATCTGCGATTCTTGCGAGTTTGTGATGCCGGCGCGCGTTCGCTTGTACTGGGCGATGAGCGTCTTGATCTGCAGCTCGATGGGATGATAGCGTTTCATCACCTGCTTGCCTTCCGTCTGCAGCTGCAGCATGCGCGTCTCTAATTTGCGCAGTTCTGATTCCAGCTTGTAGCTGCGGTTCTTCCAGTCGATATAGGCGAGCGGAACCAGCAGGATGCAGAATGCCCCCAAGCCGTACATGACCGAGGCATAATCGGGCTCGCCGGTGTATTGGAAATAAAAGCCGACCGCCCCGCTCGCCAAGACCATCATCATGTGAAGGAACATGCGCCGGAGCAGCGCGCCCCGCTTCCGGCGGTTTTCCAGCTTGCGCAGCAGCTTGTCCCGTTGCGGCCGCAGCGCTTCCAGCTCCGCCCGTATGCTCTCGACGCGTTCGCGCAGCGGCTGCCCCTCTTCAATGAAGCTGTCCAGCCGATTCTTGACCAGGCGCGCTGCTTCCCAAGTGTCCATCATCCGGCTGTAATGAACCTCCAGTGCCTTAATCTGCAGCTCCAGCGGCTGATAGCTCTGGCGGTATTGAAGGCCTTCCTGCTTGAGTTCAAGGATTTGCTGATCAAGCTTGCGCTGACGGCGGGCGGTGCGCGTGCGCGGGTTTTTCCAGTTGGCGATGACGATGGGTATCAAGAGCGCGCAGGCAGCGGCCAACCCAAAGGCAACCAGGCTGAAATCGCGATATGAATTCCAGTAATGGGCGCCGACCGTCCCGCTGGCGGCGATCAAGACCACCAGCATGCCGATGCGGCGCAAGACAAAGCTGCGTTTCTGGCGGCCGTCGATGCTCGCTTGCGCCTTGTCGCGCTTGGCTGTGAGAGCCTCCAGCTCGGTGCGAACGCCGTTCAATTGCTCGCGCGCCGGCTGCCCTTTCATGCGCAAGGCGTCAAGCCGCTGTTTGAATTGCTGAATCTTTAACCAGTCGTCATATTGTTCTTGCCCGCCGACGAACCACTCGCCCGTCGCGTCGTCGCCGAAAATGAAGCGCCCGAAATCAAAACTGTAGGGAAGGGGCTTGCCGTTGCTCAGGCTGCGTTCTAAATCGCCGACTTCTTCGACCAACTGTTCATGCAGCAGCAGCAAGAGATTTAAGGGCGCCGCGCGGCGTCTCGCCTCTTCAGCGCTGAGCGCCTGTCCGTCGTCCATGCCGTCGCGCTGGAGGGTCAGCTCGGTGCGAATCCGGCCCAATTCTTGCCGAACGCGGCGGATGCCAGCCGCGCGATCTCGCGTGCTGAGATGCGGCAGAAAGAGACGCGTCACGCCAATCGCATGCAAATCATCCAAATAGTCTTGTGGCGCTGGCCGTTCAATCATCGGGCTGTTTCAATGACGCTAATTTAAGGCAAACGCAAACATAAGTGACCGCCAACCGCTGTTGAGTCCAGCTCATTATAGCATGACCCGGTAATGATATACGATAATCAGAAGCCTTGGATATACTATGGTTTAGCAGCCAGGGAGCGACGGCATGACAGCGAGCGCGCTTTACCCGTTCAAGCTTAAGCCCACCCTTCACGTGAAAGTTTGGGGCGGCCGCCGCCTGGCTCATCTGATGCAGAAGGCGCTGCCGACTGCCGAGCCTTTCGGCGAATCCTGGGAGATTCACGATGCAGGCACAGTCGTCAATGGACCGTTTCAGGACAGCAGCCTGGGCGATCTGGCGCGCAGATACGGCGCTGATCTCTTAGGCCTTGGTCATGACCCGGGCGCCGGTTTCCCTTTGCTGGCGAAGTTGATTGACGCGACCGATTGGCTGTCGATTCAGGTGCATCCAAATGATGAGCAGGCGCAAGAGCTTGAAGGCGAGCCGCGCGGCAAGACGGAAGCCTGGATAGTGCTGCATGCCGACGCTGGCGCGCGCCTTGTGATTGGCTTGCGGCCGGGCACAACAAGAGCGCAGATGGAGGAGGCGATCCGGCACAATCGGCTGGAGGACTTCCTGGTTTATGCCGAGGTGGCGGCGGGCGATGTCCTGCATATCCCGGCGAATACGATCCACGCGCTTGGACCGGGCTTGCTTATCTATGAAATTCAACAAGCGAGTGATTCCACCTATCGGCTGTACGATTGGGGGCGCCTGGGATTGGATGGCCAGCCGCGCGAGCTTCATATCGACAAGGCTCTGCAAGTCGCCAACCTCGCAGCCCTCCCGCAGGTGGAGCAGCCGAAGCAGGACTTGCTGGTCGATGGCGAGTATTTCCGCGCCTGGCGTCATGAACTCAACGGCGCTCGGCTCGACATCCATACCGGCGGCCGTTTTCAAGCGCTGACCTGCATTGCTGGCGCTGTAGATGTGACCGCCGACGGCGCTGATGCAATCACGCTCAATCAGGGAGAATCCGGCCTGATACCGGCTTGCATCGCACAGTGTGCCATCCGCGGGCATGGAACCATATTGCGCGCCTGCCCGCCCTAGTCGGCCGCGCTCGACTCCGATAACAAGAACTTTACAGTCCTCTGACAGTCCTCTGACATCGCTGTGAGACAATGTTCAAACAGCGACTATCTTCGCGAGGAGGGCTCATGGATTTCAGCCGTTACACAAACAAAGCGCAGAACGCCGTGCTCAGGGCGCAGAGCATCGCCGGCGAGCATCATCATACGGCGATTGAGCCGGTTCACATTTTCTTCGGGCTCATGGAGCAGGACGATGGCCTGGCGCCGCGCCTCATCCAGAAGATCGGCGCGATTCCCGCTTCCATTCATTCAGATTTGCGGAACAGCCTGGCCGACCTGCCCCGGGCAAGCCAGCCCGCGGCCAGTTTGCAGATTGGGCGCGCCGCCCTGCAGCTGTTCAGCGGGGCGGAAAAAGAAGCCAAGTCGATGCGCGATGAATACACCAGCACGGAACACCTGCTCCTGGCGCTGGCCAAGGAGGGGGCGATGGGCGCCATCCTGCAGCGGAGCGGCGTAAGCTATGACGACATCTTGGAAGCGCTGCAATCTATCCGCGGCAGCCAGCGCATCACCGGGCAGGACCCGGAAGCCACCTACGACAGCCTCGCCAAATATGGGCGTGATCTAACCGCCGACGCGCGCCAGGGCAAGCTCGATCCGGTCATCGGCCGCGATGAAGAAATCCGCCGCGTCATCCATGTCATCAGCCGCCGCAGCAAGAACAACCCGGTGCTCATCGGCGAGGCGGGCGTCGGCAAAACAGCGATCGCCGAGGGGCTGGCGCAGCGCTTGGTCAATGGCGATGTGCCGGATGGCTTGAAGGACAAGACCATCATCGCGCTGGATATGGCGACCTTGGTGGCCGGCAGCAAATTCCGCGGCGAATTCGAAGAACGCTTGCAAGCCGTCTTGAGGGAAATCGCGGAGAGCGACGGGCGGATCATCCTCTTCATCGACGAACTGCACAATATCGTCGGCGCCGGGCGCGCTGAAGGCTCGATGGACGCGGGCAATATGCTGAAGCCGATGCTGGCGCGCGGCGAGCTGCGCATGATCGGCGCCACTACGCTGGATGAATATCGCCAGCACATCGAAAAGGACGCCGCTCTCGAACGCCGTTTTCAGCCGATTTTCGTCGACGAGCCAACGGTCGAAGACAGTATCAGCATTTTGCGCGGACTGAAAGAACGGTATGAAGTGCATCACGGCGTGCGCATTCAGGACAGCGCGGTCATCGCCGCCGCCACACTCAGCCAGCGTTACTTGCCCGAACGTCAGCTGCCGGACAAAGCCATCGACCTCATCGACGAAGCGGCCGCCCACCTTAAGATGGAGATCGACAGCAAGCCCATTCAACTGGACGTACGCGAGCGGCAAATCATGCAATTGGAGATAGAACGCGCCGCCCTGAAGAAAGAAAAAGATGAGGCTTCCAAGCGGCGCCTCGACGATCTTGAGAGCGAGCTGGCCGACGCGCATGAGGAGCTCAGGGGGCTCCTGGCGGCCTGGCAGCAGGAAAAGGATGCGATTCAGGCGATGTCAAGCATCAAGGCGAGCATCGACGAGGCGCGGGTTCAGCTGGAGCGCGCCGAGCGAGACGCCAATCTGGAAGAGGCGGCGCGCCTGCGTTATGGCTTGCTGCCGGAGCTGGAGAAATCGCTGCGCGAGCGCGAAGCTTCCCTCGATGACATGCGCGGGCAAGGCTTGCTCATGCTCAAGGAGGAGGTGGACGCGGACGAAGTCGCCGCCATCGTCAGCCGCTGGACGGGCATACCGGTCGCGCGCATGCTCGAAGGCGAAATCGAGAAGCTGCTGCACATGGAAGATCGCCTGCATGAACGCGTTATCGGGCAGGACGATGCGGTCAAAGCGGTTAGCGCCGCGGTCCGCCGCAGCCGCGCCGGCCTGCAAGATCCGAACCGGCCGGTAGGCAGTTTCCTCTTCCTGGGACCGACCGGCGTCGGCAAAACCGAGATGGCGCGCTCGCTGGCGTCATTTCTCTTCGATGATGAAAACGCAATGGTGCGCCTTGATATGAGCGAATATGCCGAAAAGCATAGCATCGCCCGGCTGATTGGCGCGCCACCGGGTTACGTCGGCTACGAAGAAGGCGGCCAGCTGACGGAAGCCCTGCGCCGGCGCCCATACAGCGTGCTGCTATTCGATGAAATCGAAAAGGCCCATCCCGAAGTCTTCAACATCTTCCTGCAGCTCTTTGACGAGGGGCGCTTGACCGACGGACAAGGGCGCAGCGTCAATTTCACCAACTGCGTGATCATCATGACCAGCAATATCGGCAGCGCCTTGATCAAGCAGATGGGTGAAAGCGCCGATGCCAAAGCGCGGCGTCAAGCGCTCAATAGCGAGCTGGATCGGTATTTTCGTCCCGAGTTTCTCAATCGCCTGGATGACATCATCGTCTTCCACAGCCTGCAGCGCGAGCATCTCGTGCGCATCGTCGATCTTCAACTCAAGCGGCTGGATCAACGCCTCGCCGAGAGAAGAATCACGATGGAGTTGAGCGCGGCCGCCAAGGCGCTCCTGGCGGATCTGGGCTGGGATCCCGTATTTGGCGCCCGTCCCTTGAAGCGCGCAATCCAACGAGACTTGCAGGATCCTTTGGCGATGGCGCTGCTGGAGGGGGCGGCGCAAGAGGGCGACCAACTCTGGGTCGATGTCGCCGCCGATGGCTCAAGCTTGACTGTTCAGTCGCGGGAATTGGACGCGGTCTTCGCCTAGACCGTAGACATCCCCCCGGTGGAGCTGCCGCCCACGCGAATTACCTCTCAGCCCGCTGATTCTAGCTCCCCCTCCCTGACTCGTCGGGGAGGGGGCCGGGGGGTGGGGTTGGCTGACCGCTACCGGCCCCTCATCTCATTCTTCGGGTGGGGGCACGGGAAGGTCGGCTTCGGCGCGGTCCTTCCATTTTTCGCCTTCGTCGACCAGCATCACCGGGATGCCGTCGCGTATCGGATATTTGTAACCGCTGTCATCGCAGACGAGCCAGCAATCCCGCACCAGCCGCAAACGGCCGGGGTCATCGCCCTTGTCCGTGTAATGCACGGCGACAGGACAGCGCAGAATCTCCATCAGTTCATCCGATACGATTGCCATTTCACGTCCCTTGCGCCTGATTTCAGCAATTGAAATCAGTATAGCGCCGCTAGCTTGACGCGTCAATTCACGGGGCGCGCTCGCGCGAACAGGTGATGACATACGCGCCTTCCAAGCCGGTAGGCGCAAGCCCTGTCGCTGACGATTGGACTAGCGCCCATTGGCAACCTGCATTATTCTGATTGGCGTGACAGACAGAATCTTGGTTCGCCGCTACCAGTTCCTGCGCGTGTCGACGCACGGCGCGTTTCATTGTCTTTGGGGCAGCCTTGGGACCGGCAGCGGGCGCATGGTCCCGGTCATTGTCTTGCTGACGCTGCTCGCGATCATGCCGGCGAGCGCGCAAGTGCCAGCGGTGCCGACTACAGCTCCGGGTTCTCTTATCGACGCCGAAAATTACATCCGCTCCGACCGGCTTGGCATCACCTTCATCGGTTTCATCGACGGCAACATGGGGGCGGACCGCTACCGCAGAGCGCTGATTCTGGGCGCGGGCTGGAATCGCTGGCCGCTGTATTGGGACCGCGTCGAAAAGCAGCCGGGCAGCTACGACTGGTCGGCTTATGACAGGCTGGTCGCGGCTGACATCCGCAACGGATTGCGCAGCAACGCCATATTGCTGGGGCGGCCGGCATTCTGGCAGGACGGGCACAGCGTGGCAAACTTGTTCACGCCGATCTTCGCCGATGGCAGCGACAGCGCCGGCCACGATGTCCCGATCAATTTGAACAACCCCTGGGCGCAATATGTTCACTATGCGGTCACGCGTTACCGGCCGGGCGGCGTACTGGCGCAGCACAATGATTTTGGCGCTGGCGAAGGGATCCGCGCCTGGGAGGTTTGGAATGAGCCCGATGTGGCGCAATTCTGGAGCGGCGGCAGCGAGGCATACGCCCGTCTCTTGAAGGTCGCCGCTATTGTCATCAAGACGGTCGACCCCGAAGCCAGCGTCATTTTCGGCGGCTTGCTTTACGCGCAAGACCAGGGCTTCCTGTCGCAGGTTCTTCGGCGCTTTCAAAGCGACCCGCTGAGCGTTCGCTACAACTGGTTTTTTGATGTGATGGCGCTGCATGCTTATGATGACCCCTGGCGCAGCGGCTGGCTGACGAAGGTCGCGCAGGACACGCTGAAGTCTTACAATTTGACGCGGCCGATTTGGGTGAATGAAACCGGCGTATCGGTCTGGAATGATTATCCGGGGCCGGTCTGGGCATACAGCCCGGACCAGCGCAACAGGCTGGCGACAGCGCAGCAGCAGGCGCATTTCTTGATTATGAGCGCCGCCTTCGCCTGGTCAAAGGGCGTCGAGGTGGTCATGTATCATCAGCTCTACGATGACTGTGGCAATTATCCGGCCGGCACCGATTTCCCGCCGCATCACGGTGAGCTCTGCGCGAACGGCGCCTGTTACGGCGACGCCTTCGGCATCTACCGCAATCCGCGAGCGGCGCACTGTTTCAGCCAGCATCCGCTCGCCAATACGCCGCGCCCGGTCGCCCAGGCTTTTCGGCTCCTGGCCGAGGTATTTGGACGGGGGGACTTCGCGCCGCTTAGCCTGACCGGCTTGAAAGAAGCGTCAACCGCCATCACTTTTCAGCGCGGCAGCGGGGAACGAATTCACGTGCTTTGGAATAACACAACGGCGCCCCTGTCGTATCGCATTAAGGCGGCATCGGCGAACGCGACGCTATACCTCATGAACGGCGAAACGATGACCTTGCCCGCCGTCGACGGGGCGTACGTGATTGAATTGAAGCCGGCGACCGATTATTACTTTCCCGACCTGGAGAGCGATCGCAGCAGCGCGATCGGCGGCGAGCCAGTAATCCTCGTGGAAGCGCCCAATTCATGAACAGCGATATGCGATTGCCTACTTGCGCGCGGGGCGCGTCCCGATTGCCGGCCCCCGGAAAAGCTTGCAGCCAATGATTAACCGGCGGCTCGCCTTCATTCTCGTCAGCATCGTCGTCAGCGCGCTGTCTCTCGCTTTGATTTTGCAGGTGGCGCCGATTGGCGATGTCATCCAGAGCATGCGCACTGCCGATCCGTTTTATCTGCTGCTGGCATTTGCCTGCGTGGCCGTGGCGCTGCTCACACGGGGCATCCGCTGGTGGGGGCTGCTCAACCGCCGTTTGTCCCTGCTGGACGCGACGCACATGGTCAACGTGATGTTCCTCGGCAACCAGCTTCCATTGCGCTTGGGGGAAGTTGCCAGAGGCGTCCTGGCGACGCGGCGCGGCGTGCCCCTGGTGACCTCCGGCACGAGCATTGTGGTGGAGCGCCTCATCGACATGCTGACGCTTGTGCTCGTCATTGCCGCGACCGTGAGCAACATGCCCGCCGCACCAGCCGAGCTCACCGACCGGGCATCGCTCTTTGGCGCGCTCGCGCTATTCGCTTTCGTCGCCCTGCTTCTCTTCGCCCATGCGCCCGGCTTCGCCAATCGTCTTCTGGAGAAGCTGCTAAAGATCGCCCCGGCCCTTGAGCGGATTCCGCTGCGCACAATACTGGGCCAACTGCTGGATGGATTGCAGCCGCTCACTGAAATGCGCACGCTGATTTTCACGGCTGTCTGGACGGTCATCGCCTGGGGCGCCGCATTCGTCACCTTGTATTTCACGCACCTCGCGCTGGGCATTGAAGTGAATTACGCCATCAGCTTGCCGCTAGGGATCTCGCTGACCTCGCTCAGCATTGCCCTGCCGGTCAGCGTTGCCGCGCTTGGTCCGTTCGAGGTCGCTATCCTGGTGACCGGGCAATTGGTAGGCATGAGCGATGTGGACGCGATCGCGCTGGGGTTCCTCCTGCACGGCATCAACGTGATCAGCTATGCGGTTTGGGGCACTGTTGGGCTGCTGGCCCTGGGCGCGTCGCCCGCCACTGCCCTCGCGGCGGACGACGAACACTCGACGGATGGCGCTTAATCCTTAGTCAAGAATTCATGCACCAGCGTCTGAAAGTGATGCACGCCGTTTTCCCGGGTGGCTGAAAAACGCCCGCGGTCGTATGCCTTCGACTTCAGCCCCTTCTGCACCCATTCGCAGAGTTCTATATCTTCCTGCTGTATCTCGTCGCTGAAGGCGATTATCTGCTGCATGCTTTCCCAGCCCTCGCCCGTGCCCGGCGCTTCAAAATACCATTCAAAAATGGTGAGCGTCTTGTCATGGCCGACTGGAATGATGATGTTGATTGAGGCGTTATCGAGGTAAACATTCAGCATGACATTCGGGAAAACCCAATAATAGAGCGCGTCCTCCTCCGCTTCACCGCTGCGCACATAACGCCGGTCGCGAACATCGCCCGCTTCGACATCGCGGATGGGCGCGTATTGCTTCGAGTAGAGGCGATGCGTTTCCACCCGGTATTGATCGTAGTCCAGCTCGCGGAACAAGCCGGGATGGGCGATCGGCAGATGGTAGCCCTCCAGGTAATTGTCCACGTAGACCTTCCAATTGCAATCAATCAGATAATCGCGCCGTTCAACCAGGCGCATTTCCTCCAGGTTGAAGCCTGACGCTGCGATTTCCTTCTCAATGTCGGCGTAGGTGGCGGACATGGGGTCGGCCGTCGAGTCGAGGTTTACGAAGACCCATGGTCCCCAGGCTTCCACGCGCACGGGCTTCAAGCAGACTGCTTCGGCCTTCCAATTCTCGACGCCTTCAAACTCCGGCGCGCGCAGCAACTTGCCGTCCAGGTCATAAGTCCAGCCATGATACTTGCATTGCAAGCTATTGCGATTGCCGCGGCCCTGCGCCACAACCGCCGCCCGATGCGGGCATACGTTGTAGAAAGCGCGCAAATCGCCTTCTCGATTGCGCACGATGACAAGCGGCTGGTCCAGCACTTCGCAGCTGAAATAATCGCCAACGCGCATCACATCTTCCAGCCTGCCAACCGGCTGCCAGGTCTTATAGAAGATCTTCTCCGCTTCCAAAGCCAGGAATTCAGGCTCGGTGTACCAGCGCGCGGGCATCGTCTCGGCGCGGGCCAGGTTTTCTGTCGGGCGGTAATCGCTCAAGTTAGGCGCAGCTTGCATGATGTCACCTCAATCACCTATGCCGGGAATAGGGGTGTTGCCAACAGCGAAAGGCAACTGGCGATGAACGAGGGAAGGAGCACTGCCGTCAGCCGCGTCTATTGAACCTGGCAAATCCATGCATGTCAAATATCAAATTACAAAGTTTTTACGATTGTAAAACCGATTCCGGCGCATTTTCCGTATAATGATTAAAGAGAACGGCGTATGCTTCAACGGCCTGTGCGTTATAATCCAAGTTCGCAGATCTGAATCAGCGGAGAAAAACTTGTGAACGGACGATTGCGACTATTCTGGGGATTACTGCTCGTATTGAGCATTGTGTGGATCATCGCCGGTACGATTCTCGCGGCGGCGGACTTTGATGCCGGCAGCCCGGTTGAAGCATTCGCGGCCGAAGCGCGAGCATTCAGCAGTTCGCTGGAAGTCGGCGCCTTGGCGGCCGCGCCCTTGCCCATCGTCTTCATCGCCAGTGGATTGCCCGTTGCTCTGATCGCGCTCTTCTTTCTGCGGCGCGGCAATAGGAAAGCCACCGCCGCGGCCGCCCTGGATCCGGAGATCGCCATCCGCCGCCAGGCACTGCTGGTCTCTGTGCTGGCGCTCGTCTTCGCGCTGTTCTTGTGGAATATGCGAGCGGCGCCGGGGCAGGCTGAAACAGATATCTTGACCGCGACCTTATCGCCCTTGCTGTGGCCGGTTCGGCTTTTCGTCACCTTCGTGCATGAAGCCGGGCACTCGCTGGCGGCGCTGATTACCGGCGGGCAAGTTTTGGAGTTTACCGTTTCTCCCGATGGATCCGGCTACGCGCGCACCGCCGGGGGTTACACCGCCTTGATTTTGCCAGCTGGTTATCTTGGCGCGGCGCTGTTCGGCTCTGCCTTGTTCTTTTTGACCAGCCGTTACCCCAAATGGACGCGCGGCCTGTCGGTTTTTCTGGGCTTGGCGGTCATCATCTTGACCGTGTTCTTTGCCGCGCCGGACCCGTCTGGCAACTTGACGGCGAATGTCATCGGCATCGGCTTCGGCGTCGCCATGGTCGCGCTCGGCTGGCTGGCGCCGCGCATAATCAATGTCTTCGTCCTTAACACATTGGCGATCTTGACGAGTTTGAATGCCGTGATGGACCTGTCGTTTCTGGTCAGATTCGGCGATGCCGGCGTCGGCGATATCAGGAACGATGCCGCCGCCTTCGCCGCCGAATACACGCCGCTGCTGCCCGCTTCCGTGATCGCCTTCATTTGGTCGGCGGTCGCCGTGATCATGCTGGGCGCCGCCGTCTACTTCGGCTTGGTCAAGCAAGTGGGCGGAGAGATAAGCGATGCCGTCAAGGGCAAGAACTGAATGAGGACTTCAAGTCCTGTTTCGTATTAGCGTCAAATTGTTGGGAATATCTGTCGTATTGTAATTCGAGGAGAGTAATCATGTTGAGGGAGTTTGTAGAACGCAAGGTACGCCGCGAAATTGTTCGCAGGAATCTCGTTATTTCTGTCGCGGCCTTCGTTGGCATTTTTGCGCTGTGGTACGTCGAGGCCTTTTCCAGCCTGGCGCATCCCTTCCGCATGTTCGTCAATAACATTCATGGCGGCTTGAGCGCCTTCGCCATGCAGGTGACCGGCGGCGCGGTTGATAGCTTCAGCCTGTCGGAAGCGGGCGCCTATTCGATCCTCTTCCACGACGGCGCCGATGTCATCACGATGTCGGCCGGTTATCTGGGCTCGGCAGCGCTGGGTGCATTGATGTTTTTCCTGGTCAACCGCGCGCCGCATCTAATTCGGCTGATCGCGGCCGTCTTCGGCGTATTCACCATTGGCTTCACAGCGCTATTCATCCAGCCCAGCGCTTCCGGCGACTGGATTTCTTGGATCCTATGCCTGGGCTTTGGCGCGCTGCTGGTGATTCTGGGCTGGACCGGGCGCGGCGATATAAATCAGCTGCAGTCACGCAAGTCCCTCACGCAGATCGTACTCACTGTCGCGTCGCTGATGGTTGGTTTGCATATCGTTTTGGACTTGCCGCAGGTGTTGAGCACACCGGCCTCAGTCGAGGTTGACGGCGTGAATTGGATCATCAACCCGGTGGCCTACTTCGCCGAGAATGTGACACCGGGCATTTCTGTGACTGTGATCGCCTTCTCCTGGGCCGCCATCGCCATTGCGCTGATGGCCGCCGCCTTCCATTTCAGCATCACGCGCCGGCTGCGGCAGATCCCCAAGAACGATGACATCGTCTGATTGATCCGCCGACAAGACAACACATTAAGCATCGGAGGACGTGCCTGAACGGCGCGTCCTTTTTTCTTGGCCGCCATGAAAGGCTTGCCCCGAGATTTCCCCCCCTTGCCAATCCACAAATTGAGCCACCAGAACTTTCATGTTTCGCGCAGTTGACAGATTTCTTAACTTATGTTAAAAATATTGTCATACACCAGTCCATTTACCATTAACCAGGAGCAAGCATTGGCGGCTCGGGCAATGCCGACGAATCGGCGATCAGTTGGAACGGAAGCGGCCATCCATTGGCGCAGCGAGGCTTGGCTGGCGCCGCGGTTGGTGGCGCTAACGCTGCTTGCCATCGCCGCTGGTTGGGTCGGCGAGGGAGTCGGGGTTTCGCCATCCGTTCTGCTGGCTTTGAATATCGCCGCCTACGTCGCCGGCGGATATTATGGCGCGCGGAATGCGCTTGAGAGCTTGCCCAAGGGAAAGATTGATGTCGATCTGCTGATGGTATTGGCCGCGCTCGGCGCCGCCTTCATCGGTCAGTGGCGCGAGGGCGCCATTCTGCTCTTTCTATTCTCGCTTAGCAATGTGCTCCAGGATCATGCCATTAGGCGCAGCCGTCAAGCGATACGGGGGCTGCTGTCCCTGTATCCGGATGTCGCCAAGGTCAAGCGCGGCGGGACGATAACGCAAACGCCGACCAGCTCCATACGCGTCGGCGATATCGTTCTCATTGAGCCGGGCGAGCGGATTCCAATTGATGGCGACATCCTGGCCGGCCAATCCGCTGTCGATGAGAGCCCGATAACCGGCGAGTCCATGCCGGTCGACAAAACTGTTGGCGGCCGAGTATTCGCCGGATCCTTGAACAAGCAAGGCATCCTAGACGTCCGCGCCACCCGTTCGGCCGAGAATACGACCCTGTCGCGCATCATCAAACTGGTTGAAGAAGCGCAAGAGAGCAAAGCGCCGACACAAAGATTTCTCGATCGCTTTGAGCAGAGCTATGCCAAGCTGATCATTTTCGGCGTCATCGTCTTCATTCTGGCGCCGCCCGCCCTGGGCCTCAGCGACTTTGAGAGCAACTTTTACCGCGCAATGGTTCTCATGACGGTCGCGTCTCCCTGTGCCCTCGTCATCAGCGTACCGTCCGCATTCATATCGGCCATCGCCGCCGCCGCGCGCATCGCTGTGCTGTTCAAAGGCGGCGCCAGTCTGGAAAAGCTGGCGGCGGTCAAGGTTGTCGCCTTCGATAAAACCGGCACACTGACCATCGGGCGGCCCCGCGTCACCGATGTGATTGCCGAAGCGCCAGCCTCGGAGGCTGATGTCATCAGAAGCGCGGCCTCGGCCGAAGCCAGGTCCGAGCATCCGCTGGCGAAAGCGATTGTTGAGCACGCGGGAGAAGGGGCGGTCGAGCTGGAGGCGCTCGCTGGTTTTGAAGCCATCCCCGGCCAGGGCGTCCATGCCAGGCTCGGCGGGCAATCCGTCCGCGTCGGCCGTGCCGCGCAACTGCATGAGATTACGCCCGTGCCCGCTGCGCTTGAACGTGAACAAGAGCGGCTTGAAATGGACGGCAAGACCGTCGTGGCCGTCCTGCGCGACGGCAAGTGGCTCGGTCTCATTGCCTTGGCCGACCAAAGCCGAGCCGAAGCGGCCGACTTGGTGAGCGCGCTCAAACGGCAGGGCATGAATGTGGCCCTGCTCACCGGCGACAATGAGCGCGTGGCTACGTTGGTGGCGCGCCAGACGGGCATCAAGCATGTTTGCGCCGGGCTGTTTCCGGAAGAGAAGGCGCAGATCATTCAAGAGCTGCGGCGGGAATATGGCCCCGTCGCCATGGTCGGCGATGGCATCAACGACGCCCCGGCGCTGGCAGTCGCCGATATAGGCGTGGCCATGGGCGGCGCCGGCGCCGATGTCGCGCTGGAAACGGCAGACGTCGTTCTGATGGGCGACAGATTGGGGCGCTTGCGGGACGCGATTCAACTCAGCAGGCGCGCCCGGCAGGTCGTCTGGCAGAATATCGCCTTTTCGCTCGCGGTGATCGCTTTGCTGATCGTCAGCGTGTTCGCCATTCATTTGCCCTTGCCGGCCGGCGTATTGGGTCATGAAGGCAGCACGGTCATCGTCGTGCTCAACGGTTTGATCAGCCTGCTCGTGATACCGGAGCTGCGGCGGGCGCGCCTGGCCAGGCCTGTCTAGCGCCGGAATTGTGTATGCTCCCACCGGGAAAACAGATCCTGCAATTTCAGGCGTTGATACTTGCCCGTTGAAGTCACCGGAATATGCTGGCCGAAGACAACGGCCTTGGGCGCTTTTTCGAAGGTCATGACTTCGCGGCAGCGCGCCAGAATCGCTTCTTCTTCAAGGGCCGCGCCTTCTTCCAACACGACATACGCGCCGACTTCCTCGCCATAGTAGACATTCTGGAAGCCAAGCGCCAGGCCAATTTTCACGCCGTCGATAGCCAGCAGGACTTCTTCGATATCGAAGGGGCTGAACTTGACGCCGCCGCGGTTGATCAATTCCTTGATGCGCCCGGTGATGAAAAAGAATTGCCTGCCGTTTTCGTCGCGCAAGAAATAACCCTCATCGCCGCTGCGGAACCAGCCGAATTTGAAGGTCTCCGCATTGGCATCGGGTCGTTTGAAATAGCCGGCCATCACATTGTGTCCGCGGATGCAGATCTCCCCCCGCTCGCCCTCGCCCAATTGCTGACCGCTGCCGTCAGCGGTGAAAATCGCCATCTCGTTCGCGTCAATCGGGCAGCCTATGCTCGGATAGCCGTGGTCGAGAAGCCATCTCTGGTTCGCTTCCCAAGAAAGGTTGATGGGCAAGAAGCAGGAATAACAAGTGGATTCGCTAAGGCCGTAGCCATGCAAGAGCGTGAAGCCAAACATCTCGCTGAACTCGGCGGCCAACTTGACGGACAGGGTGCCGGCCCCACAAATGAAATGACGGAAATGACTCAGGTCGCGCCGGTTGATCGCGCCGCCAAAAATCGTATTGCCGGCGGACAACTCTTGCTGTCCGTATTCGATGAGGAATTGCAGCAGAGTCGGCACGACGCTGACCACATTCACAGCCTCGGCGACGATCCTTTCCCAAAAATGCGACACGCTGAAGCGCCGGTTGAGAACGGTCGAGCCGCCGACGTAAAGCGGCAGCATGATGGTGACGACAATGCCGTTGACATGATGAATCGGCAGGACGCACATGGCGCGCTGATTGCCGGTGATCGCCTGCCACTGGCTGATGGCCTGGGCATCAACCATCAAGTTGTATTGGGACAGGACAACGCCCTTTGGCGTGCCAGTCGTGCCGCTGGTGTAAACAAGCAGCGCCTCGTCATCCAGCGCCGCTGTCGCTTCAGTGCCTTCGCCGAGGGGCAGATCAGCTGATTTGGCGCCAGAATCGTCGCCGAGAAATGTAGTCGGGCGGTTCGCCAACGCGGCATGAAAATCGATGTAGCGCTCGTCCGGCGCGCCACCAACGGCGATAATGGCCTCAACATTGGGCGCGCCCTCGTCGCCGTCAATGCCTTGGATGATCGCTTCCGCCCGCTCAAGGTATTCCGCACGCGCGAAGCAGACTTTGGCTTCGCTGTTGCGCAGGATGAAGGCGATACGGCGATCGTCTTCGGCGACATTCTGTGGCGCGACCGCCGCCCCGACAATCCAACAGGCGAAATAAATAAGGACGGTGTCGATATGGTTGTCGGCTATCGTTGCGACTCGATCGCCCCGGCGGATGCCCAGGTCCTCATACAAAAAGTTGGCCGCCTGGTGGGCGCGGGCGTTAAACTCAGCGTAGGAGAGTGCCTGCCGCTCGCCATCGGCACCGTAGAAGACCAGAAAAGTCTTGCCGCCTGAGGTCTTGCTGTGCAGCGAAAGCAAATCCCGAATATTGCGGAAGGGCGCCTTGCGCATCGCCTGCGGTATGCCATCCTTGATATGCGCCCGATAAAGGTTCGCTTCCGTCAGGGTATCAAGCTCTCGCGCCATGCCGCTCAGCCTCGCCGTAAGTTGATGCCAGGCCAGTATATCAAGTTCAATGCCGTTTTGTAAAAGAAAATCATGCGCGATCAGTGAGCCTTTCGACGGCAAACCGGTGTAGGATGGCATGCGAGGCGATAGCTGAAATCGTCCGCAGCGCTCTGCTAAACTTAAGCGGCGAAACTTGCAGTCTCGCGCGCTGGGCGTGCTATGACCAATCCGAGAATTCGTAGAAGGTGAAAGCGGCAGCGATATGAGTGAACTCTGTGTGATCGGAAGCGGCTACGTGGGGCTGGTGACCGGCGCCTGCTTCGCCGATCTGGGCAACAATGTCAGCCTTGTCGATATCGACGAGCGTAAAATTGACATGCTGCAGAATGGCAAGATGCCAATTTATGAACCCGGCCTGGCGGAAATGGCGCAGCGCAATACCCTGGCCGGCCGCATGAATTTCACCACGTCCTACGACTGCGGCCTGCAGGGAGCGGAATTTGTCTTCATCTGCGTCGGCACGCCGTCCGGGGTCGATGGCGAGGCTGATTTGCAGTATGTGCGCAGCGCCGCGCGCAGCATTGCCGAAACGATGGACCATTCCATGATCATCATCAACAAATCGACCGTGCCCGTCGGCACCGGCGACTGGACGACGGAGATCATCGAGCGCAATCAGCCGCAGCCGATAGACTTCGCGGTGGTTTCCTGCCCCGAATTCTTGCGCGAGGGCTCCGCCATTCCCGATTTCATGCAGCCGGATCGCACCGTCCTGGGCTCGACCGATCCAGCGGCGGCCGAAACGGTGGCCGAGCTTTACGCGCACCTCGACGCCCCGACTGTCATCACCGATTTGCGCACGGCCGAAATGATCAAGTACGCCTCAAACGCATTCCTGGCGACGCGCATCAGCTTCATCAACGAGATCAGCATCATCTGCGAGCGGCTGGGCGCCGATGTGGAAGAGGTGGCGCGTGGCATGGGCTTCGACAAACGGATCGGGCCGCATTTCTTGCAAGCCGGCGTGGGCTTTGGCGGCTCCTGCTTTCCCAAGGATGTCAAAGCGCTGGCGAATATGGCGCAGACGCACGGTATGCATCCGCAGCTGCTGAATGCCGTCATGGAGATCAATGCGTTTCAGCGGCGGCAAATCACGCTGAAAGCGCGCGAAATGCTGGGCGGCAGCCTCAATGGCAAGACGGTCGCGATTTTGGGCTTGGCTTTCAAGCAGAACACCGACGACACGCGTGAATCGCCCTCATTGACCGTCGCCCGTTCGCTGCTGAATCAAGGCGCGGTCGTCAAGGCTTATGACCCGGTCGCCATGGAAAACGCCTGCGCCGAAGTGCCCGCGCTGACGCCTTGCGAGAATCCCTACAAGGCCGCTGAAGATGCCGAAGCCTTGCTGGTCCTGACGCCCTGGAACGAATTCAAACAGCTGAACATGAAACGGATTCGTCAATTGATGAGGCGTCCGATCCTCATCGACGGCCGCAATATGTACAATCCGGAGGAATTGCGCGCGCTGGGCTTCGAATATCGAGGCGTTGGCCGCGGCTACAATGGCGAGGGGCTGGCGGCGGGCGGCAACGATCAGGCTGACTAAGGCGCGAAGCTTCCGCCGCTAATCTCGGGCTGCAGCTCGTCGATATCGTCTTGCGTCGGCTGGCCGGCGACGCCGCCGACGCCACCGGCGACAGCGCGCCCGCATTGACAGGCGATCGACAGGCAGCTCGCCAGCGGCAAACCGTTCAGCCAACCGGCCAGGAAACCGGCGTCGAAGCTGTCGCCCGCGCCGATGCCATCGCCGCCAGCCTCCGCTTCAAAGACGGATTGAGCGAATTCCCGTTCGGCCTCCCAGGCAACCGCCCCGGCGATATCGCGCTTGACGACAAGCAGCGGCACGCGCTTGCGCAAGACGGCAATGGCATCTCCGTAGGACGCCTGCCCGCTCAGGTACATCGCCTCCTGCTCATTGGGCAGCAGCAGATCCACAAAGGGGAAGGCGCGCTCCAGATCGTGATCCCACTGCTCTTGGGGGTCATAGTTTGTGTCCAGGGAAACGCTCAGCCCCAGCCGCTTCGCCCGCTGAAGAATCTCCACCCAATGCGGCAGCAAACCCGTCTGCAGGTAGAGGCTGCCATAGTGCAGGTGGCGCGCCGATGCCAGGATTTCGTCCCGAACGTCGTCCCGCGTCAGCGCATTCAGAGAGCCCATGTGCGTCAGCATAGCGCGGTCGTCGCCTTGCACCAGATGCGCGGTGACGCCAGTCCGCAGCTCGTCGTCAACTTCGATATAACGTGTATCAACGCCGGCCGCTTTCAAGGTGTCGACAATCAGCTTGCCGAAGTAGTCATCGCCGACGCGGCCGAGGATGGCGACGCTCAAGCCCAGCTTGGCCGCCTGCGTCGCGAAAATGCAGCAGGAGCCACCCATCACCAGGTCATAACCGGCGACCGTTTTCTCGACTTGCCCAAACTGTGGCATGACATCGTCATCGCGCAAGATGAAGTCGACGCAGGTATCGCCAAAGACGATGATGTCATAAGGTTTTCTTGAACGGCCATCTTGCATCGCAGGCTGCCTTTCTTCCACTGGCTTACCAATAGTAGCGTTGGCCGGCGCGCCCTTCTTCCCGCTCGGCGACCAGCGCTTTGGTCTCATCATCATTCGTGACTTCGGCGCCGAAAACATCCCACCAGATGCCGGAGCGCGGCAGGCGGCTGTAGCGCTCAATCCGCGCGACGATCATGCAGGAGCGCTCTTCCAGGCGCGCTTCTTCCAAGGCGGTCTTCAGTTGCGCTTCATCGGCGACATTCCAGGCGCGCAAGCCGAAGCTCTCCGCGTTCTTGGCATAATCAATCTCGACAAAATCGCCGTCATCCAGCTTGCCGGTCTCTTGATCCCGCTGGCGGAATTCGTTGCCCAAGCTGTGCCCGACGAGGACCTTTTGATGCCCGTGTATCGACTGAAAGCCGTCATTCTGCAGGAGAATCACCGTCAGTTTGACGCCTTCCTGCACCGCGGTTTTCAACTCCATCGGATGCAGAAGATAATTGCCGTCGCCCAGGAAGACATACACTTCGCCCTCATCGGGGCGGGCCAGCCGCACGCCGATTGCGCCCGGTATGTCGTAGCCCATGCAGGAGTAGCCGAATTCAAGATGCAGGATGCGCCCGGCCGTCGCCTCAAATAGCTGATGCAGGTCGCCCGGCGCCGTCCCGGCCGCGCAGACCAGCGTATCGCCAGCATCCATAAAGTCGTTGAGCGCGCCTATCACTTGCGCCTGGCTCATGCGCTCGCCGGGATATTGCACATAGACCGAATCCCGCTTTTGCTGCAGCCAATTCTGCCGGTCAACCGCCAGCGATTCCACATAACCGGGATTGGGCTTGATGCCGGCCGCCCGCCCGGCCCCGATGAGGGCCCGCAGGCTTTCGCGCGCGTCGGCGACGATGGGCAGCGCGCCCAATTTATGCGCGTGGGCGCCGCTGACATTGATGCTGACAAATTTAACATCGGGGCGTTGCCAGGCCGAATAGGAGCCGGTGGCGAAATCCGCCAGGCGCGTGCCGATGAGTATGACCACGTCGGCATCGGCGGCGTACTTGCCGGATAGTGGCGTGCCGGTGTGGCCGCTGCCACCGATCAAGAGCGGCGATTCTTCCTTGAGCGCGCCGCGGCCCGAATGCGTCTCGCCGACAGGAATGCCAAATGCATCGGAGAATTGCCGGAGCTCCGCCCAGGCCTTGGCGTAATGCACCCCGCCACCGGCCAAAATATACGGGCGTTCGGCTTCTTTCAGCAGGGCAATCGCTTCGCCGATCCGCCGTTCGTCCGGCTGGCGGCGTTCTATGCGCCAGATTTTCTTGCGGAAGAAATTCGTCGGGCAATCAAAGGCGACGCTCTGTATATCCTGTGGCAAGGCGATGGCCGCCGGGCCGGCGTCAACCGGATCGGTCATGACCCGCATCGCTTCCGGCGCGGCGTATAGTATCTGTTCCGGGCGGGTGATGCGGTCGAAGAATTGGCTGACGACGCGAAAGCAATCGGTGACGCTCATATCGAGCGAAACCGGATGTTCGATATCCTGCAAGACCTGCCCCTGAAAGCGGGTCGCATAATAATCGGACGGCAGCAGCAAAACAGGCAAGCGATTGACATGGGCAGCGGCCGCGCCCGTGATCATATTGGTCGCGCCCGGGCCGATCGATGTGGTGCAGGCGAAGGTCTGCGCGCGCAGGCGTGTCCGCGCGAAAGCGGCCGCCGCATGCACCATCGACTGCTCATTCGTCGGCTGATAATAAGGCAGTTGATCGCCATATTCCCAAAGCGCCTGGCTCAATCCGCTCACATTGCCATGGCCGAAGATGCCCCAGATGGCGGGAATGAAGCGCTGCTGCTCGCCGTCATACTCGGTGTACTGCATCTGCAGGAATTTGATCAGGGCCTGCCCCATCGTCAGCCGCAGCGTTTCCTGGCGGCCAAAAGCTTGAAACATCAGTCTGCGCTCCTTATCTGCCCAGTCGATTTGCTGGACGGCCCTGAACCTGGGCTAGCCATTTCCAATTTCGTCGATTGTCATTTGCGCGGCGCGCCCGGTGTATTGACGCGGCGTCAGCTGCATGAGCATTTCTTTGTCCGCTGGCGGCAAATCCAACGAGCCGATGAATTCGCGGAAGTCATCAGGGCCGATGCGCTTGCCGCGTGTCATGGCCTTCAGGGCTTCGTAGGCGCCCGGAATGTGATGCTTGCGCATGATGGTTTGCGCCGCTTCCGCCAGCACCTCCCAGGCGCCGTCCAGGTCATGGGCGATTGCCGCCCGATCAGCCTCCAACTTGGCCAGGCCGCGCGCCACCGACTGCAGCGCCAGATAACTGTGAGCGATGGCGACGCCATAATTCCGCATTGCCGACGAGTCGCTAAGGTCGCGCTGAAGCCGGGACACCGGCAGCTTGTCCGCGAGCTGGGCGAAGGCGGCGCTGCTGAGGCCCAGATTTGCTTCCGCATTCTCAAAATCAATCGGATTCACCTTATGCGGCATGGTCGACGAGCCGACCTCGTTGGCGTTGACCCGCTGGCGGAAATATCCGAGTGAAATATAAGCCCACATATCGCGGCAAAAGCCGAGCAAGATTGTATTGCAGCGCATGAAACTGTGCGCCAGCTCAGCCAGGTAATCGTGCGGCTCAATCTGCGTCGTCAGCGGATTGTAGGTCAAGCCGAGCCCCTCGACAAATTGCCGCGCGAAAGCGGGCCAATCCACATCAGGATAAGCGGCCTGATGGGCGTTGAATGCGCCGACCGCGCCATTAAATTTGCCGAGGTATTCTTGCGCTTCGATGGAGTCGAGCTGCCGCCGGAGCCGCAGCGAGAACACGGCGATCTCCTTGCCCAGCGTGGTCGGCGTGGCCGGCTGCCCATGCGTGCGCGCCAACATCGGCAAGTCGGCGGTCGCGCGCGCCAGCGTTTCAAGCGTCTCGATGAGCGCGCGCGCTTGCGGCTGCCAAATCGTATGCGCGGCGTCGCGTATCATCATAGCGTAGGCCAGGTTATTGATGTCGTCCGATGTGCAGGCGAAATGCACCGACTCTGCGACATCGCTTAGGCTGGTCGCCAGCAGGCGTTCTCGTATGAAATACTCGACCGCTTTGACATCGTGCTTGGTCTCGGCTTCGATGGCTTTGACGCGGGCGGCCGCTGCATCGTCAAACTCGCAAGAGAGTGAATCCAGCAGATCCTGTTCAGCGGGCGTAAAAGCGCGAACATGCTGAATGTCAGCGCGTGCGGACAGGGCGGCAAGCCAGCGCGCTTCCACCAGCACGCGGTACTTCATCAGCGCCCATTCGGAAAGATAATCGCGCAAGGGCGCCGATTTCGCGGCATAACGCCCATCGACGGGCGAGATTGCGCGCAGATTCATCGCAGCGCTCCATAAGTGCTTGAAGATTCGAGCCAGTATTTTACTATGAACGCGCTTCGTTTTCCTTAGTGTGAACAAACTTGACCTGCCAGGTCGCTTGCGATAAGGGCATAATAGCGGCCTTGCATCAGCTGGAAGCGGAGCGGCATTTATGCCAAGCCTGATAGAGTCAACACCGCGGGCGGATGGATACCGGATGCCGGCGGAATGGGAGGCCCACGCCGGCTGCTGGATGCTCTGGCCACAGCGCCCCGACACCTGGCACAACGGCGGCAAACCGGCGCAGCGAGCCTTCGTCGAGGCGGCGCGGCAGATTGCCCGCTTCGAGCCGGTGACCATGGGCGTCAACGCCGATCAGTATGAGAATGCCCGCGCGCTGCTGCCGGCGGAAGTGCGCCTGGTGGAGCTATCCAGCAACGATGCCTGGATGCGCGATTGCGGCGCCACTTTTGTCACGAACGGCAGCGGCGGCCTGCGCGGCGTCGACTGGCGCTTCAACGCCTGGGGCGGCCTGCGCAAGATGATGTATTTCCCTTGGGACAAAGATGATCTCGTCGCCCTCAAGATGCTGGAAATCGAAGGGCTGGACCGTTACAAAGCGCCGCTGGTGATGGAAGGCGGCTCGATCCATGTCGATGGCCAGGGCACGCTGATCACAACCGAGCAGTGCCTGCTGCATCCCAACCGCAATCCGGCGCTCTCGCGCGGCGATATTGAACAGCACTTGTGCGATTATCTAGGCGTCAGCAAGATCATCTGGCTGCCGCGCGGCGTTTATGAAGACGAAACCGATGGCCATGTTGACAATCTCTGCTGCTTCGTCCGCCCGGGCGTCATCGCCATGACCTGGACCGACGACCGGAGAGACCCGCAATACGAGCGCTCCGCCGAAGCTTACGATGCGCTGATGTCGGCGCGCGACGTGCGGGATCGCCCGCTTGCCGTGCACAAGATACATCAGCCCGATCCCACGATGATGACCGCGGAAGAAGCGGCCGGCCTGGATGTGACGGACAGCGCTTTCCTGCGCCCGGCCGGTGAGCGCCTGGCCGGCTCGTACATTAACTTCTACATCGCCAACGGCGGCATCATCCTGCCGCAGTTTAATGACCGCCACGATGACGAGGCGCGGCGCAAACTGGCGGCGCTATTCCCGGAACATGAAATCGTCGGTCTGTATTCGCGCGAGATCCTTTTGGGCGGCGGCAACATCCATTGCATCACGCAGCAGCAGCCGGCCGGCGCGCCATCCAAAGCGAGAACATAACATGTCTGAGTATGTCACAATCGAAGTGGAGTTCAGCGATGACCCGACCCTCGCCGAGCTTTTCATCAACCAGGACTTAACCGAAGCGGACGAAGAATTCTACGCCAGCCCGCACGAAGGCGACCAGGGCTCGCCAATCGCGCAATTGCTCTTCTCGGCCGTCGATGGCATTCAAAAGCTGACGATTACGCGACACCAGATCACAATTACGCGCGCGCCGGGGCAACCTTGGGAAGCGATCATCGACGAAGTCCGTGATGCCCTGCGAGACTGGTTCCTGTAAGCTCAAGGCGATTCCGGCGCGTCTTCTGATTGCGGGCCTTTTGCTGCGCCGCCCACCCGGCTCCCTCCGCCGACCTGCTGGAACATCTCATCGACCTGGCGCTTGTCGCCCGATTCCAAGACCGAGAGCATCTCGGTAGACGAAAGCTTGCCATAATTTCGCTGAGACCGTGGAATCGCCACTTGCGAGATCAAGCGCGTCACAGCATCCGAGTCGCAGGCCGGGCAATGGGGCGCCGCCTCGTCAGCCGCGCCGTAGGTCTTGAAGGTCAGGCTAAATTGATGCTGGCAGGCATCACAGCGAAAATCATAGGCAGGCATTAGCGGAAGCCATCTCCAGCTTGCTTGGGATTCACTCCCTGTGGCGGGTTGGGCCGGCGCTCAATCGCTTCCGTCTGCCCCATGTCTGGGTTCCACTCGTCAGACAGCGCGTCTTTTTGCCGCGTGGCGATCCAACCACCGAGATCGCGGGCAATGCGCTCCAGCATTCTTGGCTGCGCCCAGGTCGCTGTATCCACTTGTACAGCGATGGCGCCCGCGTCAATATAATCGCGCGCGTCCTGAGGCGAATGGATGCCGCCGGCAGCGATGACAGGAATCTCGGCGGGAATCTCGCGCCGCAGCCGGCCGACCAGGCGCAGAATAATCGGCTTGACCAGCGGCCCATATACGCGCCCGCTGACCAGACGGCCGGTATGATTGTCTCGGGCGGTGCCGCGCGGCGCGGCAGTCAGCACCAGCGCATCAACGCCGGCGTCGGCGATTGGCAAGGCCAACTGACTGCTCTCGTAAAATGGCAGACGCGCCAGAAGCGGTTTCTCCATTCGGGATGCCGCCTCGACCAGGGCGACCGCTTCCGGCTGGCTGATATCGTCGCGCAAACCAAGCTCGACGGCGGCGATCTCATCTACCTCATCAATCAGGTCCAGCGCTCGCTTGATGTGGGAAACTGACAAAGCGACAAGATGCAGGATGACCGGGATCGGCATATTCGCCCATGCGCGGCGATATTGGCTGATCACATGCGCCAGCCCCGGGTTCGGCAGGCCGGTATGCGCCAGGACGCCGGCGTCCAGGGCAACGATGCGCGTGCCGGAAGCCGGGCGCCAGGGGTCAATAGTGACCGGGTTCGTCACCATCGCCCCAAGCTTGTCGTAATCCAGCAACGCTCGGTAATCGTCCCCGAAACCAAGCGTGCCGGCGGCGGGCATGACAGGCGTCGACAGGATAAGGCTGTATTTTCCCGGCCGGGTGATTTCAATCGCCATAAGCAGCCAGCGCTAATTGAGGCGCAGTTCGGTCAGGTCAAAGGCGGGGCCGTCGATGCATTGCCGCTTTTGCCCCCGGCCCACGTTGAGCGAGCATGCCCCGCAGGCGCCCACGCCACAGGGCAGATCCCGCCTGATGATGCCAAATAAATAATTTGCCGGAATGTCATGATGCCGGTCGCGCAGTACAGCCATGATGTCGCCGAAGTATGTCAGCTCATTGCCCGGCCCGACCAGTACAAAGACTTGATCAGCCCAGCCCAAAGTCATCACCATGTCCGACCAGGTGAGATCGTCGTCCGCCCGGATTACTTCGACTTCCTCCGGCAGATGATTCGTGTCGTAGCGCCTGGCGGAACCGGAGAGGACCAGGGTAATGCCCACGCCTTTCGCCAAGAGCGGCGGCAGCATCAACAGCAGCGCCGAGGGCGTCGTGTTGTAGGCGATCAGCAGGATATTGCGCAGCTTCTGACGAAAACGGAAGGCTTTGCCGATTGGCCCGATAATGCTTAGCAGTTGGCCGGGGCTATAATGCCGGCGGGCGGGGCGCTCGACGACAATGATGTTGCTGGCTGGCGTCTCAACCGGGAACCAGAGCTCGCGCAGATAAGGGTCCCAGCGCTCCACATCGTAGTCCTTGTCGATCGCGCGCACGAGCATGGCTTGCCCGGCCAGCATGGATGCAAGCGACTTATCCACCGCCAGGTCCAGGCGCTGATAGCCGCGATTGACCCGCTTTATGCGCTCAATGTAGGCTTGCGTCTCTTTCATGTTGCAGCTCCCATGACTTCATTATAGTCTGATTGGGACATGGCGACCGCGCATTCAGCGCAGGATAAGCGCGCGAGCGGGTGTAGAATTGGGTCAGACGACGGTGGCAAACCGCCTCAGTCAGCGATTGCAGCTTCGCGGCGCCAGCGCCTGCATTCGTCCGGCGGCATTGTCATAGCCTGGACTTCTGGGATGCGAAACGCAGCGCTGCAAACACGTGTGCTTTGGCTCATCATGCTGGCCGGCTTCCTCATGCGCATCGCTTATGCGCTGGAGCAGCCGACGCTTGTTCAATTCTCCGGCGCGACCGGTGGCGACAGCAGCTGGTACCTGGTTAATGGCGCTGGCTTCTTCAGCGGACAAGAACATGGCCGCATCCGGGGCCTTCCATTTTACATCTCCAACATCAAGACGGCCCCGCTCTACATCATCTTTGTCGGCATCTTCCAGCCCATTCTGCCCGATCACGAAACCATCATCGCCATTCGCCTGCTGCAATGCCTGGCTTCCATCGCGACAGTCTATCTCGCCGGCAGGATGGCCATCACCGTTGCGGGCGACGCCAGGGCCGGCATCATCGCCGCCGCGCTGATGGCCTTCCACCCGGCCTTCATTACGGAACCGGCGAATATCGCTACGGAGACCCTGTACATATTCTTTCTGGCCCTGGGTCTCTGGCTTTACATCGAGTATGTCGCCGGCCCGGTCGCCGACCCGCGGGCGCATCGTTTAAGCGGCGCAATGACGCTGGCAGGGGCGGCTTTCGGCCTGGCGACTTTGACCCGGGGCGTGTCGGCGCTTTTTCCGCTGGTCATCGGGCTGCATCTGCTGTGTTTGGGGCGCCGCCGTCTCCTGCGCGGCTGGCGCCGGCGCTGCCTGCTGCTGCTTGCGGTTTATCTGGCGATCGTGTCGTCCTGGACCTTGTACAACCTCTTGAGTTGGAACCGGCTCATTATCATCAGCGATCAATTGATGCCGGCGCTCTGGCGCGGCGCCGAAAACAGAGACGGCTCCCCGGCGCGGAACGACGAATTGCTCCTGGCGGGCGTCGATGTCGATACGCCGGCGGACTGCGTGGTCGATTGCAAGTTTGAACACGCGACGGAAACTTACGTCGACAAGATTGGTGCAATCGTCGGCGCTGATCCTGCCGGCTTCATCCGGCTGAGAGCGGGCGAACTGGCGTATTCGATAGTGCAGCCCTACGGCACGGCGCCATTCGGCGATGTCAGCATCGTTGAGGCAGCGCGCCAATGGGCGACCTCAGATCTTTCGCTGGATGGCTTGGTTCGGGTGATGCGCATCGAAGGCTTCGCCATCAAGCTCGCGTTCTGGCTATTTCATATCACCGGCCTGGGCTTTGGGCTCTTGGGCATGATCGAGTCGCGCCGGCGCTGGATCACGGCCGCGCCGCTCGCCGGCTTCGCATTCTATACAATCGGCGTTCATGTCTTCTTGCTTGCGCTGCCGCGCTATCTCTTCCCCGCCGAGCTGGTATGGCTGGTATTCGCCGGCATCGGCATGGCAAGTCTGTACGAACGCTGGCGGCTTGGAAAGCCCATGCATTCAGAGCGCATCAGTCAGCCGAATCACGGCGATTCTTCAACCGCCGCGGCCAATACGACGGAAGGAGAGCGATGAAGATTTATACCAGAACTGGAGACAAAGGCGACACCGCTCTCTTCGGCGGCGGGCGTGTGCCCAAGCATCATCTTCGCGTCGAGGCTTATGGCACGATTGATGAAGTCAATTCCGCCCTGGGCCTGGCGCGGGCAGCCGGCAGCAGCGTTGAGGTTGATAACTGGCTGAAACAGGCGCAAAGCCAACTCTTTCATCTCGGCGCGGACCTGGCGACCCCGCTTGAGGCCAAGGTCGACTGGATTGAGCGCATAGCGGCGGATGATGTCGCCTGGCTGGAGAATACAATCGACCAAATGACGGGCGAGCTCGAGCCACTGAAGAAGTTCATCCTGCCCGGTGGAACGCTGGCCGCCGCCCATATTCACCTTGCGCGCGCCATCTGTCGCCGCGCCGAGCGGCTAATGACGGCGTTGCATGAGAGCGAAGATATCGGCGAGCACGCCCTGCCCTATGTCAATCGATTGTCGGACTGGCTTTTCACGCTGGCGCGCTATGAGAATATGCAAGCGGGGCTAGCGGAAACAGAATGGAGCCTGCGCTGAAACCGCGCCGCCTGATACTGTCGTCATGCTGAATGCCGGAGGTGGGAGTCGAACCCACACACCCGAAGGTACACGAGTTTGAGTCGTGCGCGTCTGCCAATTCCGCCACTCCGGCTTGCGGTCAGCTAGTGTACGGCGGAGTGCTGGCCATGTCAATAGCAGCGCGGCCGGAGGAGTATCTGAGCCGATGGCTAAATCTTCTGGTCGATTTTGTCTTATGCTGATTTAACTGCTGGGAACGCAGAGACCACAGCGATTTTTATTCTGGAGGCAAGTCACGATATATCGTCGTAAGCAAGTGATTCCCCGCCCTGAGTTGGAAAGTCAATGACGCGAATTGCGAATTTCTGCCCCGTCTGCGGGCGCCGCCTCATCAGCATGCATGTTTCCGGACGATCGCGTCCCTATTGCGCAAGCTGCGAGCTTCCGGTCTACTTCGACCCCAAGGTCGCTGTGGTCGTCTTTATCGAGCGCGACGGCCGTGTTTTGCTCATTCAGAGGGCGGTCGACCCGGGCAAGGAGAAATGGGCGCTGCCGGCCGGCTTCGTCGATCATGATGAAGCGCCGGAAGACGCGGCCCGGCGCGAAACCTGGGAAGAAACTCACCTTCGCGTTCGCATCAACAGGCTGCTGGCCGTCTACCCAAAGCGCGACCATGGCCTGGCTGATATCATCATCGCCTACAGCGCCGAAGTAATCGACGGAGAAGCGCGGGCCGGTGATGACGCCGCCGATGTCGGCTGGTTCGCGCGGGAGCAGCTGCCGCCGCTTGTTTTCTATCCCTCAATCACATTGACCGGGCTGTGGGCCAAGGGCGAGCTTGATCTGTAGCGATGCGCCCAAGCCGGGGATTCACTAGCTCTTCGGCCGCATGCCCATCAGCGTCATGATTTTCGAAGCGAACGCCAGAATATAGCTGTATACGATGGACGCGCTCACTCGGGTGGCGTTGCGCCCGTCGTCAAGCGAGCGATAGATTACGCGCGCCTCGATGAACTTCCGCCGGGCGCCTTCAAAGTCCCACTTGGACTGATAGACCGAACCTAGCGCGAACAGATAACGCGCCTCATAAGCCGGGTTGCCCACTTCGCGGGCCGTATCAGCCGCCCGGCCATAAAAGGCGACGGCGATATCCGGCTCAGCGCGCATCTCCTGCCACTGCCCGAGCATGCCGAGGGTATACATTTCGTAGGGCTTGTGCTGTACATCTTGCGAGAGCGCCAGCATCTGATCGAGGTAATTGCGCGCTTCGTCAAATTGCGCGGCGGCGGACATCGTCATAGCCAGGGTATAAAGCCGCATGAACTCATGGAAGATTGCCTCCATGCCGCGTGCGACTTCCAGCGCGGTCAACTGCTGTTCAATGCCGCGCTTGCTGGTCTCGCTGTCCTGCGCCAACACCAGACCTTGCTGCCCGATGATGACGCTTTCGAGCAATCGATCATGCGCCGTTTGCGCCTTGCGCAAGGCGACCAACAAGCCATCATTCGCCTTTTTGTAATCAGCCTGGCGTATGAATGCGTTCGACAGCAGCAGTATCGCCCGCGCTTCCAACTGGCCGTCATTGATTTCACGGGCGATATCAATCACGCGCCAGGCATGTTTGCTGGAGTCACTCGGGTTGGCGGCGATCTCGCCCAAGCCCAGCAGCGATTGCGCGTAGCGGCGCATATCGCCCGCTTCGAAGGCCTGGTCAACAGCGCTCAGATAATCTTCAGAGGCCTCGGCGGTCTGGAAGAAACCCTCTCTGGCGATGCGCGCGCGGGCATTCAGCGCATCAATGGAGAGGCCGGTCGACCGGATTTCCCGCGCCAGCTCTATCGCTTGATTCACATAATCCCGTGCAAACGCAAAATGCCCCAGCGAACACTGCGCCCCGGCCAAACCCAACAAGGCAATGACCTCGACGCTTTGGCGGTTTTCGCGCCGAGCCAGGGTCAGCTCCACATGGCAGCGATCGACAATCTCGTTGAACGCGCCAGATTTCATCAACTCGGCAATGTCGTAGCGCAGGCTCTCAGTCTTGGTTCGCATCTTTCATCCACCTCGGCCAAGCGTCGTCTCCACATAGTATACGTCATTGGACTGGAAAGGGTTCCTGGCGCAGCCCGCCGCGTTTCACTGTTGGTCCCCAGGCGGATGTCGCCCCAGCAGGCGCCGGGCGAAGCGGACCGCGGCCAAGGTGATATCCAGCGACATCGGCGGCAGGAAGCGCGTATAGATCGCATAAAGGCGGCGCTGCCTCGCTTGCGGCCGATAGATTTCCGCAGCCTGTAGAAAGTGATGCCGGGCATCGCGCCGCTCGCCGGCCGCCCACAGATAGAGCGCGTAAACATGATGGCGCGCCGAGAGCTTGCGCGCGAACTCCGCCGGCGGCATGCAGCGCTCCCAGCCATAATGACGCGCATTCTGTATTGTTTTGAGTCGTCCATAGGCGCCGGCGAGCTTGTCATCCGAGATCATGCTTTCGTGCACGCGCCGATACACTAGCGGCCGATCAATGCCGTGGAAGCGATATTTCATCGCCAGGCGCAAGAAGAGGTCCCAATCTTCGGCGCTGCGAAATTTGGCATCGTCTTCGAAACCGCCGATCGAGCGCAGCGCATTTGTGCGGCACATGCTGGAGCTGGTCAAAATGCGGCAGCCGGTTTGCCGCAGCAATTCGCAGAATACATCGTCTGTATAAGACTCGAAGGCGCCCGTCTCCACCGGCGTCGCGCCGTCGCTCGCCACCTGTTGGTAGTGCGTGTAAATGACCGACACCTCCGGCCGTTCGTGAAATGCCTCCAGGCATATCGCAATCTTTTCTTTATGCAGTTGGTCATCGGCATCGAGAAATTGGATGAAGTCGCCCCTGGCTGCGGCGATGCCGCGATTGCGCGCGATGCCGGGACCCTGGTTGTCCTGATAAATGTAGCGCAGGGCGTCGCCGTAGCGTTCGCGCAAGAGGCGACCCGTTCCATCCGCGCTGCCATCGTCCACCACGACTATCTCGCAGTTGTCGTGCGTCTGCGCCAGGCAGCTGTCAACCGCGTCGGTGACGTATTGTCGGCGGTTATAGGTGGGAATGATGATGCTGACCAGCGCTGCATTAGGCATGGTATTGCCTGGCGGCGATTTCGCTATTGAAGACATCCTAGAATCGAATGCGGCGGAAGACAATAGCGCCTCCGCATCAGGGTGTTCTGATAGTCGGCGCGCCGCTGATCTGGCCGGCGATCCAGCCTTCAAGCAAAGCCGCCGTGCGCACTCGCCACCAGGGATAGCCCTCGTTCTCAAAGGGACCGGCCAGAATCGCCACATAATCGCCCGTGACCAATTGCCCGACGCGCGCGGCAGCGACGCTGGGGCTTTGACGGATGTTCAGAAATGGTATCGACACGCGCAGTTGCTGGCCGGGTTGATACTGCGCGCCTTGTCGAACGCCAGTGGGGATCGTTGATGAGCCGAACTCGCCCTCGCTGAATTGCGGATTGCCGGTCAGGTCCGTGCTGTCAATGATATGGCCGCCTTCGACCTGGACGGTATATTGGCGCCCGAGCACCGAGACGACCACCAGGTTGCGGTCGGGATACCAGCGAACGTCTTCCGGCGGGGCATGGCCGATGAATGGCGATATCTGCCGCCCGTTGCTGTCGTACAAGGCGACAGGACCGCTGCCCGGCGCGCCAGGACGGCCCAGAGCGACGACCTGTCCATTGGGCCGGCGCACGGCATCTCGCAGCCAAAGACCAAGCGCTGACCCGTCCAGAATGACCCGCTCGCCGGACAAATCGCTGTTGACATCAGCGATGATCACATGGCCATCCCAGCGCTGTCCACTCACCACAATGCCGTTTCCATCCGGATTCCAGTGCCCATAATCGTAACGGACGAAGTGCGGCGGGGTATTGGCATAAGCCGGATCGCGAACAGCCTGAACGATGGCGAGGGCGTTGCGCCGCTCCTGGGGCAGTTCAACCCGGAGCAAAATCGTATTGTCGCCTTCAACTGGACGCCAGTAGACGCCTTTGGTCTTCCATTGCCAAATCGGCCCCTGCCGCCGCACCCGCTGGCAAGACCCATAGCTATCATCCGGGCAGTCGCGGATGATCGCGTAGGTTGGGTCGTTCTCTGTTTCGATCCGGGGCTGCCAGAACCAAACGCCAGCGCTGGCGGTATCTTGTCCCGGCGGCGGGTCAATGCGGAAGCTGATCCGCTGTCCATCGGCCGACCAATCCAGCTCCACAATGCGATTCTTGTTTTGATCAATGCTGGGAACGGAAAAGCCATCGTGGTAGGGCGAATGAGTCATCACGCCCTCTTGTGACGCGCCGAGCGGCTTGTAGCGCAACATGCCGTAGTGATCGGTTCGAATCCAGCTGTTGGCGGGGTCGACCGGGTTCGGAATGAACAGCCGCACGCCGTCGCCCAGCCGGATGTTCTGGAACGAGAATGTCTCGCCAGCCGGCACATCGTATTGATACACAGGCGCGGAACTGATGCTGAAGGTGGTAGCCAGGGAGATAGGGGCGATTGTCGCGGGCAGCGAGTCTAGCTGCAGCGCCACAGTCGGTTGAATTGGCGTCGGCAGCGTTGCGCGCGGGCCCACATCCGCCGATGGAGTCCTGTCGCTCGGCCCCGGCGTGAACGCAAAGCCGCCGTCGGGCGCTGGAGTCGCGACCGGCGCTGGAGCGGTGACCGCCGTGACCGGCTGCGTCGGCGCCTCGGGCCCGTCGGCGGACTCTACCGGGCGTGGCGCGGGCGTGGCCAAGAGCTGCGCCACCTCAGCGTCAGACATTGTCGGCAGGAATGTCAAGGTAGGCCGGGACAGGGCCGTCACAATCACAGTCGGCTGGCTGGTTGCCGCGGGCACGACGACCTCCGCCCGTCCCAATTGCACTTGAGGCTCCGTCTCCGCAGCGGGCGGCGTCAATGTCGGAGTCGAGGTATTGGGCTGGATGCGCGTCGCCGTCGACGGGCCGGTATCCGTCGGCGTGTTCGTCGCGGTGTTCGGCGGCAATGCCGTTGGCGCGGGCGAGACCGTCTCAGTCGGCAAAGAAGTATTAGTCGCGGGAGCGGTCTCGGTGGCCGTTGGCGCGGCAGTAAGAGTAGATGTGACCCTTACAGTCGGCTCTGTTGTGTCGGTCATCGTTGGCGCGCTCGTCGGGCTTGGCGCGGAAGAGTCCGTCACGGTCAGGGTGAAGGCAGCCGTCGGTGTGTCCGCCGCTGTCGGCGTATCGGTCGCCGTCCGTGCTTGAGTATTCGTCGCTGTTGCTGCTACTGCTGCCGTCGGTTCCTCGGTGTCTGTCGGCGGCGGCGTATCTGTAGCCGTAGGTTCATCTGTTACCGACGGCGGCGGCGTGTTGGTAGCTGTCGGTTCATCTGTGTCCGTTGGCGGCGGCGTGTTAGTGGCGGTCGGCTCGTCTGTGTCCGTTGGCGGCGGCGTATCTGTGGCCGTCGGTTCATCTGTGTCCGTTG
>WTGN01000084.1:62953-67987 GCA_011523545.1 Chloroflexota bacterium | reverse complement strand
CCTAGCTCGCTGGGGAAGGGGGTTGGGGGGATGGGGTAGAAAAAGCTCTGTAGCATTATCAGTACTGGATAAGCCTTGCAGATTCATTTTCGCTTGTCGCCTCTCCGCGTGACTCTTCAAATTTCGCCGCATCCATGCGCCAGCTCAGGCAAGCAAACGGTCATGGAACTCCGGCGGGATTTGATGCGGCTCGCCATGCTGCAGCGCCATGTGATAAAGCTGTGCCGAAATCTCGACCATGACGGTGCAGTGAATCGCCTTGCGCAGGCTGTCGCCGACCGCCAGCATGCCGTGGTTTGCCCAGACGACGGCGCGCTTATCGCCCATAACCGCCAGCATATCGTAGCCGAATTGGCGCGAGCCGCTGGGCGCGAAGGGCATGACCGGCGTCGCGCCGCCGACCGTGATTAGCGTGCCGACATGCAGCGGCGCGATCGGCTTGTGCAGGACGCCGAATAGATTGGTGTACACCGGCTCGGCATGCACGATGCCGAAGACCTCGGGCCGCCGTTCGTAGACCGCCAGATGCACCGGCGATTCATGCGATGGCTCGCGGAAACCGTCGATGACATTGCCCGCCAGGTCCTGCACGAGGACATCGTCGGCCGTCATCTGGTCATAAGGGTAATCGTGCGGCGTCATGAGCACATGCCCGCTTTCGGGATCCCGCAGGCTGAGGTTGCCCTGCGTCAGCGGCACCAGCCCGATCCCGGCGACCAGGGCGGCGCCCTCGATGAGCTCCAGCTTTAGCGATGTCAGATCATGCGAACCTGTTGCTTTTGCCATATAGGCTCCCGCGCCTGGCTAAACCTTAAGACGACAGCTACCGGATATTACTGTTGTCGGCGGCGTCTGTCAAAAATTGGCCGCTTGGGGAATGTTACATATGTGCAAGTCTTGTACAATGAACTACATTATTACTTATTCAAACTGCTATCCAATCGAAGCCGCGTAGAAGGAGCTTATCCGTATGCTACGCGCCGCAATGTTTCGTACTGCTTTGTCGCGTGCCTCGAACACGTTGGTATTCCGCTCTGGTCCCCGCGCTATAGCCATTGTCCTGGCGCTGCTCGTCATGCTGTCAACCCAGCTTCAGACCCAGTCGACAGAGATCAACGTCGGGACCAATTGCACACTGGCGCAAGCCATAAGAGAAGCCAACGGCGCGACAGGCAACACCGGCAGCTGCACGGCGGGGAATAATGGCGCGGGGGCGGCCGGCGCCGATGTCATCAACATGCCCTCGACGGCCGACACGCTCAGGCTGTCTGCGACGCTTCCCACCATCAGCTCAACCATCACCATCAACGGCAAGGGCTGGACGATCAGCGGCGACAGCGATAACGACGGCGATGGCGACACGCGCCTCTTTTTTGTTAGTTATGGAAAATTGACCCTAAACAATATGACGTTGACCAAAGCCAACACTGTTCCCGCCGACCTTAATGGCGGCGCGATTCGCTTGTTTCCCGGCACGCTTGAACTCAACAGAGTTGTGATGAGTGACAATCAGACTGTCGGTCACGGCGCCGCCATTGCTATCGACCACAGCAGCTCGTCAGCGACCATCGTCGACAGCAGGTTTTCCAATAATGCGACCACAAATAGCGCCGACGCGGGCGCCATCTACAATCACGGCTCATTGTCGATCAGACGCAGCTCGTTCAACGGAAACAGCGCCCACGGGACGGGTTTTGGCGGGGCAATTTCCATTACCAGCGGCTCCGTCTCTACGACGATCACCAACAGCACATTTTACAGCAACAGCGCGAGACAAGGCGGCGCGATTTACATCGCGGGCAGCACGGTCAAACTGCTGCACACGACCATCACCAAGAACAGCGCCGTCCTCTCGAATCAGGGCGGCGGCGTGAACAATGCCGGCAGCGGCACTGAGATTAAGAACAGCCTGTTGTCCGGCAACACGGGCGGGGATTGCCGGCAAAGCTCCGCCTTGAGCGCCAACACCGGCAACCTCATCCGCACGGGCAATTGCGGGACGCCCGCCTCCAGCGCCGATCCGCTCTTGCCCGCCAGCCCGACCGTGCCGACCGACCTAAGCGAGCCGCCCGCCTATTTCCCGCTACCATCGAACAGCCCGGCCGTAAACAGAGCCGGCGACAGCATTTGCATCACCGGCATCACGACTGATCAGATCGGGACGACGCGGCCGACGGGCAGCAACTGCGATATCGGCGCTGTTGAGTATAAGCCGGCGGCGCCAACCGCCAGTTTCACGGCCACCGAAGATACCGACGATGTCCAGACCTGGAACTTCGACGCCAGCGACTCCAGCGGCAACATCACCAGCTATATTTGGGATTTCGGCGATGGCAATACCGAAACCGTCACAAGCGCAAGGACCTCCCACACCTACACCAGCGGCGGCAGCTATACCGTGTCCCTGACGGCGAGAGGTCCCGGCGGCGACAGCTCTCCCGTTACGCAGACAATCCCCGTGAAATGGCGCGCGCCGGTCGCCAGTTTCACCGCCGAGGTCGATAGCAACAATGTTCTGCAATGGCACTTCAACGCCGGCGGGTCCAGCGGCCGGATCGAAACCTATGACTGGGATTTCGGCGATGGCAACACCCTCACCGGCCAGACAGGCCCGACGGCTTCCCACACATACCTCACCGGCGGCAACTATACCGTGACTTTGACGGCGAACGGTCCCAACTTCAACAACCGGGCCACGCAGAACATTGCCGTGGCGACGCCGCCCGACCCGCCAATAGCCAGCTTCAGCTTCAGCGTCACCGGCTACCAAGTCCGTTTCACTTCTACCTCCACCGGCAGCAACCTGAGCTTCAGCTGGGATGTGGATGGCGACGGCGCGGAAGATTACAGCGACCAGAATCCAACACACACTTACCCCAGCAATCCCGCGACCTACACCGTGACGCTGACGGTCAGCAACAGCGCCGACAGCGACAGCGACAGCCAGCGAGTCACGGTGCCGCCGCCCGACCCGCCGGACAATGGCGACCCGCCAGACGATGGCGAACCAGATGACAGACGGCCGAGACGCCTTGGCACGCCAACTGTTACGGCAGTCCCAACCGCCATCCCAACGGCAACGGCAACCTTCATCGCCGCGACGCCGACAGCGACGCCCTTAACAACCTATACCTACTCGGTGAATGAGCGGATTTACCTGCAATCAATTTACGGCGATATCAAAGCCCAAGCACTGGAAATGCTCGACCTGGACAAGCACCCGGCCCTGCAAGGCGGCCGGCTCGCGGTGCGGGTCTGGCGCTCGAACCCGCAATGCACGCATCGGGTAGCCGGGGGCGAGAACTTGTTTCGCCTGGCGCTCCGTTACAACACAACTGTAGAGGCGCTCAGGCGGCACAACTATCTAAGTTCGGAGTTGATCCCAGCGGGGCAGGAGTTGTCGCTGCCGGTCTGCCCGCAGCAGATGATGGAACTTGGGCGTACCTGGGTTTGCTTCAAGGCTGACGGTGACCTGGTTTTCATTGATACAACTTCGTCGCCGCCGGCAGTGGAGCCTTTGCAGAAATTCACCGGGAGCGGATTCTCCTGCGCGGTTATTTATCGCCCGGGCACGGTCGTTCTGACCGACTTGGGACAGGAGCGACAATGACCACATGCTGAGACGCTAGCCGCCGCGGCGTCTTTAGAAAAAACCTCAGCGCGCTCTATCGAGATTTATTGCCGTCGCTTCTAACCCAGATACAACTTATTGGCCTTGCCGCTTAGTTATCGACATCGCAGCACCAGAGGCAATATCAGTATGATGGGCACCCGCCGCACCCCTACGTTTCGCAACAGACTGTCGCGTGAATTGCGGGCGCTTGCGACAAAGTCCGCTCTCCGCGTCAGGGTCATCGGCTTGGCGGCGCTCGTCCTCCTGTGGTCCTCGCTCCAGACTCAGGCCGCGGTTATCAACGTTGACAGCGGCTGCACACTTGCGCAAGCCATCACCGAAGCCAACGGCTGGACCAACAACACCGGCAGTTGCGAGGCGGGCACGGATCCCGGGGGCGGCAACGATGGCGACGACACCATCATCCTCGGCGCCAACATTTCGCTGACGAGCGACTTGCCCCTTATCATCAGCAATATCACCATCGACGGCTCGGATGGCAGCGGCGGCCGCTATACAATCAGCGGCGGCGGCCAATATGGCGTCATTTGGCACGACTTCGCCACGCTTAAGCTGCAAAACCTGATACTGACCAGTGGCGTAACCAATACATTTTATGGAGCGGTCTACAGCGACTCCAACAACTCATTGACGATCCACAACACAGTGATTCAAAATAGCGATCTAAGCGGCGTCTCTGGCTCGAAAGGCGGGGGCGTGTACAAGGACGGCCGAGGCGCGTTGACGATCACGCAGAGCATCATCAGCGGCAACAAAGCCGGTCTGGGCGGCGGCGTCTATTCGGAAAGCCCGACGACCATCAGCCGCAGCGCGATTTATAACAACAGCGCGGGCTCCGGCGGCGGGGCTTACTTCCTCGGCGAAGACCGATCGTTCGCTGTCACAAACAGCACCGTCTACAGCAATGCAGCAACTTCCGCAGGCGGCGGCCTGTATACGGGCGATGCCGCTTCCGTTGACTTGAAGCATGTCACCATCGTCAAGAACAGCGCCGCGGCCGATTCCGCCGGTGGGGTATACCTGACCACCGGCCGCGCGCGAATTGATGCCCTTAACAATATTCTGTTTGACAATTCAAATGGCGACTGCAAACTGGTGGCTGATGAGGATTTCACCGGCACCGGCGGCGGTGTTGTCGTCAATGCCAATATCATCGGGGCGAACGAGTGCAGCGGCACAAATCTTTCAGACAACCCGCAGTTGTCGGCGAGCGCGACGGGCGATATTCCATATTTCCCATTCTCCACGACCAGCCCCGCCATAGACGCCGCTGATTGTCTGGAAGGCGTAAATGTCGATCAGATCGGCACGACCAGGCCTCAGGGCAGCCGCTGCGATATCGGCGCGTATGAGGGACCCGGCGCCTTCGTCATAGCCACCGACACGGCGACCCCCACCGA
>WTGN01000084.1:0-62853 GCA_011523545.1 Chloroflexota bacterium | reverse complement strand
CCGATACGGCGACCCCCACCGACACGGCGACCCCCACCGACACGGCGACCCCCACTGACACGGCGACGCCCACCGATACGGCGACCCCCACCGATACGGCGACCCCCACCGATACGGCGACTGCCACTGACACGGCGACGCCCACCGATACGGCGACTGCCACTGACACGGCGACGCCCACCGATACGGCGACGCCCACCGGCTCGCCAGATCCAACAGCCACGTCCGCACCAAAACCTATACGCAAACCGCCTGATGAGGCTCCAACAGCCGTCCCTCCGACGCCAACGTCCGACAGACCGACGCCTACCCCAAGCCCTACGCCTCAACCCGAAGTCTGCAATCCGAACGATCGCATCAGCGTGCGGTCCTTTCACAATGATGTGGAATGCGAGGCGATTGACATGATCGCGCTCGACAAGCATCCAGCCTTGCAAGGCGGCCGGCTTGCGGTCCGGGTCTGGCGCTCGAATCCGCACTGTACGCATCGGGTGGCCGGAGGCGAAAACCTGTTTCGCCTGGCGCTCCGTTACAACACAAGCGTGGAGGCGCTCCGGCGGCACAACTATCTGAAGTCGGCGCTAATCCGCGCCGGGCATGAGCTTTCGCTGCCGGTCTGCCCGCAGCAGATGAAGGAACTGGGACAGACCTGGATCTGCTTCAAAGCCACCGGCGCGCTGGTCTTCATTGATACGACAAGGTCGCCCGCGGCGGTTTTTACCTTGCGGAGTTTCGTGCAAGATGAATATACCTGCGCCATGATGTATCGCCCGGGCACAGTTGTGCTTACTTACCTGCGATAGATGCGGGATCCCGGACTGAGGAGGAGTCAGGTAGACGCGGGCGGGGGCTTCACCTGTTAACCGGCGTCAGCCTGTGCTAGCATTGCGCGATTCTGCCTGGCGGATTCATGAGACAGCCTATGCTCGACCGACGGCGAACGTTCATCATCTTGATGATGATATTTTCGGCTGCCGTCACGCCAGTCGCCATTCGCATCACGCAGGGCGAAGGCGTCCCCTCGCTGGTGATCGTGCTGGTGCGGCTGTGGCTGGTTTCCGTCGGCCTGCTGCCGGTGATCTGGCTGCGTTTCCGCGCCGAGCTCTTCGCGCTGTCCCGCCGCCAGGCGCTCCTTTCGGGCATTGCCGGGTTCTGGCTGGCGCTGAACCTGCTGCTGCTCTTCGTCTCGCTGGAATACACCAGCGTGATGATGACCAGTCTGCTGCGGCGGACGACGCCGATGTGGATCGTACTGCCGGAGATTCTGATTTTCGGTGTGGTCTTCTCGCGCCGTTTCTGGCTAAGCCTGGCGCTGACGCTGGTGGGCGTGGCGCTGGTGGGCTTCGGCGGGCTGAGCGCGGTTGAAGCCGGCAGTGATCCGCTATTGGGCGGGGGGCTGGCGCTCATCGGCTCATTCTGCTTCGGCGCATACATACTCATCGGCCGCCAGCTGAATAATGTCATCCCGCCGCTGCTTTACAGTTTCCTCGTATTCTTCAGCGCCGCGCTGGTCATCAGCGTCTTCGTCGCCGCCAGCGGGACGCCTGTCACCGGATATACGGCGTCGGGTTACCTCTGGACAATCATCGTGACGATTCTGGCGCAGGTGATCGGCCATATCTTTATGAATTTGTCGCTGCAGTTTTTCACGGCGACGGCGATGGCCATCATCCTGCAAGTCGCCGTGGTGGGCAGCGCTTTGATCGCGCTCTTTCTGTTCGGCGAGATCCCGTCGGCGGCGCAGGTCCTGGGCAGCGCGCTGGTAGTTTACGGCGTGATCGTCGCCACCATCGAGCGGACCGGCGCGCGCTGGAAGCGGGGGGCGCGGGCCTAAGCATTTTGCCTCTCGCATATTGCGCAATATGCGCTAAAGTATGCCGCTAAACTTCAATTGCAGACGATTTCGGGAGAATACTCGATGAAACTCGAGACGCAAGCCATCCACGCCGGCTATGAGAGCGAGCCGACGACCAAGGCGGTCGCGGTGCCGATATACCAGACCGTCGCCTATGAATTTGATGACGCCCAACACGGCGCCGACCTTTTCAACCTGGCGGTGCCGGGCAACATCTACACCCGCATCATGAACCCGACCAACGATGTGCTGGAGCAGCGGGTGGCGGCGATGGAAGGCGGCGTCGCTTCGCTGGCGCTGGCGTCGGGCCAGGCGGCCATCACTTATTCGATCATCAACCTGGCCGAAGCGGGCAACAACATCGTCACCGTGCCTCAACTCTACGGCGGGACCTGGACGCTCTTCCGGCACATGCTGCCCAAGCTCGGCATTGAGGTGCGCTTCGCCGATGGCGACAGCCCGGAAGACCTGGCGCAACATATCGACGGCAAGACATCGGGCGTCTTCTTGGAATCCATCGGCAACCCGGCCGGCAACATCCCCGATATGGCGGCCATCGCCGATATGGCGCATGCGCACGGCGTGCCGGTCATCGTCGACAATACCGTGCCGACGCCGGCCCTCTGCCGCCCGGTCGAGCATGGCTGCGATATCGTGCTGCACTCGATGACGAAGTACATGGGCGGGCATGGCAACAGCATCGCCGGCATCCTGGTCGACGGCGGCATCTTCGATTGGGCCAAGCACAACGAGCGTTTCTACATGTTCAGCAGTCCGGAGCCGAGCTACCACGGCGTCGTCTTCACCGATGCCATGGGGCCGGCCGCCTATATCGCCCGCGCCCGCGTCGTCGCCCTGCGCAACACCGGCTCCGCGCTCAGCCCCTTCAACGCCTTCCTGGTGATTCAAGGCTTGCAGACGCTCTCCCTGCGCATGGAGCGGCACGTGGACAACGCGATGGCCGTCGCCAAACATCTGGAAGGGCACGATCAGGTTGAGTGGGTCACCTATCCCGGCCTGGAAAGCTCGCCCTATTATGATTTGGCGCAGAAATACACCGGCGGCAAGCCCGCGGCGCTTCTGACCTTTGGCATCAAGGGCGGTTTCGACGCCGGCGTCAAGTTCTACGACGCGCTGAAGATCTTCAAGCGGCTGGTTAATATCGGCGATACCAAATCGCTGGCGGCGCATCCGGCTTCGACCACGCACCGCCAATTGACGCCGGAAGAGCAATTGGCATCGGGTGTCACGCCGGACACGATCCGCCTCTGCGTCGGCATTGAGCATATCGATGACATCATTGAGGATATCGATCAGGCGATGGCGGCGGCACGGTAGTCACCCATCCCGCCGAAATCTGCTGTAGGGGCAACTCGGTGAGTCGCCCGCGCCCGCCGTTACAAATCCGCTGCCGTTTCGGCGGGCGACCTAATAGGTCGCCCCTACAGAAGCGCAATTCGGTGAGATGGCCGGGGGACGGGGTCACTCGTCCGCCACGTACTGCAGGTCGGTCAAGCCGATATCCCGCAGCGCCTGCCCGACACGTTCGACATCGTTGGCATAGCGCGCATCGCAGGTGCGCACGCAAAGCAGCCGCTCGTTCGGATCCGCTTGGCCGGCGGCCGGGCGCGTCGACACTTTCGACTTGTAGCCCAGCGTCCCCGCCACCGTCAGCACCTTGACCTGCTCCCAAACGGCGTCCACGTTTTCGATGTTCAGGTGAATCCGCCATTCGCCAGCGTACCCCGTCGGCGGCGGAGAGAGGCCTGGGCCCGCTTTCGCCTCGATCCAGTAGACGGCCGCCAGATCTGAGGGGCGCGCCGTCGCATCGTGCAGCATGCGCGCCTTCTGCACCATCTGGATCAGATCGAGGTTCAGCTCGTCCGCTCGCTTTTCATCGTCCACGATGGCTTCGCTTTATCGCTGGGGCAGGCGCCCACCGCGCTGCTTTATTGAATGAAGGCCTGGCTGTTCACATCGTCATCAAAGCCGAAACGGCCGATCAGCGGCACAAACCGGCAGCGCAGCAGCGTCCGCGAGGCGAATCTCTCGCCGCGGCGCGTGACCAGCGTCAACTCCTGCATTTCTTCGTCGCCGATCGGCAGGATCATCTGCCCGCCGTGCTTGTCAAGCTGGCCGCACAGGACATTTGGCAAGCGGGGGACGGCCGCTGTCACCATGATGCGGTCGAAAGTCGCTTGATCGGGCAAGCCCTGGCTGCCATCGCCGACATAGATTTCGATGTTGTTGTAACCCAAATCGCCGATGCGCCCGCCGGCCTGGTCCGCCAGCCGGCTAACGCGCTCGACGCTGTAGACATAATGGCAGAGATGGCACAGGATGGCCGTTTGGTAGCCGGAGCCGGTGCCGATTTCCAGCACGGTGTGATGGGGCTTCAGGCGCAGCCGCTCGGTCATGAAGGCGACGATATAAGGTTGAGAAATAGTCTGCCCTTCGCCGATGGGGGCTGGGCGGTCTTCATAGGCTTGCGGCTTGAATTCTTCGGGCAAGAAGACGTGCCGCGGCATCACGCGCATCGCGTCCAAAACGCGGCGATCGTTGATGCCCCGCTTCACCAGCTGTTCGTCGACCATGCGGTTCCGCCAGCGGGCATACTCCCGGGAAGTCGGCATGTACCATTCCAGACTGTTTGTCGCAACGTCGCATTAAAATTAGCACATCGGGCGGATATGAGCAAACCGCAGGCGAAGGCAGGCCTATGCCGGCTGCGCCGCGTCTCGAAATGACAGGCGCGCTGAATTATAGTTGGCGCAGTGTCCGTGTTGGCGGTGGCCGCCTGTGACTGATCGCCCTGTAGACTCTCAAACGCCGCTCGATATGCGTCGGGTGGCGCCTATATTCTTGCTCGTCTTCGTCGACTTGCTCGGTCTGACGGTCATCCTGCCGCTGCTGCATTTGTATGCCGCGGCTTTCGGCGCCGGTCCCCTGCAAATCGCGATGGTGATGGCCGCTTTTCCGCTGGCGCAGTTGATCGGCGTGCCGGTGATGGGCGCGCTTTCGGACCGCTACGGGCGCAAGCCGCTGCTTCTCATCAGCCAGGTCAGCACCTGTTTCAGCTTCATATTGCTCGGCTTGGCGACCTCGCTGGAGCTGGTCATTTTGTCGCGCCTGATTGACGGCCTCTTCGGCGCCAATCTTTCGACGGCGCAAGCGGCCCTGAGCGACATCACCGACGCGAGCAATCGCAGTCGCGGCCTGGGCATCACCGGCGCGGCTTTCGGCCTGGGTTTCATCTTCGGCCCGGTCATCGCCCTGCTCGCCCTGGAATTCAGCGGATCGCTGGCGGTGCCGGCATTCACAGCCGCCATTTATTCATTTGTTTCGATTCTGGTCACCGCCTTCCTCTTCAAGGAAACACATCCGGCGGAGAAGCGCGGGCGCGGCGAGCGACATTGGCTGGGCGCGGCCCTCATCCCGCGTTCAATGCTGCGGCCGGGGCTGGGCTTGCTGCTGCTGCTGATGTTCGTACAGCAGCTCATTTTCTTCGGCTACGAGAGTTTGCTCGGCCTTTTCACCTTGACGCGGCTGGGCTTGCTCGGGCGCGGCAACGCCCTGCTGTTTCTGCTGATCGGTCTCATTCTGGTGACGGTGCAGCTGCGCTATATCGGTCGCTGGAGCGCGCGCTTGGGCGACGGGCGCCTGGCCGGCCTTGCATTGGGACTGCTGGCGCTGGGCCTGCTGCTGACGGCGACAACGCCCGAAGCGCCTCATCCGCTGTATGTGCGTGATTTGGTGGCGCGCGACCTGTTGAGCGCGCAGACAACAGCGACAGAAGCGATGCTCGGCGGATTGGGCATTGAGCTCCCGGCCGAAGCCGGTCGTGGCTTCGCTGGCGTCATCTGGCTCACGATCGCCATCGTGCCGGTGTCGATCGGCGCGGGTTTGATCCGCCCCGCTCTCAACAGCCTGATCACAAAGCGCGTGTCCGCCGGCGAGTACGGGCGGGCATTGGGCTTCAGCGCGGCGCTGGTTAGCGCGGCGAATGCAGCGGCGCCTCTTCTTGCGGGATTGACCTTTCAGCAGTTGGGATCAAGCGCGCCCTTCGTCATCGGCGGTCTGCTGATGGGGGGCTTGTGTCTGTGGAGCCTTTTTTCGCTGAGAGGAGCTGACTTTAGAGCATTTGGCGACTCGTAGGAATGGCTCTGTAATATACTTTCGCGACTAATCTGGGACGATTCCATTGACACAGCACTCTTGAAGAAAACGTTCAATTGCATTCAAAATGTGATATACTGGATTCGAAGAATCACTCAATCCAAGGATTCGTGATGGAGCTTGAAGAGACACTGAACATCGGCGAAATCAAGGATGCCACATTCAAGGATGCCTGGTCCATCAGCGCGCGACCGCAGATTCAGCAGCTGATGGCCGGCTCTCCAGACAACCATGTCGCGGCAATGACTTTGCTTATTCCCTGGATGGATCAGGTCTATACGAAATCGTCCGGCGAATCCAGCAAAGGCAAGACCAAGCAGGTTGTCGCAACCTTTTTCCCCGAGATTGAAGGTTATGAATTGGGACGCCTAACCGGGTTCGTGATTGACCTCAAGCACATCGGATACGCCGGGAAAAAGTGCGCGCTGCTAGATTCTGAACAAACGATAAATCTGATGGGCAACGTCGAAGTCAAACATGATCAGCGGTTTTCCAAGCCGTATACGCTGGTTGAAGATGTTCTCGTGATACACCCGACGGCCTTTGTCGAGCATGTTCGGGGAGAAATCGACAAAGCATTTATGCCTGGCGCCGAACACGACTCTTAAGCATGCACCCAGCCCTCCCAGCCGCGCGCGCTCCAGGCGGAGTACAAGGCGATGGCGCCGGCGGTTGCCACATTGAGGCTGCCGACTTCACCGCGCATCGGCAGCGTAAGCAGCAAATCGCAGGTATCGCGCACCAGGCGGCGCAAGCCTTCGCCTTCGCTGCCCATGACCAGACCAAGCGCCATGTTGAGGTCGGTCTTATCCAGCGGCGGGATGTTAGGGCCGACATCGAGGCCGACCAGCCAGACATCTTGCGTTTTCAGTTCTTTCATCGCATTGACCAGGTTGGGCACCTGCGCCACATTGGTATGCTCGACAGCGCCCGACGAGGCGTTGACCACGGCCGGCGTCACCGCGACGCTGCGCCGCTCCTGTATGACGATGCCGTGTATGCCGACGGCGTCGCTGACGCGGATTAAGGAGCCGACATTCTGCGGATCTTTCAGCAGGTCGAGCAGCAAAATGAAAGGTTTTTCGCGGCGGCGGGCGGCGTGCGTGAGGATGTCTTCCAGGTCGCAATATGGATAGGAACCGACCCGCAGCGCCAGGCCCTGATGATTGCCATTATTCGCCAGGTCATCCAGGATGCGCCGCTGCACGCGCTGCACCGGCACGTTGAATTCTTCGGCCATGCTCATGGCATCGCCGACCGAGCCGCGCTTCTCGGCCCGCTCGTGGATCATCAGCGCGTCTATTTTGCGCCGGCCGGCGCGCATCGCTTCGATGACCGCCCAATGTCCGTAAAGAAACTCTGGCATGAGCTTGCGCCTCTACGCTCGCCGAACTGTATTCTGTAGGGGCGAGCCGGCGGCTCGCCCGTACGCACAGCAATAAAGTGAAGGGATAATATTTGTCAAGGTCTGCCCGAGCATGTGCTCCACTTGCCTCTTCATCGGATGCCCGCCAAAAAGATGGTGGGACGGGTTGGCAATAAGCGTCAACTCAGCCTCCAGATAGTGCCATCGACGCGGTCTTCCAGCATGACGCCCAGGGCCGCCAGTTGGTCGCGGATTTGGTCGCTGCGGGCATAATCGCGATCGGCGCGAGCCTGGCCGCGCATATCGATCAGCATTTCGATCAAGGCCGCCTCGCGCTGCCCGTCGCCGCCCGCGTCCGTTTCCGCCGGCAGCAAGCCCAGCACATCGCCGCCCAGCGCCGTATAGGTCTCGCTGATGGCCGCCAGGGTCGACGCGCCGATTTCGCCCTCGCTGTTGAGCAGGGTGTTGACATCGCGCGTCAGGTCTTGCAGCACGGCGATGCCGCGCGGCGAGTTGAAGTCATCGTCCATCACGCGGGTGAATTCGGCACGGGCCTCGTCCAGGCGTGCGATGAAACCATTGCCCGCGTCGGATTCCGGGGCGCTGTTCAACTGTTGACGCACCAGGCGCACGGCATTCATCAGCCGTTCCCAGCCCGATTTGGCCGACGCCAGCGCTTCCTCGCTGTAGACGACTGGGTTGCTGTAATGCGAGGTCAGGATGAAATAGCGCAGCTCCTGCGGTCGATAACTGGCCAGCGCGTCTTTGATGGTGATGTAATTGCCAAGGGACTTGCTCATCTTGACCGGGATGCCCTCGTCCGGATCGAGCACATTCAGGCTGCCGGTCAGCATCCAGTAATTGGCGAAAGCTTCATCATTGGCGGATTCGCTCTGCGCGATTTCATTCTCATTATGCGGGTAAATGTTGTCGATGCCGCCGCCATGAATATCGAAGTTGGCGCCCAGGTATTTCTTCGCCATCGCCGAGCACTCAATATGCCAGCCGGGAAAGCCGACGCCCCAGGGGCTGCTCCAGCGCAGGATATGCTCGGGCTCGGCTTTTTTCCACAGGGCGAAATCGGCCGGATGCCGTTTGTCGCCGCCGACCAGCTCGCGGGATTCATCCTGCTGCTCTTCCACCCGGCGGTTGGAGAGCTTGCCATAATCAGCATCGCTCAAGACGTCAAAGTAGACATTGCCGTCAGCGACATAGGCGTGTTCATTGGCGATCAGGGTCTCGATCATTTCGATCTGTTCGGGCACGTGGCCGCTGGCCCGCGGTGAAATATCGGGCCGCTGAACGCCCAGCGCGTCCATATCCTCGAAGTAGCTGCGCGTATACGTTTCCACCACCTGCATAGGCTTGGCATTGAGCTGGGCGGCGCGCACGAGAATGCGATCTTCTTCGTTGGCGCGCAAGTGGCCGACATCGGTGATGTTCTGCACATAGAGCAGGTCGTAGCCGCGGTAACGCAGGTAACGCGCCACCACATCAAAGGACACATAGGTCTTGGCATGGCCCAAATGCGAGTGCTCATAGACGGTCGGGCCGCAGACGTACATGCCGACGCGCTCTTCGTGGAGCGGCTCGAACGGCTGCTTTTGGCGCCCGAGCACATTAAAGATCTGCAAAGTCATCGTTGGCTCAGTTCCTCGCTTGCTACCGGCATCATGAGTCGTATTTTAGCAGAAACCAGGCCAATTTGAACTAGCCGCGCAGATTTCAAAAGACGAAGTCAGGCGACCGACTTGCTGAATTCATAAATGTCGCAGCGCTTCTCGAAGCCGACCGATGCATAAAGCGCGGCCGCGGCCGGATTCTCGGAAGCCGGCGCATGACAGACGTAGGCGCGCTCAATGCCGCGTTCCTGCAGCATGCGGCGCAGCGCGTGAACCATCAGCGCCTTGCCCATGCCGCGCCGACGAAAATCCGCGTGCGTGCCCACCGGCTCAAAGAGCAGCGAACGATTGACTTCATCGATCCAGATGTTGGTGAAGGCGGCGAAACGGCCGTCAGGCGCAACGACGACTAGCTCGCATTCCATGTGCGGCGAAGAGAAGACCCGCCCGTAGGAATCGGCATTCCACTTGCCGGTGAAGCTGTGATTATGCACCTCCGCGAGCTGGGCCTCATCTTCCGCCGTCGCCTGATGGAAGCGGTAGCCGGCCGGCAAATCCGCGGTAGGGATGTCCGCCAGCTCGTGCCGAGTCAAGGTGAAGCCGAGTTTCGCCCGCCGGTAACCGCGCGCTTCGACAAAGTTAGAATATGCCCGGTCACAGTCGCAGACATCAACGGCGAGGGCCTTCATGCTGATGCCGAGTTTGTCAGCGAGGCGCAGGGTCTCGCGCTGGCAGTCTTCGAAGCGCTGTATGTGAATCTCGCTGTGGCGGAGCGCGGGCGCCACTTGCAGGTCAAAGAACTCCCAATGCGGATACAGCAGCGCGAAGGCGGCAATCTCGCCGGCGTCATCCAGCCAGTAGCGCATGATGTCCGCCGGATCATAAGCGGCGCCGCCGTTGAAAAGCCGATGCCCCATGTCGCCCTTGTGCATGCTGTTGCAATCGCCGCTTGCGCGCGTCCAGCGCATGAGCGCCGCTTGCGCGATGTACAGATCGTCCGGCGATTGATAACGATGAGCCTTCATTCGGGCGTTTGCCTTTCTGTACGCATGGTGAAAACGGGCGAGCCACAGGCGTTTCAGCACATCGACAGGGCCCGCTCATAAATGTCCAGCATCCGCCGCACTTGGGCGTCCAGCGTGAAATGCGCGGCTATGCGCTCTCGACCGCTCAAGCCCATCCGGCGACAGAGACTGTCATCCGTCAGCAAGCGCAGCAGCCGATCACAGAATGCGGCGCCATCAAGCGGATTGACCACGAAGCCGGTCTCGCCATCGACGACCGCCTCGCGCGCGCCGCCGAAAACGCTCGCAACCACCGGCGTTCCCGCCGCCATCGCCTCGAGCACGACGGTCGGAAAGGGATCCAGATAGATCGACGGCGCCGCCACCACATCCGCCAGTTGAAAAGCGGCGCGCAATTCCTCACCGCTCAGCCAGCCGCCCACACATATTGAGGGACGCAATTGCGCGAACTCGGCGGGGAGCTGCGAATCGATGTCGCGCGAGGTCAAGACTAGCAGGCGCAGGTCCGGCAGCGTCTTCTGGAGCTGGCTCAAGACCATGAGCATCTGCCGCAAGCCTTTCTCGGCGGTCAAGCGCCCTGCGAGCAGAATCACGCGTTTGCCCGGCAGATCAAGCCGCTGTCGCAGGCGATCCACGACGGGCTCGGCAACGGGCGCCCACTCGTCGAGATCTATGCCGTTGTGCACCACCTCGACGGGGGGCATGTCATTGTCGCGGAAGGCGGCGGCCAGCGCCCGGCTCGGCACGGTTCGGATCTGCGTATGCCGTTCAAGCGCGCGCTTGATGAGCGTGTTGCGGAAGGGATTATAGCGGAAGCGGTTCTGGCGCAGGTTGTAGGCGGGCGGCAAGCGATAATTGCCGGCGCGGCGCCGTTCAGGACCGCCTGGACCAAACGACGCCGGCAGCTTACCATAGGCGAAGGTCAGGGCGTCATGGGCGCTGAACACGACCGCGCAGCCGGCCTCGCGCGCCAGCTTCAAGCTGTGATAGGAGAGCAGGAAATGGATATTGTGCGCATTAACCACATCGGGCTTGATGCGCCGCAGCAGCTGGCGAAAAGGACCGGCGGTCTGCGGATTCCAGAGCGACAGCCAGGCGCGATACCGCTCCGGATAACCGGCTTGAATATGATAGGTCGGGATGCCGGCGCGCGTCTCGTCGAAGGGGGCGCCCGCAGTTGTGGCGGCGACATGTGTGTCCTGGCCGGCCGCCGCCAGCCCCCGCGCCAGCCGCCAGACAACTGACTCCGCCCCGCCCCGGCCTTCCGGCGGAATGCGGTCGTTGAGAAGGAGAATCTTCATGGCTAGATTTAACCACAGAGCGGCGCCTAGACACAGGCCGTCGAGCATGAAGCAAGCGAACTTAGTCATGCCAAGTCCGTTTGATACACCATGAATGCGGGTTATGTAGGGGCGACGCTGTGTGTCGCCCAAGTATTCACGAATTCGCGACCGGGCGATTCACAGAACTGCCCCCAGCAGGTCGCAAGCGTTTCGGGCATTGCGCGGCCGCGCTCCTTGCGACGCTGGCGCGGCGAAAGCGTATAATGAATGTACAAGACACTCGGGAGATCATCATGTCAAAATCCCTGCAAGATGCCGACCGCGAAGCGCGCCAATTGGTGGCGAATTGGACGACTGGCGCCGCCTTGACCGGTTGGATACCCGGAAGCGCCTTCTTCCTGACCGCGGCCGACACCGCCATGATTCACCAGGTCGCGAGCGCTTTTGAGGTGAGCGCATTTGATATGGATCACTTGAGCGGCACCTTGGGCGGCGTCGTGGGCAGCGCCATTGCCGGCGGCGTGATCGCGGAGGTCGTCGGCGTGATTCCGCTGGTGGGCTGGGCGATCAAGAGCGCGGCGATGGCGGCCAAAGCCAAAGTGATCGGCGATGCCGTCATCGGTTACTTCCGCGAACGCTCCGACCTGCCGGATAGCAAAGTTCTCATCCCGATGGACGCGCCTGACGAAGAAAAGCCGAAAATCGTGACGACGCAAAAGACCGACATCGCCGTCGAGGAAGATGAGGACTAAGAGAGAACCGCGTAATTCGCAAATGGCGTTTGTCCCTTCGGCAGGAATGCGGTAGGCTTATCGGCGTGCTGCCATTTAACGCGAAGGGCATGCCATGTCATCTAGGCTGCGACAAAAAGTCTTGACCCTCTATCTGGAAACATCTGCGTTAGACAGCAATGTGCTGGGCTGGTCGATCTATGACGGCACGGGGGTGGACGCGCATACCACCGGCGACAGCGACGAGCCGCCTTATGAAACCGGCCTGGACGCCCTGCGCGATGGCTGGCGGCTGATTCAGCAGCCCGTGCTCATCCCGCCCTACCCGGGCGAAGAGTACACAACCTCATTCATGAAATATGGCTTTCTCTTTGAAAAGCTGGAGGACATCAAGGAATGACGGACAAACAGCATCTGCTCACATCAAGGGAGATGGCGGAGTTCGTGGCGCGCGGTTTCCTGCGCTTTGACGAGCTTGTGCCGGAGGACATCAACCGGGAAGTGATGCGCAATATCGACCGGCAAGAAATCCGAGGGCATCGCGCCGGCACGCCGCTGCCGCAATGCTATCAGGGCACAGCCATCCGCAAGCTGCTGGACCTGCCGCGGATCCAGGGCTTGATCCAGAGCCTGGTCGGCGAAGACCCGCTCTTTGATCATGACGCCATCCATGTGCGCGAGCCGAACGAGGGCAAGGCGCAGGGCTTGCATGCTGACTCGATCATCGACTGCCGGACGCACTTCGACATTCAGTTGATGTATTTCCCGCATGATGTGCCGCTGGAGATGGGCGGGACGCTGCTGCTGCCGGGCAGCCACTTCCGCCGCATCAACGAGATGGATGTCGCCGCTTATCAGAACATGCGCGGGCAGATACCCATGGTCTGCAAAGCCGGCTCCGTCCTGGCGCTGCATCATGGCATTTGGCACTGCGGCCGCCAGAACAAGACGAAGCGCCGCCGCTACATGTTCAAGCTGCGCCTGAACCCGGCCGTGCGGCAGCTGCGCCTCTGGAACACTGAGGACCTCGATGAGGAATATCGCGCCGCCAAAGCGATCCACAGCGCCTTCCCCACGGGCGATGATGTGCAGGGCATTCTGTCGCGGCGCGAGCCCTGGTTTGAGCAGGCCTCCGGGCGGCTGGAGATCGTCAACCGCATCAAGCTCTGGCGCTTCCTGACCGGTGATGAGACCTTCGATGTGCATTATTGGTTGGGCCGGCTGGAGAATATGCCGGCATGAAAATTCACCACAGGGGCACGGACGTAAACGCACGTAAGTAATTGAAATCTTACCACCGAGTACGCCGAGTTTTTGTGAGGTCACAGAGGAGAATCTTTCACCATTGTTAGTCCCGCTAATCCAGAAGCGTTGTAGGGGCGAGCCTTGGCTCGCCCGCATGCACAACAATCTACCAGGTGTTGCATGACTTACTAGCGCTTACTGAGGACGCATTGAGAGCGAAGAAGTGCTTGTGCTTTGCAATCACCGAAGCGTCGCAGGAGGCTCGTCATTGCACCAGACTTCGTACAGGAACCAGAATTCATGAAGGAACGCAAGACAAAGAATGAAGTTGGGAATATGTACGATTCCTTGTTTCAGGATCCCGAACACTCAGTTGCCGATTCACAAGCGCTACAATACGCGCCGGAAAGCCATCAAGAGAATGCAGTTGATAACTTCCAAGTGCTACAACAGCTAGAGGCTATTCGGCAACTGAACCAACAGCAGGCCAATTATCTAAAACGCATGCAAAGCCATCTCAGTTGTATTTTCTGGGTTATCTGCGGCCCCGTCATAATTGCAGGAATCTTGTTAGCCATTTCTTTGCTAACCGGCTCGGGGCTTTTGGCTCTAATTCTCGGCGGGAGGTGATGCATGCCGCCCAAACTCACCCTAGCAATACCGCCGGGTTCCGCTACACTGTAGCGCCGGTTTCTGAGAGACAGCGGGGTTATGCGTCCCCGCTTGAAAGAGGACTTGTCAAGATATGGCATCGTATCACGGACCTAAAGCCAAACCCCAGCGCCGCTTCGGCGAGTTGCTGGTGCCGCGCCCGAAATACTCAAAAATACTGGAAGACCGCGCTTATCCCCCGGGTGAGCATGGGCGGGAGAAATCCTTCCGCTCCGGCCGGCGCAGCAATTACGCCATCCAGTTGGATGAAAAGCAGAAGCTGGCTTTCATCTACAACGTGCGCGAAAAGCAGATGCGCAATTATTACAAGAAAGCGGCGCTGATGCCGGGGCCGACCGGGGTCAACATGCTCAGCCTGCTGGAGCGCCGGCTGGATAATGTCGTCTATCGCTCAGGCTTGGGCGCGACCATCTGGGCGGCGCGTCAAATCGTCGGGCATGGCCATATCCTGGTCAACGGCCAACGCCTCAACCTGCCCTCTTATCAAGTGCGCGCCGGCGATGTGATCGAAGTCAGCGACAAGATGAAAAAGAATGTGCACATCCAGGAATGGATTCAGCAATCGGCTTACTTCCCGCCGTACATGACCGTCGACAAGGAAAGTTACCGCGTCACGCTCGACCGCGCGCCGGAAGAGGGCGAAGTGCAGACGCCGGTCGATATCCAGCAGGTGGTGGAGTTCTACAACCGCTTGACCTAGACGCCAGCCGACTTTCCCGCATAAAAAACGCCGCTGATGACGGCGTTTTTTTCGTGTTGGGCGCGTATTAATCGAAGCGCTCACTCGGCGCGGGGCGTATCGCTGTCCCGGCGGCGAGGCTTCTGATCGGTTTGCGCAGGTTCATCTCTCTCGGCGCGCGCATCGACCGCCTTTGCCTTTAGCGAGTGGCGCGGCGAGACTTTGATCTTTTCATAGGTGAATGGCACCGAAAACCTACTACGGGGCCTTCGCCTGGCTGCCTCTTCCTTCGTCAGGCATAACTCTGGCTTTCCAATCCAAGTCATAACTACGGGAATGTCAACGCCGCCGGATTTCATCTTTCGCGGCTTTTCTTTCATTTTCTAGTCTCCTTGCGTCAGTCCCAAATGAATCGAACCGTATCGCTGATACGGCAGTCCGCCGTAGAAATAGGCGAATGTAAACGTATAGAAGCCGTCCTCAGTGTACTACATGGACCCAGGTCGCGACTGACCACAAATGCAACACGCTATTGTCTCCTAAGACAGTTTGCGAATCTTGTTTATCAGTTGCGTTGTGCTGTGCCCGGCTGCGTATTCAATCAGCTCGACGCGCCCGCCGTAAGCCTCGACTGTCCCGCGCTCGGGCAAGGGCTTGTCAGCATAATCGCCGCCTTTGATATAGATCTCGGGCTGGAGCGCCGTTATCAATTCATCGGCGGTATCGGCGTCGAAGATTGTGACCGCGCTCACCGGCTCAAGCGCCGCCAGCAGGCGCGCACGTTGGCCTTCGGGCACGAGGGGCCTACCCTGGCCTTTGAGCCGCCGCGTGGATGCGTCGCCGTTGACGCCGACAAAAAGGGCGTCACCCAGCGCGCGCGCCTGCTCCAGATAATCGAGGTGCCCGGCATGCAGCAGGTCGAAGTGACCGTTGGTGAAAACCAGCGTCTTGCCGTCAGATCGCAGCTTGTCACGCAAAGCCTGCGCCGCCTCAAGCGAAACCAGCTCGCCCATGTCAATTTCCTCAGCGGTCTTCCAGCCGATACACCAGCTTCAAGCCCGACCATTGGGCGTCGATGGCGGCGACTTTGACATCCACCAGGCCGCCCGCCAGCGCCACATCGCGCAGTACATCCTCCGTGATATCGGTTGGCATCTTCGAGGCCTTCTTGTACCAGGAAATCCAGAGCATGCCGTCTTTGCTGATGGCGGCTTTCAGGGCGGCGAACTCGGCTTCATAATCAGCGCGCCATTGGAAGAAGGCCTGCGCGAAGTCGTAATCGGCGCCCCTCAGCTCGGTGTCGATCTCGGCAGACGGCGGCAGCTCGCCAAGCAGCGCAAGATAATTGGCCGGCGCATGCCGCAGCAAGACACGCGCCCCGCTCTTGATGCCGAGCTTCTTGACCAGAGGCCTGCCCGAATAACCGGCGGTCATAGGCGCTCAAGCGAACTTTTTCGGATACAGACGGCGCGATAGCGTCTCGGCTTGCGCTACCCAGGCTTCGATCACGTCAATGCCCTTCTGCCAGAAACCGGCGTCGTTGATGTCAACGCCGATTTTCGCCAGCAGCCGATCGGGATAATCGGAATCGCCCGCCGCCAGCAGATCAATATATTTGGGCACAAAGCCCTGGTCTTCTTCCTCATAGAGCTTGTACAGCGCCAGCACCAGCAGCTCGCCGAAAGAATAGGCGTAGACATAACCGGGCGCGTGCAGGAAATGCGGCACATAACTCCACCAGCTGCCATATTCCTCGGTGATGGTGACGCTGTCGCCGAACATATCGCGCTGCGTCTCCAGCCACAACTCATTGAAGCGCGCCGCTGTCAACTCGCCTTCGCTACGGCGGGCATTGTGCATCTTGTCCTCGAAGCGGTTCATCGAGATCTGCCGGAAGACGGTGGCGAAGGTATCCTCGATCTTCTCGATCAGCATGGAGAGTTTGACTTCATCGTCGTCTTCAGCCGCCATCAGATCCTGGAAAACCAGCATCTCGGCGAATGTCGATGCCATCTCGGCGGTGGTCAAGGGCGTATGAAGGGCGAAGAGTCCCTTCGCTTTGCCCGAGAGCGCCATGTGTATGCCGTGCCCCAATTCATGCGCCAGCGTGGTCACATCGCGCGTATCGCCCAGATAATTCAAGAAGACATAGGGATTGGCAGACGCGACCGTCGGCGCGGCAAAGGCGCCGCCCCGCTTGTTCGGCAAGACGGGCGCATGAATCCAGTTCTTGTCAAAGAAGGCCTGGGCCTCGTCTTTCATGCGCGGGCTGAAATTATCGAAGGCGTTCAAGACGATGTCGCGCGCTTGATCCCAAGGGTAGAAGGCCTCGCTCTCCTTGAGGTTCAGCGGCGCATAACGGTCATAATCGTAGAGTTCATCATATTCGAGCAGGGCGCGCTTGAGACGATAATGCCGCGCGACCAATTCGTAATTGCCGGTGACGGTGGTCACCAGCGCTTCAACGACCTCATCGCTGGCTTTGTTGCTGAGGTTGCGCGATGAGACCCAACTGGCGTAGCCGCGGCGCCGGTCGCTATTGGCTTTGTCCAGCGCCAGCGTATTGAAGATGAAGGTCAGCTCCATCGACTTTTCGCCGAGCTTGTCCGTCAGCTTGCGCCAGGCCATCTCGCGTACGTCGCGGTCAGCATCGTACAGCTTGTTGAGCACGAAGGTCATATTGACTTCTTCACCCAGCCAATCGAAGCGAAAGGCGCTGGTTAACTGGGTGAAGAAGCGCGTCCAGGCGCCGCTGCCAGTGACGGATTTCTCGATGATGATCTGCTCTTCCGCCTCGCTGAGGTTGTAAGGGCGGTAACGGCGCTCGGCCTCCAGATAGTAGCGGTATTGCGCCAGGGCCGGGTCATCCAGAATGAGCTGCGCCGCCGCATCGTCCAGCGCGTTCCATTCCAGATCGAAGAAGACCATCTTCTGGCTCAATGCCGCTTCCAACTCCTCAACCCGGGCGACCGCCGCTTGATAAGCCGTATCGCCGGTATCGGTTGAGAAGTTGAGAAAAGCGAATGACCCCAGGCGGCCGCGCAAGTCATAGATGGCTTCCATCGCCTGGTAGGCGCTGACGAAATCGGCGGCCGTCATCTCGGCCACGTTGCCGCGCCAGCGCGCCTGAAAAGCGTCGACCTGTGTAGTGAGCGTCGCGATATCGGCTTCCATCTGCGGGTCGTTGAGACCCTGGTAGAAAACGGACAGATCCCAGGTGATGTCTTCGGCGCCGGTGGGGCGTTCTTTCAGGGCGTCGCTCATTGATGCCTCGCTTGTGTAGGTGGGTTCGATTCAGTATCGTAGCAAAGGCGCGCGAGCGAGTGTAGGGGCGACCTTCTGGCGCACACCCCCACCCCAAACCCCTCCTGCCATCTCTATGGCAGGCATCCCAAAATGAGGGAGGGGCTTACTCGTTCCACCCTATCGAACTTTACTTACCTGTTGGCCGCGAGTAGGGGAAGCGTACTGGCGCCACGTTGGCTAGTCACGAATGCGATCCCCCTTCCCTCCTTGTGGGATGCCCGCCATAGAGATGGCGGGAAGGGGCTAGGGGATGGGGGGTCACCGCCCGGCCGCCTGCGGCACGGCGAAGATCATGCGCCCTGTCGGACGGTTGATCAGCTTGGTCACCTCGACGCCGACATCGCGATTCATGAATTTCTGGCCCGATTCCACCACCACCATCGTGCCGTCGTCCAGATAACCGACGCCTTGATTGGGGTCGCGCCCGGCTTGAATGATGCGGATGTCGAAGGTCTCGCCCGGGATGTAGACCGAGCGGACGGCGTTCGCCAGCGCGTTGATGTTGAGCACATCGACGCCTTGCGCGTCGGCGACCTGATTGAGGTTGAAGTCGTTGGTCACCAGCGAGGCATTCAGCTGAATTGACAGCGCCACCAGCTTGGCGTCGACTTCGCCGAAATCTTCCGGGTCGTCATCGACGATTTTGACGGGCATATCATTGCCGCGCTGCAACTCATTCAGCTTGGCCAGCCCGCGCCGCCCGCGGTTGCGCCGCAGGGAATCGGATGAATCGGCCACGCGATGCAGCTCACTCAAAACAAAACGCGGGATGATCAAGGTGCCGCCGATGAAGCCGGTCTCGGCGATTTCCACGATGCGCCCGTCGATAAGCACACTGGTGTCCAGCAAGAGCTGCCTTGAGGCATAGGGCTGCAGGCGGCGCTGACGGCCGAACAAGCGCTCGTTGATGACATCAAGCATCTCGCGCGAGCGCAGGCTGAAGATATTCAGGCCGAGATAACCCAAAATGACCGAGACGATGACGGGCGCGGCCATGCCCAGCGGATCGCTCAGGAGCGAAAGTGGAAAGGCCAGCATCAGCCCGGCGGTCAAGCCGACCAAGCCACCGAGGATGGCCAGCATCAACTGGGGCACGGTCAACTCGCTGGCGGCGCGGCGCCAATGACGCAGTGGAATGATTGTGAGCCAGGGCGCGGCGATCAAGCCGGCGAAGGCGCCCAGGGCGAGAAACACTAAAGCAGCTTGTCCCGCTGTCAGTTCGGTGTGCGGGGCGAGCGCTTCGCCAATATGGAAACCTGCAATAGAGAATACTATCAAGCCGGCAATTCGGCATTTTAGAAAAGAGCCCATGGCCTCCTTGTCTCCCGTGCTTAGCCCTATCTGTATCCCATTAGTATCGACCGCTGCACTGCGAAGACCGTGGCTGCAGATGAGGATAAACAACAAACAATTTGCATTTCAAAACCGGGCCGCCGCCCACGCTGTCATCCGTGCCAAGTTCGAGGCGAGCGCAGCGATGGCAGGGCATTCAGCCATTATTATATACGCTTCAGTGCATGTTTACACAGGTTTCGGCCGCGAGTTGCCCTGGAAACGGGCATCGCGCTTATCAAAGGTACCTGCTGGAAGCCGCTTAATGACTCGGTACAGGCTGCCGGGATGTCTGCCTCAGGCGCTTAACTTGCTCGGCAGCGGCGCGCGGCCATCGGGCTTTGCAAAGCGCAGGGCATTGCGCTCGTTGTGGGCGGTGTTGGCGTTGCGGGCTGCCATCCAGGCGGCGCGCAGGCGGCGGCCATAGACACCGGCCAAATAACCCTGCACCGGGAAGAACAGAAAGGGCGCGAGCGGCAGCAAAATCAAAAGGAGCATGCTCGCTGCCAGCGAAGCAACGAGCCACTGTGCGGTCAAGACGCTGTCGCGGCCCATGCTGCGCAGGAGCTTGCTGAACTGGAAAAAGGCGCCCGCCTCCCAATTGTCGGCGTAATATACCAGCCCAATCGCCAGCAGCGACCAGGCAAACGCGAAGAAGATCATGAGGAAGGGCATAATAGCGGCCAGCAGGCCGGTAAAGGTGAGGCTGCCGAACAGGCTGACAGCCAGCGATCCGCGCAGAAAATAAAGCAGCGTAATGAGGCCAAGCGGCGGCAGATGGTAGACGATCAGCGCCAGAAGCACAGGCGCTCCTTTCCTGATGTCTTGCCCGATGTGGTTCCAGGCGGGCAGCGGGCGCGGATAATCGTTGCTGACGTTGTGGGCAATTTCAGCCAGGCAACCCAGAAGGGCGCAGAGGCAAAACAAGCCGACCACCGGCAGCGGGCAGAGCAGGACCAGCAGCGCCGGCTTCGCCAGCTTGATCAGCCAATGCCGATCGCTGAATACAAAAGTGAATGCGCGCAGGAAATCCACAACCATCTTCCCAAAGCGTTCATATTTCCTTAAACCCAGCGTAACATCAACGGCAGTTCAGTCAACGGTTCATACTCGAAAAGGACGAGCTGCCGGCGGCGCCGAACGGCGATAGCGGCTTGATTCCACTGGCGGCTGGTCTGGGTCTGCATTACATTTTGCCCAGGCGCGGCGGATGAATGAGAGCGGGGCGACTTGTATTCGATATTGAGACGGGCCTTTCCCACAGTTGCGGACGCGCCGACGCCGAAGCGCATCGTATTCCTGCGTCCCTGCTGCATCGGCGATGTGCTGATGGCGACGGCGGCCCTTTCGGCGTTGCGCGAGACCTTTCCCGAGGCGCATATCACTTGGGCGGTTGGGCCTTGGTCGGCGCGCGCCATCGAGCATCATCCGGCGATTGACGCGATATTGGACACAGGCGCCGATATGCCCTTGAATACGCCGGCGTCATTTTACCGCATCCTGCGGCGGCTGCGCGCTGGCGATTACGACCTGGCCGTCTCGCTGGTGCGCTCGCCGCTGATGAGCCTGGCGGTCTATCTGGCGGGCATCCCCCTGCGCGCCGGGCTGGATAGTGGCGGGCGCGGTTTCGCTTACAACCTGCGCGTGCCCATCGACCCGGCCGCCCGCGAGCACGAGAGCGAAATCTATCTCAAGGTGGTCAGCGCGATCGCGGGCCGTGAGCTGCAGGCCAGCGCCAATCTGCCGGTCACGGAGCGGGCGCGAGCGGCAGTACGCGCGCGTCTGGCGGCGGAGCATATCGGCGCGCCGTTCCTCGTCGCCCATCCCGGCGGCGGCGCCAACCCCGGGGCGCAGCTGGCCAGCAAGCGTTATCCGCCAGCGCGATTCGCCGAAATCCTCAATCGCGTCGCGGAAGAATGCGCAGCCACCGTGATTCTTCTCGGCGGACCGGGTGATGTTGACCTGGCCGAGGAGGTGGCCGGGCATTTGACCGTGCGCTCATCAAATTGGGTGGACCGGCTCAGTTTCCAGGAGATCGGCGCGCTGGCGGCCGACGCGCTTTTCTACATCGGCAACGACACCGGCTTGACGCACCTGGCCGCGGCCAGCGGCGCCCGCGCGGTGATGCTGATGGGGCCGACCGATCCGCGGCGATACGCGCCCTACACGTCCGATCATCTGGCGCTGTGGAAGCCGGTCGCGCTCGCGGGGGGCGGCGCTGCCAATGCCGACCGCAGGGAATGGGACTGGGCGCGCGATGGCGTCGGCGTCGATGAGGCGGTGGAGCGGATTCAGGCTTTCCTGGCGCGCTGACATGCCCCGGCGCCGGGTCGCCTGGCAAAATGGGATTTGTAGGGGCGACTTACAAAGCCGCCCGAACGCACATGTCAAGGAAGGCGGGCGAGCTGGTAGCTCGCCCCTACATCAGGCGGCGCTAGCGAAAATGTCGATTGGCTTCAGTTTGTGCTAGGATAGCGCCATTCCAAAAACGGGAGCGCGAAAGGAACATGCCCATGAGCTATGAACATATTCTCGTGGACCGGCCGGCGGATGGCGTCGGGCGGGTGCGGCTTAATCGGCCGAAGGCGCTGAACGCCTTGAACTCGCCGCTGATGGACGAGGTGAACGACGCCATGCTCGCCTTCAACAGCGACGCGGGCATCGGCGCGATGATCCTTAGCGGGAGCGACAAAGCCTTCGCCGCCGGCGCCGACATCAAGGAGATGGACGGCAAAACGCAGATCGATATGCTGATGACCGTCTCGCTTGTCGACCGCTTCGATTTCAAAAAGCTGACCAAGCCGGTCATCGCCGCTGTGTCCGGTTATGCGCTGGGCGGCGGCTGCGAGATCGCGCTGGCTTGCGACATGATCGTGGCGTCGGAGACGGCAGTATTCGGCCAGCCCGAGATCAACCTGGGCATCATCCCCGGCGCCGGCGGCACCCAACGCCTGACGCGGGCGGTAGGCAAGGCGCTGGCGATGGAAATCATGCTGACCGACCGCAAACTGAGCGCCGAGGAAGCGCTGCGCTACGGGCTGGTCAACCGCGTCGCGCCGCTCGACGAATACATGGATGTCGCCATTTCCATCGCTCAGAAAGTCGGGCGCCGCTCGCAAGTCGCCATCCGCCTGGCCAAAGACGCCATTGACAAAGCGTATGAGATGACGCTGGCGGAGGGGCTGGCTTACGAAAGGCGCAACTTCCTGGTCGCTTTCGGCTCGGAAGACAAAGCCGAGGGCATGCGCGCCTTCATCGAAAAACGGCGGGCGGAATGGACCAACCGCTGAGCCTGACCCTGCTCTACACCGGGCAAATCGCCGGCGATCTGGCGCTGCTGCCGCGGCTATACACCTTCATACAGCAACTCAAGGCAGCGGCGCATCCGCCTGCCCCGCTGCTTGACCTGGGCGGGTCCTGCGCCGATGACGTCCCCCATTGCCGCGAGACCGGCGGGCGCTCGACCCTGATCGCGCTTGACGGCATGGGTTATCACGCGGCCAATGTCGCCGGCCTGCTTGTCCCTGAGCAGCGCGAGCGGCTGGCGCAGCAAGTTACGCTGGGCCTGGTCAATGAAGAGCGCGACTGGCTGTTCCAGTCACCGACCGCTGGCGCCGGCAGCATCAGCGCGACCTTGCGGCCGCGGGATGACACGGCGCGTTTGCAGATCCTGCTGAAGCCGGCGGAATGCACGCGCATCGTGGCAAAGGCTCTGTTTCTGGAGGCGGTCGATGCCGGGCAGGTGGGCGTGGCAGTCGTCGATCTTCGGGGCGAGCCGGCGCTGATTTCGGCGCGGATTCACCAGATGCCCGCCGCTACGCCGCCGAACGCGAGCATCGCCGGACTGGTGGACTTCGTGGAGGCGGAGGCGCGCTACTTCGCCAGGCAGGCGCGCTAGACGCGGACGATTTGACAAATCGGCTTAGCGCAAATACACTGCGAGCAACACAGGCAGATGACAGCATGGTATTGGACACGACCGAGACCCGGCTCAATCGCGTAGAAAACGATATTGAGACGCTGCGAACTACACAGGCAAATATATTGGATCACCTCGACAGCTATTCCAAGACGCTGAAGGAAACGCGCGACATTGCCGCCGAGAATCGACAGCGGCTGGACAGCATTGAAAACCGGCAGATGCAGATGGAAAACCGGCAGAAGCGAATAGAAGACCGGCAGAAGCGAATGGAAGGCCGGCAGAATGAAATGGCGAACGATCTAAAGCGAAATACAGACCGACTGGATTCGATAGAGAGGGTCACGTTGGAAAACAGCGCCGCAATACACGAAAACCGCATCATCCTGTTGAGCGTCGCCACCAGCATGGGCCTTACCATCGAGAAGCCGGGCGGCGACGATTGAGCGGAAGGCAAGCGGCAAAATGACAGTGACGGACGACATTGGCAGCGAAGGCGCGGTTTGCGACAAGGACCAGCACGCTGACCCCGCGATAGCGTCAATGGACCGGACGATTGCTCAGATGGACCGGATCATTCAAATCGCGCGGGAATCCAAGGCCATGCTGCTTGAAAACCGCGTCATCCTGCTCGCCATCGCCGAGCACCTGGGCGTCACAAGTGAGGAACCAGACAGCGGCATTCAATCCGACTGAGCCGCCCGTTCCAAATTGAGCGCCAGCAGCCGGCGCAGCATCGCTTCCTCATCAGCCAGAATCGTAGTGTCCCAGCCATAGGCGGCGCAGACGGCCTCGTCCAGCGCGCGGTGCAGTTCATCCAGGCGGGGGGCGAAGTTAGCGGCGGCCGGTTTGGTTTTCATGCTGTCGCGCCCGCGGAAGACGGCCAGGGCGTTATAGAGGTTGGTGAGGGTGCGGTCTTTAACCCCCCTCGGTCCCCCCGAAGAATCGGGGGGAGGCAAAGTGCGAGCACATTCGGATGACTCATCAGGCGTCGACTTCCCCCCATCCCGATGGGGGGACTGAGGGGGGTTAGCGGGATTCAGCCAGGCATCGCGCTCTTCGTGCAGCTGCTTGGCGGCGGCGCTGATGGCGGCATGGGCGAGGCGGGATTTGTCTTCCTGCCCGGGCGGCCAGGGGAAGGGGAAGGTCTCGAATGTGGTGGTCGGCGTGTAGCGGGGGTCGTTGCCTTTGCCGAGCCAGGTGCCCATGCGCAGGGACCAGACTTCGTGCAGCCTGGAGTGGAGGACGCCGAAGAAGTAGTCGTCGTCGCGGGCGATGGCGACGGTGGCGGAGTCGGGCAGGACTTCGACGCCGAGCCAAACAAAAACTCTGTGCTTTGAGACACGCGCCGTGCAGATGAATCTCTCACACTCTCGTAATGCGTCGCGCATACCTGGTCGAGATTCAGCGTGAATCCACCAATACACTCTATGGTTCTTGCGTCTCAGATTCTTCCTAGCCGGATAAACGAATTCTTCAACATGATTGAATGGCTCAGTGTAGTTTCGAGCGTCTTCCAAAGGCATGTAGGGGCCAAAATCAATTATCCACATATCGCGAGCTCGTCTAACAATGTCAGCCCCATTCACCCACGGTTTCACCACATCCGAATTGTCCAAGCCAGATTGATTCTTACAATGAAGCAAGTGTTGAGCAAATTCAGTGGATACATCAAAAGGCCCACCCTTTTGACTGCCTATAAACGCCAAGTCTTCGTTTTCGGTCAAAGCCGATGATATTGTAATGTCAACTGAGCTCGTCAAATCTGAATATATGCTGGCAACAGGCGAACCATCTAATATTCGCGTTTGCTGGTTGCCGTTATCAAAGCCAATCATCGAGACGCGAACAGCCGCGCCATCAAGAATCCATTCACGATCGGACCAAGCCATGAAAATGTCGCCGGATTCCTTAATCCGCTTGAGGACCTCACGATTTGCCCCGCCTCGTATGGAATTGGTCGCCAGCAATCCTGCTCGCTTTGCATGACCCGATTCGATGTGTTCGCGCGCTTTCTCAAACCAGTAGGTCACCAGGTCCGCGCCGCCCGGCACTCGACCTTCGTAGTAGCTACGCAGTCGATCTACATAATCGTGGTCAAGCTCGCTGCGCATTAGTTTGTCGCCCAAGAAAGGTGGGTTGCCGACGATGACGTCGACGGCGGGCCAGTCGACCGTTTCGATTTGCGGGCGATTCACAGCTTCGCCCCTACAGTCGCCATTTGCGGGCATGGATGGCGCGCCTTCCCCCTGATTCATCGGGGGGACCGAGGGGGGTAAAATCGCATCCATGCAGACGATATTGTCTTCCAGCTCTTCCAGAATCGGCTCGGCGAATTCTTGACCGTAGCCGTTGTTGATGCGCCATTGAATGTAGCCGATCCAGACGACGATGCTGGCGAGAGCGTGGGCGATGGGGTCGATCTCGATGCCATACATCTGGCGCGGATGCACTTCCCGCGTCGCCATTTGCAAGCCCGCCCAAAGCGGATGATGGATGACTTCTTTCTCCAGGTCCATCAGCAATTGCAAGGAGACATAAAGGAAGTTGCCGCTGCCGCAGGCCGGGTCGAGCACGGTTGTTTCGCGTATGCGCTTTAAGATGCGCTCGCGCAAAGCCAGCAGTCGATTGCGGGCGCTGGTCTTGGCGCGTCCCGTTTCCGCCAAGTCATAACGCTGGCGGATTGGCTGCGCTTCGCTTTGCACAGCCATCCATTCGTTACGCAGTGGCTGCATCAGCACCGGTTCGACGATGAGCAGAATATCTTCGCGCGAGGTGTAATGGGCGCCACGCTGGCTGCGTTTGTTCGGGTCAAGGCTCCGCTCAAAGAGCGTGCCGAAGATGGAGGGTTCAATGGACTCCCAATTGAGCTTGGCCGCTTTCGCCAATTCTTCTATCGCGTTTACCTGGAGCGTTTCGACGCCGACCACTTTGAAAAGCGTACCGTTGAAGTAGGGGATGTCGCGCATGAACATGCTTCCGCCTTCATTCATGGCGACAAAGAGATTCTGAACATACTGTTTGAAAGCGCCGGGCTTGCCGCGCGAATGCTCAACAATGTAGCTGAAGATGCCTTGCGCCTCGCCATGCATGGCGGGCAACAAGCCGACATCTTCGGCGAAGAGGCAGAATACGAGTTTGGTCAGGAAGTAGGCGATGCGGGTCGGCTCGGCATTCCAGTCGCGCATATTGTCGGCGATCAGTTGAAAGGCGTCGGCCGCCTCTTTGGTGACTTGCTCGGTGTTGCGGCCCGGGTGCAGGCGTTCCGGCCCGTGAAACATGGCGCGCAGCCAGCCAAAGACTTCGTTGCTGGTGGCGATTTCATTGTGGCTGAAGCGATAGACGCGCTTCTCAGTATTGGGAAAATTGGTATGGATTTCCCAATGGTTGATATCAGTGACGACCAATAGCGGCGGGTTCTTCAGGTTTTCGCGGTATCGTTGCAATTGCTGGTAGGCGGCGTTCAGGTCCTTGTATTTGTCCGGCGATTTATACTCGATAGCGAAGTGGTTTTCGTAATAGACATCGGCGAAGCCATGACCGTTCGTCCCTCGCAGCGACTGCTCGAAGACGAAGGTCTCTCCCCTAGGAGTCATGCCTACGCCCGCTGGCATCTCGACGCCTACCATTTGGCAGAGTTCTAGAAAATGCCGTTGAGCGCTTTGGCGCTCGCCTAGTTGGGAGTTCGCCCAGTTTTCAACAAATTCTTGCGGGGTCATTGTAACTCTCTGTGCCCTCTGTGCCGACGGGCTGTGTCTACGCGCCCTCTGTGGCAAAATCCTAAGGCACGACCCGGTTGTTCAACATCTCATTGAGCACGACAACCAGCCGGCGCAGCTCGTCTTCCAAATCGCGGCTGATGCCGTCCTGGATCAGGGCTTCGCGGAAGAGGTCGCGCGCTTCGCGGATATTCAGTTGGCCGGCGCGCAGCTTGCCCAGGCCGGTGCGCATTTGCACGCGGGCATCGCTGCTGGCGGCGCTGGTGTAATAATCGGGGAATTGCCAGCCGTGTTCGGCCGCGGCGCGCTGCAAGCCATTGATGAATTCCTGCGCCGATTCGAGCTGCTCGCTCGCGCCGCGATTGAGCAGCTCGGCGATGCCTTCGCTCAGGCTGGGCTCCATTGTGAAATCGAGGCTGTTGATATCGGTGTAGCGCGCTTCGACCGCGTCGCGGCTGCTGGGCTGGGGGCGCAGCGAAGTCTTCAGGGGCGACATGCCGGTGAAGATGGTGTAGAGCACGCCGACGCACATATTGTGAACATCTTTCATGTACTGCTGGGGCGATTGCATGCGGTCGTCGTCAAGCCGGCGCGAGCTGTTGAAGTCGATCACTTTGAGGTGGACGCCGTCCCAGTAGACATGCTCCAGCTTGTGATCAAGGTAGACGATTTTGTTGGCGTGAGCCAGCAGGAGCAGCTCGCTGAATTGCAGGGCCAGGGCCAGGCCTTCTTCGCTGGGCAGGCGCCAGCGTTTGTTCGGCCGGTTGGGTTTCATCAGATAGAAGAGGCTGTGATAGCGGGGCAGGTTCTCCAGCGCCAAATAGGGGCGCCAGCCGGCGGCGGCGAAACGGGCCAGATTGTCGATGAACCCGCGGACATCGCCCTGGAAGGAGGTGATCTCGCCGGCGCGCGGCGCTTCCTCGCGGTCGGAGATGAAGCCGCAGTCGTAGAGCTTGACGATGTTGGGGCTGTGCCAGAGGCGCGTCAAGATATCGGCTTCGTTGCCGAAGGCGCGGTATTCCCACTGCATATCGCCGTTGGCGTCCAGGTGCTCCGGCCGCATGACTTTGAAGGCGACGCTGCTCTCGCTGCGCCGGTCGACCGCGTCGAGCACACGCGCGTAATGGCCGAGGGCGAAGGTATCGATGTAATTCTTCAGTTGATACAATTCAGAGAGTTGCGGCATACAATTCCCGCTCGTTGAGCGCCGCTAAGGGCTGCCCGAAAGCATAAGCGTAGAATGTACCATTTGCGACTGTAATGAAACAGGGTAGTTTTACGCCTTCGCATACGATTAGCCGACGCTGGTCGCAAGAACAGGACGCTGTAGGGGCGACTTATCAAGTCGCCCGCGCCCAACGCCTTATGCAATCGACGGGCGACCCAATGGCTCGCCCCTACAGACTCCTTTAATCGGGGATTGGCGTCCGCCCACGCTCGCCCTCAGCGGCAAGCAACTGTAAAATGAGCGCGTTTCGCAGCCAAACATCGAGGACTCGTCTTGCGCTACGCACTCATCTGCCTCATCTGCATGCTGACCTGGGGGCAGGCGGCGGGCCAGCCACCTGAGATCGTTGAAGGCGCCCGGCAGGCGCTCCTGGCCGCCTTCCCGCAGTTGAGCGCGGCGGCCCCAACCGTGACGCCGCTCCGCGATGCGGAAACGACGGCGCTGGGCTGCCAGCTGATCGGCGGCCTCCCGCTGGCGGCGCCTCTTGCTGCGCATCGCCTCGAATTCATGCTGGACGGCGCGCCATTTGCCGCTCATGTCAGCGCCGATGGCTCGCTGACGCAGCCCTGCGACGAGCGCTTCCCCAACCTGGGCGCGGGCGTCATGCCGGTGGCCCGGGCGCGGATGGACAGCGACGGCGATGGTCTCGAGGATAATGCCGACGCCTGCCCGCTGCTGGCGGGCCGCTTTGCCTTTGAGCGAGCGGGCTGCCCTTTTGTCAGCGACGCCGATCGCGATGGCGACGGCAGTCCGGACGCGCGCGATCACTGCCCTGCTCAAGCCGGCGCCGCGGCCGCCGATGGCTGCTCTCTGCTCCGCGATGAAGATGGCGACGCCGTCCCGGATCATGTCGATGTCTGCCCGGCGGACTTCGGTGTCATCCGTGACGATTTCGCCCTGGGCTGCCCGGCCGATGGCGGCGGCAATTCGACGCGCCGGCGTGAAGCGGGCGACCTTTGCCTGGTCAGCGGAGAAGCGCCGATCTATAGCGGGCGCGCCGATGATGCGATGATCGTCAGCCAGCTCGACGCGTCAAGCGGGGCGCATGCGCGGGCGATCATTGGGCGGACGGCGGCGGGCGATTGGTTTCAGCTGGCGAGCGGCAGGGTGCGGGCGCGGGACCTGCATCTGTCGGGCGCTTGCTTCAATATCCCCTTGGTCAATCCGGCGCCCGGCGGCGCGACTGGCTGCTTCATTCGGCCCAGCGTTGAAGTCGCCATTGTGCGCGAGGCCCCCGCTGGCAAGCAGGTGACGCGTATGATCCCGGGTCGGCGCGTCGCCGCGCTCGGGCGCAATGTCAGCGGAGACTGGCTCTTTTTTCGCGCCGGCTGGGTGAGCATCACAGTGCTGGAGTTATCGGGCAGCTGTGAGCAGCTACCGGTGCTGGACCCGGCGAAGGCGGCCGCCGGCACGATCCATTTCTGCCCGCCGGGTTATGAAGGTTTGCTGCGCCCGCGCATTGATCTCGGCCAGAAGAACGCGCGCATCGCCTCGGCCACGCTCACCAACCGCCTGCGCGCCGCGCCCGATATCGCCGCCGAGCTAATTGGCGAGATCCCACCGCGCGCTATCCTGGACGCCGTGCTCGACGGGCCCGCCTGCTTGGGTCCGCACATTTGGTGGCAGGTGGCTGTGGACGGCCAAATCGGCTGGACAGTCGAGAGCGATGTCAGCATCAACTACTATTATCTGGAACCGGCCGGCGGGCAAAGCGAGCGGGATAACGGCAGGCGGTCGCCAGCGGATAACGAACAGCCCTGGTCTCAACGCATCATTCACAGCGCCAACGCCGCCGCCCTCGACAGCGTGAAGCTGCTCGCCATTGACGCGCCGCGGCGCATCGCCTGGTCGCCGAGCGGCGCTGAGTTGGCGATTCTCACGCAGAGCGGCTTGGTCGAGCGCTACAGTTATCCCGATTTCGCGCCCATCATCCGGGCTGATTTCCCGGCCCAGGCCAGCGCCTTCGCCTATAGCCCAGACGGAAGCCGCCTGGCAATCGGCGACATTGGCGGCGCCATCACGCTTGTCGACTTGCACAGCGAAGCGGCCCGCGCCGATGCATTCGCCGTAGATGAGCAGGCCGGCCCCATCGTCGCGCTCGCCTGGTCGAAGGCCGGCGACAAGCTGGCGGCCATCAGCGGAGACGAGGGCCTGAGGCTGGCGCGCCGGGCCGGAACTCTCAAGCTTTGGCAAATCACGCCCGGCTCGCCCGGTGAAGGACAACTCCGGCTGCATTTTCACTTCCCCTATCCGCTTAGCTCGCTCGCATTCAGCGCGGATGATCGGCTGCTGGCGGTCACGGGCAGCTCGTCCGCCCCGGAACGCGCCGGCTTGTGGATTTACGATGCCGAAGATGGCGCGCTGCGTTTTTCCAAAGCGCTGGTTCCGGGCTCGGCGCGTGTCCTGCCATCGCCCGATGCCGCCCTGGGCGATTTTGTCTACAGCAGCGGCGACAGCCTCTACCAGTTAGCGGTCGACAGCGGCGAGGACCGGCGCATCTATCATCAGGCCGGCATGCTGCTGCCGCATTTCAGTTTTCGCCCTCAGGTGCTGCCGGGCGCGGAGGCCCTGCTCGCGCTGAGCAGCCGCGCACTGAACAGCTCGGCAAGCGTGCAAATCGTCAACGCGTTGAATGCCTACGCGCCTTCTGAGACGCTCAATGTCGCGCCGTCCGCCCTCGCCTTCAGCCCGGACGGGAAGGCGCTGGCGGCTGCCGAAGCGGCGAAGCATCGCGTACTGATATTGGGTGTCTCGGGGGATTAGGGCGGGCTTCATTGCCGCAGTCGGGACAGATCCTCACCAAAGTGGGCGCCGAGGACTTTGGACTCGGACGGGTGGCGCGATCGGGCGCTTGCGATGCCCGGCAATATCACCGGACCCGGATTTGCGACCGGCTGACAGTGAGGGGCAAATGTGCTAGCATGACTTATGGAATCACACAAGAATTGACAGGGCGCCGCCAATGCCGCAGCCGTTAACCGTCATCCCCGTCAGCGCGCCGGTGCGGGACGGGCCTTTTGACCTGGTCGCGACCCTGCGGGACAGCCTGCGCAGCGCCTCGATCAGCCTGCGAGATGGCGATGTCCTGGCGATATCCAGCAAGTACGCCGCCATCGCCGCCGGCCGCATCATCAAGCTGGCCGATGTCGCGCCGTCGCCGCAAGCGCGCTGTCTGGCGGCGCGTTACCAGATGGACCCCGCCATCACTCAGTTGGTGCTTCAAGAGGCGGATCAGATTTTCGGCGGCATTGAACTTGGCTTCCTGCTGACCAGCAAGGGCGGCGTCGTCTCGCCCAACGCCGGGCTCGATCGCTCCAACATCCCCAGCGGTCAAGCGGTGCTCTTGCCGAAAGCGCCCTTCCAACTCGCCGAGTCGATTCGGGTCGCGCTGCAGGGGGATATCGGCCCCCGCCTTGGCGTGATTCTGACCGACAGTTGGCTGATGCCCGGGCGCTACGGCACGACCGGCGTCGCTATCGCCATGGCCGGCTTCCGGCCGATCAAAGACGAACGCGGCAAAAGAGACCTCTTTGGCAATGCGATGTCAGTGACCCAAATCGGCGTGGCGGATTCGCTGGCCGTCTGCGCCCAGGTGGTCATGGGCGAGCGAGATGAAGCGACGCCCTTCGCCCTCGTGCGCGGCGCCGATATCGATTTGACCGATTCGCCGATATCGGCCGAAAGCGTGTCGATACCCTGGCGTCACTGCATCTACATCGAGTCGCTGACCGTCGGCCTCCTCCCCGCCGGCGCGCCAGATCATCAGGAACTACATGAAGCGTCCAAGTAATAGCCTTCATTAATTTACAAACTTTTACGCTTGTCATACAGTAAACTTAGAGTGGAAGCGCATTTGGCGCTTCTTTCTTTGAGGCAGTCTGTGATCAATGTACCAGCTATAGGAGAAAGGAATGAAGCATAAGAAACTAATACTACAGACAGTCGCTCTGGTGGCGCTTGTCAGCATACTCAGCCCGGCGGCAGCGCTCGCCCAGGAGGACAAGCCGACCATTGCCGTCTTGACGTTAAGCGCCCAGTCACTGCGCGGACGCACGATTGAAGGTCTGTTTGATATGCTGGCTTACCATGGTTATGTCGACCGGGCGGAGATCGCTGACTTTACGCCCGGCGAAGACTTTGAGGGCGAGCATCTCGATATCATTTGGCGCGACGCGGGCTTCGACCTGCCTACGATAAACATCATGGTTGAAGAAGCGCTGGATCGAGGCGCCGACATTCTCGTCACCCTGACGACCAATGTCACGCTGACGGCCGTCAAGGGAGCGCTTGAAAGCGGGATAGAGCCGCCGCCGCTGGTGATATTCGCCATCGTAACCGCGCCCTACACAGCCGGCGTGGCCGAGGCGCCTTGCGTGAAACCGCCCAACGTGGTCGGCAGTCACGCGCGGATTTCTTATGAGGACATGGTGGGCTTGGTGCCGGTGCTCAATCCGGACGCGGACTTAATCGGCAGCTTCGCCACCCCGGCCCGCACGGCTACCGTGATCGGCGTCGAGCGGATCACCGGCTACGCCTCGGAACTAGGCATAGACGTGGAAACCGCCTCCTGGGTCACCGCGGCTGACGGCGTGGTCGGCGCCGAGACGCTCATCGACAAGGGCGTCGACATGTTTGTTTCGATAGGCTACCCGGAATCCTTGCCCGCGATTGTTGACGCCGCCAATGTAGCCGGCATTCCCATCGTCACCTCGACGATGTCCTACCTCCCGCGCGGCGCTCATGTCGTTTCCGGCTTCTACTCCTATTATGAAGAGGGGCAGATCATCGGACGCATGCTGGTAGCCAAGCTGCAAGGCATCCTGGAGCCCGAGCGCACGGCCATCCACTCCGACACCGCCGTTACTATCGCGCTGAACCTGGATTCTATCGCCGCGGCCGGCATTGAAATCCCGGCTGAACTGATGGAGCGAGCGGACTTCGTATATGAAGACGGCGAGAGCAGCGAAGAATACGTCAGACCCGAATATGCGGATGTAAGCGACGAGGAGCGTCGTGACGAATTGGTCGGTTTCCTGGACAGCTTGCGCTGCACGGATGAGATGATCGCCGAGCAGCGCGCCGCGCTCGAAGCAAACGAGTAGCGCGAGAAACAATTTTCGCGTCAAGTTTTTCATGGCGCGGGCAGGGCAGAATCGCGCTGCTGACCCGCGCCCACGCGCTTCAGTTGAGCGGCATTCCCCCGCTTGCCGCCGCCGTATCAATACCGTTGCGCCACAGTATTGATAGCGCCAGAGCAAGCAGCGATTTCCGTCCAAATCCACCGCGCCAGACCAGCTGAAACAGGCGGGGCATCGCCTTGTGCAATTTCGACAGACTTGGGGAAAAACCCCAACTTGCGGCTTTGACATGCGGTTAAGCCTGGCTTAAACTGAAGTTATTCGAAGCGGGGCGACGCGTGCAATGCGAGATGGCGTTATTCACATAGTTCGACCTCGAAAAACGCGGAGTGACCGGGGCGGTTGCGCCGCGTTTTTTTCGCTTCAATTGCGGGCCTGACCGGGATGAGAAGGGAACGACGATGGACGCAAGCATGATCAACAAGATCCAGAAAGCGGGGGAATATGCCAGCCAGCCCGAGCGCGCCACCTTCACCCGCCTGACGGTGGAATTCCACGGCGCCAACAGCAACCATATTGTCAGCCTCGACGGGGACGGTTGGTCCTGCACCTGCGCCGGATTTCAAAAATACGCCATTTGCCCCCATATCATGGCGCTGGAGAATTTGCTCAAGCCGATGCTGAAGCGCCGCCCGCTGCCCTATGCGCCGGGGCAGAACATCGTCAGCGATGTTGAAAAAGCCAAGCGCTATTCCCAGGAGATCGACCGCATCCGCATCATCAGCTTCGAATGCAGCTTTGAAGGCTACAACAAGACGCACCTGGTTACCTACAACGAAGGCGCCTGGACCAGCACGGCGTCCTTCTTCGCCCAGCGCGGCGTTTGCAGCCATACGATGGCGCTGGAGAAGCTGCTCAAGGGTTTTGTGGAGCCGGCGCGCGTCCAACCGGCGGCTTGAAAGCGTGTTTTCAACCCCCTCTAAATCTCCCCCGAAGGTCAGTGTCTACGCGACCCGAAGCATCAGGGGGAGACTTTTTTCCCCCTCAAGATCGTGCAGCAGGCGACTAAGCTCCCCTCCCTGATGCGTCGGGGAGGGGCTGGGGGTGGGGTTGGATGTGCAAATCAAGCTCACTGACCATCGACGGCAGGCTGGTTTCTCAATTCGAGCCGACAGCCCCATTCTCGCCCTCGCCTTCTTCATCCACCTTCAGGCGCGGGTCGCCAGGCGCGACCTCGAAGACCGCCTGCCAGGGCGAATAGCGCGTGAAGGTATGATCCCGTTTGACCAGCGCCCCCGCCGTGTCGTAGATATTGCGGTAGACCCAGACATCGGCGCCATCGGCCGCGTAGTCGATCTGGCGGATTTGCCCGCTGTAGAGATCCTCCGCTTCAACAAATTTTTCTTCTGGGGCGGGCACGATTTCGCGGATGATGGGGCTTTCCACCGCTGTCGTCCAATGGCGCGTGCTGTAGATGCGGAATTGCAGCGCGTCCTGCGCCCCCAGGAAGCTGCTCTCAATCAGCAGGTGATAGGGGCTGTTGTTCTGGAAACGCAGGTCGATTTCCGGCTGCCAGATGGCGGCGTCCAGGCCCGGGCCGGCGTTGGCGTATTCGTAGTAGCCGACGCGATATCCGTGGCTGTTGCGCTCGGTGATGGCGTAACCGCCGCTGAAAGCCGCGCGATACATCGTCGTGCTGACCTGGCAAATGCCGCCGCCGATGCCGGTGACGGTTGCGCCGCCCAGGATCACGCTGCCTTCGAGGTAGCCCGCTTCCGGACTGATGTCGCCGAGATGATCGTTGAAGGAGAATTCCTCGCCCGGCGCGATGATGATGCCGTTCAGCTTTCCGGCGCCGAGCGCGATATTGCTGCGTCGATTCGGCCAGGAGCCCCAATAGTAGGTGGTCGCCTCCGCCACCAGCTCCCGAATGCCGAGATCGGCCGCCGTCAAGCCTTCGTGAAAACGCGGCGTCACCGGCTCGAAGACCATCGCCAGCCGTCGGTTCACCGGGTCGAACAGGGCCGCTTCCAGCCGCTGCATCGTCGCCTCGACATTCAGCTTCCGGCCGGTTGATGATGAAGAGAGCGCGCTGAGCCGCCCGCTCCCCGGGTCGAAGTCGAAGCGGCCGTCGACAGCAGGCGTAGACAGCGCCGGCGACAGCGTCCGCAGATAGCCTTCAAGCGCGCTTAAATCCAGGCCCACCTCATAGCGCCGGTCGTCGCCGTCGATGCGCAGCGTCACTTCCAGCGCGGCCAGGATCTGCTCCCGGCTGATGATCCAGGGCCGCAGCAGCACGCCATCGCGGTCCGTTCCGACAAGGTGCAGCGGCGTCGACAGGGCGGCGCGGATCAAGCTGAGCGCTTCATCAATGTTCCATTGGCGCGGCGGGCGCTCGTGGATGCGGAGGGCGATCTCCCGCTGGCCGTCCTGCGACAGCAGCACCTGCGACAGCGCTGTCATTGTCGCCTCGATATCGAGCACGCGGCCTGTCCGCCCCGGATTTTTGCGCACGGTCCCGCCGGCCAGCTCCAGGGAGGCGTCTTGCTGCTCGATGTGGATTTCGGCTGCCAAAGACCGGAGGAAGGCGCGCGCGATCGAGGGGTTAAATTGCAGGCTTAGCGGAATCTCAGCGCCCGTGAACCAGGCATCGGCTTGTTCGCGCAAGCCGCGTTCGCCATGGCCGACGCGGTAGGCGCGCTCAACCAGCTCATCAACCGGCACGCTGAGACCGAGTTCCCGCGCCGTCGCCGTCCAGACGCGCTCGCCATCGCGGAAGCTGTATTGAGTCGTTTCAAGCTCCGTATGGTTCGCCGAGAGCGCGGCGGCCGCCTCCTGCCGCGTGAGCCCGCCCAGGTCGAGGCCAGCGACGGCGACGCCGGGCACGATGCGATCCTGAATGGCGACCTGCCAGGCGAGGGCGCCGGCCGCCAGCAGCAGCGCCAGCAGAGACAATGCCATGAAGGAGAGGATGCCCAGCCGCAGCAGGCGCACCAGCCAGGGGCCTCTTGGCGCTGGATAGGGTGTGGGCGCTATCGACATTTTCGCGCGGTTTCTGCTCCGTATCGCGGATTAGGTCGCCGCCAGAATGCTGACTTCGTGCTGGGGCATCGGCTTGGGCTCGTCGCCGCAGGAGGTCAAGCGGGGCGCGGACATGCGCGTGCCGACCGTTGCCGAGCAAATGCCCCCGTTTCCGTCGCTGAAGCTGACGCGCTTTCGGCCGCCGCCCAGGTCTTCAACCGCCAGCAGGCGCAGGTCCTGCAAGCCGTATTTGCGCGTCCGCTCACGAATGACGGCTTCGGCCGCGCCAGCCGCCAGATGCGCCGCTTCGACAAGGGCGTGGCCGGCGTAACAACCGCGCCCGCGATATTTGTGGGTCAACAGGTAGCCGGCGCGATGATTCATGAGCAGGCTCTCGACATCGCGCGGGTCGACATGGCCGTAGACGACGCCCTGCGGAAATGCGATCAGGGTCGCCGCCATGCGATGCCCGCCGATGTGCGTCGTCTGCCAGACACGTTCGGGGCCGGCCTGCCCGGCCAGTTCTTGATAGACGGGCGCGCCATGCGCGGCGCAGCAGGGATCGTGGCGGCCGTTGGTGCAGACGGTGAAGAGCTCGTCGATTTCGTTCATGGCGCGGCCATTGATCCTGGGCGCGCCGTCGTCCCGAAGGCTGGCGATATCGAGCGCGAGTAGATCGGCGTAGTCGTCCAGCTCGGCGTGATAAAGCATGGGCTCATCCTGGTTTGTGAGGGCGATGTAGAAATTCTTCCCGTCGCCATGCGGCCGGCGGATGAAGAGGATCTTGGGCCGTGGCGCGCTACTCAGGTGGCGCAGATAAGGCGCGAATTCGCCGTTGCGGCTGGCCGCTTTGACGATGCCGCTGCTCCAGCCGCCGTAATCGGGCAAGTTGCTTTCGATGAGGAAGAAGGTATCAGCGGGCTTGAAGGTGCCGGCCAGGGTTTCGTTCAAGGCGCGCGATTCACCGGCGCAAGACATAAGCGATTGCATGAAGTTTTCACTTTCGAATAGCGGACGGTTCATGTGTAAGTCTACCATGCGCGGGGCGGGATTGGTACGCGGCGGTGGCCTGAGCGGGCGCGGGCGCAAGGAAGCCAGCCTGCGTTACAATTGAGGCGTCCTTCGATTCCGGCCCCGGAGCAGACCATGTCAAAGCTCTCCATACAGAACCTCAGCCTCACGCGGGGCGGCGCGGCCGTCCTGCGCGATATTTCGCTGGATGTGGCCGAAGGCGAGCTGCTGGTCGTCATTGGGCCGAGCGGGAGCGGCAAGAGCTCCCTGCTGCGCTGCCTCAACCGGCTGAACGACATTGACGCCGGCTCCATCCACCTCGACGGACGCTCAATCTACGACATGCCGGTGACCGCGCTGCGCCGTCAGGTCGGCATGATGTTCCAAAAGACGGCCGCCTTCGAAGGCACGGTGGCCGACAACATCGCTTTTGGCGCGCGCCTGGAGGGCGAGACGCTCTCGCGCGCGGCGATTCTCGATTTGATGGCGCAGGTCTCGCTGGAAGCGGCCTTGATTGACAAGCCGGCCGCTGAGCTCTCCGGCGGCCAAGAGCAGCGCCTGGCCATCGCCCGCGCCCTGGCGCTCAATCCGTCGTTGCTCCTGCTTGATGAGCCGACTTCGTCTCTTGACCCGATCGCCACCAACCATGTCGAGGCGGCGCTGATGCGTCTGCGCGAGGGCTCGAAGCTGACGATGATCTGGGTGTCCCACGCGATTGAGCAGGCGCGCCGCGTCGGCAGTCGGGTGCTGCTGCTTGATGGCGGGCGGGTCATCCGCGAGGATACGGTCAGCGCTATGCTCGATCCGGAAGCGGGCGACAGGCGCGCGCTGGCCTTCGCCGAAGGGGACAAAGCCGGCTTGCAGGGCTAGTCTTCCGAATCCGTTTTCAGCTGCGCCAGGTAGGCGCGGTCTTGCTCGCTGAGCGGGGCCCGCTCCAGCAGATCGGGACGGCGCTCCCAGGTGCGCTTGATGGCTTGCCGCCGCCGCCAGCGATCGACCTCGGCATGATGGCCGCTGGTCAAGACATCGGGCACGCCCAAACCGCGGAACTCTGGCGGGCGTGTATAATGCGGCCCTTCGAGCAAGCCGTCAGCATGGCTGTCGCGGTGCTGCGCGCCTTCCGCGCCGAGCACGCCGGGGATCAAGCGCACGACCGCATCGATTAGCACCAGCGCCGCCAACTCGCCGCCGGTCAGCACATAGTCGCCAATGCTGATTTCGTCGCTGATCGCCAATTCGCGGACGCGCTCGTCGACGCCTTCATAATGCCCGCAGACGAGAATTAGATGGGGCTGCCGCGAGAGCTCGGCCGCCAGTTGATGCGTCAGCACGCGGCCCTGCGGCGACAGCAGAATGACGGGCGTCTTGTCGGCGGGCCGGACCGCTTCAATGGCCGGCGTCAGCACATCGGCTTTGAGGATCATGCCGCCGCCGCCGCCATAGGGACTGTCATCGACCTTGCGCTGTTTGTTGCCGGCGTAGTCACGAATATCGTGAACATGGAAATCAAGCAAGCCATATTCGCGCGCCTTCCACATCATGCTCTCGGACATGACAGCGCTGAACATGTCGGGGAAAAGCGTCAGGACATCGATTTTCATTTGATAATTCCAACCCCTCCCCCGGCCCCTCCCCACCGCAATGGGGAGGGGTGACTCGTCATCAAAGTAGGTGCGAAATTCAAGAAAAACTTTGTGGGCGAAAGAACTTCGCTCTGATTAGCATCTTTGTTGTGATTGAAGGATTGGCAAAAGTGTCTACATTGATTCGCGGGTTTGCAGGAAGAAAGCGCGCTTCAGGTTAGGGAGCGTGAAATCGAAACCGCATGATTTGAAGAAATCTTCGGCCGAGCTGATCGCCATGATCTCGTAGACGCCTTCGCGCTCCGCCAGTTCGACGCAGGCCGCCACCAGCCGCTTGCCGATGCCCAGCCCTTGAGCGCCCGGGTCAACCGCCAGACTGCGGATTTCGCAGAGTTTCTGGCTGTAAATCTCCAGCGCGGCGCAGCCAACGATGCGCCCATCCAGACGGGCGATGAAGAAGGTCTCGAGCAAGTATTCCAGCTCGTCATAGGTGCGCGGCAGAATCTCGCCGCTATCGACGAATGGCTTGATGAAATCGGAGAGATCGACCAGATCAGCCCGGGCAGCTTTAGCGATGGTAATTGCTTTGGATCTGTCGCCCAGCATAACGCTCCCTCGTCTTCGCCTGTTATGATAGTGTACCAGCCTCGCCGAGCTGAGGACAGCCCATGAGGGCCTGGCGTTGTCTGCTAAACTGATTGCCTGGCAAAACCTAAGCCCCACCTCAAACCCCTCCGCCCTTAGAGAGCGAGGGGCATAAATTGCCGGAGAACGCCAATATGCCAAAAATCACAGTCGCTTCGCAGAATCCGGTCAAGCTCAAGGCGGCGCTCACTGCTTTCAGCCGGATGTTCCCCGGCGGGTCATTTGAGGTGGCGGGCGTCAGCGTGCCATCAGGCGTGCCTGACCAGCCGATGAGCCTGAACGAGACGATTGCGGGCGCCAAAAAGCGAGCGGAGAATGCCCGGGCCGCTGCGCCGGAAGCCGATTTCTGGGTCGGCATCGAAGGCGGGGTGGAAGACAGCGGGCTGGGCATGGCTTGCTTCGCCCGCGTGCATGTGCTGGGTCGCGATGGCCGCACCGGCCTGGGGCAGACGGCGGTCTTCTACCTGCCGCAGGAAATTGCGGAGCTGGTGCGCGGCGGGCTGGAGCTTGGCCATGCCGATGACCGCGTCTTCGGGCGCGACAACTCCAAGCAGGCCAACGGCGCCATCGGCTTGCTGACCGATGACGTGGTCGACCGCGAAGCTTATTACATCCACGCCGTGATCATGGCGCTGACGCCTTTCAAGAACCGGGATTTGAGCTGGTAGCGAGAGAGTTCCACCCCATCCCCCCAACCACTTCCCGCAGTGCAGTGTCTACGCGCACCAGCAAGCTAAGGAAGGGGGAGCATTGTTGCCGCGCACTAGGTGGTACAGTTTTCTGACATTTGCAGCACCCGAAGTTCCCAATTCTGGCGTCGAGTCACCCTTCCCTAGTTCACTGGGGAAGGGCCGGGGATGGGGTAAGAAGATGCCGACGATAGGCTTTCTTCAGTAACGGACAGGCCATAAAGATTTTCCAATGAATAGGCTGTGCATTGTGATGCGGTAGAATCGGGCAATCGCAGAATCTGTTGGCATGTGGCAAGGAGGCAGCGCCATGCCCGATATATTCGCCGGATTGGCCGGCATCGAGCGCGTGTTGATGTCGATCGCCTTCGTCTTCATCGCCGCCGCCGTGTCGCGCTGGCAGCATTCCGACCTGGAGAAAGACCTGGCCATCGCGGCGCTGCGCAGCTTTATCCAGCTCATCGCCATCGGTTATGTGCTGGAGCTGGTCTTTGAGATGGATGTGCCGCTCTTCACCATCGCCATCCTGCTGGTCATGATCACCATCGGCGGCCGCACCAGCGGGGCGCGCGCCAAGAAGACGCCCAACGGCGTGACGGTCGCCTTTCTGGCGATTGGCATCGGCTCGGGGTTGACCATTGCGCTGCTGGTGGCGCTGGGTGTCTTTCAGTTCGTGCCCAAGGACATCATCCCCATCGGCGGCATGATCGTCGGCACGTCGATGACAACCGCCACCCTGGTCATCACGCGCCTGAGCAATGACTTCTATGACCAGCGCGACCTGATCGAGAGCAAGCTGGCGCTGGGCGCGACGGGGCGCCAAGCCTCGCTGACGCAATTCCAGCGCACGATCGTCAGCGCGATGACGCCGATCGTTGATACGACCAAGACGGTCGGCTTGATCAAGCTGCCGGGGGCGATGACGGGCATGATCCTGGCGGGGGCGAGCCCGCTGGAGGCGGTGCAGCTGCAGATTATCGTGATGTACATGCTGGTGGGCGCGGCGACGTTTACGGGGCTGATCGCGGCCTGGCTGACGTATCGGCAGTTTTTCAGCCCGGCGCATCAGTTGGTGTTGGAGTGAGTGAGGTTCTGCGCCGGAATCGCGACCGCAATTAAAACCTGCGCATCGTCTACGCCGAGGACAGGAATTCGACGTGATTGAGTAAATCGTCGGAACTGAATTTTTCGTGCATCCGTGCCAAGTGTCGTACCCAAGTTCCTATGTAATGTTTTTCCTGTTGCCCAAAAACAATGCCGCAGTGCTCAATGCCCGCGCTAGCCAACTGGATAAAGTGCCGGTCATTCGTGCAGATAACTCGTCCCATCTGTATAGCGCGATTTAACTGCTGCGTATCGCTTTCACCAAAGCTTCGCAAGTCTCGCACCGTCAAGACGTCGATGCCACGCCTTACCAGTTGACGAGCGATTTCGACATCAAGCTGCTCATCAAGATAAAAGCGAAGGTTTTCCGCTGGCAAGGTGCTCATCTCTCAGTTTTCGCGCTTTCGCAATTTGGTCGTCAATGTCATCATCAATCTCGCGTTTATGCGCGTGATAGTAACTGAGAGCAGCGTAAACTTCGGACAGCGAAACCTGGTAGCCCTCTGAGACCTGTTTAGGCGAACGGTCATGATAGCGCATCGCCATCACTATATCTGACACTTTTAATCCGGTGCCCCTAATACAGGGTCGGCCGCCGCGGACACCGGGCTTGCGAGTGATGAGGTTGATGCTTTCGACGACTTCCATGAGAGCTTGCCTTCTGCCTACCAATCGACCAGATTATAGCGCTTTGTGCGGTCATTGGACAGGCTGCGCGGCTTGGCTGACGTATCGGCAGTTTTTCAGTCCGACGCGTCAGTTGATGTTGGAGTAGGCCCGCAAGATACTGTGTATTCTGCTGTTACGTGTCTCCAACTGCCGCAAGCTATCGACTCGCATCAGGTCATTGCTCGAATCTAGTATCTGATTCTTCCACTACTTGAATATTTCCTATTGTAACTTCACCACATCTGGGAATCGCTTGGTCAGCGTACGTGCGCCACGCTATTGCGCAGTCTCTCAAATGCACGGGAGCAAAATTGTCATTTAGACGAATGTTACCCACAGCGAAATCTTGATTAGGGAAAATAGGCACATGATGAACCTGGACATGACGAATACGACTTTCAGAGAGAGGCATTCCTTGAGGAACTGGGCTTGCGCATTTTGCGTTTCAAGAATACGGATGTGCTACGCAACATAGGCGCAGTTATAGAAGCGATCGCAGAATCTTTGCACGGTTAATCCAACCCCTCCCCCAGCCCCTCCCCAACGCATTGGGGAGGGGAGCCATTCGACGTGCTTGGAGACTTCGCTCAAAGCGACGTAAGTCTCCCCCCATTGCGATAGGGGGAGATTTAGAGGGGGGTTGGACTTAACGAAGCTTGCCCGCTGCCAACGTGTTTGTCCCTTAGTCTTCTGGCTTTCTTGATCTGCTGATTGATGTCGCCGTCGATATCATCCTTGTGCAAATTGTAGTAGGACAGCGCAGCGTAAACCCCCGCCAGCGAGACCTGAAAGCCCTCAGCGATCTGGTCAGGCGTACGCTCGTGGTTGCGCATAGCGACGACGATGTCAGTCACTCGCAATCAGGTACCCTCATCATGACATGCGTCGCAAAAGATCTCTGCGTTCTCCGCGCCCTCTGTAGTTATCAGTCCAATCCCATGCTACACTCCCCGCCATGATCACTCCCATCCCCGTCAGCCGCGAGGACGTCAAGCGCCTCAGCGTCTACAAGCAGGGCCTGCACCGGCGCCCGGCCGCCAGCGATCTCAAACGCGTCATCGAGCGCATCGGCCTGCTGCAGCTGGATTCGATCAGCGTGGTCGCCCGCAGCCACTATCTGGTCATGCTGGCGCGCGCCGGCCTGTACGACCCCGCCGATTTGGATGCCCTGCTCGACAGCGGCTTCCTCTTCGAGACCTGGGCGCATGCCATGTGCCAGCTGCCGACCGCGCACTACCCCTGGTATTACGCTTACATCGGGCAGAAGCAGCTGAAGGAGAGCCAGTGGCAGCTCGATCGCTTCGACATCGACATGGCGCCCATCATCGAGCACGTGCTGGAGACGGTCCGCGAGCGCGGTCCCTTGTCGTCCAAGGATTTCGAAAGCGAACGCCGCGGCGATGGCGGCTGGTGGAATTGGAAGCCGACCAAGGTGGCGCTGGAATACCTCTTCGATTACGGCGAATTGATGGTCAGCCATCGGGTCAAGTTTCAGCGTTATTATGACCTGCCGGAGCGCGTCCTTGACCGCAGCCAGTTCACGCTCGACAAGACAATTGAGGATTTCCGCCGCTGGACCATCGAGCGCGGCCTGCGCCACATCGGCATCGGCACGAGCAATCATGTCGCCGATTATTATCGCCAATACAAGCGCGACGCCGCCGCCATTCTGAACGATATGGTGGAGGCAGGGGCGGCGCTGCCGGTCACAGTTGAAGGTTGGAAAGACGCCGCCTTCATCCACCGGGAGGACATGGCGCTCCTCGAAGCGATTCAAGCGGGCGAGCATGCGCCGGAGCTGACCGTATTTTTGTCGCCTTTCGACAACCTGTTCTGGGACCGCGACCGCGACGAGGCGCTTTGGAATTTCTTCTATCGCATTGAGGTTTACACACCGAAAGCCAAGCGCGTCTACGGCTATTATGTCATGCCCATTTTGCACGGCTGCGAGCTGATCGGGCGCATTGACCCCAAGGTTGACCGGGTGAAGAAGCGCCTCATCTTCAACAACCTGCACCTGGAGCGCGGCGTCAAACTGAATGGCGCGCTTTACCGCGGCCTGATCGGCGCCATTGAGGAATTCATGAGTTTTCACGGCTGCGACAGCTTCGACTTGATCAAATGCAACCGCGCCCCGCTGGCCCGCAGGCTGCTTAAACACTTCGCTTGAGCCGCATAGCCCCTGGTAAAAGACTGTTATAATTGTGTTATACGAGGTTTGCTTTGGTTTGGAAATGCAAGCCAGCATTGCCGAAATCCTGGACAATCCAGCGGCCTATGATGACCGGATCGTGAATGTTGATGGCATCTTGCTCATCACCGATTACGACCGGGACGCCGCTCGCTTTCAGCAGGTCTGGCTGGTGCAGCAGGGCGAGCCGCGCAACCGCGCCCTCCGCGCCCAGTTCATCAGCAGCGATTCGACGCTTTGGCATGGCTTATCGCGCCTGAACCCGCGGCACATGCCCGGCTTTCAGACATATCGCGTGCATGATGCGGCGCGCGTTTGTGTGCGGGTCATCCAGCCCGCGGCCGGCGACAGCGAGCCAACCGCCGAGATATTGACGGCCGCCGTTTATCGCCAGGAGTTCACGCTTTATGTTGGCGAGGGCGGCGTTCGGCTGGACCAGGCGCTGCCGGCGCGCGCATCCATCCGTTCCCTGCCGGAGATTCGGTCCAGAATCGCGCGTTTCCTTGGCCGGCGCTGCCATGTCTACGGTACGCTTGTCATCCGCTCGGCGCCGTCGGCGCAATTCTTGCTGCCGGGCAATATCCCCTACTCCGACGATTTTCGCGACACGGTTAGCCGGTTGGGCGCGGGCGATATCGAGACCACCTGGCTGGCCGATATCGAATATCCGCAAAGCGAAAGCGCGCCGGTCGAATTCGATCGCCTGCCCGATTCGATCAACATCGACCCCGAATACCGGATTCGGGATCAGCTTGCCGTCTTGCCGGGCATCAACCAGACGATCGTCAAGCCAGCCATCGTCGCCGGCACACTGGCCGCCCGCGATCATGAAGAGCACTTCGCCACCTTGACCGATGTCGACAATGTCTACCTGCAAAATATCTGTTACAGCGATACCGGGAAATCACTGGAATCGGTGATCAAGCTCAAGAACTTTGAAGCCGTCGCCATTGAAATCTGAATGGCCGCGGCGTCGAGCGCAGCAAAGTCGGCAAGCCCAGCCGCCGGTGATAGACAACCCACTCGATAGCCAGCAACAGCAGCGCCGCCAGCGCCAGCCACATCCAAAACTCCTGCGTGCCCAGCTGCTCATCCGCGTCGGCCGCGAGCGTCCCGCCCCCCAGCTGCAAGTCGGTTTCCGCCCGGGGCCTGATGTCGCTCTCGCCCGCCCCGAACAAGTTGATGGCGAAGCTCTGCGCGCTCGTCACGTCGCCCGCTTGCAGAATCTCCAGGCGATACAGGCCGAGCAGCCCGGTGTCGGTGAAGGCGACCCGGTCGCCCGTCGCGGGCAGCTCATGAATCGACCCGTCCGGCGTCGTAATGCGGATGCTGTCAGCGAGCAGGGGCGGCGAAATCGCCAGCACATCGCCGACGCGCAGGCCATCGGGCAGTGAAACGATATCCTGGGGAGAGAACCAGTCGAGTAGGTTGGCCATCAGCACGGGCCAGGCGATCAAGAGCGGCAGGTTGGAATCGCGCAGGTCGAAGGGCAGTAGGGCGATCTGCTGCGCGTTGACCTCGCCGGCCAGGAGCACAGCGCCCGCCTGGGAGCGGGCCAGGGTCTGCGCCCAGCCGGCCTCGACGGCGCGGTATTCCAGCAGGCTCATCTCGTCCAGATCGACAAAGGCGGTAATTGGCGACTCGTCGGCGAGGGTGATGTCGTTCGTCGAATCCAGCGGCGCGCCAACGGTGAATAGCGGCGTCGAATTGGGCGGATTGACGATGAGCATGTCGCCGGCCGGCAGGTCGTTGGGCAGCCAATTGTCAAAGACATACAGGTCGAAGGGGTCACCGGGCAGGCGGCGGTTGGCGGCGTTGCCGCGAAAGGTCTGGACGCCGGGCAGGCTGCGCAGCGCTTGTTCGAGGAAGAGGTTATCGCCGGCGGACACATAATAAACGCGCCGCGTCTTGGCGTCGTTGCGCACGGTCCAGGCTTGATTGTCGAGGGCGAGGAAGTCATCGACATCATTATCGAAGGTGAGCGTCGCCGAAAGCGTCTCGAAGGGTTCGTCGATCGGCTCGTCAAAGGGAATCGGCAGTTGGCTGCGCGGCGGGACGCGGCCGCTGCGCGAGAGGCGCAGCACGTCATCGAGGCGGATGACCAGCGAAATATCGGCCGGTTCGGCGCCGTAATTCGTCACCTGGGCAAAAAGTTGTGGCGCCCCGCCGGCCAGGGCGCGCGCCGCCAGCGCGGTGATGCCGACATTGTTCGCCGATTCCCCCACCGGCACATAAATCGGCCCGGGAATATTGGCGGACAGCCCGGCCACATCGCCCAGCCCGCCATCGGAAATCATGACGATGCTGAAGTTTTCCGCGCCCGAAGCGCCGGCGGCCGCCAGCGTGAGGGCGGTGTCCCAATCGGCGGCGCCATAAGCGACCGTCATCCCGTCAAGCGCGCGGCGGAGCTCGTTTTTGTCGGCGGTATAGGCGGTTAGCGGCTCGGCGATATCGGCGACGCGGATCAGCGAAATGACATCTTGCGGGTTCATATTGCTGACGATCTGCCTGCCTTGCTCAATGGCGGCGGCGAAACGGGTTCCGCCATCAATGTCATTCGCCGTCATGCTGCCGGAAGCATCGATGAGAAGGGCGATCTTGCCGGCGCTGACTGTCGGCACGGTGATGAAGGGCCGAGCCAGCGCCAGGACCAGCAGCAGCAGAATCAGCAGCTGCAGGAAGAGCAGCAGGTTGCGCCGCAGACGCTGCCAGGGGGTGTTGGCTTCGGTATCCTGCACCACCTGGCGCCAGAGAAAGGTGCTGGAAATCAGCACTTCGCGCCGGCGCAGGCGCAGCATGTAGAGCAGCAGGATCGGAATTCCAATGGCCAGCGCGGCGAAGCCGGCCGGCGCCAGAAATGACATGGGCGTCCACCAGATTTCGTGACTGTCCTTCACAGTATATCATGCGCGCTCAAGACAATATATGGCGTGGCATGCCCGCGGTTTCCTCTGCGCCAGGCGAGTTATGCAGGGGCGACTTATCAAGTCGCCCGACGATTGGCATTCTGTGCTGCGAGCGACTCACAGAGTCGCCACTACGGGCAGGCGCTATTGCGGGCTGGGGACTACTCTGCGTCGATTGTGGGCAGGTTGAGCAGCTGGGCGTTTAATGCTTCGAGGGCGCGCCGCAGGGCCGGCGATCTGATGTCATCGGCGGCCGCAAATTGCGCGACGCGATACTGGTCGTTCAGATTGCTCGACTGCAAGACCGTGGGCGAGTGAGGGTCATCCAGGCGGATCAGGCGCGGATAAACATCCAGCAAATTGTGCCGCAGCATGGCCAGGGCAGACGCGAGGCTGGTCGGCCGCCCGTCGAGTTTGAGCTGGAGCGCTGCCGGGTCAATGCGATCCTTGGCCGCCGCTTTCTCCGCCTGGGCCAGCAGCTTCAGCGTTTGCGCAATCCAGGCTTCGAGCGGTCGAAAGCGCGCCGGGCTCAGCGATTCGCCGCGCAGGGTCAGGCGCAGCGCTTGAATGACGGCGCGGGTGTAGCGGATCATCGTCTTCTGCCAGCTTCCAAATGATTGAGCGCGTCTTGGGCTGCCTGTCGACCGGCGCGAATCCGCTCATCGAGATAGGCGATGCCGTCCTGCGCAGGCGGAGCGCAACAATAATCGCTGCCAACAAGGCTCAGGCCCGGCGGCAGCAGCTCGCGTATCGCTCGTATTTTGTCGCGGTGATCGCCGGCATAATCGCAAAGCAGGTCCGCCTCCGGCCAAGTGTCGACGCGGGCGGCGATAAGCGCCTTGCCGCCGCTGATGCGCTGCGCAGCCCGGCCGATGGCTTCCCCTGGCGCCAAGTCGGCGGAACAGCGCAGACCGACTTGAATCAGACGGTGATTGTGGTCAGGCAGGCGCTCTTTTAGGTCGACGGCGATGATGAAGGGAAAGGTCTCATCGGGAGAGAAATTGATGCGCGCAGGCAGATCGCCTTTGTAATAACCGAGCGAGACGCGCCGGACCGCATCATAGCGAAACTCCGTCAAATGCCGGGCGGCGTCGGGCGCCATATTCCACAGCATGCGGGCGGCGAATGGCGCGGGAACCGCCAGAATCAGCGCGCCGCCATCAAGCATGATGCCATTCTCGAGGCAGATGCTGAAGCGATTGCGCAAGGCCCCGATGGAACTGACGGCCATGCGCATGAGCCGCCCGCCAGACAACCGGCAAGCAAAAGCGCGCACCAGCGCTTCACTGCCCTGGCCAAAGAGGCAGATGTCATCGGCGAGCGGGAGCATCGACGCCTCAAGCTCAAATTCCGGCGGCAGGACGTCAGGCGCGGGCCGGCGGAAGGCGAAGGCGCAGGCGTCCATGATGAAGCCGCGCTCGACGCTGCTGCTGATGCCGCCGCCGAAGCGCCGCTTGACTTCGATGACGGTGTAGGCGGCGCCGCGTTTTTCCAGTTCATAGCAGGCGGCCAGTCCGCTTAACCCGCCGCCGATGACAACTACATCTCGCATTGAAGTCCCTATATGAATTGAGTGTGTAGGGGCGAGCCGCCGGCTCGCCCGTACGAATCATGTGGATAATTCGCCCGTACGAATCCTGCAGATAAATAGCCCCTGCGAATCCTGCAGATAAATAGCCCGTACGCGTCCGGCCAATGGTATGCACCGGTGAAACCGGCAAATGTACAGCCCCTCCAATTTTACAGCCTGCAGCCGAGAACACTTATCGAGTATACTACGCGCGACACTATGGCGGGGCAACTCTCCATGACCACAGACAGCCCGCACATTCAGCGACTGAAGCAAGCCGGCTGCCGCTTGACGCAGGCGCGGCTGACCGTGCTCGCCGTGCTGGAAGCGGAGCACGGGCATATCACCTCGGCTGATGTCTTGGATGGAGTCGAGCGCGTCAACCCGGCGATCGGGCGGGCCAGCGTCTTCCGCACCCTCGACCTATTCACGCAGCTGGGCATCATCCGCCCGACGTACATCGACACGAGCCTGACGCCGACTTACGTGATGATGCGCGACGGGCATCATCATCATGTCATCTGCACCGAATGCAAGCGCTTCTTTGAATTCGACGACTGCGGCATGGAGGCGCTGACGCGGAACCTGGAAGAGACGCTGGACATTCGCATCAGCGGTCATCTGTTGGAGTTTTATGGTTTGTGCGCGGCTTGCCAGACATAGTCGCCGGCGGAAGTAGAGCCAGTTAGATGATGCGAAAGCTAACTGGCATGCATTGGAAAGCTGGGGCGAGCCGCCGGCTCGCCCGTACACGCAATGGATTGGGTTGCTTATTCTCTTCTCATATCAGCTTGTCGCGTTGATTGCTGAAATCAACTGAGAAGGCGGAGGCGGAGACCCTGTGACTGAAGTCGTCATCGTCAGCGCGGTACGGACGCCGATCGGCAAGATACGCGGCGCGCTTGCCGCTGTGCGTCCCGATGACCTGGCGGCGCTGGTCATCGGCGAAGCTGTTGAGCGCGCGGGCGTCGCGCCTTCAGAGATCGAAGAAGTTTATTTCGGCTGCGCCAATCAAGCGGGTGAAGACAACCGCAATGTGGCGCGGATGGGATTGCTGCTGGCGGGCTTGCCGGATACCGTCGCCGGCGTCACCTTCAACCGCCTCTGCGCCAGCGGGCTGAACGCGGTCAATCAGGCGGCGCGCGCCATCAAAGCGGGCGAAGGCGATGTCTTCGTCGCCGGCGGCGTCGAGAGCATGAGCCGGGCGCCTTATTCGCTGCCGAAGAACCCCATCGGTTTCGGGCCCTCGGGCAACGTCACCGGCTGGGATACGACGCTGGGCTGGCGCTACCCGAACCCCAAGCTGGCGGCGCTCTATCCGCTGGAGGCGATGGGCGAGACGGCGGAGAACATCTTCGAAAAGAGCGGCGCCGGCGAAATTGCGGGCGGCGAAATCACGCGGGAGGCGCAGGACCGCTTCGCCCTGCAAAGCCAGAAACGGGCGATAGAGGCGATCAACGCCGGTTACTTCGAGCGCGAGATCCTGCCCGTCCACATTCCGCAGCGCAAGGGCGCCGACATCGTCGTGGATACCGATGAACATCCCTTCTACCGCCGGGTCAATGGCCGCTATGAAGTGGCGACGGGCGAGGAGAAGCTGGCGGCGCTGCGGCCCGCCTTTCGCCAAGGCGGCACGGTGACGGCCGGCAATTCCAGCGGCATGAACGATGGCGCCTGCGCGCTGGTCTTGATGTCGGCGGAGAAAGCGCGGGCTATGAATTTGCGGCCGCTTGCCAGCTGGATCGGCAGCGCGGCGGCCGGCGTCGACCCGCGCGTGATGGGCTTGGGGCCGGTGTCGGCTGTGCAAAAACTGCTGGCGCGCCAGCAACTGAACATCGACGCGATTGACCTGGCCGAATTGAACGAAGCCTTCGCCGTGCAGGCGATAGCGGTCATGCGCGAGCTCGGACTGAGCGAGAGCATCACCAACGTCAACGGGGGCGCGATTGCGCTGGGGCATCCGCTGGGCTGCTCGGGCGCGCGCATCTTGACGACGCTGATCCACGAGATGCGGCGGCGGCTGGAGGCGGGCGAGCGCATGCGCTACGGCCTGGCAACGCTTTGCGTCGGCGTCGGTCAAGGCGAGGCGACCCTGATCAAAGTTACAAACAGTGTAGGGGCGACTCGCTGAGGGTCGGCCACCGTCGGAGGTCTGTGTCTACGCGACCTGACCCCTACAGGTACTACTTTTATCGAACGTTGTAGGGGCGAGGCGGTGACTCGCCCACGCGAGAGCTGGTTATGAGAAAGATACCGCAGTTGTCGGCGGCGAAAGCAGCAGCCCTGGTGAAATCAGGCGCTGTGATGATGGTCGGCGGTTTCGGCATGACTGGCACGCCGGTGCATTTGCTGCATGCGCTGGCGGAAACTGAAGCGCGCGACTTGACCTACATCGCCAACAATATCGGCGAGCCCGGGCTGGGCGGCGGGCGGCTGTTGCGCAATGGACAAATCAAGAAGGCGATCGGCTCCTATTTCACCAGCAATCGCGAAGTGGTGGAAGCGGCGCTGAACGGCGACATCGATTATGAATTGCTGCCGCAGGGTTCGATGGCGGAGGCGATTCGGGCGGGCGGCGCTGGCATTGGCGGCTTTTATACGCCGACAGCGGCTGGCACGGTTTTCGCCGAGCAGGCCGAGTCGCGAATCATCAACGGCAAAGCGCATGTCTTCGTGGCTGGCTTGCGCGCCGATGTGGCCTTGATTCGCGCGCGCCGCGCCGATGAAGCGGGCAACCTCGCTTATCGCATGACCGAGCAGAACTTCAACAAGGCAATGGCGACGGCGGCCGACCTCGTGATCGCGGAAGCGGATGAAATCCTGCCGGTGGGCGCGCTTCCGCCCGAGCAAATTCATACGACCGGCAATTATGTCGATGTCTTGGTGGAGGCGGAAACGACGCTAGACGAACTCGGCACATCGGCCGATGTTCGGGCGCTGCGCGGGAAGGTCGATGAACGGCGGCTTGCGATCGCCCGGCGCGCCCTGGCCGAATTGAAAGCCGGCGATGTGGTCAATCTCGGCATCGGCATCCCGACGCTGGTGGCCGATCTGATCACGGCGGAGCAGGGCATCATCTTGCACAGCGAGAACGGCATGCTGGGCGTCGGGCCGGCGCCGGAAGCAGGCGGCGCCCTGGATTACCCGGTCAACGCCGGCAAAGCGCCGGTGACCGCCCTGCCCGGCAGCAGTTATTTCGACAGCGCCGATTCCTTCGCCATGATCCGCGGCGGGCATGTTGATGTCGCGATCATGGGCGGGCTGCAGGTTGACGAGCGGGGCAACCTGGCTAATTGGGCGATTCCAGGAGCGCCTTTGCTGGGGGTCGGCGGCGCGATGGATTTGGCCAGTGGCGCGCGCCGGCTGATCATCACGATGACGCATTGCAATCGCGATGGCGGTGCAAAACTGGTTCGCCAGTGCAGCCTGCCGCTGACCGCCCCCTCGGCGGTTGATCTCGTGATCACCGAGCTGGCAATCTTCGCCTTTGACGCTGAGGGCATGCGCCTGGTCGAGTTGATGCCGGGCGCGTCGCTGGATGATGTGCGGGCGAAGACTGGGGCGCGTTTTCGGGTCTAGTTGATTAAACTACAGAGGGCGCAGAGAGCGCGGAGAATCGCCGGCAATCGCTGTCAGATTCATGCAGGCTATATCTGGTCTGTGTAGGGGCGAGGCGGTGACTCGCCCGTTCTTGTGAAAGTTCGTGCTCGTAGGGCGAGACAAGGGTCGCGTAGACACCGACCGTCTCTCGCCCCTACAGATTCGCTTCGGCGGGCGACATAATATGTCGCCCCTACAAGGCTTGTCCGGTACTATAAATTGGTCGCCTGCCAATGGTTCACCCCCCTCTAAATCTCCCCCGACGGGTCAGTGTCTACGCGACCCCAATGAATTAGGGGGAGACTATTGTCGCCACCAAGACCGTTCAATTGGCGACAGAACTCCCCTTCCCTGATGCTTCGGGGAAGGGGCCGGGGGATGGGGTAGAATAAGCGCGTTGGCATAAGCCAGCAGCGGACACGCCCCTACACGACAACGCCGGCGGCAGCGTAGGTATTGGTCATTTCTCGCCATTGGCGCATGAGCTTTTTTGTCATCTCGCCCGGCTCGCCGGCGCCAATGGTCACATCGTCCATGCGGACCAAGGGCAGCACTTCTTTGGTGGTCGACGTCAGGATGGCCTCGTCGGCGGCGTAGACTTCGTCCAGCGTGATATCGCGCAGATCCAACTGGCCGTCGGCTTGCAGCAGCTTGATGACTTCGGCGCGGGTGATGCCGAGCAGCAGTCCATCGGCGGGTGTGACCCAGCGGCCGTCCTTGAAGATGAAGATATTGCTGCGGCTGCCCTCGCTGACCAGCCCGTCAGCCACGTAAATCGCTTCGACTGCCTTGGGGTTTCGCGCCCCCGCCCTGATTTGCGCGCTGATGGCGGGCGCGTAATTGATGGTCTTGGCTTGCGGCATGTGGCGATGCAGCTCGGTCGTCACTGCATGAACGCCTTCCTCGTACCACCAGCCCGGGGGCGCCGCCCAGGGCAATGCTCTCACGATCAGGCGCGGCTCGCCCCGGGGAATAAAACCGCTGTCACTGTCGCCGCCGGTCAAAACGATGTGGATATTGGTCTCCGGATGGCCGTTACGGCGCATCGTGCCGATAGCGATGTCGGCCAGTTCTTCGATATCCCAGGGACAGCTGAGATCGATGAGAGACGCCGACGTCCGCAAGCGTTGCAGGTGCGCGCGCAGCTGGAAGGGCGTGCCGCCATAAGTGCGCAGAAAGTCAAAAACGGCGTATCCTCGCAGCAGCGCCACATCGGTCACCGGTACGCTGGCGACCGCCGCGTCGACGAATTCGCCATTGATGTAGATCACGCTCATGCCGCCGCTCCCACGCCGCGCCTGCCATTGCGCCCATTGTAGCAAGAGGGCGCGCAAGCCGCGAATCCCCAACGCGCGGGCATATAGGCATTGAGCGACTCACCGAGTCGCCCCTACAAGGCTTGTCTGTTAGAATAGGCGCTGTGGGGCCGCGCGCGTTCATCAGGCGCGAGCGAAAGGCGACAATGCAACTCGCAGGTCAACAGAGCAACCGCGCAATCGGGTCAAGCGACCGCCTCAAGCTCATCGGCTTGTCGCTTTTGGCTGCGCTCATGCTGGCCGCCATCGCTTATCAAGCGGCGAGCAGCGGGCGCGACGCCATGCTGGTGACGAGCGTCTTCGCCACCCGCTTTCTGGGCATTTTCGTCGAGGCGGTACCCTTTCTGCTCTTGGGTTCCATCACATCGGGCTTGATCGAGACCTTCGTCAAGTCGGACGATATCATGCGCATCTTGCCGCGCAATCGGCTGGGGGCGGCCTTGGGCGGCGCTTTCCTTGGTCTGGTCTTCCCGGTCTGCGAATGCGGCGTCGTGCCAGTGGCGCGCCGGCTTTTCAGCAAGGGAACGCCGGTGTCGCTGGGTGTGGCCTTCTTGCTGGCGGCGCCCTTTATGAACCCCATCGTTTTCGCCAGCACCTACATCGCCTTTGGCTTCGGACCCGTGTTCATCGGCCGGATTATCGTTACGATTCTGGTCGCCGTGATTGTCGGCGTCGTGCTGGGCAGCTTCGCGAAGCCGGCCGCCGCGCTCAAACCGATCGCCCTGGGAGGCGGTCATGACGAGCATGCGCATTGCGAGCACGAGGCGCCATCGACGCGCGCCAAGCTGCTGGACGCGCTGGGCATCGCCGCCGATGAATTCTTCGAGATGGGGCGCTTCCTCATCTTCGGCTCGATTCTGGCGGCGCTGATGCAGACGCTGGTGCCGCAGGAGAGCTTGCTGGCGCTGGGCACGGGACCCATCTTTTCAGTCGTATTCATGCAGATTCTGGCTTATGTGCTCAGCGTCTGCTCCACCGTGGACAGCTTCCTGGCGCTGGCCTTCGTCAACAGCTTCACGACCGGCGCGATCGTCAGTTTCCTCAGCTTCGGGCCCATGGTCGATATCAAGAGCACGCTCATGTTCACAGGCGTTTTCCGCCGCCGCATCGTGCTTTATTTGATTTTGCTGCCTTTCGTGATGAACCTGCTGGCCGGCTCGCTGATCAACCTTATTTTGGGTTATACGTGATGGCCGGTGATTCGATGGGATGTCAGCAATGACAGCGGCGCGGCACAAGCATGAAGCGCAGATTGACCGGGTGGCCTGGGCGAAGTCGCTCATTTTGTTCGGCATGGGCATCTATTTGGCGCTGCTGATGCTGACCGGCAACCTGGACAATTACATCAATCTGCGATTCGCCTGGCTGGTCGTGGTCGGCGCGCTGCTGTTTGTCCTGCTGGGGCTGGTCAATCTTTACAGCTGTTTGCATCCACAGGCGAAAGAACACAGCCATCGGCATTACCAGATCTCCTGGGACATCATCCTGGTGGTCGCGTTTCCGCTGCTGCTGGCCATCTTGATCCCCTCGCGCGCCCTGGGCATAGAGGCGGTCAACGGCGGCGTAAGCTTGAGCCCGGTCGGCATCTCAAGCGTGACGCGCAGCCCGCTTGACCGCAATATCCTGGATTGGCTGCGCGAATTTGACCGGGCGGCGACGCCGGCGCAGTTCAATGGCAGTCCGGTGGATGTGATCGGCTTTGTCTATCGCGAGCCGCTGCACCCCGAGGACGGCTTCATGATCGCGCGCTTCACCCTCAGCTGCTGCGTCGCCGACGCCTTCCCCATCGGCATGCCGGTCATAGCCGCGGGCGCGCGCGAGTACACAGCCGGCGAATGGCTGCGCGTGCAGGGCCAACTGAAAGCCAAAGCCTTTGGCGCCGATTTCCTGCCCGTTGTCATGGCCGAGGCGGTCGAGCGCGTTGATGAGCCGCGCCAGCCTTATCTGTATCCCTAAGCGCCGGGAGGGGCATGAAACCGGACAAGCTGGACCTCGCCGTATTGCTGATCGTTGCGTTCTGCCTGGCGGGCGTGGGGGCGGCCGCCTGGCTGATGGACCCGGCGCGGCAGCCGACGCGCGTCGCCTTCCTCCATCCGGCGACCGGCGGCGTGCAGAATGTCTGGCTGGCAGATATTGACGAGCCGGCCGACAAACAGCAACTGACCTTCAGCGAATACGGCGTCTTCGATTTCGATTTCAGCGCGGATGGGCGCTGGCTGGCTTACGGCGAGCGCAGCGGGGCCGGCGCCGTCACCTTGCGCCTGCTCGACCTGGCTTCCGGCCGCTTGACCGACCTGGTCGATTGCGTCGCCCTCAAAGCCAACTGCAGCACGCCAGTCTTCAGCCCTGATGGCAAATGGCTGGTTTATCAGCGCGCCGAGTCGATTGGCGGGCGCTATGGCTTGCCGCGGATTTGGCTGGTCAATTTTCTCAGGCCGGAGTTTGACAGCCTGCCCCTCATCGCCGACAAGCAAGTGGTCGGGCATAGTCCGGTCTGGTCAGCCGATAGCAATACGGTCGCCTTTTACAGCGCCGATGTGGCGCAGCCGGGCATCCTGATCTATGATTTTGTCCCGCGTGGCGATGATGACGTGCAGCTGCGTTTCATTCCGTCATCGCATGGCACCATGGGTTCGCTGGCGCCGAATGGCCGGCAGTTGATCTACCCCGAACTCACGCGGCGCGGCGAGCAATTCTTCACCCATCTGCGCATCGCCGATCTGGCGCAAAAGACCTTCGCCGCGTTCACCGATTCGCAGGGCCCCTATGATGATGTCGGCGCGCAATGGAGCCCCGACGGCGAGACCATCGCCTTCGCCAGGCGTTACACCGATGAGCGCTGGACGCCCGGTCATCAACTTTATCTGCGAGGCGTCGCCGCCGAGGACGGCGAGCTGCTGTCGATCGCTCATGAACCGCGTTATACATCGGCTTATTTCCGCTGGAATGAGACGGGCGACGCGCTTGTGATGCAGCGATTCCCGCTGGCGCGCGACGAGGATAGCGAGCCCGGGCCGGCCCTGCCCGAAGTCTGGGTGCATGCGTTGGAAAGCGGCGAGAGCTGGCGGATCGCCAAGGATGCCTTCCTGCCGCAATGGGCGGGCGCGTAACGCGATGCCGGCGTCCAGCTCAGCAAAGATTCATTATGACCTGGCGTGTACGGGCGAGCCGCCGGCTCGCCCCTACGAAGTCCAATCGCGCAAGTGATGTCCTTGGCCTACCATGCAAATTGACCACCTCTCGCTGACGAATTTTCGCAATTACGCGCGCCTTGAATTCAGCCCGCCGGCCGATCGCCCTGTGGTGCTGGTCGGCGATAACGCGCAAGGGAAAACCAGCGCCCTGGAAGCGATTTTCTACCTGGCCACATCATCATCGCCCTACACCAGCAGCGACCGGCAACTGATCCATTGGCGCACGGAGCAGGACCCGATTCCCTTCGCGCGGCTTTCGGCGGAAATCGGGGCGGAGAACGGCGCCTATCACAAGCTGGATGTGACGCTGATGCTGGACTTGAGCGCCGGCGCCGCCCGCTTCAAGAAGGCGATCAAGCTCAACAATGTCGACAAGCGGGTGATGGATGTAGCGGGCTTGCTGAATGTCGTGCTTTTCCTGCCGCGGGATCTGTCCCTGGTCGAGGGCGCGCCGAGCGACCGCCGCCGATTCATGGATGGCACCTTGCGGCAGGTGGACCGCGCCTATTACCTGGCGCTGCATGAATACGAGAAATGCCTGCCGCAGCGCAACGCCCTGCTCAAGCGCATCGCCGAAAAGCGCGCCGCCGCGGTTGAGTTGGAATTCTGGGACGAGCAATTGGCGACGCATGGCGCCGTCATCATCGCCGGGCGTCAGCGATTCCTGCGCGAGTTGGAAATCAAGGCGCGGGCGACGCACCTGGCCTTGACCGGCGGGCGCGAGTCATTGAGCTTGAAGTACCTGCCCAGCATCCTGCCGGCTTCCGATGGCGAAGGGCGGCAGCGCGCTTTTGACGTTGCCGGCCTGGATCTCGATCGGCAGCTGAGCCCAGCCGAGATCAAGCCGCAATTTCTGGAGCGCTTGCTGGCGCGGCGCGGCGAAGCGATTGGGCGGGGCCTCACCATCGCCGGCCCGCACCGCGATGAACTGCGCCTAACCATCAACGATCGGGATTGCGGGCTCTTCGGCAGCCGCGGGCAGGCGCGCACGGCGGTGATGGCGCTGAAGTTCGCCGAGCTGGATTGGATGCGCGATCAACTGGGCGAGTCCCCCTTGTTCTTGCTCGATGAAGTGGTCGCCGAGCTGGACAGCGGCCGCCGGAATTACTTGCTGGATCGGCTCGATGGTGGGGCGCAGACGCTGGTGACAACGACAGAACTGGACATATTCAGTCGGTCGTTCCTGGAGCGGGCGGCTGTCTACCAGGTGGAAAACGGCCAGATCCGCGGCGGATGAATCATGCGATAGCGAGGACTCTCATGAAAGCAAAAATGGAATTCACGACGCCATCAGATGTTGAGATTCAGTTTGTGCGCAGCTTCGCCGCCGAGCGCGACAGCGTTTGGGCGATGTGGACGCAAGCTGAGCACCTGCGCAATTGGTGGGGCCCGCAAGGTTTCACGACGCCGGTCTGTAAAGTGGATTTCCGCCCGGGCGGGACCTGGTTCTATTGCATGCAAGACCCGGCGGGCCAGCGCTATTGCGGCAAAATGATCTATCAAGAGATTGAAGCGCCCCTCCGATTCAGCGCGCGGGATATATTCACCGATGAAGACGGCGTGCCGACCGCAAACATGCCGGAAGCCGATTCCAAATTTGAGTTCACGGAAGTCGCCGGCGAAACGATTCTGACCACAAGCAGCCGCTACCGCACGCGGGAAGCGCGCGACCAGATCATTGATATGGGTGTTGAAGCCGGCTTAAGCCAGACGCTTGACCGTCTCGACGCATACCTCGCGTCGCTTGCGGAATGACGGCTGATTTCTGCTGCAAGTCCGCCAGCGCATCAAGCCGGCATGATGGCGAAGCGCCGCATCCTTTCCGGCCAACGCAATCGGCAGATCTCGACAAAACGAAATTGTAGGGGCGACTTATCAAGTCGTCCGAAGACGCAACCATTAGAAGCGACGGGCGACCAGGTTGGTCGCCCCTACACCTTCTCACGTCGCCGGTTCGTAGTTTTCTGTGAGCCAAGACCTGCTTTGCACGTGACTGTTTGACCTGGCGAAATAGCCACTCGCCGCTTACGGTTTGGTGCCACGCGCGACCATATAGTCGCCCATGACTAGAAAATCTGTTCTATTCTGCATTGACTCAATCAATGCGAAAGGATGGAACATGGCATGGACGACGCCGAAGACCTGGTCGAGCGAACCGCTGACATCGCTCGACCTGAACACGTACGTGCGCGACAATCAGAATCACCTGAAAGACCGCCTGGACACCGGCTTCAGCCGCATCGTCAGCGGCGGCTCCCCCCTGACCACGACGGCCCAGGCATTCGTCGATATTGACCCGTTACAGCTGTCCCTGACTTTGACCACGCACGGCGGCGATGTGCTGCTTGGCTTCACCGGCACGGCGCAGAATAGCGCCAGCAACGCGGTGACCAGCCTCAATGTGGCCGTGGACGGGGTGGATTATTTCGCTGACAGCGGCGTCATCGAATTCAAGTCAGACGGTTCTGGAGGCAATATCCGCAACAAGCCCTTGTCTTTTGTCTTGTTGATCAGCGGGCTTGGCGCCGGCAGCCATACTTTCTCGTTGCGCTGGAAGACAACCGGGAACAATACGGCAATTATGGATGTCGTCAATGTGCACCCGCAATTTTGGGCGAAGGAGATTTAGGGCATGGATATCATCAGTCACCGGGCACTCGACGCGCGCCTGCTGGATAGGGTTGCGCGGGCGGCATTGGGGGCGGCAACTTGCGGCGTCTCCAGCGGCGCTGACTCACGCATACACCTGCTGACGGCGAATCCGCCGGACCAGCGGCGCGCCAGCGATGTGCTCAACCACTTCGGCCGGCTCCAATTGGAGGCGTCGACGCTGTCGCTGAGCCAGGGCGATGCTGACCCGGTCATTACTTGCGCCGATGAACAGATCGCCGCCGATGACCAGTTGGGGTACCTGACGCTGCGCGACGGCGAAGAGAGCGAGCGCGGACGGCAAGCCATAACTGAGGGCGCCGCTTCCATCAGCTTGCGGCAGCCGGCGCCGGGCGACTATACGGTGCTGGTCTATCGCCTGACGGGCAATTTCGCCAGCGGGATTCTGCGGATTCGCGTCGACCCGGCCCAGCCCTTTAAATCGAACTGAAAGCAGGAGGAGATATGGATTTCGAGCAAGTCTTTCAAATGCTGGTGCTGGCGGTTGTGGTGCTGGTCTACTGGTGGTCTTATCGCAGTTTTCCGCCCGGTGAAACGGCCAAACTGATTGAGCGCCTGGGCGAGGTCAGCCAGCGCACCGAGAGCCGCCTGGATGACCTGCTGGTGGATATCGCGCGCCTGCTGAATGAAATGCGAACGCCTGAAGACGAGGGTAATGCCAGCTGAGACGGGCCGTCCTGGGGGTCCGCGTTCAGGCATCGCCATCATCGCGGTAGGGATCGCGGCCGAGTTGGGTGTCCTTGCGGATGGCTTGCTGCCAGGGCTTAAGCGCCTGGCCCTGGTAGCCCATCTCGCGCAGCCGCTCCAGGTCAAGCCGCTCCAGATCGGCGGCGACGGCGGCGTAATCGGATTGCGGGATGGGCCTGTCCCGCCCTTGCGCATCCCGATAGACATAGCCGGCGCCGGCGCACCAGTCACAGTCTTCCGTCTCGCCGCTGAAATCGTCTTCAAACCAGCCGAAGCCGTCACAGGAGACGCAGCGCTTGATATTGCGGTCCCCCGCGTTCAAGGCCGCCTCTCTTTCGGCGCCCCGCCGCTTCCGCTCGCGGCGGCTTGCTCCGCTTCAGCGACAGTTTCCTGCCCCAAGGCCAGCTCAAAGAGCCGGCGATAACCGTCGACATACTTCCGAAGCGAGAAGAAATCTTCGGCGAATGCGCGCGCCTTCTCCCCCATAGCCGTGACATCCTCGGCATAGATTCGCCGCAGCGCCGCCGTCAGTTCGGCTTCGTTCCCGGCTTCGACCAGGTAGCCATTTTCGCCATCGACAATCATATCCGGGATGCCGCCGACGCGGCTGCCGATGACCGGCGTACCCAGCAGCATCGCCTCGACCACCACGCGCCCCAAACCTTCCGACAGCGATGGCAGGACCATGACGCGGGCGGCCGCGAAATAGCCCGCCAACTCGCGCTGAGAGACGGCGCCGGCGAAATTGGCGCGCTCGCTGATGCCGAGCTCGGCCGCCGTTTGCCGCAGCGATTCGGCATAAGCGCTGTTCTCCGCGCCGCCGACCAGATGCAGCCGCGCGCGCGGATGATCAAGCTCGGCGAAGGCTTTGAGCAGCAGGTGCACGCCTTTGCGCGGGATCAGCACGCCGGCGTAAACGATATCGACCGCCTCGTGAAGGGGCAGGCGCCGCTCCATCCGTCGGAATACATCGGTGTCGCTGAAGGTCATGAAGCGCGCCTGGGGCAGAGCGGGCGCGTAATGGCGGGCGCGGGCGGCGGTCGAAGACGAGATCACGCGCAGGGCGTCGGCATGGCGGAAGGCGAAACGAGCCAGCGCCAGCATCAGGCGGCGGTACAAGCCCGGCAGCGGGACGGAGCGCTGCAAGAAGACATCTTCTTCGAAATCGTTGTGGTTCTCGATGATCAGCTTGGGTTGGCGACCCAAGAGGCGGACGACGACCTTGGCGGCGGCGCCGATCGCGCCTTCAAAGGGGCTTTGCGCCACGATGACGGCGGCCCGCCGGCGCATGACCAGCCAGCAAAGCAGCAGCGGCGACAGGCCGAAAATGACCAGGTAACGCAGCAATGAAGTCGGCGGCTGCGGCAGTAGGTAGAACGAGACATGCTCGTGAAAACGCCGCGGGCGCAGCGATGACGAGAAGCCGATGACGTAATACTCATAGCCGGGCAGGCCGGCCAGCAGCTGCCACTTGCGGGCGGCGGCGGCATCCAGCGGCTGGCTGTAGCGCGCGCTGCTAATCCAGCACAGCGTCAGGCGCTGCTCAGGCACGGTGGCTTCTCGCTGATGAGGGCGCGCTGATGGCCTTCACTTCTGCTTGCGCGAATCGCTGTACACGATCAGCTCGGGGCCCGCGCCCTCCGGCGAGTCGTTCAGTTTCAGCACGGATTCCAGCGCGATGGACACCGCTGCCATGACCATGCCGCCCAGGATGGCGGTGAATATGCCGCCGTCTATGGTCAGCCGGTCGCCCGCCAATGAATCGGTGATCATGAGCATGACGCCATTGATCACAAAAATGAACAAGCCGAGCGACAGCAGCACAGCCGGGCAAGTCAAGAGCAGCAGCAACGGCTTAAGCAGCGAATTCACCAGACCGAAGATCAAGCCGATCGCCAGCAGCGTCGTGACATCGTTGTTCGCGATGTGAATACTCGGGATCAACATGGCGGTGACGGCGATGGCCACTGCGTTGATCAGCACTCGGATCAGGAATTCTCGCATATCGTCGCTCCTCAGGCGCGCGCCTCCACTATAGACCTTATACGCCCAAAACCCCTCGCGGTCGCGGATTATCGGCGGCGGCGAAGCAGGAACAAGAGCAGCAGCAGCGCCAGACCGCCGGCCACAGCGGCGATCGCCAGGGTGGAATCTTGCGTCTCCGGCTCATCCGCGCTTGGCGCTTCAATCTCGGTGATAGTCACCGGTGTCAGGCTCGGCTGCGCGGTGGGCTCGATGACGGTCGTCGCCGTTGGCGCGTCGGTCGCTGTTGCCGGGAGCGCCGTTGGCTCTACTGTCGGCGTGACAGTCGGCGTCGCTTCGGCGGTGGCGGTTTCAGTTTCTGCCTCGGACGTCGCTTCAGCGTCCAGGGCGTCCTGCGCGACCGCCGTCAAGCTGGACTCGGCCGCGACCGTCGCCGTCACATCGGGCGTTGCCGTATCCGTCGGCGTGTCTGTCGGTGTCTCCGTCGCGGTCAGCGTGTCAGTCGGGACCGGCGTATCGGTTGGCGTGGCCGTCGGGACCGGTGTGTCGGTTGGCGTCGCCGTCGGAACCGGCGTATCGGTTGGCGTCGCCGTCGGAACCGGCGTATCGGTCGGTGTGTCAGTCGGCGTGGCTGTCGGAGTTGCCGTATCCGTCGGCGTGTGAGTCGGTGTCTCCGTCGCGGTCAGCGTTTCGGTCGGGACCGGCGTATCGGTCGGCGTGGCCGTCGGGACCGGCGTATCGGTCGGCGTGGCCGTCGGGATTGGCGTATCGGTCGGCG
>WTGN01000052.1 GCA_011523545.1 Chloroflexota bacterium | reverse complement strand
GGGGCCGGGGGATGGGGTTTGCCGCCCGCCGTCGCACCTTCGCCAAATGGAAAGATAAACGCCCATGAAACTCAAAGACAAAGTCGCCCTCGTCACAGGCGGCGGACGCGGCATCGGCCGGCATATCGCCTTGCGCCTGGCTGATGAAGGCGCCGATGTGCTGGTCAACTACGCCAGCAGCCAAGCCGGCGCCGAAGACATTGCGGCCCAGATACGCGAGAAGGGCCGGCGCGCGCTCGCCATTCGCGCCAATATCGCCGAGCGGGGAGCGGTCGACGCCATGTTCGAGCGCTTGACGGCGGACTTCGGCCGCATCGACATACTGGTCAACAACTCGGCCATTGACCCGGTGATCCCCTTCCTCGACATGAGTGATGAACAGTGGGATCGCGTCATCGATATCAACCTCAAAGGCACGTATATGTGTTCGCAGGCGGCCGCCCGCCTCATGGTCGCGCAGGGCGGCGGCGGCGCAATCATCATCATTGGCTCGATGCACAGCATGGCGACCTTCCCAGGCATGTTGGCTTACGCCAGCACAAAGGGCGGCCTCAACGCCATGACGCGGGCGATGGCGCTCGATCTGGCGCCGCATCGCATCCGCGTCAACTGTGTGATCCCCGGCTCCATTCACGTGGAGAAAGCCTATGAGGTCATCCCCAATTATGACCCGCACATGATCGACGACCAGATCGCTTTGGGCCGCATCGGCTATGGGCCTGATATCGCGGCCGCGGTTGTCTTTATGGCGTCGGCGGAGGCGGAATACATCACCGGCACGACGCTGAATGTCGATGGCGGGGTGATGGCGCGCATGGCGCTCTGGTTCGACGACTTGCAGACGGTCGAGCGGAAGGTTGATGGTGAACAGCCTAGTTAAGTCTTCATACGACCGAGAACACAGCGAGCGCAGACGGGCGCAGTTTCGCAAGAATGGCGGCGCAAATGCGCTTAACGCACGGTGACGGCCGGCGGTGTCCGCGTCTACTGCCATTCGATGATTTGAGTGCTCGTTATACCGTATATTTACGAATCGTTGTACGGGCGAGCCGGTAGCTCGCCCATTTCAGCCATAAATCGCAAAACAGTTTTCGCATGATTTACTTGGAACGACTTCTGTCTATGACTTGGATTTGACATGAAGCGATTGCCCGCCGCGCGCCGTCAGTTTGACATTCAGCGCCGGCCTGAGTATTCTCGTGGCATTGTCAGCGAGTTGCGAACCCAGCGTGAGGCAATCACACTTGCATAAGAGCTTCCGCCTGGATGATAAAGTGGCGCTGGTGACGGGCGCGGCATCGGGCCTGTCGCAGGCGATCGCTATCGGCTTCGCAAGCGCCGGCGCCGATCTCGTCATCGCCGATATCAATGCGGATGGCTTGCATGAAACCGCCAAAAGCATACGCGCCTACGGCCAAAAGGCGGAAGTTTGCCCCTGTGATATTTCGGATGCGGCAGCCGTTGACAAGTTGTTCACCCAGCTTGATGAGGCTTTCGGCCGCATCGACATCCTGCTCAATGGCCCCTTCGCCTTCAATCGCGTCAAACCGGAAACGATGGCGCTCGCCGATTGGAACGACGCCATCGCCGTCTGCCTGACCGGGTTTTTCCTCTGCGCCCAAGGCGCCGGCCGGCGCATGATCGAAGGGGCGATGGGCGGCAGCATCATCAGCATCGGCTCCATCGCCGGCGCTTCCGCCCTTGGGCGCGGCAATTTTGTTTACAGCGTGGCCAAAGCCGGCGTCCATCAGATGACGCGCGAGCTGGCGGTCGAGTGGGCCGGGCATGGCATTCGCGTGAACGCCCTGCTGCCCGCGCAGATGCGGACGCCATCGGTGGCGCGCTGGCTGGATGACCCGGCGACCGACCCCGGCCTGGTGGCGCACTTGCTCAAGGGCATCCCAATGAATCGACTCGGCGAGCCCGAGGACATCGTCGGCCCGGCCATCTTCCTGGCATCGGACGCGGCCGCCTTTGTCACCGGCGCCCTGCTGCCGGTTGATGGCGGCAACCTGGCGCTGAATGCCGGCGGGAGCCACACATGGTAACCGCGCGCGACCAAGCATTCCGTAGGGGCGAGGCGGTGACTCGCCCACCCGCGCCAACTCGGTCGCAGGAGTGACGCAACAGTATGAACGTGCTCGTCGCGCATGAGACCTATCCCATCTCCGCCCTAGAAAGCGACGCTTTCGGCGCTGTCGGCGCCACGGTCGTTCAGACAGAAGGTCTCGCGGCGCCCGAAGCCCGCCAGTTGGCCATCAAGGCCGACGCGCTCATGGTGACGATCCAGCCGGTTGACGCCGCGCTCATCAAGGCGCTGGAGCGCTGCCGGATTATCGCTCGCGTTGGCACGGGCCTGGACGCCATCGACATACCGGCTGCGACGGCGCGCGGCATCTGGGTCACTTCCGTGCCCGATTATTCCATCGACGAGGTCTCGACCCATGCGATCGCCCTGCTGCTGAATCATGCGCGGCGGCTTCAGAAGATGTTCGCCTCGGTCAAGGCTGGCGCCTGGTACGACGCGGATGCGATTGAACCGGCGCCCCGCTTGCGGGGGCAGGTCCTGGGCCTCATCGGTTACGGGCGCATCGGGCGAACGGTGGCGGCCAAAGCGCGCGGGCTCGGTCTGGAGGTCATCGTCTACGACCCGTACATTGAAATTGACGCGGCGCGGGATGGGGTGAAAGCGGTCGAGCTGGCGGCCTTGCTCGCGGCATCCGATTTTATTTCGCTTCATACGCCGTTGACCGAGGCGTCCCGCGGCATCATCAACGCGGCCAGCCTGGCCAAGATGAAAGCCAGCGCCTACCTCATCAACACCGCGCGCGGCGAACTGATTGACGAAGGCGCGCTGCTGGACGCTGTTCAGCGCGGGCGCATCGCCGGCGCCGCCCTCGATGTGCTCACGGTTGAACCGCCGCCGCCCGATTTTCCCCTGCTGCATGACGAGCGCATCAGCATCACGCCACACGGCGGCTGGTATTCGGAAGCCTCCAAATTGGATGTGCGCGTCAAAGCGATAGACGATGTCGTCCGCGTTCTGAGCGGCAAAGCGCCCCGTTCACCGGTCAACGACCCAAGGCGCAATTAATAGACGTCCATCGGTAGGGGCGAGGCGGTGACTCGCCCGCAAATGCAAATAAATGTAGGGGCGGGACGCTGCAGTTAAAACTGTACCGGTTTTGCCAAACCAGAGATTTCGGGATTTTCACCAAGCCCTTATTTCAAGGAGATTGTTTTGACGAGCGACGGAACTTCACTCAGCAGCGAGCAACTTCTCGCGCTCTATCGCATGATGGCGCTGATCCGCCGGACGGAAGAGCAGTTGGCGCGCGCCCACCAGATGGGCCTGGTGCCCGGTCCCTGCCACACTTATGTCGGAGAAGAAGCGATCGCCGCCGGCGTCTGCGCCACTTTGCGCGAAGACGATGTCGTCTTCAGCACTCATCGCGGCCACGGTCACGCGCTGGCAAAGGGGGTCAGCCCGCGGGCGGTCGCCGCCGAGCTCTTCGGCAAAGCGACCGGCTGTTCAGGTGGCCGCGGCGGCAGCATGCACCTCTTCGCCCCTGAAATCGGCTTGATGGGCACCAGCGGCATCGTCGGCCCCAGCATCTTGCAGGGCGCCGGCGCCGGCTACAGCTTCAAGCTGCTCGGCGCCGACCAGGTCAGCGTCGCCTTCTTCGGCGATGGCGCGGTCAGCAATGGCGCTTTTCACGAGGGGCTGAACCTGGCCGCCATTTGGGACTTGCCGGTGATATTCGTCTGCGAAGACAATATGTACGCCACCGAGGTGCCCTTCCGCCAGGCGACGCGCGTGCAGGATGTCGCGACGCGCGCCAGCGTCTCCTACGATATGGCCGCCCTTTGCGTCGATGGCAACGATGTGCTGGCGGTGCATCAGGCGGCTGAAGCGGCGGTCGCGAGAGCGCGGGCGGGTGAAGGCCCCACGCTCATCGAGTGCAAAACCTACCGCACGCGGCCTCATGCCGAGGGCATGCGCGACGGCGGCTACCGCAGCGCTGAAGAATTGGAGGCCTGGAAGCGGCGCGACCCCATCGCGTCATTGGCCGCCTGGCTGGTCAAGAACCAGCATGCCAGCGACGCCGACCTGGAAGCGCTTGACGCCGAGGTCAAAGCGACTGTGGACGACGCCATTGAATTCGCCCGCTCCAGCCCCTTCCCCGATCCGGAGACGGTAGCCGATTTCATCTTCAGCGAAGGGGGCTAGCGCAATGCGAGAAATCACATACACCGAAGCGGCGCGCGAAGCCTTGGCGGAGCAGATGGCGATTGACCCCAGCATATTTGTCGTTGGCGAAGGCATCGGCGAGCGCGGCGGCAATTTCAATACGACGCTTGGATTGTACGAAAAATACGGACCGATGCGCCTGCGTGATACCCCCATCGTCGAGCGCGGATTCGTCGGCCTGTGCGCCGGCGCCGCCATGACCGGGGCGCGGCCAGTCGTCGACTTCATGATCGTCGACTTCATCCTTGATTCGATGGGCGAACTCCTGAACCAGATCTCGAAGGTTCAATACATGAGCAGCGGCCGCATCAAAATGCCGATGGTGCTGCGCGGCTGCATCGGGATCGGGGGCGCCGCCGCCACCCACCATTCAGGCAGTTATTACTCCATCTTCGCGCATATCCCCGGCTTCCGCGTCGCCTTGCCCTCGACGCCATACGACGCCAAGGGCCTGATGAAGACGGCGCTCACCGGCGACGATCCGGTCATGTTCCTTGAGCACCGGCTGCTGCTGAACCGCCGCGGTCCGGTGCCGGAAGCGGAATACAGCCTGCCCTTCGGCGAGGCGGCCATCCTGCGTGCCGGCGCCGACGCGACCGTGGTCGCGCTGGCCGTCATGGCGCCCAAGGTCCTCGCTGTCTGTGACGAGTTGGCGAAAGAAGGCCTCGATATCGAAGTCATCGACCCGCGCACGGTCGCGCCCCTGGATGTGCCGACCATCCTCGAGTCGGTGCACAAAACGGGCCGCCTGCTCATCGCCGACGAGACCTTCGGCCCCTGCGGGATCGGCGCCGAAATCAGCGCCCAGGTGATGGAAAACGGCTTTGACGATCTCGACGCACCCATCGCCCGCTTGAACGGCGCGCATACGCCGACGCCCTACAGCCCGACACTGGAACAGGCCGTCATCCCTGATGACGCGGCGATTGCGCGGGCCATTCAAGACCTGGTCGCCGAATAGGGGCGTGGATCATGGCAATCGAAATCGTAATGCCCAAGCTCGGCTGGAACACGGAGGAGGGTATCCTCGATGAATGGATCAAGCAGGACGGCGACGACGTCCAGCCCGGCGATATCCTGTTCGTGGTCGAAAGTGATAAAGCCCTGCAGGAAATCGAAGCCTTCGACGGCGGCATCCTGCGCATTTCGCCCGCCGCGCCGCCGGTCGGCGCTACGATAAAAATCGGCGAAACCCTCGCTTATCTGGTGCAGCCCGGCGAAAAGCCGCCCTTTGAACTGGCCGACGCCCATGCCGCGGAGCAAGCGCCCGCCTCGCCCGCGCTCGATTTGCCAAATCAAACGCCAATTGCGCCCGAGCCGAAGCGAATCATACGCGCTCGCGATGGCGGCCCGGCGATCAGCCCACGAGCGAAACGCGTCGCGCGGGAACTCGGCGTCGACTGGAGCGCGCTCAGCGGCAGCGGCAGCAGCGGGCGCATCGTCGAGCGGGATGTACGCTCGGCGGCGGCGCAAACTCCGGCGACCATCAGCGACAAAGACATCAGCATCACGCCCGTCGCCAGGCGGATGGCGATGGACGCCGGCATCACGCTGGCTGAACTGGCGGCGCGCTTTACAGGCAATCGGATCACGCGCGTCGATGTTGAAAAACTTCTGGCTGAGCGAGAGACGGACGCCGCGCCCGAACGCCAGCCCATGTCGCGCATCCGCCGGCTGACCCGCGACCGCATGGTCGAGAGCATGCGCGAGGCCGCCCCGGTCACCTTGACCACCGAAGCCGACGCCACCGAGCTGCGGCAATTGCGGCGCAAGCTGAGCGCGGACGGCGCCGACATCGTGCCGTCATATACCGATTTGCTGGCGACGCTGGGCGCGACGGCGCTGGCCGAGCACCCTGCGCTCAATGCCTCCCTCGACGGCGACGACATTCTCTTGCGGCGCGCCATCAATATCGCTGTTGCGGTGGATACCGAGCGCGGCCTGCTCGCCCCCGTCATTCGCGACGCCGACCGCTTGTCCCCCCTTGAATTGGCGGCGATCAGCGCCGACCTGGTCGAGCGGACGCGGAATGGGAACATCACCGCGGCGGAATTGCAGGGCGCGACCTTCACAATCACCAACCTGGGCATGTATGAAATTGACGCCTTCACGCCAATTATCAATCTGCCGCAATGCGCCATCCTGGGCGTCGGCAGAATCATAGCGCGGCAGGTTGTCGTCGATGCGGACGCGGAACGCCTGGCCATCCGCCACATGATGGCGCTGAGCTTGACCTTCGATCATCGCATCGTCGATGGCGCGCCGGCCGCCCGCTTTTTGCAGCGCGTCAAGCAATACATAGAAACGCCTTATCTCTGGCTCGTAAACTGAAAGCGAAGGATTCCTCTATGAAATTAGTGACATATCAGCAAGACGGTCAACGCAGACCGGGTGTCTTGACCAGCCGCGGCGGGAGCGACGTCATCGTTGATCTACTGGCGGCCGACGCCTCGCTGCCCGGCAGCGTGCGTGGCATTCTGGAAGGTGGCGCCGCCGCGCTGGCCCAGGCCGCCGCCGTAGCGCAAGCCGCAACGACGGTCATCGACGCCGCTTCGGTGACCCTGGCCGCGCCCATACCCAACCCCGGCAAGATCCTCTGCATCGGCCTGAATTACGCCGATCACGCCGCCGAATCCGGCCAGCCACTGCCCGACTACCCCATCGTCTTCAGCAAATACAGCAACACCGTCATCGGCAGCGGCGAGGCCATCATCTTGCCCAAGGTGACCGACATGGTCGATTATGAAGCCGAGCTCGGCTTTGTCATCGGGGTACGCGGGCGTCATATCAGCGAAGCCGACGCGCTGGATTATGTCGCCGGTTACCTGCCAGTCAACGATGTCAGCGCGCGCGATTACCAGGAACGCGTCAGCCAATGGACGATGGGCAAAAGCTTCGATACCTTCGCGCCCATGGGACCGGCTTTGGTCACCGCCGATGAAATCCCCGATCCACATAATCTCGCGATTCGGCTCTGGATCGGCGACGAGGTCCTGCAAGACTCCAACACCAGTCAGTTGATCTTCAGCGTGCCCAAACTGGTGGCCGATATCAGCGAGGTCATGACCCTTGAGCCGGGCGATATCGTCTCGACCGGGACGCCGCCCGGCGTCGGCGCGGCGCGCAGTCCGCAGCGTTTCCTCCGCGCCGGCGAAACCTGCAACATCGAAATCGAAGGGCTGGGCGTCTTGAGCAATCCCATCGTCGCCGAGTCAAGCGCCGACTGATTCTGTTCAGCATGCCTCCCCTTCCCTAGCTTGCTGGGATGCTCGCCATAGAGATGGCGAGAGGGCCGGGGGATGGGGTTGTTATGGTCCCGGACTGCCGCCCGCGTTCAGCGCCAGGTTGCCGCCATCCAGCGGAATCAAGGCGCCAGTGATCCAGGCCGACGCATCGGATGCCAGCAAGACGGCCAGACCGGCGATGTCTTCCGGCCGTCCCAGGCGGCCAATCGGTATGCCGGAGAGGAACTGCGCCTCCAGTTGGTCATCGGCTTCCATGCGCTGCGCCAGGCCGGGGTTGATCACCTGGGCCGGCAGAATCGCGTTGACGCGGACGCCGCGCCCGCTCCATTCCGCGCTCAGTTCTCGCGTCATCTGGGCGACGCCGCCCATGCCCACGCTGTAGGGAAAATTGCCCCGCCCCAAAGCGCTGACGCCGCCGATTGAACAGACATTGATGATGCTGCCCGCCCCGGCCGCCAGCATCCGCCGCCCGGCTTCCTGGCAGCAGCAGAAGCGCGCCACCGTCAAGCCATGAACGATATCGGCCATCAGCGTCAGATCGATATCTTCGGGCGTTTCCATTTGCCCCGGCCCGGCGACATTGCCGAGCACGTCGATGCGGCCGAATTCAACATCAAGCTGAGCGAACATCGCCCGGATCTCGTCGATGTTGGTCACATCGCATTTCACGGGCAGGGCGCGCCGCCCCCGCTTTTCGATGTCGCTCCCCGTGTCTTGCAGACCATCAATGTTGATATCGGCGATCAGGAGATCGGCGCCGGCATCGGCAAAGGCCAGCGCCATCGCCCGCCCCATGCCCTGCGCCGCGCCGGTCACCAGCGCCACGCGTCCATCCAGACTGAAGAGTTCTTGCATCATGGCACCTCGCGAATCATGCAAATACATGCCCATGTTCGGGCGAGCCACCGCCGCGCGTAGACACAGCGGGTCCCTCGCCCCTACAGGTTGTCGCCAAGTTATGGTTTCAGGTACGCCCCTGGAATGCGCGAGCCCTCGTATTCAGCCTTTGGATCGCGCTTGAGGATTGCCTCGGGCACGGCGCCGCTCCAATTCTCGGGAATCGTGCCGGCCGGGCGCCGATGCCAGCTCAGCACCAGCGTTCGGCGTTGGTCAGTGACGTTCCGCCCGGCGGCATGCAGGATGCGCGCGTCCATCAGCGCCAGGTCACCGGCTTTGACCGGCACGTAAGCTTGCTCCGGGACTTCCTTGAACATGACCGGATCGTCATCATCCACAAAGCGGGCGCCCTGCTCATGCGCGGGCGTCAACTCGTCGTGAATGGGGAAGCGCTTGAGATGGCTGCCGGGGATCAGTTTGAGGCAGCCGTTTTCGACCGCGGTGTCGGTCAAATAATAACTGAGCGACATGAACTCGGGCCAGGGCGACATGCTCAATGGATCGTTCCACCACATCCAGTCTTGATGCCAATACAAGGGCGGTCCCCCCGGTTCTTTGGTGAGGATGATGACCTCGGCCGTCCGGTCGCGGTCAGGCCTGAAATCGCCAAAACCCATATCCGCGAGCGCCTCGTAAGCCGGCGGCCAGGTCAGCAGCTTCTTGACGACGGCATTGTCCTTCGCGGCGACCTTGATGTGCTGGCCCTGAAAGCGATGCTCGGGCGCTTCTTCATGCGCCGCGATCAGCCGCTCGGTTTCCGCGCGCAGCTCCGCCAGAAAATCTGCCGGCAGGATGTTCTCAATCAATACGTAACCATCGCGCAGCATCTTCTCGCGCTTGGCCAGCGCGGCTTCGGCTGTGAGCATGTGGCGTCTCCTCATTCGCTGGGTCGTCAATGACTGATTCATAACGCAGGCGGCGCCTCTTTGCAAGTCGTGAACAAACGGCTGCTGTATGGCTTGTCCGGTACTACAGAACGCCTATTTTCCGTATGTTTTACCCCATCCCCGGCCCTTCCCCAGTGAACTAGGGAAGGGTGACTCGACGGCAGAATTGGGGAATTGGCGTGCCGTAACTGTGAGAAACTAGTCCAACCGAGTGCGCTGTAAGAGTGCTCCCCCTTCCTTAGCTTGCTGGGGAAGGGGGATGGGGGGATGGGGTGTAACCGGCGCAATTGCATGGCCCAGTACCGGACAAGCCTTGTAGGGGCGAGCGTAGGTTAGTGTCTACGCTACCCATTGGGTCGCCCGCTCGGCCAAACGTAATTACAAATGTGGCGGAATCCATGCCTAATTCGGTAAGGTTAGGGTTACAGCGCTCGCCCAAGCAGCGCGATTCATCGCGACTCGCTGCCGGACCAGACGGAGATAGCCATGACAAACGCGCCATATCTCATCCGCTACTATCAGCCGGGGGAGGGAGCCCGCCTCGGCATCCAACGCGGCGACCGCCTGCATGACGTCAGCCATGCGCAGCCCTCGCTGGCTGATTTCTTCCGCGCATCCTGCGGCGATGTGGCCGGCGCCATCGACGCCTTGTCCGCCGCCGCTGATGCATCCGCGCGCCGCTTCCCGGTCAGCGACCTCGATAACCCGCCCGCCGCCGATGTGCCGCACTGGCTGCCGCCCATGGACGAACAGGAGATCTGGGCGGCCGGCGTCACCTACCTCGACAGCCGCAAAGCGCGCCAGGAAGAAGCGGCCGATGGCGGCGATGTCTACGCCCGCGTCTACAGCGCCGAACGCCCGGAGATCTTCTTCAAGGCATCAGCCAAGAACACCGTCGGTCACCTGGGCGCGGCCGGCTTCCGCGCCGACTCTAGCTGGAATGTGCCGGAGCCGGAGCTGAGCCTGGTCATAAATCCGGCGCTGGAGATGCTCGGCTTCACCATCGGCAACGACATGAGCAGCCGCGCCATTGAAGGCGAAAACCCGCTATACCTGCCGCAAGCCAAGGTCTATACCGCCTCCTGCGCCATCGGCCCCGGTATTTTGCTCGCGCCCTCAAATGAATGGCTGGCGACCACGATACAGCTAGTCATCAGCCGCGCTGGCGAGGCGGTCTTCAGCGACTCCGTTTCAACCGATCAGATCAAGCGGACCATCCCCGAGCTGATCGATTATCTGGGCCGCAGCAATAGCTACCCGGCCGGTGTCATCTTGCTGACCGGCACCGCCATCGTGCCCCCGGCCGAATTCACCCTGCAAGTCGATGACCAGGTCGCCATCACCATCGACGGCATCGGCACGTTGCGCAACCGCGTCATTGAGGTCTGAGAGCGACTGATGACGCGCCGCGTTGAATTGACGGAACTACGCTTGCCCGAATTTGGATTGCCAGCGGTCCAGCCCTTTATCCCGGCGGAGACCTATCTGGCGCGCATCGACGCCGCCATGGCCCGCGCGGGCGACGCCGGTTACGACGCCCTGCTCGTCTATGGCGACCGCGAACATTTCGCCAACCTGGCATACTTGACCGGTTATGACCCCCGCTTTGAAGAGGCGCTGCTGATCCTGCTGCCCGGGCGCCGGCCGACCCTCCTGCTCGGCAACGAGGGCATGGCTTACAGCGGCGTCTCCCCGCTGGAGCTTGACCGCGTGCTCTATCAAAGCTTCAGCCTTTTGGGTCAGCCGCGCGGCGAGAGCCCCATGCTGCGGGACATCCTCAACGCCGCCGGTTTGCGCAGCGGGCAGCGCTTGGGCATCGCCGGCTGGAAGGCCTTTGACGAGCGCGAATCAAGCGAGCCCGAGCGCGCGCTGGAGATCCCCGCATTCATCGTCGAAACGCTTGCGGACTTGGCCGGCGCGCGCGACCGCCTGTGGAATGCGACCGAGATCTTCATGCACCCGGCAACTGGACTGCGCGCAACCAACGATGTTGATCAACTCGCCTGTTTCGAATTCGCCGCGACATTCACATCCCAAGCTGTCCGCAATCTGATCTTCGGCGTCGAAGCGGGCTTGAGCGAGTTCGAAGCGGTCGCCTTGATGCAAATGACCGGACTGCCGCAGTCCTGCCATTTGATGCTCTCCAGCGGCGAGCGCGCCGGCCTCGGCTTGGCCAGCCCCTCGCTGCGCCGACTGCAAGCGGGCGATCCGGTCTTTCTGGCTTACGGCATCTGGGGCGCCCTCAACGCGCGCGGCGGCTGGCTGGCGCATGATGCGCGCGACCTGCCCGAAGGCGTGCGGGATTATGTCGATAAACTGGTCGCGCCATATTTCCGCGCCATCGTCGAATGGTACGAAGCCATCGGCATCGGCGTGACCGGCGGCGAGCTGCAAGCCATCATAGACAGGCATCTCGGCGATCCATTCTTCGGCATCGGGCTGAATCCGGGTCATCTGATTCACCTGGACGAATGGCTGCACTCGCCAATTTACGCCGGTTCGGAGATCCCGCTGCGCTCGGGCATGGCGATCCAGGTCGACGTCATCCCGGCGACGCATTCGCCCTACCACACAAGCAATATTGAAGACGGCATCGCCCTGGCTGACGAGCCGCTGCGCAAAGCATTCTGGCAGAAGTACCCGGCCGCCTGGGATCGCATTCAACAGCGCCGCAACTTCATGCGCCACCAGCTCGGCATCCAACTGAAACCGGAAGTGCTGCCCTTCTCCAATATGCCCGCCTACCTGCCGCCCTTCTGGCTCTCGCCCGCGTATGCCATGCGGGCTGTCGATTGAGAGAACGCCGTTCATTTTTACCACCGAGGAGACCGAGATTGTTGAGGACACAGAGGAAACTCTGCGCCCTCTGCGTCCTCCGTAGTTAAAATCAGCACATAGCTTGACAAAGCCGGAGCCGTCCCATGAAAATCACGCGGATCGAAACCCTGCAATGGAAAGCCTATCCGCGGCTGCTCACCGTCCGCGTGCACACCGACAGCGGGCTGGTCGGCCTGGGCGAGACCGTCGACAAGATTCCCGGCGCCAAGGCCGCCCTGCACGGCACCATAGCGCCCCTCGTGCTCGGGCAGGACCCGCTCGATATTGAAGGGCTTTGGCGCTTCGTCATGGACAACATCATGTATCACGGCTTCGCCGGCGCCGAGACCCGCGCCCTCTCCGCCTTTGAAGTCGCCCTCTGGGATATCATGGGCCAGCATTACGGCGCGCCGCTCTATCACTTGCTCGGCGGCAAGACGCGCGACGAAATCCCCACCTACAACACCTGCCTCAGCTTCGGCGGCGTCAAGGATTATCAGGCCTGGCACGATGACGCCGGCGCCCTGGCGCGCAGCCTGCTCGCTGATGAAATCTACGCCATGAAAATCTGGCCCTTCGACCGATTCAGCGAGCGCAGCTTCGGCCAGCGCATCACTCTAGCCGACATCGAAAAGGGACTCACCCCGGTCAAGCAGATCCGCGACGCCGTTGGCGACCGAGTCGAAATCGGCATCGAGTGCCATTTTCGCTGGAACCGCGCCTCGATGGAGCGCATCGCCCGCGCCCTCGAACCCTGGAACATTCTCTTCCTCGAAGATGTCATGCCCGCAGTCTACCCGGACGAGATCAAGGCTTTGGCCGACCGCACAAGCATCCCCATCGTCGGCTCGGAACTGCTGATGACCCGCTGGCAGCTGCGCGAATGGCTGGAGAAGCATGTCTCGCAAATCGTCATGACCGACCCGATCTGGAATGGCGGCATCGCCGAGACGCGCAAGATCGCCGCCCTGGCCGAGACCTTCGGCGTCCCGCTCGTGCTGCACAATGTCGCCGGGCCAATCTGCCACGCCGCCTGCATGCACCTCGCCGCCCACATCCCCAATCTCTTTTATGTCGAATCAGTGCGCGCTTTCTATCGCGAGATTTTCCCCGCGCTCAGTGATTTGTCGCCGCGCGTCGCCGATGGCCGCCTGGATATCCCCGCCGGACCGGGCTTGGGCGTCAAGCTGCTCGACTCAGCTTTGGAGCGGGCCGATCTCGTCCGTGAACTCTCGGAAGGCGATGGGCTGGCCGCCGGCCGCCGCGCGATGGGCGACCACTGGGCGGTCGAGCAAATTCGCTGAGATCGCCTGCCGCAGGGCCCCAAATATCAGAATTTGTAAAACTGTCGAATCCGCGTTAGAATATGTTCGCTTGGCTCGCATGCGGCTAAGTCGCACGCAATGGCCATTATATGGCGTCGGTCTCAACAGGCGATTCGCCTGGGACAATTGTATACAGGTAAACCTTGAAGGAGTTTAGAAATGAGAAAGTTGCTTCGCACTATCCCAGTGCTGCTCTTGGCACTGGGTGTCATGATCGCCGGAATCGGCGGCGTCGGCGCGCAGGACCAGTTGGTCTTCAGCATGGTCAGCCACGGCGGCGTCGGCAATCCATTTTGGATCGTCGTGATCAAGGGCATGGAAGACGCCTGCGCCTTGCTCTCGGCGGACTGCGCCTGGTTGGCCGACCCGGTCGACAATGTGGACGACATGGCCGGCTATTGGGATGACGCGCTGGCGCGCAACAACGATGGCATCGGCACCACCGTTCCCAATCCGGAAGTGATCCGCGATGGCGTCAACCGTGCTGCTGAAGCCGGCATCCCGGTCATCGTCTTCAACACGGCCGATCCCAACGCCGGCACGCCCGACGCGCTGCCGACGCTCTTTTACATCGGCGCCAACGAGTTCCTCGGCGGGCGTTCCAACGCGCGCGCGGTTTTGGCCTCTGCCGCTGACGCCGGCGTCGATATCACCCGGGGCGTCTGCCCGATCCAGGAAGTGGGGCACAGTGGCTTGGAAGCGCGTTGCGCCGGTGTCCGCAGTGTCTTTGAAGAAGCTGGCATCCCGCTTGACGGCTTGACCATCAACAATGACGTCACCGCATCCGCCGGTATCCTGGCCGATTACTTCAGCGCCAACGACGACGCCAACGCCGCCTTCATGCTTGGCCCCAACCCCTCAAGCTCCCTGAACCTCTATATCCAGGAAGCTGGCGTCATGGCTGGCGAGCTCTTCGCCACCACGCACGACACCAGCGCCGAGATCTACGAGATGATCCAGGGCGGCTATCTGGTACAGGCGATCGACCAACAGCCGTACCTGCAGGGCTTCGAGACCATCATGTGGCTCTACCTGAACAGCCAGTTCGCGCTGGCGCCGGGTGGCGACATTTTGACGGGACCGGGTGTCATCGATGGCAGCAACGTCGATGCCATCGTCGAGCTGACCGCGGCCGGTTATCGCTAAGCCGAATTCGGTTTTCACAATGGGTGGGAATTCGCTTCCCGCCCATTTCATCCCTCAGGGCTAAACAGCGGCGCGCCACCTGCCAACCGCGTCCCACCGCTTATCACGCTAGTCTCTTTATGTAGTTGTCCTCGAGAAATAGCTTATGATACAAGCCTATCTGGAAAACAAAAATGAAGGACGAAACATCGGTCTGCTGGTTACGGCGCTGATGTTTGGCTTTACAATTATAGGCGCGCTGGTCGCCTATGGCGTCACTTTCTGGTGGCTGCCATTGGGCGCGTATGAGAATATCCTGCTCAGCGACCTCAACACTTACGAGGTCATCGTCATCATCGCCAGCCTCATTTACGCGCTCTGCTGCGCCCGCACGGCTTATGGCCTGGTGAAGCGCGAGAGTTCAAGCCTGCGCTGGTCGCAATGGATGTTCTTCATCAGCATCATGATCGGCGGCGCCATTCTGCTAAGCGTCATCATCCCAGTCGGCCTGAAGTTTTCCCTGCTGCTGGGCCAGAACATCGACCTGCGGGCGCAGATCAACGACGAGATTGGCGGCCTGGTGCCGACGATTTTGTCCATTGGCGAGGGCCTTATCAGCGTCAGCGTGCTTGTTCTCGTCTTGATCGCGCTCTTGTCGCTGTTCGTCTTTTTGATCCCGCCGCTTGAATCGCTGCGCCGGATGGACGGCGTTCGTTTGATCGTCGCCCCGCCCCGCCGCTTGATTCAAGCCATCTTGATTGTGTTCGCCCTGGGCATCCTCTGCGTGCTCATTGCCGGGATCGCAGCCGTGCCGCTGCACCCGGGCGTGACCAAGATACGCGATGCCGAAGACCACCGTCTGCTCGCCGGTTTGCTCTTCTTCCTGCCGGCGCTGTTCGGTTATCTGCAAGTGCGCCAGGTGCGCGAAGAATCGGACGAGCTGCGCCGCGCCGTCGCCTTGACGCCGGGCAAATTCATCCGCTCGGAATTGGCGAAATCCCCCAGCGCCGGCGCCATCATCGGTTTCATCGCCATCTTCATGACCTTCACAATGGCGACCGACCTCTTCCTCGAACCCAGCTCGATCGCCTCATACTTGAGCAACGTGGCGACCAAGGGCGTCATCGCCATCGGCGTCACCTACCTGATGATCTCCGGCGAGTTCGACCTGTCAGTCGGCTCGCTCCTGGGCGTTGCCGCGCTGTCATTCATGCTCTTCATGACCGAGGGCGCGCCCGTTCTCGGCGTGCTTGATCCCATTCCGGCGGCAATCCTCGCCATCTTCGTGGCTATGGTCCTCGGCGCTGTCAACGGCGTCTTGTTGATCACAACCCGCATCCCGTCCTTTATCGTCACCCTGGGCACGCTGCTCGCCTATCGGGCCATCACCCTGGTCGCGATCGCTGGCGGGCGGATTCTGCGCTACCGCGATTATCACGATGATTTCCCCGTCTTCGCCATCAGCAACATCGTCTTCGTCGTTCTGGCGGTTATCGGGCTCGCCTTAATGGCCTTCACCGCCTACCGCGTCCTGCCCGTTCTGCTCAGCGGGGCGCGCCATGCCTGGTCCATCCGCAGCGACAACGGCGATTTCGGCACCTCCGGCGCCATCATACGCTTCGTCGTGTTCCTGGTCCTGTTCCTCGTTTTGCTGGCGATTGTCGTCTGGCTGATCGCCGTCTTTGGCTACCACCTCGGTGGTGGCGGCGGCCAACTGGTCCAAGTCGGCTACTTTGATCTCTTCAACGGGCGCGTCAGCTCTATCGGTTCCGAAGGCGACTTCTTCCATCTTGAGATTCCGCGCGACGCCAACGTTCGCCTGGCCATCCTTTGGTGGTTCATCTTCGTCGCCATCTTCCACATCATCCTCACCAGCACATCCTTCGGCAACAGCATCTTCGCCGCCGGTGGCAACGAGGGCGCGGCGCGCGCGCAAGGCGTGAATGTCGACCGCGTGAAAGTGCAGAACTTCGTCATCGTGGCCGGCTTAACCGGGATCGCCGCCATATATGAAACAGCCCGCAACCCGGGCGTCGATCCGCTCAAGGGGCAAGGCTGGGAGCTTGAGGTCATCGCCATGACCGTTATAGGCGGCGCGCTGTTGACCGGCGGTTACGGCAGCGTCGTCGGCTCGCTGCTGGGCGCGCTGATCTTCGGCATGCTGCAGACCGGGCTTGTCCTGGTCGGCATTGAGTCGCGGCTGTTCAGCGGCACGGTCGGCGTCATCATCATCGCCGCTGTCGTGCTGAACACCTTTGTGCGCGGCGCCCAGCGAAATTAGCCGCCGCAAGGGGGCATGCCGGCTTTATAGCGGGCAAACAGATAAATTAGCTATTGGGGCAGGAAGCGTTAATCATGGAATATAAACAGAAAAATAGCGATGCCCTTGTGGATATGATCGACATCCACAAGTATTTCGGCAGCGTACAGGTCTTGCGCGGCGTCGACTTCCACGTCGACCGCCAGGAGATCGTCGGCCTGCTGGGAGACAATGGCGCCGGCAAATCGACCCTGATCAAAGTATTGACGGGCTTTCACACGCTCACGCGCGGGCAGATCTTCTTTGATGGCGATGCCGTTGATATCCACTCGCCGCACGTCGCACGCGAGCTTGGCATCGAAACGGTGCACCAGGACTTGGCCCTCGTGCCTTTGATGAGCATCGCGCGTAATTTCTGGCTCGGCCAGGAGCCGACCTACAAAGTCGGACCATTTTATTTTTTGGACAAGAAATTGATGGGGGCCGAATCCATTCACGCGCTAGCCGATGTCGGCATTCATATCCGCGATCCCGAAGAGACTGTCGGCACCATGTCCGGCGGCGAACGCCAATCAATCGCCATCGGCCGCGCCGTTTACTTCGGCAAGAAGCTGCTGATCCTCGACGAGCCGACCTCGGCCCTGTCCGTCGGTGAAACGCAAAAAGTGCTCGATTACACCATCGCCGCCAAAGAAAAAGGCATGAGCGTCATCTTCATCACGCACAACATCCGTCACGTTTATGAAGTCGCTGACCGCTTCACCATCATCGAGCGCGGGCACAAACTGGGCGATTTCTACAAGAGCGAAGTGACCGAGAACGAGGTCGCCGATATGATCGTCACCGGGCAAATCCCGGAGCGCTTGCGACTGTATGAAGCAGATGCAGTTGGAGATTGATTATGAATGCGACCCCGATTATGCCGCGCCGAGCCGCCATTCTAGCCTTGATTGCCTTGCTGCTTCTGGCCGCCTGCCGCCCGGAGGAGGACTTTCACATCACGCCGTCGCCAACGCCGACGCCCGAGCCCACCGCCACGCCCTCGCCAACGCCCCCGCCCGCAGATTATATCGACCCGCACCAGGTCAACCTGGACATCATGGCGCGCCTCATTGAACTGCTGCCGAACCCGCTATCGGCCGGCGAAGAACAATGGAAGCGCAATTATGAAGTCGGCGACGATGGCGTGGAGAGCATCCTTGGCGTGCGCAGGCCCGCCGTCGGCCGGGAGATCTATTTCTTCACCCAGCAAGGCAGCAAGATGAGCCTGAACTTCGTCATCTTCTCCGATGCGGAAGGCGCCCGCGCCGAGTTCGAGCGCAAGCAAGAGCTCCGCTCGTCGCTGGTAAACCTGGCCGAGGACGATTCTTTACCGAAGCCAAATCTCACCGGCGGCGGCTTATACGGCTCATTCGGCTTATTCCAAATCGACAATTACTTCATCGAGGTCTTCATCGAGATATTCACCACCTCGTCAAGCCCATTGAAACCGCTATCGCGCGCGGCGCTGCGTTTCTTTGATGACAAGCGCGAAGAATTTGAGGCGGCGGCGACCGCTGACGCGACGGCGGGCGCTTGAAGAGACGTCTTGCAGATCGTCCTCGACAATCTGCCGCGCGAGATCTTCACCGATACACAATGGCGCCGCGACTACTCCCGCTTTGATGGCGTGGAAACACCGCCCAATGTGCAAAATGGAAACGCCGTCCGCGTCTTCTATCGCGACCAGGCCGCCAACGTCTTCAATATGACCTTCGGCCACTTTAACAGCCCCGAAGACGCCATGGCGCATTATGAGCGGCTGAAGGGCATCCGCGAGGGCATTGAAGACGAGAACACAATCGACGAGTTCCCCAAGCCACACGTCATCGGCCGCGGACTTTATGGCTCGGTCGCGCTCTTCAACATTGATGAGTATTTCCTCGAAGTCTTGATGGAGCGCGCCCCGGGCACCAGCGCCAACCCCACCGTCGCCATCGCCCGCAAAGCCTTGCAATTGCTGGAGGACGCCCGCAGCGGAGAACTGGACTGACGCCGCGAGCCATCCCTATGCTATAATTCGCGCCTGAAATCAAACTGAGGAGCGAACGATGTCCCAAATGGCCCGATACCGCGGCTGGCAACTCCTGGCGATAGAAAAGAATATGCTCAACATCGAGCATATCGTTTCGACAATTGACGATCCCGCAATCTTTGATAAGCGCGATGGCGGCGATGGCTGGACTATTTCCGAAGTCCTCGGCCATCTTGCCGATACCGATGGCTACTTTCTGGCGCGGGCGCGGGCGCTCGTTGCCGGTGAGGAGCCGCCGCAAGGCTCCGGCAAGACTGTGGACGAACGGGTCAAGGACGCCGGTTACGCCGATCAGAGCGCGACCGACCTGCTGCAAAGGTGGCTGGGCGCCAGCGCGGATTATCATGCCTTTATGGCTTCGCTGCCGGAAGACGATGAAGAGCTCTGGGCGCGCCCGGCCGGCGGCGGCTTCACGCTCAATGACCAACTGGTCCTGAGCGCTTATCATGACCTTGATCACCTGCATCAAATCGTGAAGATTATTCGGGGGATATGATTCGAGCGTTGCCGGGGCGAACTGTCAGGTCGCCCGCCGTGTCAATGCTGCGTGTTGGGGCGACTTGGTAAGTCGCCCCCGCCATTTTTGCATTGCGGCAAATGAGCACCTGCTATAATACCGACATCCACAGTCACCCAGCCGGAAGCCCAGCCCATGCCCGCCCCCGCCCAACCGCTCGCCGAACGCATCCGCCCGCGCGACCTGAGCGGCTTCATCGGGCAGTCCCATCTCGTCGGCGAGGGCAAGCCATTGAACCGCGCCCTGCAACAGCAGACCGCGCCCAGCATGATCTTCTGGGGACCGCCCGGCGTCGGCAAAACCACCCTCGCCCGCATGATCGCTGAAGTCACCGACAAGCCCTTCCACAATCTGTCTGCTGTTTCAGCCGGCAAAGCGGAACTGCGCGCGATAGTCGAGTCGGTCCGCGGGACGGCGGCGGCCAAGCGCAGCCAGCTCGATCTCTTCGGCGCGCCCGCAGCCGAAGCGCCGGCCGATGGCGTCATCCTCTTCCTCGATGAAATTCACCGCTTCAACAAAGCGCAGCAAGATTTCCTGCTGCCTTACGTCGAAGACGGCACCATCACGCTCATCGGCGCCACCACCGAGAATCCCAGCTTCGAGGTTATCTCGGCGCTGCTCTCGCGCATGCAGGTCTTCACGCTCAACCCGCTGACCATCAGCGAAATCAAGCAAATCATCGCTCGCGGAATCGCCGCTCTTGGGATTGACATTGATGAGGACGCCATCGAGTTTCTCGCCAATTACGCCAATGGCGACGCCCGCGCCGCCCTCAACTTGCTGGAGAACACCGCCCGCCTCTATCGCGCCTCATCCATCTCCGCCGGCCATCTGCGCGACACCTTGCAGTCCAAACACCTGCGCTACGACAAAACCGGCGAAGAGCACTACAATACCATCAGCGCCTTCATCAAAAGCATGCGCGCGAGCGATGTCGACGCGGCGCTCTACTATTGCGCCCGCATGATCGACAGTGGCGAAGACCCCAAGTTCATCGCCCGCCGCATGGTCATCTTCGCCAGCGAAGACATCGGCCTTGCGGATTCCGCCGCGCTGGCCGTCGCCAACGATGTCTTCCGCGCCGTCGAGACCATCGGCTTGCCCGAATGCCAATTTAACCTGGCGCATGGCGTCGCCTATCTGGCGACCGCAAGCAAAAATCGCGATGCCGGCGACGCCTATTTCCGCGCCCTCGATGATGTCAAGGAACTGGGCAACCTGTCGATCCCGCTGCATATCCGCAACGCGCCTACGCAGTTTATGCGCGAGCTCGGCTACGGCGAAGGCTACCGCGCCTACACAAATGAGAGCCTGCTGCCAGACGCGATCAAGGGCAAGCGTTATTTTCGAAACGAGCTATGACACGCGCTTAGCCATCACAATTGCGAGGCCAGACGCCATGTCCAAACTCAACATCCTGCTCATCACCTCAGACCAGCAGCATTGGAACACGCTCGGGCAATTCAACCCCGAGATTCAGACGCCCGCCCTGGACAGGCTGGCCTCACAAGGCACAACGTTTACGCGCGCCTATTGCCCCAACCCGACCTGTACGCCGACGCGGGCCAGCATGATCACCGGCAAGTACCCGTCGCAGCATGGCGCTTACTCGCTTGGCACAAAACTGCCGGAGAGCGAGCCAACCGTCGGCGACTGTTTCCAGGCCGCTGGTTATCGCACCGCGCTGGTCGGCAAAGCGCACTTCCAACCCCTGTACGCCACCGAAGAGTATCCATCGCTCGAAGCCTACCCGACGCTGCAAGACCTCGATTTCTGGGCGGACTTTGACGGACCGTTCTACGGCTTCGATCATATCGAGCTGGCGCGCAACCACACTGACGAAGCCCATGTCGGCCAGCATTACGCCCTCTGGATGGAAGAGAAGGGGCTAAGCAACTGGCGTGACTATTACTTGCAGCCGACTGGCAATGTCGTATCACAGCGCAGAAAATGGCTGATTCCCGAGCGCTATCATTACAATGCCTGGATCGCCGAGCGCAGCAACGCGCTAATCTCGCAATATCACGATGCGGACGAACCGTTTTTCCTTTGGGCCAGCTTCTTTGATCCGCATCCAAAATACCTCGCGCCCGAGCCCTGGGATACGATGGTCGATCCAGCCGATGTAAGCGTGCCGGCCGCCAGGCCGGGCGAGCACGTTGACAGCCCGCCGCACCTGCAATTGACGCAGCAGGCCGATCCCGATTTCTCCGCCTGGCAAGAAGCCAACGGCAGCGGCTGCCACGGCTTTCATTCTCACTTGCATGACCGCGACGAGCTGGCGAAAGATATCGCCTGTTACTACGGCATGATCAGCTGCATGGACAAATACATCGGGCAAATCATCGACCACCTGGACGTGCTCGGCTTGGCTGAGAACACGCTCGTCGTCTTCACCAGCGACCATGGACACTACTTCGGTCAGCACGGCTTGATCGCCAAAGGCGCGTTCCATTATGAAGACGGCATCCGCGTGCCGATGATTGCGCGCCTGCCCGGGCGCATCCCCGCCGGCCGCCTCAGCCACAGCCTGCAATCGCTGGTGGATTATGCCCCCACCTTCCTCGATTATTGCGGGCTCGATATCCCCGCCGGCATGACGGGCATCAGCCAGCGGCAGGTCTTTGACGGCGACGAATCACAGGCCCGCGAGCAGGCCATCATCGAAAACCGCCACCAGCCGACCACTCTGCACCTCAAGACCTACATTGACGAACGCTACAAAATCACGCTCTATTACAATCGCGATTACGGCGAAATCTATGACTTGCTGAAGGACCCCGGCGAAGTGGAGAACTTGTGGCGGGATGCGCATTTGCGCGCCCGCTTGACCGAAGCATTCCTGCGCGCCGAGATGCTGAAGGAGGAGCCGCTACCCCCCTCGGTCCCCCCAAAGCATTGGGGGGATGCAAGCGCCCATTTGCCCAACAAGTCTGAGGCGATGTATGTGAAAAGCTGCAACTGGCGCGGGACGCAAATCAACTTCGATCCGCATGAGAATCGTTACGAACTGTTTGACCTAGAATCTGACCCGGGCTGTACACGCAACCTGTGGAATGATTCAACTCATCGCGAAAGCCGCGCCGAGATGGTGCAAGCTCTGCTCTTCAGCCGCTGGGGCTTGGAGCCGCTCTGGATGCCGCGCGTGTCGGGCGCTTGAGCCGTTCAGCCCCGCCGCACAACGACATAGCCGACCACCAGTGATATCACCGTCGCCACTTCAATTGGCAGCGCCGGCTCCATGAAACGCAGCCACAAGAGGTGAATCCCAATCAGGATCACGACGCCGATGAAGACGCGGTCGAAGGCGTTTGTGTGGAAGGGCAGGAAGCCCGGGCGTTCGCTTGCGCTCTTGAGCTTGGCCCGCTCGGGTGACTCACGAGTCGCCCCTACATCGTCCTGTCGATCGGACATCGCCCTTACTCCTTCACCGCGCCAAAGGTCAAGCCCATAACGATGTAGCGCTGGGCGACGATTACGATGATCGCCGACGGGATCAGCGTGATCATAGACATCGCCGCCAGCTCGCCCCAGTTGGTGCCGGTCACCGTCACGAACTCAGCCAGCCCGGTGGTGATAGTGCGCGCTTCGACGCTCGTCAAGTTGGCCGCGAACAGGTATTCATTCCAGGCGAAGACCCAACTCAAGATGCCCGTCACCGCCAGGCCGGGCGCCGCTAACGGTATCACCACGTGACGCAGCACACCGCCCAGCCCGGCGCCGTCAATCATGGCCGCGTCGTCCAGCTCTATCGGGATGCCATCGACGACGCCCTTGAGCAGCCAGATGGCGAAGGGCAGATTGAAGACGCAATAGAGCAGGATCAACCCCAGCTGCGTATCGAAAAGCGTCCAGTCACCTATGCGAAAACTACGCGTGAACATGATGAAGAGCGGCAGCAGGAATGCGGCCGGCGGCGCCATGCGATTGGTGATCAGCCAGAAGAAGATGTTGTCCCGGCCGACCAGCTTGTAACGCGAGAGCGCATAAGTCGCCAGCAGCGCCAGCGCCATCACCAGGGCGGCGTTGCAGGACGAGACGACGACCGAGTTTGTCATATAGCGCTGGAAGGTGCTGTCCGTCAGCACATTGCTGTAATTTTCCATGTACAACCGGCTGATCGCCAGGTTCGGCCGGCTGAAGAGCTCGACCCGGCTGCGCATGGAAACGACGAACATCCACCAGATCGGTATCAGCGTCAGCAGGGTCATAAAGACCCAGAAGCCGACGGTCGTGCCAGTGCGCATGGCGCGCTGCCGCATCACTCCGCCTCTCCCTTGCGCCGCCCCGCTCTAACCCCCCTCGGTCCCCCCAATGAATTAGGGGGAGGCTGATCAATGCGCGCTAGTACCTTAATTGCGCTCCCCTTCCCTAGCTCGCTGGGGAAGGAACCGGGGGATGGGGTTAAAGGACGCCTCATTCGACCTCTCCCTTGCGCCGGCCTGATATGGCAATGAACAGCAGCCAGCAAAGCACAATTGTCAGATAGAGCGTAATGAGCGAAATAGACGACCCATAGCCCCAGTCCGCGCTCGCGCCGGGCGAAGTCACCCGCCAGATATAGATGCCGGTGAAGCGCGTGCCCGGCCCGCCGCCAGCCAGCATCCAAACCTCGTCGACGGTGCGGATGGCATCCATGATGCGAATGAAGACGGTCGTCAGCAGCACCGGCCGCAGGAAGGGCAAAGTAACATACCAGAAAACTTGCAAGCGATTGGCGCCGTCCACCTTCGCCTGCTCAACCGGCTCACGCGGTATCGCGGACAGGCCCGCCAGCATCGTCAAGGTGACAAATGGCGTCCAATGCCACACATCCATGATGACCGAGGTGGCCAAAGCCTGGTCGGGATAGGTGCCGATTTGATAGGTGAAATCGAACCAGCGGTCGAGAACGAAGGGCACCGGCCCGAAGCCCGGGATCACCAACAGACGCCAGATGGCGCCCACGGCGATCGGCGCTATCATGAGCGGAAAGGTATGAATGATGCGAAAGAGGGATTTGCCGGGGAACTTGCGCGTCAGCATTTGCGCCAGCAAAAAACCAAGCACCACCTCGCTGACGATAGCGAAGACGGCGAAGCGAATCGTCAAGCCAACGGAATGCAAGAATAAATCATCAAAGACCAGACGCCGATAATTGCCCAAGCCGTTAAAACGCATGCCATCTTCGGCGGCAAAAACATTCCAGTCGAAGAAGCCGACAACTAGCACATATAAGAACGGCATGAAGCCGAAAATGATTAAGATGATGAGCGTAGGGCTGAGCAAAAGCCAGCCGGTGCGGGGATTGCGCATACAGGCTTGTTTCCAGCTAGATTGCAATAGTGTAACGGGCGACCCAATGGGCCGCCCCTACATTTACCAACCCAGCCAATCTTGTAGGGGTCAGCCGGTGGCTGACCCGCTCAGTTCAAACTTTGAGGCGGATAAATGTTGCCTGCAACTAACTGCTACATCCCGTAGCCCAAACGCGAGAGTTCTTCATCCACGGCCATCGCCGCTTGCGACAAGGCGTCAGCCGGCGTCAGCTCGCCCAGGATCGCGCGCTGAATGAAGGGATCGATCACCTCACGCACCTGCGCGTGGAAGGGGAAGGGCGGCGCGCCAGCAAAGAGCGGACCCTGCTCCTCCAGCAGCGTGTAATAGCCATCGACCTTGGTATCCTGCTCGGCGATCAAGGGATCATCGAAGGTCGCGGTGTGGGTGATGCGCGCGCCGGCGGCGGCCCATTCAGCCTGCACCGATTCCTGGCCGATGAACTGAAGCCAAAGCAGCGTTGCTTCTTTGTTGCGCGACGAATGCGGCACGCCAAAAGCGCCGCCATCGTAATAGCCGATGTAGCCATCGCCCATCATGGCCGCGTCGATGACGCCTTCCGCCGTGACCGGCAGGCGTACGCCAACATTGCCGGTGACAGCCGAGCGGCTCTCATCGGTGGCGATCCAGGCGGCGTTCTCGCCATAGACCCAACCCTGCGCGGCGCGGCCGGCGGCAAAGCTGGACGCCACTTCGTCCCATGTGCTCGAGGTCGCCTCGGGCGGGGCGAAAGGCAGCATGCTCAGCCAGAAGGACAGCGCCTCAACAGCGGTCTCGCCATCCAGCGCGCCGCCATTGGCGCTCTGTGCCGAGCCAGCCTCAACGTTGATGCCCCAATTGTACAAGCCGAAGGAGGGACCAATCGATTCGAGGAATTCGTATGTCGAAGCCGGGTGGCCGGTCGAGCCTTGTACCGTCGTGCCCCAGAGGTCCATATCCATGCTGTCGCCATAGGCGGTGAAGAAGGCGGCGTTGTCGGCATATTGCTCGAAGCTTTCGGCCGGCGCCAGCGGATAGCCATATTCTTCCTCGAAGGCGGCCATGATATCGGCATCCTCGAAGAGATCCTTGCGATACAGGTAAACCTTCACGAAGGCTTCCATCGGCACGCCGAAGAGATCGCCATCAGCGTTCTTGAAGTAATCGGCGAAGCTGGTGAAGGCGCTCTCGTCATAGCCTTCGTAAGCCAGGTCCGGGTTGTCGGCGGCGTACTGCGTCAAGTTGACCAGATAATCCTGCGCCAGGTAGGAGTAAATGATGTCCTGCTCAATGTAGACGAAGTCATAGATGCCGGTGTTGGCTTCCATGTCGTTGATCGCCTTGGAATACATCTGGTCCCACGAGGTCGTCTCGAATTCGACATTGATGCCGGTCAACTCGGTGAACTGCGCCGCCAGGACATCAGCCACATAATTCGAGGGCGGCGTGCTCTCGGATACGCCGCGGATGGTCGCGCCGGCGTAGGGCGCGGCTGCGTCCGCCCACCAGTCGTGCATGTCGGCCGTGACCAGCGACATGTTCGCGATCAGCGCGAAGGCGAGCAGCAATACAATGGTAAAAGCTTTCTTCATGGTTTGTCTCCTTAGACAAAGTCGGTCGGTTGATGAAGCTGCCGCCGGGCATTTGCACCGTTGTCCTTGCCATGGAGACAGCAAATGACAGCGTTGCGCCCTTGGCGAACGGATTATATCAGAGAATTTCAGAATGCGTAGACCATGGACGAAATCGTCATATTGCGTTTGCGATTGTCATACAGTCGATGTGAATGTCAAGCGGCTCAGCCACTCGCCCGCGTGATCGCGTCGCCCATCGTATTAACGATGAAATCCACCTCGTCGGCCGTGATGCACAGCGGCGGCGCAAAGGCGATCGCCTGCGCTATCGGCCGCGCCCGCAAGCCCATCTCCAGGGCGGCGGCGCTGATCTTCTCCGCCGTTGCCGCATCGCCCTCACGGCTCTCTTTGCTCTTCACCACATCAAAGCCCGCCATCAAGCCCAAGCCGCGCGCGTTGTCGATATTGGGGAATTCATCAACCAGCGCCTTGACGCCATCCAGCAGCCGCGCGCCCATAACACGGCTGTTCTCCAGCAAGCCATTGCGCTCGATGATGTCGATATTGGCGATCGCTACCGCGCAAGCCGTCGCGTGCCCGGAATAGGTATAGCCGTGCATCCAGCTCTGATCTTCCGGCGCGCCATTGATCACATCGCGGATTTCGTCCGTCACTTGAATGCCGCCCAAGGGCATATAGCCGCTGGTCACGCCCTTGGCGAATTGCATGATATCGGGGTTGATGCCGAAGGCGTCGCAGCCGAACCAGTTGCCCGTGCGCCCGAAGCCGCAGATCACCTCATCGGCGATGAACAGGACTTCATACTTCTTGCAGATCGCCTGAACCAGGTCGAAGTAGCCCTCATCGGCGATCATGACGCCGCCCGCGCCTTGAATCGGCTCGCTGATGAAGGCGGCCACCGTCTCCGGTCCCTCGCGCAATATCGTCTCTTCCAATTCGCGCGCCGCCGCCTGCGCCACGCTTTCGCCAACCCGCAGCTCGCCCTCATAGCGATATGGGTTTGGATTCGCCACATGCGCGAAGCCATCCAAGACGCCGCCAAACATGGTGTGAAACTTGCTCATGCCCGTCGCGCTGGTCGCCGCCAGCGTCATGCCGTGATAACCGACCAAGCGCGAAATGATCTTGGTCTTCTGCACCTTGCCCAGCTGATACCAATAGAAGCGCGCCGTCTTGAAGGACGTATCGCTGGATTCGCTGCCGCCCGAAGTGAAGTTGGTGAAGTTCATATTCGGGCGAAAGAAACCGGCCAGCTTGTCGGCCAGCTGCGCCGACGGCGGATTGGTCATGCCGGCGAAGCCCGAACTATAGGCGATATCCAGCATCTGCTCATAGGCGACCTGCGCCAACTCGCGGTTGCCGTAGCCGATATTCACGTTCCACAAGCTCGCCATCGAATCGAGGATCTTGCGGCCGTCAGTTGTGTACAGCCAGACGCCATCGCCCTTCTCGACCATGACGGCCTTCTCCGTCCGTGACGGATGGTACATCGGATGCAGCTGCCGCTCGTCTTGTTGAACTAAGGTGGCGTGATTGTTTGCGATCATGACCATCGTCTCTTTTCTAGGCTAACGGACAGAGCGCTAGCATAACCCAGATTTCGCCGATTTTCGACTGAAAGACGGATTAGGGGACGGTGAATTTGTTGGGAATCACCCTATGTCGAGAATCACATATTTTCACCACAGAGGGTCGCGTAGACACTGACCTTCGAAAGGAGGCAACACAGAGAGCACAGAGGACAGGCCCCTTTTTCGCATACGATTCTCGGTGCCCTCGGTTTTCTCGCTGTAGACGGGCTGTGTCTGCGCGCCCCTCGGTGGCAAAAGCTTCCGCCGATTCAACCGAAGAGCATACACCGCCTATGGAACCACGCTTCCATTAGCCATCAATCAGCGATTTATACAATTCGACATAGCGCTGGCTGATGCGTTCGACGCCGTATTTGGCCAGGATCCGCTGATGCAATTCTTCCCGCGGCCAGGCCTGCGCCAACGTCCAGGCGATGCCCTCCGCCAGGTCCGCGCTGTCCATCTTGCGCGCCAGGTAGCCGTCCACTTGATGCGCCAGCATATCATCCGGGCCGGTTCCCGCGAAACTGACGCAGGGCGTCCCGCAAGCCAGCGCCTCCATCAGCGTCTTGCCCAGAGCCTCCTGCAATGTTGGTAGTACGTAGACATCACACGCGGAATAGAGGGTGCTCAAACTCACCGTATCACTCAGGCGCCCCACCTGATGCACGGTCAAGCCCAGGTCAATCGCTTCAGGCCGCGCCGAGCCAAACACAACCAACTCGATAGCGCTCGCGTCTTCCAAGGCTTGCAGCGCCTCCGCCAAATAGCGGAAACCCTTGCGCGGATCGCTCGTACCGCCAATCGCCCCAAAGAGAATCAACTTCTTGTCCATGGGCAGATTGAATGACGCGCGCGCCGCCGCCCGCTCCAGCGGTTTGAACAGGCCCGGATCTATCGGATTGCCGATGACTTCGATGCGCCGGCCGCCAAGAAGCGAGCTCGCGCGCGCGCAATCCGCCAGCCACTGGCTGATCGTCACAATCGTCAGCGGCCGATTCGCCCAGGCGCGCCGCTTGTCAGCGTGAACGCGGGCGCTGATGTCGCTCGGCGACTTATTCACCAGCTGCGGGCAGTTGCCGCAACCAGCCTGATAGTTGACGCAATCCCCCGCATAATGGCAGCCGCCGCTGAAGGCCCACATATCGCGCAGCGTCCAAACCAGCGGCGCTCGGATTTGCCCCAATTGCTGAATGGGCAGAAAATTGTCGCCCACCCAATGCAGCTGCACGATGTCCGCCGCAAAAGCGTTGATGGCCTTCGCCACGCTGTAGTTGAATTGGTTCAGGCTCCAGTGCCCGCTGCCCGCCAGCCGGGGAACCGCGCCAAGCCGCCGCTGATGCCGCCGCTCGGCCAGCCGCCTCCCCGCCCGTTCCCAGCGCTTGAGGGCGTCCGACAGTCGATGCACATGCGGATCCTCCGTGAGCTTGCGCAGCACCAGCATCTCGCTCGCCACGCCCGCCCGCCGCAGCCCTTGATGCAAACGATAGGCGCCCATCGCCGCCCCGCCGCCGCCATCGCTGATCGATAGATGAAGAACCTTCACGAAACCCGCCTCTGGTTAAACTCTACCTGCGATTATACACAGACAGGAAACGATAAAGCGTCAGTCACAGTCCGCTAAATTTGGTATAGTCATTGGGTGAATCGAGATCCGTCTACTGAGAGGTCCCCACGCTTGCCCCCCAGCCCGCCCCAATCCAAAGCGAGCGCCTGGTACCAAGCGCTGCGCCCGCGCGTATTCACCGCCACCTATGTGCCGATGGGCCTGGCCGGCATCATCGCGGTCGCTGACGGCGTCTTTGAAGCGGGCGCCTTTCTGCTGGCGCTGATTGGCACACTCTTCCTGCAAAGCGCCGCCAACCTGATCAACGAATACGCCGATTACCGCCGCGGCGCCGACCGTCTCAAGCAAGCCGGGCAAGGCATGATCATCAAGCACAAGATCCTCGAACCGGCGATTGTATGCGCGGGCGCCATCCTGGCGACGCTCGCCGGCACTTTGATTGGTCTCTATCTGCTGGCGCATAGCGGGCCGCTGCTCTGGCTCATTGGGGTCGGTGGCGTGCTCGTGGCCATCACCTATACCGCCGGCCCCTTCCCGCTGGCTTACAACGGCCTGGGCGAAATCGCGGTCGCCATCTTCATGGGCCCGGCCATCGTCGTCGGCGCCTATTATGTCATGTCGCCGTCGGTCTCGGACGCGCGCATCGGCGAGCTCTGCCTGATTTCGCTGCCGGTCGCCTTCATGGTCGCGGCCATCCTGCACGCCAATAATATCCGCGATATGGAAGCCGACCGCGCCGTGAACAAACGGACGCTGGCGGTCCTATTCGGCATTCGTTTCGCCCGCGCTGAATTCATCTTTCTCGTATTCGGCGCATATATCGCCCAGGCCGCCGTCATCGCCGCCGGTGTTATGCCGCCGCTGACGCTGCTGACGCTGATCACGCTGCCCGAAGCGCTCCGCCTGATCAAGATCATCAATACCAGCACCGCCATCCCGCTGCTGCATCAAGCCCAGGGCCGCACGGCGAAACTGCACGGGCAGGTCGGCCTGTTGATGGTGGTCGGCTGGTCGCTTTCGCTCGTCCTGCCCGTCGCCTGAAACGTAGACACTCGCGCGGCAATGCCGCCGCTGACGCACAATTCATGTCATCCTGCCGAGTTTAGCTCCCCTCCCTGACTCGTCGGATGCCCGCCATAGAGATGGCGGGAAGCGGCCGGGGGTGGGGTTGGTTGCCCGCATCGGGGCAATTTGCCGGCCTTCACACCGTCCAATGCCAGATTTGATCCCAAGCCGCCATCCAATCGTCGGCGCGGCTATACACTTTCTGCGCCGCCCGATCCAACTCCACGCCCGGACGCCCGGCGAAATCGTCCATCTTCTCGACCTTGTCGACTTCAATGGTGATGGTCACCGGTGAAGCCGGCACATAAGGTTTCACCGCCGCCAGATCCTGCAGCGCCTGATACGCGCCTTCCTCAATCATTTTGCGCGCCCGCCGCGGCGGAATCTGACGCGCTGAGTAACGCGTCAGCCCCCGTTTGACCGCCACCGTCGTCAGCCCAGCGCCCAGCAGGCCCGTGACTTCGCGGCAGACGGCTTCGTCGCCGGTGACCAATAACACCGGACAGCCATAGTGCCCACAGAGCGCCGCGTTCACGCCCGACTCGCCCACCAGGTCATCGTTGAACCACAGGTTATGCCATTTCACCGTCGAGATGGTATGGGATAGCACGCCATCGGCGGTGTTATTTCGCGCGTGCATGCCCACCAGCAGGCAGGCGTCCGCGCCCTGCTCCAGCAGTTCGGTGTAGCGCGCCCAGGGATGATGCGCCACCCAGGTGCAATCGTCATCGAGCAGCTCCGGCAGGAAGGAGTTGAAGGTCCAATCGCCGCCGGCGCCGTGACAATCGACCACCACGATCTCATCGGCGCCCGCCCGCTTCGCGCCACGCACGGCCGCGTTAATCTCTTCGGTGTAGAGCCGGCGCCCTTCCTTGTACATCGGCGCGCCGCCCGTGACCTGGCCCCAGGTCACGATCCCGCTCACGCCTTCCATGTCCGCCATAATCAAAATCTTCATCGCATTCCCCTTCCAGTAGCCATCAAGACCAACACCCACCAAATGCGAATTGTAGGAGCGACATAGTATGTCGCCCGCATACGCCATTTCAAACATTTGGGCGATTCACCGAATCGCCCCTACACCCAGGCCGAGGGTTGCGCCAACGCTTCCTGGACGCGCGCCAAGGCCCCCTCCGCATCATCCAGCGCCAGCCAGCCATCGACGATCGGCGGCGCGAAGCTCAGATCGGCTTCCGTCTTCAGATAGAAGCTGCATTCATTGGCGCAGGTCACCGCCTCATGCCCGGCGAAGATAGCCGCCTGCAGGCAACCCAGCAGCGAGCCCGCCTGGGAGCCGACCATCGCGTCTTTGCCGGCGGCTAAGCAATGTTTCAGCATGCGCCGCGACTGGCTGAAACCGGTGCGCGCCGTCTTGATATTGAGAATGTCAAAGGTCTCAAAGGCGAGCTCGCGCCTCAGCTCGTCCACGGTGAAGGCCGAGTCATCGGCGATGATCGGCATGCGGCAAGCCCGCCTCAGCTGCCGCCGCGCCGCCAGTTCATGCACCGGCAGCGCCTCTTCACAATGCATCACGCCCAGCTCGTACAGCCGATCCAACAGCGCAGCCGCCTTTTCACTTGCCAGGGTCTCATTCGCGTCCACATAAAACCGCGCTTCCGGAAACTCGTCGAGCAAGTGTTCAATCGTCTCTATTTCGGCCGGGATATCGCGCCCGATCTTCACCTTGAAAACACGCAGGCCCGCCGCATACGACGCGCGCACATCAGCGAGGACCGCCGCCGGCGAGCCCGTGCTCACAATGCTGCTGAGGCGGATCCGCCGCCGCGCCGCGCCCAAATAATCCGTAAGCCGCTGACCCCGGCTGACCGCCAGCGCCTGGTGCAGCGCCATATCCAACGCGCCCTTGGCGGTATGATTGTTCTTGATGCGCGCGCCCCGAACCGATAAAGCCGCGACAGCAGCGTAACTGTCGATCGCCTCGCCCAGCAGCGCTGGCGCCAAGTGTTGCTCAATGATGTGCCGGATGGTCGCCTGCGTCTCGCCGTAGATGCTCGGTCGCGCCGGCGCCTCGGCGATGCCGGCCGCGCCATCGGCCAGCTCAACGCGGACGAGGACATGCGCCAAGTGATGCAGCTCATGCCCGCTGCCCCAGGTCAAGCGCCCCTTCAGCGGCACATCATAAAGCGCCGTGTCGATGCGAGCTATCCTTGGCATGACGCCTCGTCAATAATGCCGGCCAGCGCCGCCGCCACCTCGTCCGGGCTGCGGCCTTCGACTTCGACTTGATGATAATTCGGATAGGCTAATCCACCCGGGAATGGTTCAAAGCCGTAATTTGCCGCCTCAGCGCGAACAATCGCCAAAGCCTTGCTGCTGATTTCACCAGTTTTGAAGAGCGCCGCCGCCGCCCGCCGCCATCCGCGCGGCAAGAAGGACAGGTCGTCCGCGCCCCTTGTCTGGTCAAAGTCGTCGGCCCGCGCGCTCAAGCGGCGCAAGCGCGTCACAGGATTCAGCGTCAACTCAATGATTTGCCAGCGCGGGAAGCGATTCAAGGCAAACCCTATCTCGTCCCGCCCGCGCAAACCTTCCGTGAGCACATGCCCGGCGAAGTCATCGGCCAGGCGCAGCCAGGAAAAGGCAGCCGCCATCCCGCCCGGCACATGCTCGGCGAAAGTCCGCGTATAAGCGAAGCGCCGCACCCGATCGCTCACCGGCGCCAGCGGATCCCCCTGCAGCGCCTGCGCCATCGGGATCGCAATCCAATCCGCCAGCTCCCGCCGCGACGGCATGACGCCGCCAGCCAGACCATCCACAGTCCCGCGCAGCAAGCCCAGCGTCGTCGATTTCCCGGTCCCTGTCAGGCCGACCAGCATCACCAGGGCAAAATCCCCGAGCGGCCGGTCCCCGGCGCGCGCATCCAGGCTCAGCAGCGGATACTGCGCCAGGGGCAGGTTCAGCCGCGGATACACATCCCGCAGATAATAGGCGCGCCAATCCATTTCGCCCTCGTCGATCATTCGCACCCTATCAATCATAGTCGCAACCGCCCGCGCCGCCAATTCAGCACGTCAATGAGCGTGTCGAACATCCTCAATCGCCATATTTTAACCCCTCCCCCAGCCCCTCCCCAAAGCATTGGAGAGGGGAGCAAACACATGCGAATTAGAGAATTCTCCATTGGATTAAATTATACGAACATGTCTCGGCGAAACCTTCCCTCCATTGCCATGGGGGGACCGAGGGGGGTTAGACACGATGCGCCGAAGTATCGGCTATAATCCAGGCAGCAAACTTCAGCCGGGAGGGAAAGCGCCATGCCCCTGTTTGACATGCCCCTGGAAGACTTGCGCGCCTACAAGCCGCCGCGCGCCGAACCGGATGACTTCGACAACTTCTGGCAAGCCACCTTGCAGGAGGCGCGCGCCCAGGAACTTGACGCCGTTTTCGAGAGGGCCGACATGGGCCTAATGACGGTCGATGTCTACGATGTGAGCTTCTCCGGCTTCAATGGCGACCGGATCAAAGGCTGGTACATGCGCCCGCGCGGCAGCAGCGATCCGCTGCCCGGCGTCGTCGAATATATCGGCTATGGCGGCGGCCGCGGCTTTCCTCATGAATGGCTGGCGTTCCCATCGGCCGGCTTCGCCTATCTGGTGATGGATACGCGCGGCCAGGGCAGCGTTTGGCGCCGGGGCGATACAGCCGATATCGGGAGCGGCGCCAACCCCGCCACGCCCGGCTTCATGACGCAGGGCATCCTCGATCGGCAGACCTACTACTACCGCCGCCTGTATACCGATGCCGTTCGCGCCGTTGAAGCCATTCGCAGTCGCGCCGATGTGGACGGTGAACGCATCGCTGTCACGGGTGCGAGCCAGGGCGGCGGCATGTCCATCGCCGTGGCCGGCCTGCTGCCCGATGTCCAGGTCTGCCTGGCCGATGTGCCCTTCCTGCAGCATTTCCGCCGCGCCCTCGATATCACGCCCAAGGACCCCTACCCCGAGATCGCGCGTTACCTGCAAATCCACCGCGACAAGATCGAAGCGGTTTTCCATACGCTGAGTTATTTTGACGGCATGCACTTCGCCGCGCGCATGCGGGCCCGCGCCCTATACTCCGTCGGCCTCATGGATACGATCTGCCCGCCCTCGACCGTCTACGCCTCCTACAATCATGTGTCCAGCGAGAAAGCCATCATAGAATACTACTTCAACAATCACGAAGGCGGCGGCGCCCATCACCTGCTGGAGAAGATTCGCTACCTGCGAGAGCTGTGGCGCGCATGAACGGCAGCCAGGTCCTCGTCCTCGGCAGCGGCACACCGAACGCCGAAGCCGATCGCGTAAGTTCCGGCGTCGCCATCGCCGTCGATGACCAGCCCTACATCTTCGACTGCGGTCATGGCATCGTACAGCGCGTCGTCCAGGCCCATGCCCGCGGTCTAATCGCCTGGGACAGCACTAAACTCACGCGCCTCTTCCTCACCCACCTGCACGCCGATCATACGGTCGGCTTGCCCGATCTGCTCTTCACACCCTGGATTCACGGGCGCGACGAAACGCTGCTCGCCTTTGGGCCGGCCGGCTTCGAGCGCATGGCGGGGCATATCCTGGCGGCCTATTCGGAGAATATCCGCGAACACCGCGCCGCCCATCCAACAAGCGCCGACGGCTACAAAATTGATGCGCGCGAAATCAGCGAAGGCATTTGCTACCAAGACGAGCGCGTTCAGGTCCAGGCCCTGAAAGCCAATCACGGCGACCTGGCCGCTTTCAGCTACAAAGTCATCACGCCCGCCGGCGCTGTTGTCATCTCCGGCGATACCAAGCCGGTCCCCGCTTTTGCCGATTGGGCGCGCGGCTGCGACATACTGATTCACGAGGTCTATTCATCGGCGGCCTTCGTCAATCAGCCGCCGGCCTGGCAGCGCTATCACGCCCGCGTGCATACCTCAACCACCGAGCTGGCGGCGCTGGCGCGGGCAGTGCGTCCGCGTCTCCTGCTGATTTATCATCAGCTGTTTTGGGGGCGCCCGCCCGAGGCGCTGCTCGCCGAAGTGGCCAGCGGCTATGACGGAACTGTCATCAGCGCGAAGGACCTCGACATTTTTGACCTTTAGCGATACTCAAAGGAGGGCGGATCCATGCCCGCTGAAGCACGTTTCGAGCCGCTGAACTTTGAATATCTCGTCGAGGCTGAAGGCCAGCGGCGCTCGGCGGAGTTCGCCCAACGCATGTTGCGGCGGCGCAGCGTCCGCCATTTTTCGCGCGCGCCCGTGCCCTTTGCGCTCATCGAAACCGCCATACGCGTCGCCGGCGCCGCGCCTTCCGGCGCCAATCAGCAGCCCTGGACCTTCGTCGTCGTCAGCGACCCGGACCTGAAGCGGAAGATTCGCATCGCCGCGGAAGCGGAGGAGAAGGAAAGTTACGAGAGGCGCATGAGCCAGGAATGGCTGGACGCGCTGGCGCCGCTGGGGACCGATTGGCGCAAGCCGCATATCGAAGACGCGCCCTATGTGATTGTCGTCTTCCGGCAGGCATACGGCCTGGGGCGCGATCCCGAAACGGGAGAAGAGATTCGCTATCGACACTACTACAGCGAAGAATCGGTCGGCATCGCCGTCGGCTTCCTGCTGGCAGCCTTGCAGCTCGCCGGCCTCGCCACCTTGACCCACACGCCCAGCCCGATGAAATTCTTGAGCGAGATCCTCGACCGGCCCGCCAACGAACGCGCCTTCGTCCTGATACCGGTCGGCTACCCGGCGGCGGACGCGCAAGTCCCCGCTATCACGAAGAAGCCGCTGGCCAAGATCATGATCAGGCGCTGATCAGCAGGACAAAATGCGGCGATGTAAGAGCGCCCTATTAGGTCGCCCGTTTTCGATCCGGAATTCATTCGGGTGACTGAGGCGCAATGCTAAAAGCGCGTGCCATAAGCGGGGATGGCCGCGCCATGGATGATCGCCCCGGCGTCAGAGCAGAGGAAGGCGATCACGCGGCCAAGCTGCGTCGGCGTCACGCCGGCATGCGGGTCTTGCGCATGCTGCTCCGCCGGCACGATAGCGGCTGGCAGCACCGCGTTGACGCGAATGCCGCGCCGTTTGTACTCTTCCGACATGCTCTCCGTCAACCGCAATACGGCGGCCTTTGAAGCCGAGTAGGCCGCGTCATTGCCGCTCGCGCGCAGAGCGGGGCGCGCGCCGATATTGACGATCTTACCGCCCCCGCCCGCCAGCATCGCCGGAATCACCGCCCGACACATCAAAAATGTCACGGTCGCGTTGAGACCAATCATCTTCTGCCAGGTATCGACCGTCATTTCATGCACCGGGGCGCCCGCCTCCCAACCGCCGACGATATTGACCAGGATGTCGATCCGGCCGAAATGCGCTTGCACCCTGCCCGCCAAGGCCTCCACCGCGTATGGATCGGAGAGATCGGTGCTTTGCAAGCAGAGATGATCGGCATCGTCGCGCAATTCTGGCATGCGCTCATAAAGTCTGTCATCGCCGCAGGTCAAAGCCAGCTTCGCGCCGCCCGCCCGGAACACGGGAATCACGCCCGAAGCCAGCAAGCCGGACGCGCCCGTGATTATCGCCACTTGCCCGCTGAATTCTGTCATGGACATCGCTCCGTCTGCCTTTGCATGTAACCTTACGATACCATATTGCGGCGAGAGCGCTCGTTGACAATTCCTCGGCAAATCACCAATAATAGGGTCAAGAATCCAACCGCAATGCGGAGAGATGATATGTCCGGAAAGACAGCAAATAGAGAGAGTATACTGATCGCCATCATCGCATCGGCCGGTGAAGATGGCCTAGATCGAGTGCAATTGCAGAAATCAGCATTCCTGGTAGGCGAGGAATTCGAGCGTGAATTGAAGAACTACTATGAGTTCAGACCATATATGTATGGGCCATTCGCGCAAGACATCTATACAGATGTAGAAAGATTGAGTGATGGGCCGATGATCGAGACTTTTTTCGACGACGGACGCCACTGGTATCGCCTGGCCTGCGATATCAGGTCTTTACAATACAATTTGTCCGACGACTTGGAATCTGGTGTCAAACGAATCGTTGGTTGGGTATCCAGAATGTCATCATTTTATGAGCTCGTGCGAGCGATCTATTTCCTTTATCCAGAGCAACGCGAGAACAGCGTCCTTCCATATTCGGAGGAATTAGCAATAGAGGAGAGCATCGCGCGCGGTTTGCGAGACATGGCGGCGGGACGAACGCGGCCTGTCGATGACCTCTTAGCGGAGTTACAGGATTGAGGTTCCGTTAGTGCGCAAATCAGTGGTTTCTATTCCCGACTTCGACAATCAAGTTAAAGCGCTGTCAAAGCCCAAGAAATATCCCAAACTCCCTTCTGACCTCAAAAGCTTCAAGCGAAAGCTCTCAGTTGGCGAGATCGCGTCTAATCGTGCTCGCGGCGTGAAATCCGCGCCATTATTTGGCGCGCGTATTGAGGACAGCTCGACAGGTGTCGGCAAGAGAGGCGGTTTTCGTGTGCTTTACTTTGAAGCCGAAGACAAGTACATTCTGCTCTTCATTGATAGACGTCGCGAAATTGACGCTTGGCCTTCCGATATGATACTTCGGATACTCAAGGAGTCGGGGCTATGGCCGCCAGAAGAAGGCAATTGACTCGCCCATTCGCGGCCAATTGGCTCTGCGACTGCCCTGCCAAAGGCGCGCTGCTATCGGGCAGCGCCGTACCATAACAGCGAAATAGCTTTTCTTTTCAGGGCGGCATCTGTCAATTATTGATCCAATTGTTCGAGGCAACCCGCAATGACCCAATACGATCTTCTCTTAAAAGGCGGCCGCGTCATCGACCCCGCCAATGGCATGGACGCGCCGATGGATGTCGCCCTGGTTAAGGACAAGATCGCCGCCGTCGCGCCAGGCATCCCGGCCGCCCAGGCCACGCAGGTCATCGACGTCGCCGATCTCATCGTCACCCCGGGCCTCATCGACATCCACGTCCATGTCTACCACACGCGTGAACCCGAGACCCTCAGCATCATCGCCGACCATCACAGCTTCCGCTCCGGCGTCACCACCGTCGTCGATACCGGCACGGCCGGCGCCAAACATTTTCTACATTTCAAGCGCACCGTCATCGACCGCGCCCGGACGCGCGTCTTCGCCTACATCAATATCGTGCAATCGGGCATGCAGGGCCCATTCGAGCAAGACATCAACGAGATGGACCCCGCGCTGGCCGCCTCTATCGTGCTCGCCTACCCCGACGATTGCGTCGGCATCAAGACCGCCCACTATTGGGTGCGGGAGCCTTTCGACGAGGCGCACCCGCCCTGGGCCGCCGTCGACCGCGCCCTGGAAGCCTCGGCCATCTGCGGCAAGCCCTTGATGGTCGACTTTTGGCATCGCGAAGGACGAACCTATCAAGAGCTTCTGCAAAAGATGCAGCCTGGCGATATTCATACCCATGTCTACGCCCAGCAATTCCCCATTCTGAATGAGGCAAACAAGCCGGCCGACTTCATGTTCGCGGCGCGCGAACGCGGCATCATCTTCGACCTCGGGCATGGCGCCGGCAGCTTCTGGTTCCGCCAGGCGATTCCCGCCTTTGATGGCGGCTTCCCGCCCGATTCCATCAGCACCGATTTGCATATCGGCAACGTCAACGGCGTCGTGCATGACATGCTCAACACCATGTCCAAACTGCTTTGCATGGGCATGCCGCTGCCCGAAGTCATCACCCGCTCCACCAGCGCGCCGGCGCATGAAATCGGCCACCCCGAGCTGGGGACGCTGAGCATCGGCGCCGAAGCCGACATCGCCGTCCTGCGCCTGGAACGCGGCCAATTCGGCTATGTCGATTGCGGCTACGCCCGCATGAATGGCGACCGCAAACTGAGCTGCGATATGACCATCCGCGCCGGCGAAATCGTATACGACCTCAATGGACGCGCGACGCCGGCCTGGGAAGACGCGCCGCCGGCCTACTGGCAAATCCGCTACCCTTCAGGAGTCATCGAACCATGACCAACTACCAGAACCTCGGCCTCCGCCCGCTGATCAACGCCTACGCCACCGTGACCAAATACGGTGGCTCGCTGATGCCGCCCGAGGTGCTCGCCGCCATGCACCAGGCCGCCGGCGCCTTCGTCGATCTGGCAGAACTCCAGGTCCGCGTGGGTGAGCGCATCGCCGACTTGACGGGCAACGAAGCCGCTTATGTCACCTCGGGCGCCGCCGCCGGCATCATGCTCGCCTCGGCCGCATCTGTACTGCAGAAACACCCAGACGCGCTCACACGCTTCCCCGACATCGCCGCATTCTCCAGCGAAGCCATCGTCTTTCAAGACCAGCGCAATCCCTACGATTACGCCATCCAGCAGACCGGCCTGAAGGTCGTCGAAATTGATGCTGCCCCGGCCAGCCTGCGCGCCGCCATCAAGGAAGCGACCGCCTGCGTCTTCTGGTTCCCGCGCGGTGACTGCGGCGGCAGCGAGCTCTCGCTTGAAGCGGCCATCGCCATCGCCGCGGAACACCAGGTCCCCGTCATCGTCGACGCCGCAGCCCAGCTCCCCCCGGTCGAAAATCTCTGGCGCTTCACGGAAATGGGCGCCGCCATCGCCCTCTTCAGCGGCGGCAAAGACCTGCGCGGTCCCCAATCCAGCGGCTTGATGCTGGGGCGCCGCGACTTCATCGATTCCATCCGCCCCATCAGCAATCCCAAACACGGCTTCGGGCGCCCGCTCAAAGTCGGCAAGGAAGAGATGATGGGCCTGCTCGCCGCCGTCGAACGCTATCTCCAACTCGACCACACCGCCCGCGCCCGTTATTGCGAAGAGACCGTGCGCATGTTCTGCGCCGCGCTCAAGACGTTGCCCGGCGTCCAGACCGAGCGCGTCTTCCCCAATGAAGCCGGCCAGCCGCTGCCCTGGTGCCGCGTCAGCATTGACCCGGCCGTCCTCGGCCGATCCGCCGATGAGCTTGTGAGCGCCTTCCTCAACCACGATCCCGCGATTGCCGTCTCGCCCGAAAGCGAAACGAGCTTCCATCTCAATCCGATGACCTTGAGTCCCGGCGAAGAAATCATCGTGCGCGACGCGTGCCTGAAATTGCTGAGGATGCCATGAAGCGACCGTTCGAACTCTACGACCTGCGCATCACAGTCGAGCGCATCGAAGGCCGCTCCGTCTGCGGCCTCGAAGTCGGCGATTACTTTGAGCTGACGGAAAGCGCCAAGCTCCGCATCCCCGCCGGCAAGCATTTCTGCATCTTCGCCCTGTCCGCCGTGCTGCCCCTGCTCGCCGCCAAACAGCGCGAACTGGCCGATAACGACTGGATGACCCGCGATACCGTCGCCGCCTGCCCCGATGTCGACGAGCGCCTGATCATGCGCATTGAACGGGTCCATAAACGCACGCTGGACAGCGACGAACTCACCTGACGCAGCCGCAGCCAAAGCCATCAATTCCCATCTGAATACCGCCAAAAGCTATCAGCCTTCACTAAATTCAGTAAATTCTGAATATTTGATTTGTGAAATCTGTCACAAGTTCGTTATGCTGGCACTAAGGCAAACAGAGCGGGAGACTTGCCATGACCAGCAACAGCGTCCCCACCTTACGAGGGCACCCCCTTTGGGGCAGCCTCATGGACTTCAACCGGGACAGCCTCAGCCTGATCGAAAGCGCCGCCCGCTGTGGCGATCTAGTGCGGATCCGCTTCGGGCCCATGCAGGGCTACTTCGTCAATCATCCCGACGCCGTCTGCAAGGTCCTGGCCGCGCGAAGCAAATCTTTCCGCAAGCCCGCCGTGGTCAAGCGCGCCTTGAGCGACATCCTGGGCGAGAACATCTTCACCAGCAACGGCGCCGCCTGGAAGCGCAGCCGCCAAGCCCTGCAGCCGGCCTTCCACCTCCGCCACGTCGAGCGCTACACGCAGGTCATGATTGAGAGCATTGAGCGCGAAATGCGTGATTGGCGCGCCGGCCAGGTCGTCGATCTGGAAGCGGCCATGATCCGCGTCACCATGAATATCATCGTAAAGACCATGTTCGACGCCGACCTTGGCAGCCATGCCGATGAGCTCACCGGTGTTTTCACGCGGCTCTTCCACCTGGCGTACAAACGCATGGCCTTCTACGCGCTCCTGCCGAACTGGCTGCCGACCCGTGCCAACCGCGAAGTCAAAAGGCTGGCCGCCGAGCTGCGCGCTCTGCTGCGAAGCTACATCGCCGAGTGGCGAGCCGGGCGCGCCGGTGAAGCCGCCCTGCTCAATCTTGCCCTGGCGCCGGCTGACGGGCGGCCAAGCATGAGCGACGAGCAACTGATCAACGAAGCCATCACCATCATCGGCGCCGGCTACGAGACAACCGCCTACACCCTGGTCTTCACCTGGCTGGCGCTGATGCAGAACCCGCCCGTCGCCGATCGGGTCTACGCCGAAGTCGCTGAATCCATCGGAACGCGCGCCCTGACCCTGGCCGATTTACCCAAGCTCAACTATGCGGAGCGCGTCGTCAAGGAGGCGCTGCGCCTCTATCCAAGCGCCTGGGGTTTGTCCCGCTCAACCCTTGAACCGGTCGACATCGCGGGCGCCACCCTGCCGCGCAACAGCATGGTGCTGGTCTCACCCTGGACCCTGGGGCGCGATGCCCGCTGGTTCCCCGATCCGCTGCGCTTCGACCCCGACCGGCACATGCCCGCGCTGGCCGCCTCCATACCGCATTACGCCTATATCCCCTTCGGCGGCGGCGGACGAACCTGCCTCGGCATTCGCTTCGCGCTGATGGAAGCGGTCATCGTCATCGCGTCGATCGCGCAGCGCTTCCGGCTCACACCCACCCCGGAAAGCGCGACTGGCCCCAAGAGCGTCGCCTTCACGCTGCGCCCGAACGGGCCGCTCCGCGTCAACCTGTGGCCGCTCAGCGATCATGCCGGCGCCAGCCCAGAAGCGGACCCGCGCCCGGCCGCTAGTGCAATAAATACAAGCGTATTGTCACTTTGCCCCGTTCATCGGGTAAGATAGAAGCAAGCACTGGCAATGCAGATGCTGAACAAGGAGGAAATCATGGCCAAACAGCGTAAACATATCAAAGTGACCTATTCCACCCTCGGCAGCCCGGACCCGCTGCTGCACGAGTATTTTGAAGAGGATGTCGCCGAACTGAAAAACCAGCTCGGCAAAAGCTACAACATGCTCATCAACGGCGAATGGGTCGACGGCGACGGGGCATTCGAAAATCGCTCGCCCATCAATACCGATTGGCTGCTCGGGGTCTTCGCGCGCGCCTCGGCGGATCATGTCGACCAGGCGGTAGCCGCCGCCAAAGCTGCTTTCCCCGCCTGGCGCGCGACGCCCTGGGCTGAACGCTGCCGCCTGCTCGACCGCGTTGCTGACTTGATCAGCGAACGCCTTTTCGAAATCTCGGCCGCCGTCAGCATGGAAATCGGCAAGAACCGCCTGGAAGCCATCGGCGATGTCGAGGAGACGGCCGACCTCATCCGCTATTGCGTCGAGGCCATGCGCGACAATGCCGGCTTCGACCGCCAACTGCTCAGCGAATCCGACCAGCACTTCAATCGCAGCGTGCTCAAACCTTACGGCGTCTGGGGCGTCATCGGTCCCTTCAACTTCCCCGCCGCCCTCACCGGCGGGCCGACCGGCGCCGCGCTCATCGCCGGCAACACCGTCGTGCTGAAACCAGCCGCCGAAGGTTCGCTCACCGCCTGCCTGATCGCCCAGTGTATCCAGGATGCGGGCGTCCCGGCTGGCGTTTTCAACATGGTGCTAGGCCGCGACGAACCCGGCATGGCGCTGACCGCCAATCCCGATCTGGCCGGCTTGACCTTCACCGGCAGCTATGATGTCGGCATGAGCATCATCAAAAGCTTCAGCACCGCCGCCGGTTATTTTCGACCGGTCATCGCCGAGATGGGCGGCAAAAACCCGACCATTGTCAGCGACAAGGCAGATCTCGACAAAGCGGCCCTCGGCGTCATGCGCTCGGCTTTCGGCTTGACCGGGCAAAAATGCTCCGCCTGCTCGCGCGTTTATGTCGACACTGTGGTCAAAGACGAATTCCTCGACAAGCTGGTTGACCTGGCGGCCACGGTCAAAGTGGGCGACCCCACAGAAGCCGACACCTACATGGGACCGATCATCAGCGCCGACGCCTACCAAGCCTACCAGCGCTACATCGACGAAATGAGCGCCGGCCAAATCCTCGCTGGCGGCGAAACCCTGGAGACGGAGAACGGCTATTTCGTCGCGCCCACCGTCGTGGCCGATTTGCCGGACGACCATCGCCTCTGGCGGCATGAGATGTTCGCGCCTATCGTCGCCGTCCGCGCCGTTGACGGGCCGGATGAGGCGATGCGCCTGGCCAACGGCGTCGCCCTCGGCTTAACCGCCGGCATGTACAGCGAAGACCCGGCCGAGGTCGACTGGTTCCTGGATAATATCGAAGCGGGCGTGCTCTACGTCAATCGCGCGACCGGGGCGACCACCGGCGCCTGGCCCGGCTACCAGTCATTCGGCGGTTGGAAGGGCAGCACCGGCAGCAACAAAGCGGCCGGCAGCTGGTATTACCTGCAGCAGTACATGCGCGAGCAGTCGCATACGATTGTGGGGTGAGCATACACCGCCATACGAAAATGTAGGGGCGTCTGACCCGCAGTGTCTACGTGCGGCGCTGAGACGTCCGTCCACCTGTCGAATCTTGTAGGGGCGTCTCGCTGAGACGCCCGACGGATACCCCTACAAATCTATTTGTCTCGACATCTATGTGCCCCCTTTTGATTCATCTGCAAATCTCCATTGGCTATTCTCGCGAAGGCTGTAGGGGCGAGACAAGTCTCGCCCTCCATCCACCCCATGCATCAATGGGCGTTTCAGCGAAACGCCCCTACAGACTCCGCTTGTTGCAGGTTCGCTGTTTTGTGTGAGCAGAGTCGTGACTCGCGAGGGGCTATGGTGAAAATCAAAATGGCGAGTCGCCGCCTCGCCCCTACGAATATGGGATTTCAGGTTAGCCCTTCACCGCGCCGAAGGTCAGCCCGCGCACGATGAAGCGCTGCACCATTAGCGACAGGATCACCGGCACCGTCACCGCGATCAGCATGCGCGTCGTCACGAAGCCGAAATCGATGCCGCGCACCGTGTCCGAGCCGGCCACCAGCATCGGATAGGGCTTCCAGTCGCGGTTGGCGAGCACGCTGGCGAAGAGGAATTCGTTCCAGGCGAAGGCGAAGCAGATCAAGGTCGACGCCACCAGCGCCGGCCGCGCCAGGGGCAAGGCGATGCGCCAAAATGTCGTGAACTCGCTGGCGCCATCCACCAGCGCCGCCTCGCGCAATTCCACCGGCAAATCTGCGAAATAGTCGCGCATGATCAAGACGGCGAAGGGCAGCGTGAAGGTCGCGTTGACGATGACCATGCCCGGCAAGGTGTCCAGCAGCTTCAAATCGCGGAACATCAAGACGAAGGGGATGAGCGTCGCCACCGGCGGCAGGAAGCGCTGCGACAGAAACCAGGAGACCAAATTGCGATTGCCGATGCCATACTTGAAACGCGCCAAGCCATAACCCGCCAGCGTGCCCAAGGTGGTCGCCACCAGCGTCGCGCCCAGCGAAATCAGCGTGCTGTTGCGCAGCGCCTTGAAGGTCTCCGGGCCGCCGGCGCCAAATTCCGTCTGCCAGTTCTGCAGGTTCGGCTCAAATTGTACGAAGGGGATGATGGAGCCCTCTTTCCATTGCGACTTGAAGGAGGTCAAAATCGCGTAGCCGAAGGGAGAGAAAGCGATGAATGTGCAGATCAGCGCCAGCGCGATGATCAGCCGGTCGCCCAATGATCGGCGCGCCCGCGGGCTGCCTGTCGCGCTCAGCCGGAGAGAATCGGTTTGTGCTGCCATTGCCTTTCTCCTGAGGGCGGGCGACTCACAAGGTCACCTCTAAAGTCAACATCAGGATTCGTACGGGCGAGCCGCCGGCTCGCCCCTACAACGCCCATCCCTAGCCCTTACTCAAAGCGCTCGCGCACACGATAGAAATAAATCGACGAGACTACAATCGCAACCACCACCAGCAGATAAGCCAGCGCCGCCGCCTCGCCCAGCTGGAAACTGCCGACCAGCCCCGTCTCATAGGCGTAGTAGACATAAGTCTGAGTGACCGAGCCGGGGCCGCCGCGCGTCAAGCTATAAGGAATGTCGATAATTTTGAGCGATTCCACCATGCGCAGCAGCATGACCGTGCCCAAAGCCGGCGCAATCATGGGAAAGGTGATCCAGCGGAAGAGGACCCAGTTTGATTTGGAATCAAGGCGGGCCGACTCATACAAGTCTTCCGGGATGCCTTGCATCGCCGCCAGCACGATGATGAAGACAAATGGCGTCCATTGCCATACATCGGTGAACATCACCGCGAGGCGCGCCGGCATCGGCTCGATAAACCAGTTGACGCGGCCGAGGCCTATCCCCTCCAGCACATTATTGATCGGGCCCGATTGCTCGTTGAATAGCACCACGCCCAGCCAGCCAAGGGCGATAGGCGCGGCGAACAAAGGCATGGTCACGACGGCGCGCATTTGTCGCAAAAACGGCAGATTATGATTGAAGACCCAGGCGACAAAGGTGCCAAAGAACAAGGTCGCTGCCGTGCTGCCAAGGAACAAAAAGGCGCTGAAGCTCGCCGTGCTCACCGCTTTCTTGTCGACCTTCTCATCGCCGATGCCCAGGATCTCGGCGTAATTCTCGAAGCCGATATATTTGGGATTCCGGCCAAGCCTGTAATTGGTCAAGCTCAAGCCGAAGGAGTATATGAGCGGGAAGAGCGTGAAAGCCAGGATCCAGCAAACGCCGGGCATCAAGAAGAGGTATTTTGCGCGGTTGTTGGTCATTTTGCTTGCCCAATTGTTCGGCGACGCGCCGTGTTGCCTATTCAATCTATTTTAGGATTCGTACGGGCGAGCCGGCGGCTCGCCCATACACACGTTGCTTGTTCCAGTGCGGGCGATTCACAGAATCGCCCCTTCGATACTGCCGATTAGCGGGGCTTACATCCCGCCCACGTAGCCGATAGCCTGCTGATAAATCTCAAGCTGGCTGTCGACATCCAGATCATCGGTGATTTCTTCCCAGTCCTCGGCCGTGTTGTCAAGCGCTTCCTGCGCCGACGACTGCCCGGTCATCGCCTCGGACAAGCGAATGTCCAGCGTCTCCTGGATGTATTCCAGCGTGCCCGGAATACGCAGGTAGGTCACCGAAGTCGGCTTGTCATAGGCGTTGGAGCCGTAAGCGTTGATGTAGCGCTCCATGTCATCGGCGTTGAAACCGACGGCGGTGTAATCTTCCGATACCGCCGTGCCCCGCGGCGCATAAAGCTGGTAGGTGCAACAGGGATCGACGCCTTGCCAGCCGGTGGTGGCGTTGTAGAAGTTGATCGACGGATTGGCGATCAGCGCCATGTAGAAGTAAGTCAGCTCAGGGTTCTCGCTGAAGGTCGACATGGTCGGATGCCAGGAGCCGCCGGTCGTGTTGCCGACGCAATTGGGGTTTTCCGTATCGGTGACGAACTCGCCGATCTCGCGATCGTACCATTCACTTGAGCAGGGAATGACATCGGCGCCCAGGTTGCCCTTGATGGCGGAGCGCTCTTCATTCTGCGACAGCGAACCGACATCGCCCCAGCTGAAGGTGGCGATGGCGTTGCCGGTGAGGAAATTGTCCCAAGCCTCGCCCAGCTGCCAGCCGAATTGCGCTTCCTGGCCGGTCGCCGCCAATTCCTGCAAGAATTCCAGCGCGCGGACATGACCCGGCTCGTTGATCAGCGGCGTCATATCGTCCGGATCGAACCAGAAGACATTGTCGTACTTGCTAACGGCGCGCGAGTCATCGCCATCGCCAGGCGTCACCGCGAATGAAGCCGCCAGCGTCGCATAGTGGAAGTGGCCCTGCCCGCCGGGCGCCAGGTGCAGGCTGATGCCGTCATCGGGGTCGCCGTCGCCGTTCCAATCCTTGCCATTGAAGTAGCTGGTGATCGCCAGCAGATCCTGCCAGGTCACAATCGGGTAAGGCATCGGCGAGCCAACCTCGGCTTCATAAGCGGCCTGCCATTCCGGGTCGCTCAAGATGTCGTGGCGGTAATAGAGCAGCTGCGCGTCGCCGTCCATCTGCGTGCCATAAGTTTCGCCGCCCCATTGCAGCAGGGCGCGGAAAGCGGGCGCGGTGTCTTCCGGCGACCAATGCGCAAAACGCTCATCGCCGATCCACTGGTCAATGGGCTGAATCCAGCCGTTGCTGATCCAGTCGCCATATTGCCAGGAGGCGCCGATGAACAGGTCATAGGTGTATTGCCCGGTCAAAAAGTCGGCCGGGATGGTGGTGCCCAGCTGATTGTAGGGGATCTCGACGATCTCCAACTCGGCGCCGGTGGCCGCTTCAAAAGCGTTGCGCCAGAAGTAGATGGTGCCGGAGATGCCGCCGCGCGAACCCTGGCCCAGCACGCCGAAGGTGATCGTCTTGCCTTCGCCAAGGGCGTGGCCGTCAGGAATATCGGCATTCAGCAAAGCCTCAAAGGCCAGCGTCTGCTCAAGCTCGGTCTCGGCGACTTCGGGAATCGGAAAGAGGTCTTCCGCCGTCTGGCCGAAAAAGGTGTCTTGCGCCGCAACGCCAAAGGCGCCCGTCAACAAGACCAGAATTGATAGTAGAATGCCTGCTTTGACTCTCATGGAACTCTCCTGTCCTTATCACTTACACTAGCAAATCAAAACGAAATTACGACTGTTCGCCGCGACCTTTCGCTAAAGCGGCTCGTAGTATAGCAAGTCTATGAAAGATTTGCGACTACTTGCCGAAACCAGATCGGCCAAGCGCCAGAAATCTATCGCCATAGCCCGCCGCAGACAAAGTTTCAATAGCTGACAAGCCAGGCGGAGCTGGCCCCCAAGCCCGCTTCATACTGGATCTGTGAACGATCGGCAATCGATCATCAGGGCGCCCTTGATGCGATTGCAAGTGGCGCAGAGCATTTGCAGATTATCCAAAGTCGAACGGCCGCCTCTGGCGACGGGAATCACATGATCCAGCACCAAGCTGTCCGCAGCGCCGCAATTGGCGCAGCGCTCGCCGGCGCTCTCCGCCAGCTGACAATACCACTGGCGATAATGCCGTTTTAGCGTCCCCCGTTCGCGGCGCTTGATCTGTGGCGGCGCCGCTCGTTTGGGCGCGCGCTCCGTCAGCAGCGGGGCATAGCTGCGCCCGCCACGCGCGAGAAACTGGCGGATGTCGCTGTCGGCTTCATGGCAGGCGCAGCGGTGCTTCACGCGTCCGCAGTAGCCGCAGACCATGCGCCCTCCGCTTGGTAGACCAGCTCGCCGCCGATCACGGTCGCCTGCAGGCCCTCTTCTTCATGCCATAGCAGGACATCGGCATCCGCCCCAATCTCGAGCGAGCCTTTTTGCGGATAAATGCCAATCGAACGGGCCGGGACGCGCGTAACCATCGGCAGCGCTTCCGCCAGCGTCAAATCGCAAAAGCGCATCATATGCTTCAAGGCCTGGCCCATGGTCAAGGTGCTGCCGGCCAGGCCGCCCTCGGGCGTCCTCGCTTGGCCGTCCTTCACCCTCACGAAGACATCGCCCAAAGCGTAATCGCCGTCGCCCAGCCCGGTCGCCTTCATTGCATCGGTGATCAGCGCCAGCCGTTCAATCCCGACCAGCCGCAGCAGCATCCGCACCACAGCCGGATGCACATGAATGCCATCGGGAATGAGTTGGAAGGTGACATTCGGGCTCTCAAGCGCGGCGATGAACAGGCCCGGTTCCCGATGATGGATGCCGGCCATGCCATTAAACGTATGCGTGACCTGGCTGGCGCCAAGCGCGAAATAGCGGGTCGCCGCCTCATAGCTGGCGCCGCTGTGCCCAATGGAGACAGCCGCGCCATGCGACAGCGCGTCCCGCAGCAAGCGCTCGCCCGCCGGTATCTCCGGCGCGATGGTCATCAATTTGACCAGGCCGGTCTTCAGCCAGGGCAAGTATTCCGCAGGCCGGGGCTGGCGCAGGTGCGGCGCCGGCTGCGACCCGCGAAAGGCGGCATTGAGATAGGGTCCCTCGATATGGAGGCCGCGGAAAGGCGCCACGCCCCGGTCAGCATAGGCCGCCAGCGCCGCCTCGATTCGCTCCGGCGTATCGGTCATGGTCGTGGCGAGGGCGCTGGTCACGCCTTGTTGGAGCAAGAAATCCGCCAAGCCCGCCAATGACGGCGGCGATCCATCCATCACATCAAAGCCGACGCTGCCATGCAGATGGACATCGACAAAGCCGGGGATGGCGCAGGCGCCCCGGCCGTCTATGCGTCGATCACCCGGCTGCGGCGCGATGTCCGCCGGCGGCCGCACCGCCTCAATTAGACCATCGCGCAGGACAAGCGTGTGCCCGGCGACAAACCCGTCCTGCTGCCAAATGCGGCTGTTTTCAATCAGAATGCGATTCATACGCTAATATTCTATAGCTTTCCACGATATGAATTGGCATAGTATGCTAGCCCTGCTCTATATTCTATTGCTCGACAAATCATAGTCCAGAGTTGACGGGAACGACAACTGCAGACAAATCTCACAGAATCGGGAGAACTTGATGAATTGGCGGCATGGCGCGAAGAGGACAAAGGCTCTGCTCGAGTACCTGGCGGACGCGCAACGGCATCAGCAAGAAAAGAACAGCGAAGCAACTGCTCAAGTGGCGGCGGTGGATGAGAGAAACGCCGCGCTGGCGTCGACCATCGGCAAACTGGAGTCTCTCCTGACCGACGCGTTATCGCGCGATCCCTACGTCGATCTCGACAGCTTGAAAGAGACGCCCCGCATTCCCGCTTTCGGCAAGGTCAAACCGAACAAGCGAGATTACTTGCCCGAGCCGCCTTCCAGTTTAGCATCGCTCCTCCCCTGGAAGAGAATAGCGTATCGCGACAAATACGAAGCAGCCGAGGTGCAATACAACATAGACCGCCAGACCTATGACGCCGCCCTGGCCGAACATCAAGTGCAGGCCGAGCGGATACGCGCTGAAACCGCCGCGCATAACCAAGACATCGAGCGCTACAAGCAAGATTTTGACGCGGGAGAGCGGCAAGCGGTCGAAGATTATTTCACCCGGGTCCTGGAGAAGAGCGCCTTGCCAGCCGGCTTCCCCAAGCAGGCGACACTCGCCTATGTTGCGGAAGCAGACGAACTGCGCATCGACTTCGCGCTGCCCGCCATCGATGCCATACCCGAGACGCAGACCTACAGCTATGACGTGATTCGCGGCGAAGCAAGCCCGGCGCTCATGCCGCCAAAGCAGCGCCGGCTGCTCTATTCCTCGGTGCTGGCGCAAATCTGCCTGCGCTGCATTCACGAAATCTTCTCGGCGGACCGGACGAAGAAAATTGACCACATCGTCTTTGAAGGCAATGCCGACGGGATCAACCCGAGCAGCGGACAGCCCGGCCGCTTCCGCCTGGTCGTCCTAAGCCTGAGCCGGGGGCAATACGAAGCGCTCAATCTGGAATGTGTTGAGCCGCGCGCTTGCCTCTATGGATTAGGGGGCCGCCTTTCCAGCAAACCCGACCAATTGTTGGCGCTGACGAGTGCGGCGCCCGAAGCGGGCCAGGATGCGGCAGCCGACGACGGGGAAGACCTGGCTCGCCTCAAGCGGCGGATCAACGAGCTTGAAGGCGCGATGCATGCGAAAGATCTTCATATCACCGAGCTCAAGAATTTGATAAACGAGCAAAGGGACCACAATCGCGAGCTGGCATCCGAGCTGGAGGAAAAGCGTGACGATGTCGCCCGGCTTGAGCGGCAGAATGAGGCGCAAAGAGAAAGGCTCGCCGAGCTGGCGCCGGCCCTGCGAGACGAACAAGAGCGCAACGCTGAATTGAACGCCCTCATCCAAAGTCGTCAAGACGCCATCGACCACATGAAATACGCGGTCGTCGCCCAAGAAAGCAACAGTGGCGAAACTGCAATCAAACCAGATGACGCGTCAGCGGACACCGAGCCGGTAGAAACCATTGATGAATGGTCAGCGGAAGACGACATGGCCGAAGCCGGCATATTCGCGCCGATAGGGAGCGACGCGGTGATTGATGGCGCGGATGGCGCTCGCATTCCAGCGCGCCCCTCTCCCATAGCCGACGATGAGTCAGACAAAACAACAACGCTGGGAGAACTGCTGCAAGGGACTGACAGTATACGCGCGAAATCACTCGATGAAGTTGTGGCGCCACCCGATGATTTGCCCTATTTTGATGAGCCTGTTACCATAATTGACGCGTTGGAGGGTGATGAATTAAAACTGCTGAAGTTGATGATGGCCAATGGTTGGTCTTGTTCGGAGAATTACCTTCAATCCGCCTTTCCGAGACAATTTATCAATCCAATTATTCATGACATCAATGAGCGCGCTTATGAAGTGCTTGACGACAATTTGATCGAGGAAATAAGAGGCTTGTTGGTGGTTGACGAAGAGTACCGCTATGCGCTTGAAAAGGCGCTCAAGCAGGCTGAAAATCCAAAAGTTACAGATAAACGGGAATCTCAATGACTGCAAGACTACCGAAGCGCCGAAAAATTTCTCACGCTATCTTGACCGCTTTGGCAGGGGGCGTAGTCCCGCGAACCGGAGCGGATCATATCGCTGTCGGCAGGGAAACGGAAATGGCTGCCCTTGTACACGATCTGGATGTGATTGCCGATGGCGGCGCAAGCTTCCGGCTGATTGTCGGGCGTCATGGCGCCGGCAAGAGTTTCATGATGCAGATGTTGCGCAATCACGCTATGCAAAAGAAATTCGTCGTGGCAAATGCTGACTTCAGCCAACACCGGCGCCTGTCCGGTTCAAAGGGCGCTGGTTTGAATCTCTACCGCGAACTGTTAAGTAATATGTCAGTGCGCACCCGGCCTAATGGCAATGCTTTCGCGGCGATCCTGGAGAAATGGATCAGCGATATCCAGTCGAAAGTCGCGCGCTCCGGCATTGAGCCGTCCTCCAGGAAATTCGAACGCGAAGTTGCTGGCGAAGTTCATCGCATCATTGGAAGAATGGAAAGTATGGTCTTAGGGTTTGATTTCGGGGAAATCCTCAATGTCTACTGGCGCGGACATCGGGACGATGATGAAGCCCTAAAGAGAGCGGCCATGCGCTGGCTGCGCGGCGAATTCAATAACAAAACCCTTGCCAGGAATGCGCTAGGATTTAAACAACTCAATTCTGTCATTGATGAAAGTTCATGGTACAACTTTATCAAGTTGCTGGCTTATTTTGTGCGTCAAATCGGTTACCGAGGGCTGGTCATTTTCCTTGATGAAGTAGTCGAACTATGGAAAATATCCAATAGGGAGGCGAGAGAGAACAACTACAATAAGATATTTGACATATACCAGGACACTCAGGGAGGAAACGGAGCTGAATATCTGGGAGTGCTTTTTGGGGCCACGCCTCGGACGGTCGAGGACAAACGCCGCGGTTTGTTCAGCAATGAGGCCTTGCAAGACCGGCTTGAAGAAAGCCGCTTCGCCCGACAAGGACTTCGGGATATGTATGCGCCTCTCATACGCCTTGATGTCCTCAGCGGAGATGAGTTTCTCCTGTTACTCCGGACCATACGCGACATCCATGCTTGGCACTACCGATATGAATCCAGTCTACATGATGCCCATCTGCGCAAATTCATGGCGGAAGCGCGGAGTCGCATCGGCGCAGGCACTATGCTAACTCCACGCGAAGTGCTTCGAGCATATATCTATTTGTTAAACACGTCGCATCAGAATCTCAAAGAAGATTTTGAATCCATCCTCGGCATGGTGGACTTTGATTCTAGCGATTCGCCCGACCCCGAATTAATAGACTCCCCCTTCGCAAGCTTCGAAATCTGATGCGCGACAATCCTTTCTACAAGCTGGCCCCTTTCATTCAGGAGTACATCTACCGCAATAAATGGGAGGCGCTGCACGATATTCAAGCCGAGGCAATCGGCGCCATCCTCGATAGCCCAGACCACATTCTCATCTCCAGCGGCACCGCCACCGGCAAGACCGAAGCGGCGCTGCTGCCCATAATCACCGACTTGCACAATGACCCGCCGGCGACCATCGGCGCGCTCTATATCGGCCCCTTGAAAGCGCTCATCAATGACCAGTTCGAACGCCTGACCGACCTGCTGGCGGATTCGTCCCTGCCGGTGCAAAGCTGGCATGGCGATATCGCCCAAGCGAAAAAGACGCGCTTTCTGCGGCGGGCGCGGGGCATCCTGCAAATCACGCCGGAATCGCTGGAAGCCATGTTGATCAACCGGCATCATGAACTGAAGCGGCTCTTCGCTGATTTGCGCTATGTCATCATTGATGAAGTTCATGCGCTTATCGCATCCGACCGAGGGCGGCAGGTGATGTGCCAGTTGGAGCGTCTCGCCCGCCTGCAGACGAGAACGCCGCGCCGCATCGGGCTTTCAGCGACCATCGGCGAGCCACAATTGACGATGGATTGGCTGCGTGGCAGCTCCAAACCACCGGCGAACTTGATCCAATCTTCGCGCCAGGCACGAGCGGAGATCGGGCTGGAGTATTTCCTGCTGCCGGACGACCGCCAGGACGGCAGAAAGGCAAAGACCGGCGCGGATGCTGACAGCGCCTGCGGAGAATCAGCCCGGTTTGGCGCCAACCCGCCGGCGATGCTAAAGGTTGAGCCGAGCGAATATTATGAACACCTGCACAGGATGACGCAGCGCAAAAGCGTCAACAAGACGCTCATCTTTGCCAAGTCCCGCGCCGATACCGAAGACATCGTCGTCAACATGCGCCAATTGTCCGAGCGGAAGCGGCGGCCCAGCTTTTATCATGTGCATCATGGCAGCATCTCGGCGCCCTTGCGCGAGGCGGCCGAAGCAGCCATGAAGGACAAGGACCAGCCCGCCTGCACCGCCGCGACGCTGACCCTCGAACTCGGCATAGACCTGGGACAATTGGACCAGGTCCTGCAGGTCAATTCCACGCAGTCGGTTTCCAGCTTTGTGCAGCGTTTGGGGCGCTCCGGCCGGCGTGGCGGGCCCGCGCGCATGTTCTTCTACGCGACGGAAAATGTCCGGGAGGCGCGTCACATCGGCGAAGAACTGCCCTGGAACCTTCTGCAGACCATCGCCATCATCCAGCTATACGCCGAAGAAAAATGGCTTGAACCGCCCGAAATCCCGCAGATGCCCTTGAGCCTGCTTTATCACCAGACGATGAGCATCATCAAATCCCACAGCGCGCTTTCGCCGCCGCGGCTGGCCGAGCGCGTCCTGACACTTTCGCCATTCAAAGCGATAACGCAAGAGCATTTCCGCCGATTGCTGCGGCATCTGCTAGAGATTGAGCACCTGGAACGCACGGATGAGGGTGAACTCATCATCGGCATCGAAGCGGAGAAGATCGTCAACAATTATCGTTTCTATGCGGTCTTCGTGGACAATACCGAATACCGGGTGCGGGATAAATCTCGCGAAATCGGCACGATCCCGGAAGCGCCCGAGATCGACAGCACCTTCCGACTGGCCGGTTTCACCTGGCGCGTATTGACGGTGGATGAAGAACGGAAGCTAATCGAAGTGCAGCGGGTGCAGGGCAAGGCGGATACGCTTTGGACCGGCGGCGGCGCGCAAATCCACAGCCGCATCTTGCAAAAGATGCGCGCCGTACTCTTATCGCAGGACGGCTATCCCTACCTGAAAGCGCGCGGGGGGCAGCGCCTGCAAACCGCACGAGACAGGGCAGAGTCGAGCGGCCTGCGCGATACATCCATTCTGCCGCTGGCGTCTGGCAGATGGCTGATCTTCCCCTGGTGCGGCACGAGACAATTCGAAACGCAGCGTCTCCTGCTGGAAAACGCGGGCTTCGAAATACCAAACAGTTGCGCGCCGTATTATTATGAGTTGGACTGCGCAGCAAGTTGTGGCGCTGATGCAAAGCGGCGATTAATGGGAGGCCTACAGCCTCTGCCGGCTGCGGCGAAATTGGCCGGGCGCGTCCCGCCCGCCGAGTTAATCCGGGACAAATATGACGGCTTTGTAGCGGCAGATCTCCTGCGCGAGGCATTCTCCCGTGACTATGTCGATATCGCCGGCGCAATCGAAAGCATAGAGGCGCTATGACCGCAGGGCAATATACATACAAAGAGATTATGAGCCAGCCCGATGTCTGGGCCGAAGCGCTCGCCGCTTTCGACAGCCAGGACAGACTCCTGCACTCATGGCTGGAGACCCGCGCCTTCGATCAGATGATCGTCACCGGTTGCGGCTCGACCTACTACCTGGCGTTGACTGCCGCCCGTCTCCTGCGCCAAGCCGGTTGTCACGCCCTCGCCTGCCCCGCCTCCGAGCTGCTGCTGCATCCGCAGTCCATTTGTATTCCCGGCCAGCGCTATCTGCTGCTCTGCATATCGCGCTCCGGGGCGACCAGCGAAACCGTCCGCGCGCAAGAGCTTTTCAAATCTCATGTTGGCGGGCCAGTCATCGCCGTCACCTGCGACAGCGGCAGCCCGCTCGCGCAAGACGCCGGCCTCGCCATCGCCATCGACGCCGCCCAAGAAAGCAGCGTCGCTCAGACGCGCTCTTTCAGCAGCATGCTGGTCGTCGCGCAGCAGCTCGCCGCCCTGGTCGCCGGTCATGACCTCGCCGCCAGCCGCCCGCTGCCCGCCATCTGCCGCCGCCTGCTGGAGCGTTATGACGACCTGGCTCGCTCGCTGGGAGAGAACAGCGCCATCAGGAAGTTTTTCTTCCTGGGCTCCGATGCGTTTTATGGCATCGCCTGCGAAGCCATGCTTAAGATGAAAGAGATGTCGCTCAGCTACAGCGAGGCCTATCACACGCTGGAATTTCGTCACGGGCCGATGTCGATGGTGGGCGAAGACAGCCTGGTCATCGGCTTGATTACGCCCGAAGCCGCGCGGCAGGAAATCCGCGTGCTGGACGAAATGGCGGACATGGGCGCAGCCGTACTGACGATCGCGCAGACTCACATCGAGAATCACCGGAGTGTCAGGCTGCCCGCCGACCTGCCCGCTTGGTGCAGCCCGGTCTTGTACCTGCCCGTGCTCCAATTGCTGGCTTACCAGCGCGCGCTCTTTAACGGCCGCGATCCCGACCGACCGCATAACCTCAGCGCCGTAATCTCATTGGACGACATCTGATGGAGGAATACCACATGCCGGAACTCACGCTCTTTCCTCAACCGCAGCATTTGCAGCGCAAGCCTGGCGCATTCACAGTCAATGCCCACACGCGCATCTTCGCCGCCGACGGCGTCCCCGGCGACATGTTGGCCGGTTACCTGCGGCCCGCGACCGGATTCGGCCTGCCGCTGCACCCGCTCGACGACGACATTCTCGCGGACGCGCTGAACGCGATTTTGCTCGTTCCAGCCGACGGCGATATGGCAGACGAAGCCTATTCGCTTGATGTTTCGCCGGAGCGTGTCAGCTTGCGCGCCGGCGGGCGGGCCGGCTTCTTGCATGCGATTCAGACGCTGCGCCAGCTTTTGCCGCCGCAGATCCTGGCGGACGCGCCGCAAGATGGCGTAACTTGGACGATGCCCTGCCTGAGCATCAGCGATGCGCCGGCTTTCGCTTGGCGCGGCTTGCACCTTGATGTCGGCCGGCACATGTTCCCGGTCGACTTCATCAAGAAGTTCATCGACACGATGGCCTTCTACAAATTCAACACTTTCCATTGGCATCTCACCGAAGATCAAGGCTGGCGGCTGGAAATCAAGAAGTATCCCCGGCTGACGGAGGTGGGCGCCTTCCGCGCCGAAACGCCGATTCCGGCGACGCCCAAACAAGGCGACGGCAAGCCCTACGGCGGGTTTTACACCCAGGACGAAGCGCGCGAGATCGTCGCCCACGCTGCCGACCGGGGCATCACCGTCATGCCGGAAATCGAAGTGCCCGGCCACGCGCGCGCGGCGTTGACCGCCTACCCGGAATTGGGCTGCGTCGGCGAAGGCTATCAGCTGCGCAGAACCTGGGGCATCGACCCGGACATCTATTGCGCCGGGGAAGACCGGGTCTTCTCATTTCTCGCGGATGTCTTTGAAGAAACGCTGGACATCTTTCCCTCTGAATTCATTCACATCGGCGGCGATGAAGCGCCCAAGCAGCGCTGGGCGGCCTGCCCCAAATGTCAAGCGCGCATCAAAGCGGAAGGGCTGGCCGATGAAGATGAACTGCAAAGCTGGTTCATCCGCCAGATCGAAAGCTGGCTCAACGAACGCGGTCGGCGTTTGATCGGCTGGGACGAGATCCTGGAAGGCGGGCTGGCGCCCAACGCGACGGTCATGAGCTGGCGCGGCAGCGACGGGGGCATCGCCGCCGCCAACGCCGGGCACGATGTCGTCATGACGCCGAACACATATTGCTACCTGGATTATTATCAGCACGAAGACTGGACGCGCGAACCGCCGGCGATCGCCAGTACGCTCACGCTGGAGCAAACCTGGCAATTTGCCGTCATCCCGGAAGCAATCGCCGCGAACAAAGCAGGGCACATCCTGGGCGGGCAGGGCAATATCTGGACGGAATACATCCCCAGCACCGACCACGTGGAATACATGGCCTTCCCGCGCGCCATCGCCCTTGCGGACATCCTCTGGAATCATCCGCGCGAGCGCAGTTACGACGCGCTTGTGCAGCGCGTGCACGCGCACTTGCCTTGCCTTGATATTTTGGGCGTCAATTATCGCCCGCTGGACGACTAGCTGATCGGAAAATTATGTACTTACAAAAAGAAATCGCACAGCAGCCGGCCGTCATTGAGCGTCTGCTTAACGATGGCAAAGCCTTGACCGATGCGGTCGCCGCCGCAATCCGCGACTTCAATCCGGTATTTGTTTGCATCGCCGCGCGCGGCACATCGGACAACGCCGCTCATTACGCCCAATACATGTTTGGCGGGCTGCTGCGCACCCCCGTCATGCTGGCGACGCCGTCGCTGCACACGGTCTACGAGACCGCGCCTGACCTGTCCCAGGCGCTGGTCATCGGCATCTCGCAATCGGGGCAGTCGGAAGATGTGCGGACGGTCTTGAGCGATGCGAGCCAGCAGGGCGCCCTCACGCTGGCGATCACCAATTTCGACGACTCGCCCCTGGCGCAAGCAGCCAAATATCACTTGCCGCTGCTCGCCGGCCGTGAGTTAAGCGTGGCCGCCACCAAGACTTATACCGCGCAGCTGACAGTCATCGCTATGCTGACAAGCGCGCTGGCGGGAAGCGATTCCATGCGGAAGGACCTTGGCGCTTTGCCCCGGCTCTCGGCGCAGGCATTGCGGCTCAGTGAAGGGATCGCCGCCTGGGCGCAGCGCTACCGCTACATCAATCGTCTGGTCTCATTGGGCCGCGGTTACAATTATTCCACCGCCTGCGAGATCAGCCTCAAAGTGAAGGAATTGAGCTACATCGCCAGCGAAGGCTACAGCGAAGCCAACTTCCGTCATGGCCCCATCGCCGCCATCGATCGCGGCCATCCGGTCATCCTGGTATCGCCACATGGCAAGAATCTCGCCGGCATGGTGGATATGTGCCAGCGGCTCAATGACCTGGGCGCCGAGACTTTGGTCATCAGCAACAACAGCGATCTGCTCGGGCATGGCCAGCAAGCGATGACGATTCCATCGACGCCCGAATGGCTCAGCCCGATTCTGGCGGTGATGCCCGGTCAAATCTTCGCCATGCAGCAGGCGCTCGTCCGCGGCTACGAGGTGGATAAGCCGCGCGGCTTGTCAAAGGTGACAATTACGGAATAGTGATTCTCGCTTGGCGGCGCCGACCCTTTAGCGCTGCAGGGTGGGGTCGAAGGCGTCGCGAATGCCGTCGCCGATGATGTAAAAGCAGAGGACAGTCACCGAAATCATCAGCAGCGGAAAGGCGACGAGGTGCAAGCCGCCGGCGCGGATGAACTGCAATGACTTCGTCAGCATATTTCCCCACGTGGCTTGCGGCGGCTGCACGCCCAAACCCAGATAACTTAGTGAGGATTCGGTTAGAATCAAGCCGCCAATGCCCAGCATAAGCGATACTACAGTTACCGAGACTAAATTGGGCAGAATGTGCTGGAACATGATGCGCAAGGGACCAGCCCCCAATGCCCGCGCTGCCAGAATGTAATCGGTGGCGCGCAGCGAGATGGCCTGCCCGCGTATCAAGCGCCAGGTGCCGGGCCAGCCGATTAAGGTGACTGCGAGTACGAGGGTCCCGGCGCTGAAAGAGGTAAAAGACCCGATCAAGATGAGCAGAAATAGCCCAGGGATCGAATCGATGGTGATAACGATCCAATAGAGCGCGTCGTCGATGATGTTGCCAGCGTTGAATCCTGCCACCATGCCGAGCGTAACGCCGACGATTAGGGTGAACAGCGAGCCGAAGAATCCGATTGCCATGGAGATGCCGCCGGCATGCAATAGCCGCGCCAGTTGATTCCGTCCGATGTCATCGGCGCCCAGGATATAGCCCTTCTGCAGGGGATGGGTGAACTTGTCGGCAGTGACCGGTTCATTGGGGTCGACTTGCATGATATTGCCGGTGATGAACGGCGCCAGCAAAGAGACCAGGGTCAATATCACGATATAACTCAAGGCGACCAAGGTCAGCTTGTCGCGCCAAATTGAGCGCAGCGCCTTGCGAGTTAAGGTTTCACTGACGACCTCGGCGCCTTTGGCAGGCAGTTTTGAGACGGTTTGCTCCTTCATCGTTCTCTCATCAGTTATAGCGAATGCGCGGATCAATAATCGCGTAGAGTATATCGGACAGCAAATAGCCCAAGATATTGGCGATCGCAACATAGACCACGACGAGCATGACGACAGGGTGATCCCGTTGCACGGCCGCATTGACGACCGAGCGCCCAACGCCGGGCCAGGATAGGACCGTTTCGGTGACGGCGGCGCCGCTGAGCAAAAAGGTAATGGAAGGACCAATAAAGGTAGCAATGGGGATCAGGGCGTTGCGAATGCCGTGGCGCAGCCAGACCGCGCGATCTTGCAAGCCTTTGGAACGGGCGGTGCGGATGTAATCCTGGCTGACAACATCAAGCAGCGAGGCGCGCATGAAACGCGAATACCCGGCCACGGCGCCGGCAGCCAGCACGATCACCGGGATGACCAAATAATCAAGCCGCTCGATGAACGGCACGCAGGCTGCATCCAGCGTCGTTTTGCAGCGCCCGCCCAAGGGCAAAATCTTGAGCGTCGAGCCGAAGAAAATCAGCAGGATGAGAGCCAGCCCAAAACCAGGCATGGAATTGACAATGACCGCAAAGACGCGGCTGAGCTGGTCGAACCACTGGCCGCGGTTAATCGCCGCCAGAATGCCGATGAAGATGCCCAAAGTCGTGCCGACCAAAAAGGCGACCACGCCCAACTCCAACGTGGCCGGCAAGCGCTCCACCAGCACATCGATGGCGGGCCGCTTGTAGCGAAATGAATTGCCAAAATCGCCGCGCAGGATGCCATAGCGGTCGCCGGGGGGCAGCGCCTCCTCCCGACGAACGATTTCACCAGTCGCTTCATCAATCAAGGGCTTGCCATTTTCTTGCAGCACCGGCGGATAAAGGTCGATGAAGATCGCCCCATCGGCCAAGCCATCGCCATCGCTGTCCCAGCGCATCCAGTCATCCCCCAGCAGCCAACGCAGATATTGCACCGGCAGCGGATCGTTCACCCCCAGTTTATAGCTGAGTTCCTCTCTTTCCCGCGGCTTCATGCGGTTGTTAAACGCCAGCTGCTCGACAGGCCCGCCAGGCGCTAAGGAAATAATCCCATATGAGAGCAAGGTAACGCCAAGCATTATTGGAATCGCTTGCAAGAGACGTCTTATGATGTATTTGGTCATATCTATACCGCATGAGAACGGTCCCCCGCAGCTAGCCGGGGGACCGCTCCGCATCTTTTCAATTTCGGGAGCCGCCTAACTTTCAGCGACCGTCCAGGCGTCGATGTTCCAGCGCGCGCCGCCAGCTCGCGGCGCCCAGTTTTCCACGTTGGTCTGCGCCGCCAGCAGCACTTGGCCCGTGCTGATCCAAATCCAGGGCGATTCGTCGCGCAGGATCTGATAGGCTTCGCCGTACATGGCTTTGCGCGTCTCCAGGTCGCAGCCGGGCAGGTTGCGCGCGTCTTCGATCAGCTCGTTCAAACGCGGATTGTTGAAGGATTGGGTGTTGTAACCCGAGCCAACGACATCGGCGCCCGGCAGGAAGATATCGGCGATGCCATTCGGGTTGGCTGGCGTCGCCAAGCCCCAGAACACGCCAATCGCGTCGTAAGTCTGCGCGGTGAATTCGCTGACCAACGTGCCGAATTCAACGAACTCCAAGGTGATATCGAAGCCGATTTCGTTCCATTGGTCCTGCATTATCGTGTACAGCGCCTCCTGCGAGGTGTTGCCGGCGTTTGTCTTCACGGTCAGCGCTAGCGGCGCGCCCGCTTCCGCGTGCATGCAGCCGTTGCACTCGCGGACGCCATCGCCATCGGAATCGGTGAAGCCCGCCTCATCCAACAGAGCCATCGCCTTCTCCGTGTCAAAGGGGTAGGGCTCCAAGCCCGCCGGGAAGCTCCAGTCCGTGGGGCGGACGTGCGAGGCGACCGGGACGCCAGTGCCGAAGAATGCGCCTTCGTTGATCTCGTCGAAGTTCATGCCGTAATTCAGCGCTTGGCGAACGCGCACATCGCCCAGGATCGGATGATGCCCCTGGTCAATCGGATCGCCATTTTCATCCAGCCCGTCTTGCGGGTTGTTGGGGTCGGCGATATTCAGAGACAGGAAGCGGATTGTGCCGGCCGGCGTCTCGAAGGTTTGGAATTCGCCGGCCTCCCCGCGCGCCTTGACATCGGCGCGGTTGGCTTGCGGCACGCTGTCGACGAAGGTCAACTCGCCAGCGAAGAATTGCTCCATCTGCACGACCTGGTCCGTCACAACCTTGTAGACCCAGCCTTCAGGAATGACCGCGCCTAGCTCAGATTGCGTGTAATCGGCATTGGCGAGCAGGGTGGTCTGTTCGCCGGGGCGGAAGTTGGAGAAGACAAAGGCTTCGCCGCCGCTGACTGCCGGATTCAAGTTGTAGTCATTCTCGTCCATGCCGGCGTAATCATCGCCATAGACTTCCTCATAGACATGAGCTGGCACCGGATAAACCGGATTCAACGTGTCAATCAAGGTGCAGTTGGCTTCGTTAAAGACGATGACCAATGTATTATCGTCCACGACTTCGTAACTGGCGACGCTGTCCTGAAGCTGCTGGCGCGGCGAAGTGGTTTCGCCACTGAGGGTGGCCGTGAGGAACCAAGCAACATCGCCGGCGGTGATAGGTACGCCATCGCTCCAAACGAAGTCATCGCGCAGATGGAAGGTGTAGGTGACGCCGTCCTCGGCAATATCCCAACTGGATACGATCCCGCCTTTGGCGCCGCCCATATAAGCGATCGTCTCGGAATCGACACCGATGAAATCGGGGAATATGCGGTTGATGACATCGTAAGAGGTGCCATCATTAGCGATGATGGGGTTGAAGGTGGTGGGGTCATCGCCAAAGTTCGGTTCAATAATGGGGCCGCCGCTGCCGGCATCTTGCGCTGCCATTGGGGCAACAAGCATCGCAGCCAATATGAGCAACAGCGTCGCAGTCGCTATGCGGATGAGTCTGTTCATGGGTCCTGTACTCCTTGGAACTTGTTGGAATGTTTCAGCCTAGAGGAACCGCTACCTTATTCTAACAGCGATTTGATTAAATTTCAATAATCGGCCGATAGCCGGCAGTCGACCGACCCCGCGCGATAAACCCCGCTAAACGCGCTATAATCCGAGCTTCCTGTCGATTCCATAAGGGAGCGCTTCATGTCAAACGACCGCCTGCAGCGATTCCAGCAGACCCTCGCTGCGAGCGCCAATCTAGCCTTCCTCCCCATTTGATCCGATCGCCAGAACTTGACCAGGGCAGCGCCTATTACTGCAGTTCCTCACGCAGCCAGGCATCCAGCCGGTCGCGATAGGTCCATATCGTTTTGGCGTATGGGATGTCTTCCGGCTCGGCGCCTGCAATCAGCAGCGCGTAGGCGGCTGTGAAGTCGGCCAAGATGGTATACATCATGTAGCCGGCCACCACCGCTTGCTTGCAGCCGGGCAAAAGCTCAATATGGTGTTCAGCCCAATCAATCTGTCTCTGTCGAAAATCCATGACATCGCCAACGGTCTCCAGGCTGTCGGCCATATCCACCAGATCGCTGTATTCCACAAAGAGATTGTAGAAGCGCAGCCCCAAGTCGCTGCTCTCACAGTCGGGCAGATTGCCGCCGGCTGCCGCTGCCGTCAGCTCTGCGGGCTGCATGCCGCTCGCCTGGAGTGTCCCGCTGATTTCGTCGGCGATCACACTCATGGTAACAATGCCGAAGAGATGCGGCTTGACCGGCATCTCGGCGTCAGGCTGCGGCATGATGCCGGCGATATCAAGCGCGAGCGAGCCGACATAATTGCCGGTGACGCGCAGCATCAACCCGGCTGTCACCAGCGATCCAGCGCAGTTTGGCAGATTCTTCTCAAACGATTCTCGCCAAGCCACATGCTTGTCCGCGGCCGCCAGCAGGTCGGGCACGGTTGCCACCGCTTTGAGCGCGTCGACAAGACCAGGATAATCCTGATTGGCCGCCGCAAACCTCAGCATCTCATCGTCGCCGCATTCGGGCGGCGTCACCGTCTGCGCGCTCAGCCTGTCTACAGCATCAATCGGCGCTGCTATTTCTTCAAGGCGCGCCTGGTCCGCCGCGATCTGTTCGGAGAATTGCGCCCCCGCGCTCGCTATCTTCCCGATTTCCAAGGCGAGTTCAATCGTGAGATCGCTGCTGATATGGCTCATGAGCAAGCCAACCTGAAGCGCCAGGTCGCATGGCGGCAAACGCGTCCATAGCTTGTCGCGCCAGGCGAGTTGGGCAAGGCCGTATTTCGCCAAACCGGCCAAGCTGTAGGTGCGCGGCGGCACTTCGAGCAATGCCTCGTATACCGCGAGTTCTTGCGAAAGAACCCCGAGATCATCATCGCTGCATGCCGGCAGGTCAACCGGCGGCGGGTCGCCTTCGGCCGTCGGCTCATCCGGCAATTCCCCGAGTAGAATTGTGAGCAGACCGATGCCGTTTCGCATGCCCTCAACATATGGATTATCGTCGACGGCGACGCCGGCCAACTGGTACGCCAGGAAGGCGGCCATATCAGAAGCTGACTCGTCCATTGCCACGCCGATATCGAATATGTCATCGCAGATGGGATGCGCCTCCCAAAAGGACTCGCGCCAGGTAAAGAGCGCCGCGCCATATTCGCTGAGCGTTTCGCCGGAGCTTTCGTTCTGGATCAAATCGCCGAGGTCTTCAAGGGCGGAAGGCGAAAGCGCCCCGACCATCTCCGGGGTCATGATATAACCCATCAATTCGAAATGATCGGTCATATACGAGTCGGTGACGGCGAGCTGCGCCGCGCTGCATGGCGGCAGCTTAACCGCCTGGCCGCCCGCGATGCCGGTGAGAGCAAGCAAGATCATGGCAAGCATCAGAATTCTTCGCATGAGATTTCCTTTTCCATATCTTATTGCGGCGCCACCAGTATAGATGCTTCCTGCGCCTGGTATGTGGAGGCTACAGTAAAGCGTAGGGAAATCGACCGCTATCATGCGATTTCCGGCGGCGGACACGCTATAATTCAAAGGAGCCTCAGAAGCTAGAAGGAGCAGCCCATGTCAAACGACCGCCTGCAGCAATTTCAGAGCATCCTCGCCGAGCACGCCGATCTCGCCTTCTTCCCCATTTCGTCCGACCTGCAATACTTGACCGGCGTCCCGCGGGACTTCCCCAATTACGGCAATACAATCCACCCGGGCGACTGGCTCGAGGGCGCCTGGATCACGGCGCAGCAGCCGCCCGTGCTGCCACTCCCGCGCATGACGGCCGAGTTCGGCGGCTTGAGCCGGCTGGAGGGCATCGACATCCGCGTCCTGGGCGACTGGGATGAACCGGCCGAGATGGTCAAGGGCATCCTCGACGGTTTCAATTTGCCGGCGAATCCGCGCGTGGCAATTAGCGATTTCGCCACCGGCGAGACCGTCTCTCACTTGCAGCCCCTCCTGCCCGGCGCGCGCTTCCTCTCGGCGACCGACCTGCTGCGCCCCATGCGCGTCATCAAAACGCAGGCTGACATTGAGCTGATGAAGGAGGCGGGGCGCATCACCGAAGCCGCCTTCGCCGATACGCTGAAAGCGCTGCGCCTGGGCATGACCGAGCTGGAAATCGTCGAGGAGGTCAATTACCAACTGCGCAAACATGGCTCGCTCGGTCAATCATTCACGACATCGCTCTACAACTCGGGGCCGAATCATCCGCTGCTCTTCGGGGCGCGGATGGAGAGCTGGCATCGCACGCTGGACCCGCCGGTGTCGATCCTCTTCGATTTCGGCGGCATCTATGAGGGCTGGTGCTATGACTTTGGGCGAACGGTCTTCTTCGGCGAGCCGGACGCAGAGGCGCAGCGGGTCTACGATGTGATGATGGCGTCGCAAGCGGCCGGCATCGCGGCGCTGAAAGCGGATGAAGCCACCACGACCGAAGCCGACCGGGCGGCCCGTCAAGTGATTGAGGACGCCGGTTATGGCGAGGCATTTCGGCATCGCTTGGGGCATGGCATCGGCATGGATGTGCATGAACCGCCCTTCCTCACCACCGGCGACGAGACAACGCTGCGCGACGGCATGCTGTTCACCATTGAACCGAGCATCATGCAAATCAACAGTTATTCGGCTCGGGTCGAGGATGTGGTGGTGGCGCGGCCCGGCGGCGGCGAAAAGCTGACCAACGGCTGGCAGGAGTTGATTGTGGTGACGTGATGATTGATTCGCCACAGAGGCACAGAGGGCACAGAGAATTCTTGTAGGGGCGAGCCATTGGGTCGCCCATGTACGTGATTGTGCGTGCTTTAGGGCGACTCACAGAGTCGCCCCTACAGATCTCGCTGTGATTGAAGATGGAATTTAGCAGGTTCATTATGGCGAATATAGCAGATAATCGGCGCGCAGGCGCTCAAATTCGCGCAGGGCCGGCTGCCAGCTTTCAATGAGCGCGTCAACCGGCTTATCGGCGTCAATCCCTCGGCGCAACCGATCGCTGCCCCAGAGCAGGTCAATCGGCGGAGGCGCTCCCTGTTTCCAGGGCTGGCGCCAGGCGAATTCATTCGGATAGCGCCGCTTCAGCGTCTGAAGAACATGCAGCATCGCGCTCACCGGCTGTAAAACTTGGCGATCCGTGACATAAACGTGAACGCCGGCGCAGAGCTCGCCTTGATGCTTGCTGAAGGTCGGCACGAAGTAAACGGGGCGGAAGCGAAGGCCGGGCAGCGACAGGTCATTCAGCCGGAAGGACAGTGACTCGGCGTCAATCCAGGGGGCGCCAAAGTATTCGAAGGGTCGGGTTGTGCCGCGGCCTTCCGACAGATTCGTCCCTTCGACGAGGCATGTGCCCGGATAGAGCGTCATGGCGTCAAGCGTCGGCAGGTTGGGCGACGATGGAATGAAAGGCAGCCCGGTCTCGTCATACCATTGCTGCCGCGACCAGCCCGCCAGCGGAATCACCGTCAAGTCACAGTCGATATCCTGGTCATTGGCGAGCAGAGCGACCTCGCCGATGGTCATGCCATAGCGGATGGGCAGCGCATAGGGGCCGACGAATGAGGCAAATGCCGGCTCCAGCAGCGGACCCTCGACGCGAGATCCGCTTATTGGCGCCGGCCGATCAAGCAGGATCACAGCGATGCCCGCCGCTTTCGCCGCCGCCATCACATAGAGCGTCGTCGCCAGAAACGTGTAGAAGCGGACGCCGGCGTCTTGCAGATCAATGACGATGACATCCAGACCGCGCAGCAAGTCAGCGCTTGGCGATTGCCTCTCTCCATACAGACTGTAAACCGGCAGCCCGGTCAGCGGATCGCTGGCGGAGGCGACGGCGGTTCCGGCTTGGGCGTCGCCGCGGATGCCGTGTTCCGGGCCAAATAGCGCGACAAGGTTCACCGCCGGATGCCGATACAGCCGCTCGACGCTGCTGAGCAATGAGCCATCGACGCTGCTTGGGCAAGCCAGCAGCGCGACGCGCTTGCCGGTCACCAGGTCCGTCCTCGCCTCAAGAAAGACTTCCAAACCGAGTACCGTCTTCATGATGTCCTCTTCCTTATGCAGCATCGCGCAGCTCCCTGATTGTCGCATGTTCCTTGCAGTTTTGACAAAGCGAAGAATGCAAGCCATAATCGGCGATGATAGCAGTCTTACGCTAGCAGTGGTAACGTTAGCGGCAATTGAATGAGGATTGAGCGGGAGGATAGAAAGTGATGAGCGAGAGAAAAGTTTCACGCAGGGATTTTTTGCGCGCGAGCATGGCGGCGGGCACAGCGGCGGCGATATCGGCGATGCCGGCCGGCTTGACCTACGCGCAAGAGCAGGCCTTCCTCAATTATTGGACGGGTTGGAGCGGCTTCGAGTTTGATGTGCTGCAAGGTCTGGTTGATCAGTTCAATGAAGAGCACGAGAATAGCTACGTCAATATGACGACTGTCTTCGGGCAATACGAAAAAGTGCTGACGGCGATCGCTGGCGGCAATCCGCCCGATATCGTCTCGGCGGTATGGCTGCATCAACTGGTGCAGATCGCTTCCCAAGGCGCCCTCACGCCCTTGACCGCCTACGCCGAAGCGGCCGGCATCGACGGCTCCGAGTACTTCCCGCAGCTTTGGGAGAATTGGTGGTACAACGGCGAGCTCTGGGGCTTGATGTGTACCTCGAATGCGCGCGTCCTGGCTTTCTCGCCGCCGGCTTTGGAAGAGCTGGGCATCAGCGCGCCGCCGACCAGCATCGAAGAATTGGATGCAGCCTGCCAAGCCTTTGAGATCATCGACGGCGCCGGCAATATCGAGCGCGTCGGTCTGCTGCCTGCTAATCTCACCTGGTGGGCGCACGTCTTCGGCGGTGGATTGTATGACGAGGACAGCGGGACCATCACCGCGAATGACCCGGCCAATGTGGCGGCGCTGGAATGGATGGCGGGTTACTGGGAGCGCCTGGGCCCGGAGAAGGTGGCCGCCTTCACCAGCGGCTTCGGTGATTACCTCAGTACGCAGAATCCCTTTTTCGTCGGCAAGGAAGGCTTCAAGCAAGTCGGCGAATGGTTCATCCAATTCCAGAAGAAGTTCGCCCCCGATCTCGAAATGGACATGATCGCGGCGCCTTATCCTGAAGGCGGCCGTGAGAATTGCACCACCTTCGGCGGCAGCGTCTTCACCATTCCCACCGGGGTCATCAATCCGGACGCGGCTTGGGAATTCATCCGCTGGCTCAGCGAAGACGAGCACATGGGCGAGTTCTGCTACAATATTCAGAATATCCCGCCCAAGGTGGGCGCGGCGACGGCCGAGCGCTTCGTCAGCGATCATCGCTTCCAATTGGCGCTGGACCTGCTGAACGGCGCCAACGCCTTTGGGCCGGCGAAGATTCCGGTGAACGACTTCTACAATTCGCGCCTGGGCGAAGCCGAGACATCGGTCAAAGCCGGCATGCTCGGCGCGCAGGAAGCGCTCGATCGCGTGACCGAGGAGGTCCAGCGCGAGCTCGACATGTCGATGATGTAGGCAACTGGGTCGCTTGTAGGGGCGAGAGACGGGCGGTGTCTACGCGCCCCTTGTCTCGCCCGCTTGCTTTTGCGGACTGCCAACCCCACCCCCCGGCCCCCTCCCCAGCGAGCTAGGGAGGGGGAGCTAGAAGC
>WTGN01000053.1 GCA_011523545.1 Chloroflexota bacterium | reverse complement strand
TCGAGCCGGCCCGATCGCTACCTCAACGAAGCGGGCTTGTTCCAGCCGAAAGCCGAATACTTGGAAAGTGAAGAATTCCAGAACAACGAGATCATGCCGGTCTTCCTTGAGGAAATAGCGTCCAGCTACTTCCACCCGCGTTTCGCCGGGTTCAACGAAGTGATTGACGCTATCATGCGCATGCGCGATCGCGTCGTCATCGCCGGTGAAGACATCGATACCGTGCTGGCGGAAACCGACGAGGAAGTCAACGCCATCCTGCAGCGGGTTAAGACCGAATTCTAGGTCTCCCGCTTCCGTAAAATCATGTATCCCCCGCCCTGGCATAAGACTGTCGGGGCGGGGGCGTTTCGTAAACGATCTTGATGAAGAACATGCGTAATGCACGGCTTTTCACCGCTTGGCGGACCATGCGGCTGGTGCAGAAGCGCCAATACTATGGGCTGCTTTTCGTCGCCCCAGCCACCATCTTCTTCCTGATATTCTTTCTCTATCCCATCGTCTGCTCGCCCGAAGAAACGATCGACTGCTTCCTGCGCACGCACATGGATCTGCTCGTCATCGGCGACAGCTTCTGCGAGAAACCGAGCTCAGTCACCTAAATGTCCGCCGAATGGCGCGTTGTTTGCAGATTACGCGCTGATGTGTTACATTAGCTCTTGAGAAAAATACCCTCAAACAAATAGATTTAAAGAAAGGATTTACCATGAAAGTCAAAGTGCTGCTTATTCTTCTGATTGTGGGCCTGCTTGTGCCATTCGCGCAGGCACAGGACGAACCGGTGACGATCACCGCCTGGGGTCACAATTATCTGCCGCGCGTCGCCCTCGATCAAGAAATGATCGCCGCCTTCATGGAGGCCAATCCGCATATCACGGTTGAGTACAATCCGGTGCCGTCGGACTTCTACGCAACGCTGAATACCGCGATGGCATCCGGCGCTGGACCCGACATGTTCAACCAGGCCACGTCTCATCACGTCGAGTACTACCTCCAGGGCATGCTTGCTCCGGTGGACCCGACCGCGTGGGGCTTAGGGACCATTGACGAAGTGAGGGCGCTCTACGGCAGCGGCGACATGGCTGAGGGCATGCTCACCGGCGCCACCTACGATGGCACGCTCTATGGCATCCCCACCGAAATGAGCGCCTACGCCTGTTATCTCAACCTTGACGTCTGGGCCGAGGCGGGCCTCGACCCGGCGGAAGACTTCCCCTATACCTATGAAGCCTTGCCCGCTGTCGCCGAGAAGATGACCATCCGCGATGAAAACGGCGTCATCACCCGGCGCGGATTTGATTTCAACTGGTCGGCAGCTATCTTCATGATGCTGCACTTCAACCCGATGGTGCAGCAGCTCGGCGGCGATATGATCGACGAGGTCAACTACGTCGCGCATATCAACACGCCCGAGGTACGTCGCGTGCTTGAATACTGGAACAACTGGGCCAACGAATGGAACCTGGGCGGTCCAGAATATGTCACCTCGCGCACTGGTATCCGCAGCGAGGAGCGGATGGGGATGGAGTGCTCGATGGGCAATTGGGCGGTGCCGCTGCTTGAACGCGCAGAGAGCTTTATACCCAACTGGGCCCTCTATCCGCAGTTGCGCTGGGAAGACGCGGTCAACCCCAACGGCTTCGCCAATTATGGCTTCTACTGGATGGTCAACGCCAGTTCTTCCGAGGCGAAACAGGCCGCGGCTTGGAAGCTGATCGCCTGGCTGTCCAGCCGGCCCGATCGCTACCTCAACGAAGGGGGCTTGTTCCAGCCGAAAATCGAATACATTGAGAGCGAAGAATTCAAGAACAATGAGGTCATGAAGGTCTTCCTTGACGAGATAGCGGTCAACTACTTCCATCCGCGTTTCGCCGGCTTCAGCGAGGTGATTGACGCCCTCATACGCATGCGCGATCGCGTCGTCATCGCCGGCGAAGACATCGATACCGTGCTGGCGGAAACCGAGGATGAAGTCAACGCCATCCTGCAGCGCGCCAAAACCGAATTCTAAGGCGCCCCATTCTGCCGAAACCTGCCCGGGCTCGTCGAGCGCTCGCTTGGTATAATATACCGACGAGCCAACCGGGTAGGTTTTAGGAAACAAATCCTGCGTCCCCGGTCGCGGCACAGACTGTCGTGGCGGGGGCGTAGCGCGTAGCATCCAGAAGGATTGTATGGGTATCGGTCAGCTTCTCAATTATCGGCGGACGATGGGTCTGGTGCAAAAGCGCCAATACTATGGGCTTCTCTTTGTATTGCCGGCAGTCATCTTCTTCGCGATCTTCTTCCTCTATCCCATCGTCATCGGCTTCGGCCTCAGCCTGACAGATTTTACGCTGCTGAAACCGCCGGTCTGGGTCGGCTTGCAGAATTACCAGGACCTGTTGAACGACCGCCTCTTCCTCAAGTCGCTGAACGTGACAATCGGATTTGTGCTGGGCAGCACCGTACCTGTCTGGTTCATCTCGCTGGCGATGGCAGTACTCTTTTTCCAGCGTTTCCCCGGGCGCGAATTGATGAAGGTGCTCTTCTTCACGCCCCTGCTGCCTTCGGTCGTGGTCGTTTCGGTGATATGGAAGCTGCTGCTGCATCCGTCCGGGATCTTGTCCTCAGTGATCGGCCCCATAGTAGGGCAGATGCCGATCAAATGGCTTTTCGACCTGCAACTGTCGCCAATTATGTCAGTTGTCGTGCATGACTGGCACATCGCGCCCTTCTACATGATCATCTGGATCTCGGGTCTGACAGCGATTCCGCCCGAATTGCGCGACGCGGCGCGGGTGGACGGCGCCAACGCGCTGCAATCCTTCCTGCGCGTCGAGCTGCCCTTGCTGAAGCCGACCGCCGTCTTCGTAGCCGCCATTTCCACCATCCGCGCCTTTCAGGGCTTTTCCATTCAGTTTGTGATGTCGCCGTCTCAAGGGGGACCGCTCGATGTCAATACGACACTGGGCATCGTCATCTGGAAATATGGCTTTCAGTTTTTCCGCATGGGCGACGCCGCCGCCATTTCCGTCGTGCTCTTCGCCTTTATTCTAATCTTCACCTTGTTCCAATTGCGCCTGGGACGCAGCGATGATTTCTCTCTCAGTTGATTTGGCCGGTACTGCCACCGGCCAGGGGCGGCAGCATGGCAGCCGTTAAACCATACGAAAGCGACTGGGCATTCGAGGCGCGCCTTCGCCGCCGCATCCGAAACTTGATCCTGTTCTCGGTTGGTCTGTTGATCTCCTTGCTCTTCTTCTTCCCCGTGTACCTGATGTTCAGTTCCAGTTTTAAGTCCGAGGGCGAGATCTTCGCCATTCCTATGCACTGGATACCGCACGAGTTTCAGGGTTTTCGTCAGTATGAGTTCGCCTTCGAAAACACGCGGATCGAGCGCTGGTACATAAACAGCCTGTTCATCGCGGCTGTCCAGACTATTGCGACGGTTTTCTTCGGCGCGCTGGCCGGTTACGGTTTCGCCAAGTTTCGCTTTCCCGCGCGCAACATTTTATTCCTGTTCATCCTGAGTATCATGACCGTGCCCTTCCAGATCCTGGTGATTCCCATGTTTGTGCTGGTCCATCAATTGGGCTGGCACAATTCCTACCAGGGGCTCATCATGCCCGGGCTCATCAGCGCCTTCGGCGTCTTCATGATGCGGCAATTTGCCTACAGCATCCCCGATGAATTGCTGGACGCGGCTCGCATTGACGGCGCCAGCGAATTCTCCATTTTCCGGCGCATCGCCTTGCCAATGCTGAAGCCGGCCGCCGCCAGCCTGGCCATCATCACCTTTCTCTTCAGCTGGAACAATTTCCTCTGGCCCCTGGTGATCGCACAGGATCGCGACCTGGTCACTTTGCCGGTCGGGCTAACCTACTTCTCGCAGTCACTCGACCGGGAGCCCTTGTGGGCGGTGGCCATGGCTGTCTCCACCATGGCAACCATCCCCGTCATCCTTCTATTCGTCTTCTTTCAGCGCTACTTCATCGAAGGCATGATGGTCTCCGGCATTAAGGGATGAAGCGCGAACGCCTTCTCGAGCTGCGCGAAATCTATCATCGTGACTTATTCGATTCGGTAATCCCCTTCTGGCTGAAGCATTCGCTTGACCGTCAGCACGGCGGCCAGTTCAATTCCCTCGACCGCGACGGCTCGGTATTCGACACCGACAAATCAATGTGGCTGCAGGGCCGCGCGCTCTGGATGTTCGCCAAGCTCTATAATGAAGTTGAGCAGCGCCCGGAATGGCTCGCCGCCGCGCGCCATATCTACGACTTCATCATGCGCTTCGGCTTCGACAGCGACGGCCGCATGTTCTTCGCCGTCACCGCTGACGGGCGCCCCCTGCGCAAACGCCGCTACCTCTTCACCGAGACCTTCGCCGTCATCGGCTTAGCGGAATTCGCCCGCGCGACCGGCGACGCCGCCGCACTGGAGCGAGCGCTCGCGACCTATCGCCTGGTCGTCGATCATTTAAGGAATCCCGGGGTGCTGGAAGCGAAAGTCTACCCCGAGACCCGCCGCGCCAAAGCGCACAATGTGTCGATGATCATGCTGGCGACGACGCAGGAGCTGCGCCTGGCCGCCCCGCCCGACCCGCTCTATGGCCAGGTTGTCGATGACGCGCTCGATCAGATCCTCAATCACTTCCTGGACGAGGAGGCGGAAGCTGTCTTTGAAGTCCTGGGCGTCGACGGCGAGCGACTTGATACCGTCGATGGACGGCGCCTCACACCGGGGCACGCCATGGAATCAGCCGCCTTCGTCATGCACGAAGCCATCGCGCGCGCTGACGACTCACTGATCCCGCCGGCGGTGAAGATGATCGATTATTCGCTGGCGCGCGGCTGGGACGCGGAATACGGCGGCTTGCTCTACTTCGTCGATGTCGCCGGCAAACCGCCCACCCGCCTGGAGTGGGATATGAAGCTTTGGTGGCCGCATGCCGAAGCGCTCTACGCCCTGCTGCTGGCATACCATCTAAGCGGCGGCGACCGGTACGCCCATTGGTTCGAGCGCCTGCACGAGTGGACTTTCGCGCACTTTCCCGATCCCGAAGTCGGCGGCTGGTACGGCTACTTGCGCCGCGATGGAAGTCTTTCTACATCGCTGAAGGGCGGCATGTGGAAGGGATTCTTTCATAGTCCGCGCGCCCTCTGGCTCTGCTGGACGCTGCTGGGCGAGATGCTGGCTTAATCCCGCCGCGGGTGCATGCGGGAGCCGAAGCGCAGATAGCGAATCTCGTTCTTGGCGCCGCGAATGAAATCGGCCCGGGTGTCCTTGTGCGCGCCTTCAAGAATCAGAAGCTGATCATCGCCGCAACGGGCCACTTCTGCCGGCGCCATGTCGGTCGATTCCATGTCGCTCGGAAAGTCGCCGTGGTATCGAATATCGGCCAACAAGCGCCCCTCATCCAGCCGCAAATGGATTTCCCGCATCGTGCCCCGGTACTTGCCGGCATACTGCGCCAGCTCCTCTGCAGAAGACGCGATGACCTGCGGTTCCGGCAGCTCAATGCGGCAAAACTCGCGCAAGATCGCCTTGTTGAAGCGATCGTAGAGTGTCGGTCCCCGGTCGCCATTGGTCATCATGCCCAGCGCCAGCTGATGCTGCGGCACAAGGGTCAAAATCGCGTTCTGCCCATTGGTGCCGCCCGTATGCCAGAGGCGCGTCGCTCCCGCTTCCCGGCTGATCATCCAGGCCAGGCCGCAGTGTCCCAAGTATGGCAGGCTGGGCGTCTGGCGCTTTTGCATCGCCGCCAGGCTCTCCGGCCGCAGCAGCGGTGAGCCGTCGCCCAGGTGAAAGGCGCCATAACGCAGCAGGTCCTGTATGTGGCAGCTGATGCCGCCGGCGGCATTCATCCCGCGCGGTATCGCCCAGGGGCTCAAGACCTTGGGCGCGCCGTCGACCACTTGATGCCCGACAGCGAAACGGTGCAACATCACCTCATGCGGGAAGAAGAAGCTGCGCGCCATGCCCAGCGGCTCGAAGATTAGTTCATGAATCGCCGCCTCATAACTCGCGCCGGTCAGAACTTCAATGATCCGCCCGGCGACGCAAAACGAGGCATTGTTGTAGGAGAAGTGCTGGTTAAAGGGCGCCAGCTGCTCAAACTCGGCCATGCCATGCAGGTATCTGGCCGCCGCGTCATCGCCGCCGCCGGTATCGGTGAAGATATCACCCGTCCAACCCGCCCGGTGCGTCAGCAAATGCCAAACCGTAACATGCTCCGAGGCCCCCTCGTCCCGCACCTTGAAGTCCGGCAGGTAGGCGCGGACCGGCGTCTGCAGATCCAATTGCCCCTGTTCGACCAGGCGCATCATCGCCGTCGCCGTGACCGTTTTCGTGATTGAGCCTATTTGAAAAATGGTCTCGTCTCGCACCGGCAGCGGATGCTCAACATTGGTCACGCCAGCGGCGCCGCTGAACGATTCGCCGTCGATGCTCAGGCCGAATGCCGCGCCGGGCACGTCAAGCTCGCCGCGCCAGCTTTCAACGTGCTCAGCGATGTCGTCAAACTTGGACTGATTGTCCGTCGCCATATCGCCCTCTCCTCCAGCAATTACTCCGATTATCTCAGCGTCGTTTCGCCGTGAGATGAATGCTTAGGCCGTTGAGCACGACGAAGAAGGCCGCCACCAACAAGATATTTCGCGTGCCGATCGCCGCCTGCATTGCGCCGAATCCCAGGGTCGAGCAGAACCAGCCGATATTCCACATCACCAGGCCGACGCTGCTGGCGATATTATGAAAGACCGCTGGCAGCGAATCCATCAGCAGCGGCTGAAACAGCGGCTGCATCGTATTGCGAATGCCGATCGCCAAGACATAAAACAGCAGCGCAACGAGAATCGCCCGCGACAAGCTCAGGCCGACAAATGCGCCAGCGCTGACCATCATCAGCGCGGTCAAGGCGCCCGCCCGGCCCCAGCGCGCTTCCCACACCGGATTGAGCAGCGGCATCAAACCCATCGCCACCCAGCCCAAGCCAATCACCGCGCCGACCGCGCTGTCCGCCAGGCCAAAGAGCTCGCGAAAAATGAGATTGAAAAAGGGGAAGGTCAAGCCGCCGGAAATGCCAAAGACAAATAGCGGAAACGTCAGCCGGAGCAGGCGCGGCCAAGGCGCCTTCCGCCACAACCCGCTTGACGCTGATGCCGCTGCCTCCCGGCGCGTCGAAGGCCGCCGCAAGGCGAGGATAGGCAAATTGCTCAGCAGCAGCACAAGCGCGGCGCCGACGATGGAAACGCGATATGCGAGCGGCATCTCTTCCGGCCGGAGCGAGGCTGTCCCGGCGATAGACAGCGCCTCGCTGGCCAACAGCGGCAGCAGCCCGCCCAAGACGCTTCCAATGGCCACGCCAAACATGGCTGCCAGATTATGATAAGAAAAAGTTGCCGTGTGCTCGCTGCGGTCGGTCAGCGTGACCATGAAGGGCGGCTTGACGACCTGGTTGGCGCCGAAGCAAGCGCCCCAAACAAAGCGGCTGATAGCGATGACCGGGATGCTCTGCGTCAGCGCCGTGGCCGCCACCGATAGCGCCAGGCCCGCGGTCGAGAGCAGGATGAGACGGCGATTGCCCACCCGATTCGCAACCAGGCCGATGGGCAAGCCCACCAGGAAACCGCTCAGCCGCGGCAGCGATTGCAGCACGCTGATGCTGGCCGCATCGGCGCCGATGCTGACGAGGTAGAAGTTAAGCAAGATATCGGCGATGCCCAGCAAGGCGATGTGAAACAAGAGGCTGTGACATAAAAACAGCAGCACGCGCCGGTTCAAGCCGGGGACAGGGCGCAAAGCAAGGGCGCGATAACTCGCCGCTAGCACTGTTCTCATCTCACAATTCTCTTCAGCGTGGCTGCGGACCGGCTCAAAGGATTCGCAATCGGCGCAGAACAGTTCCACGCTTTCCATGGCCCGCGCGCCCGCTCCTTTTCTTGACAGGCCTGGGACGCAAGTCTATAATCCGCCAAGTTCGCGTGGAAACTGTCTACATTCGTGGATATTAGCAGAACTGCCGCAGTCTTCAAACTTTACAGTCTGTCCGGCCTGTGAAGGTGGAGCGGAAAGCCGCCGTCTATTTGAAGCGTTGCCCGGCAAATCGCGGCAGGAATCCGTCATCGCCAGCAAATTACGTGCGATAATTGAGACTGTCCGCTCGCTCTAGCGGCGGGCAGGGTGTCTTGTGAAGATTCCATAGGGAGGTCGAAGATTGGCAGCCAAAACGAAAGCGGATACCCTCGCGCGGCATCAAGCCAACACGGCGCTTAAGGCGACGTTGCCGCCGCAAATAGGCAGGCACGACAAGGATTTGAGCGCCGATGGCATGATCAGCCCGCTGGATGAGCGGATCATCGCCGCCGCCGCCGACGCCCTGGAAACGGGCCAAACACATTATGTCGATGTGCCCGGCATCGCGCCCTTGCGCGCCGCCCTCGCCGATTATCTAACGTCCTCTCATGGCGCGCATTACGAAGCAGAAAATATCATCGTCACCGCCGGCGTTCAGGAATCGCGCTTTCTCAGCATTCAAATGATTGGCGCGGCTTACGACAGCATTGGCATTCCCGCCGTCGCGCACCCCGGCGTGCAGAAGGCCCTGGGCGTCAGAGCGCGCACGGTCGTAGCGCTGGCAGCCGATGCCAAGCGCGGATTTCTCCCCTCGCCGGCCGCCATCGTCGACGCCCTCGAAAATGGCTGCCGCCTGCTCTATTTGGAATCGCCATCACGGCTCAGCGGCGCCGCTTACACCGACGAAGACCTGTCCATAATCAGAGCTGCCCTACGGGAGCATGAGGCAATGGCAATCTGGGATCAGGGTCTCGCCCCCTGGGTGGACGGGACATTTAGCTCGCTAGCTTCATTTGAAGAGGCGCCGTCGCTGGCGGCGACGATCGGCGAAGCCTGGCCGGGCATGGGCTTGGCCAGTTGGTTCATCGGCTACATCGCCGCGCCCGCGGACCAGATACCGGCCATGCAATCGCAAAAGCAGATCATGGCGATCTGCACCAGCACCGCCGCCCAATATGCCGCTCTCGAAGCCGCCAACCTCTTTGAAGACGCGCGCGCCCAAAGGCTGGCGCAGTTGAGTCGATTGCGGAGCGACATCATCGACGCGGCCGACGCGCTCAATCTCGAGGTCATCGCCGGCGACGCGCTTAACATCGTTGCGCTGCGGGCGTCTGAAGCGGCGGCGGCCAAGCTGCGTAGCGCCGGATTCGACTATGCCGACGGCGCCTCCTTCGGCGCGCCCGCTGTCATCCGCTTGAGCGTCAACAGATCGACCACGAATGCGCTGGCGGCCCTGCGCTGACCAAGGAAGCGAGGAAGCACATGAGCAAGAAAAAAGCCGAAGGCACCAATCTGCTCTACCAACTGATCAGCGAAGCGCGCGCCTACGACGATGTCATCGTCATGGGCCGGGGCGACCCCGACTTTGATACGCCGGCCCATATCGTCGCCGCCGCCAAAAATGCGATGGTCAATCACCACAGCGACTATACCCCGCCGGAGGGATTGCTCGCCCTGCGCGAAGCCATCGCCGAGCGCGTCAAGCGCGTCAACAATATCAATGTCGACCCGGCGACTGAAGTGGTCGTCACCAACGGCGGCCAGGAAGCGCTCTTCCTGATGGTACTCGCAGTGCTCGCGCCCGGCGACGAAATGATCGTGCCCGAGCCAAATTACAATACCTACGCCGATTCCCTGGCCTTCGCCGGCGGCGTCAAGGTCGAAGTGCAGACTTACGCCGAAGACGACTTCCGCGCCGACCCGGCCGATGTGCGCGCCGCCATCAGCGACCGGAGCCGCGCCTTGCTGCTCGTCTCCCCGAACAATCCAGCCGCCAGCGTCATCTCTCCCGGCGACATGAAGGAGATGCTGGGCATCGCCATCGAGAAAGATTTGATGATCCTCGCCGACGATATCTATGACCTCTTTGTTTATGATGACTTTGAGCACCTTAGCCCAGCCTCGCTGCCCGGGGGCAAGGAAAGAACGCTGACGCTCAACGCGCTCTCCAAAGCCTACTCCATGACCGGCTGGCGCTTGGGCTGGGTGGTTGGGCCGGCCGATTTGATGGCGCGTGTCAGGGAATTGAAAGCGGCCATCAGCGGTGGCGCCTCAGTCATCTCCCAACATGCCGGCATCGCCGCGCTGACGGGCCCGCAAGACGCGGTCGAAATGATGGCGGAAGCCTACCGCCGCCGCCGCCGCCTCGTGCTTGACGCGCTCGACGCGATGGGCATCAAATATGGCCTGCCCCAGGGCGGCCAGTTCGTCTTCGCCGATATCAGCTTCACCGGCATGGACAGCGGCGATGTCGCCCAGCGCATCCTCACTGAGCAGCATGTGCTGGCTTACCCCGGCTCGGCCTTTTCCAAAGATCGCAAAGATTACCTGCGCATGACCTTCTTGCAGCCGGAAGCGCAACTGATCGAAGGCCTGGAGCGGATGAAAGTCGCCATGCGCGACATCATGGCGGAACGCTAGGACCACAGATGCGTTCCAGTTGCGTACAGGCGCTGCGCAATCATCTTCACGCCATAATCATCGTGCCGCTGGTCATCATCGTGATGACCTGGCCGACATTCATCCGCCTCTTTGACGGGGACGAGATCTGGCTGCACACCAAGCATCGAGACAGATGGCAGCAATTCTGGGATGCCGCTCATATAGAACGGGTACTCAGCGGGCAAAGCAGCCTGCTCCACTCCGATCTCATGTTTCATCCGCAGGGCGCCTCTCTGGCATTTTACATATCGCTTCCTCCGGCGTTTCTGTTGTTCGCGTTACAGAGGCTGGCGCCAGCGGAGGACGCCTTCAATTTGCTCTTCTTGCTGATACTCTGTTTTAATGCCTTGAGCGCCTATGTGTTGATTCAGCATCTGATTAAAGACAAGTGGATTGCGCTTTATGGCGCTGTTGTCGCGGCCCTGAGTGTGCCATTTTTGCAGGAATCAACCTTGCCCCTCTTGATCACAATAGGGACACTGCCTCTAACATTGTATTTCTTTCATCGTACTGTTCATGAGAGTCGGGCGCTATTCGCGGCCGCGGCCGGAATATGCATTGGCATAACAGCGCATATAAGCCTTTACTTATTGGTCTTCACGCTGTTGTCCCTAGCAATATACGCGATATTTGCACCCCGTTCGTTCTGGAAGCAAACTGCCAACTGGCGGCAACTCCTTATAATCATCGGCATCGGCGGCGCGCTCGTTTTGCTGCGCGTCTATCCTATCCTCGCGGATGCGGCCGTCAGAGAGGAAGGGCTGGCCTTTAATATCGGCCGATTAAGAAGCAACGATTTTGTGGACTTTTTTGTCCTCACAAAGAACCCTTTCACCGGGCCATTCCTGCACAAGGCGCTTAATGTCGCGCCGAATTCATCGCACCATGGCGCTTACCTGGGATACATCAATCTCGTCCTCATCGGCTGCGCGCTTGTCTATACATCGCCGCGGCGCAAGATTATGCCCTGGCTGGCGATCCTGGCGGTTTTTCTCATCTTGCGGCTCGGTCATTTCTTGACAATCAATGGCCATGACTATCTGGATATTGTGCTGCCGGAACGGCTCTTGAGCGACTGGTTTCCTTCAGTATTTGGAAACATTGGCAGGCAAGAGTATTACCAGTTTGGCGCCATCATCCCGCTGGCGTTGCTCTCTAGCTATGGATTGGCCGCGCTGGCGCGATCCAAGCCAGGCAAGACTCGCGTATTTGCCGCGCTGTTAGCGTTGGCTATTGTCTGCTTTGAATTCTACCTTCCAATTGAAGGAGAGCGCTTCGATCAGAAAAAGGCGGCGTTTAGAGATTGGCTGAAGTCTGAAACTTTGGCGCCTGTCAAATTGGTAAACCTGCCACAAAATGAGGCGAATGCGCAGTATTTCCGTTATCTGCAAACCACGACGGGATACCCGCAAGCATACGGCCACCTGACTCGTACAGAAACGACAGCAAAGTCCTACATTTACAGCAACCTGTTCCTGCGCAACTGGGACGAAAGCCGCAGCGTGCATTGCCTGCCTCACAATCAGGAAGCCTACAGCTCGGCATTGGAGCAGCTGCTGGCCGACGGCTTCACTCATGTCGTCGTGCACGGCTGGCGCTATGGCGACCAATTCATCGATAACAGCTTTTGGAATGTGCCGGCCTCATACGATGATGACTTTGTAACCGTGTACCGCTTGAGCGACTTGCGCCTCAGCTGTCAACCCGTACAAGTTGACATCCCATACATCGATAATTATTTGCGGTCTTCGCTGATGTTCCCCGGCCAGCGGTCATCAGTCCTCAGTTTTCACCCGAGCGAGGGCCTCGACGACAAACGATTCAGCTTCCTCGCTTCGCTGTTCTCCGATTGGCACAGCTATGTTCATCTCTATATTGATGACGGCGAGTTGACACAGCAGAGTCCGGGCGACCCGATCGACCTGGCTGAACTCGCGCAAGAAAATCAGATAATCACTATTATTAACGACTCGACGGCGGATGCGCCTGCCTTGCTGGAAGGCCATCTTTACGTTGAGCAATATGAATCCTGCGAGCGCGAAGTTCATGAAGACGGCTCAGTCACGGAAGTCTTTGTGAGTCGCGCGTTTTCATGCGCGCTCGTTATTGCGGATGACCGGTTTCAAGTGCAGTATGACAACGGCGCGCGGCTTGAAAACATTATCAGCGCGGCGAGCCAAGACATGGTGGACTTCCAATTCATGTGGAACAGCCTGCCCTCGGCGCCGCATTCAATGTCACTGCAGACTTTTGATGCCGCGGGCGCCAAGGTTTTGGGTCAGGATACAACCATTGGGTACACGACGCTCACTCGCCAACAAATCGATGTTTCGTCTTTGCCGCCTGGCGACTATGTGGTCAAGCTCATCGTGTACGACTACAATACCGGTCAAATCGCGTCCGGCACTGCATTGAAGGATGGCGCGCGCTTTGAGCGCTGGTTGGAAATCGCTACAATCAACAGGACTTGAAAAACTGAACGGATAACAGAGCGATGGATAGAAGCCTCGAAAGTAAAACCGCAGTCATCACCGGCGCCAGCCACGGGCTTGGCCGGGCAATCGCGGAGCAGCTTGCCGCGCTCGGCGCTCACACCGCCTTGATCGCCCGCCGCGCCGAGCCCCTGAACCAGACGGCGGAGGCTATCCGTGCCAGCGGTGGCGCCGCTTCCGTTTATCCCTGCGATGTATCGGATGCGGAACAGGCGCGCGCAACCGCCTCGGCGATTGAGCAGGCCTTCGGCGCCGTCGACATCCTCATCAACAACGCCGGCGTTCCCGCCCCGCGCAGCTTCGAAGAAACCGACATCAGCGATTGGGACGCGGTCATCGGCATCAATCTCTCCGGCGTCTTCTACCTGACGCGCGCGCTCTGGGAAGCTCTGATCAGCGCAGAAGCGGCTTATGTGATCAACATTTCGGGCACGGCCGGTTTGCGCGGCGGCGGCAGCCCGGCTTACGGCGGCGCCAAGTTCGGCTTAACCGGGCTCAACTACGCCATCGCCCAGGCCGGCGTCGAGCACAACATCCGCTCAACCATACTCTACCCCGGCGGCATGGATACCGGCTGGCGCGGCGCGCCCATCGGCGTCCTGCCACGGCGGGAAACGATGGACCCGCAAACGGTCGCAACCATGATCGCCCAGCTCCTGACCAGCCCGCCCGAGTTTGTCGTCAACGAAGCGGTGCTCAATCCACTGGCTTATCCCTTCATGTAAGGTCGCTCTTATGGCATACGAAGTACAAGACGCATCGCTGGTCAACCACTATTCGCCCAAGACGCTGAAGGACTTCACGGTCGACTTCATGCGCGGGCTCGGCGCGACCGCTGATGAAGCCGCCATAATCAGCGATGGCTTGATGACGGCCTCGCAATGGTGGCACCCGGGCCAAGGGCAAGGCCTGGAGAAGCTCTTCCGTTATGCCCGCCGCGTCCATAACGGCGGCATCCTCCCCGACGCGCCGATGGCCTGGCTGGTTGACGCGTTGGGCTATGCCTTGCTGGACGCCGCCAAAGGTTTCGGTTATGTCGCCGCCCACCGCGCCATGACCCGCGCCAGCGACAAAGCCAAGACAGCCGGCATCGCCATGGTCGGCGTCCGCCACAGCAACCACTTCGGCATCGCCGGTTATCACGCCCTCACCGCCGCCAAACAGGGACTCATCGGCTGGGCCTGCACCAACGCGGCCGCCGAAATGGCGCCCTGGGGCTCGGCGCAAGTCGTGCTCGGCACCAACCCCTGGGGCATCGCCATCCCGCGCGGCAGCGACCATGCCATCGTGCTTGATATGGCGCTGACCATGTCCGGCAAGGGCATGATGCGCTGGTATGAACGGGAGAGCCGTCCCATGCCCGCCAACTGGGCGCTGACGCCGGATGGCCAGGCCACCACCGACCCGGCCGCCGCTATGACAGGCCCGCTTCTGCCCATCGGCGACTACAAAGGCTATGGGCTGAGCCTCTTCACCGATGTGCTGGCCGGCGTGATGACCGGCGCCCTATTCGGGCTGGATGTCTTCCAGGACGATACAAATTTTGATGTCGGCCACATGATGATCGCCATCGACCCGGCCGCCCTCATGACCGCCGCTGATTTCGACCGCCGGCTTGAGGAGCTGGTCAGGCAAGTCAAAGGCGCCAAGCCGATTGACCCCGAGCGCCCGGTCATGCTGCCGGGCGAAGTCGAATTCCGCCGCATGCGTGAACGTCAAAACAGCGGCATCCCGGTGGCGCGCGAAACGGTGAATCAATTGCGCGCGCTGGCCGCCGAAATCGGCGTCGCCTTTACCTTATGAAATAGCGGATTGCTGATTATGTGGATTCACCACAGAGGCACAGAGGGGGCTTGTAGGGGGGTCTCGCTGAGACGCCCTCTGACACGTGGAATAGCATTTGAAGGGCGTTCCAGCGAAACGCCCCTACAGAATCCATTTGTCGCGAATACATTCTGTTGCGCGAGCCGAGTTGTGACTCGCTAGTGGCTGTGGTTAAAATATGCGGAATATCTGCTAAAGGACTAAGAATATGGACAAGTTTCCCAGAACACCGGTCAACCGCCGCCGCGGGCTCATCCCCGAAGACCTGATGAAATTCAGTTGGCTCGCCGAAATCGCCATCGCCCCCGACGCTTCACAGATCGCTTACACCATCCGCCGGCCACACAGCCCCTCCAACGGCTACATCACGCATCTCTACTTGCACGATTTGCGCAGCGACAGCGCCAGCCGCTTGACCGACGGCGAGTGCCAAGTCTCGTCCATCGCCTGGAGCCGCGACAGCAGCCGGCTGGCTTATGCATACGGCGACGCCGATGGCGAGTCCGTCCGCGTTATCGAAGTCGATGACGATTTCGAAGCCATCTATGCGGCAGACGGCATGCCCATGAGCGGTCTTGATTGGTCGGCCGACGGCTCGAAACTGGTCGGCGTTCGCTGGACGCCCATGCGCGCCGCTGATGACCGCGGACCGGCCCCCGGCATCCCCCAACCCACCATCAAAGTCATCCGCCGCCTGCGCTATAAACAGGACGGCGTCGGCTGGGTGCATGACAAGTTCAAGCAGATCTGGGTCTTGGAGCTGGAGACCGGCGATTTTGCCCAGGTCACGCATAGTGAATGCGATTATGACGAACCCAGCTGGAGCAACAGCGGCGCCCGGCTCGCCTTCATCGGCATGGCCCGCGAGCAGAATACCTCGCTCGGTTATGGCCAAATCCTGACTTGTGATTATCCGTCAGGCCAGCCCGAGCTGCTCATCCCCGATTGGCAGGGCACGGCCGCCAGCCCGGTCTGGGGCGCGGACGACAAGTACATCGCCTTCGCCGGCCATAACAAGCCGCCGCCGGTCAACCGCCGCAACTTCTGGCAGCCGCATCTGGCCGATGTGGCCGCCCGCAAAGCCTGGAAACTCGGCGCCGATATCGATGAAGAAGTCGGCAATTACTCAGTGGCCGATCAGCGCGTGAGCCTGTCCAACGTCACCATGAAATGGGCGGTCGGCGATGAGTGGATTTACTTCCTGCTCACCGAGCAGGGCGCGGCCAATCTCTTCCGCATCAACACCGCCGGCGAATACGAGCGCCTCATCAGCGGCGACAGCATCACCTTTGACTACAGCCCGGCGGTCGGGAGCATCGCCGCTTATGGCCAATCGAACCCGGCCAACCCCGGCGATCTCTACATCTGGAAGGACGGCGACTCGCGCCAATTGACCAATCTCAATCCCTGGCTGCGCGATCATGAGCTCTCGCCGCCGGAAAGCTACTGGTATGACGGCGTCGATGGCGTCAAAGTGCACGCCTGGCTCATCAAGCCGCTCAATTATGAAGAAGGAAAAGCCTACCCGCATATTCAGTACGTGCATTGCTCGATGTTCGGCTGGGATTTCAATCACGAATTTCAAATTTACGCCAACGCCGGTTACACAGTCGCCTATTTCAACCAGCGCGGCACCACCGCCGGTTACGGCCAGGCCTGGACCAAAGCCAGCGAGGGCGATCAAGGCGGCGCCGAATTTGACGAGATCATGCTCGGCGTCGATGAGCTGGTGGCGCGCCCTTACATCGACAGCGCGCGCATGGGCGTCACCGGCGGCAGCTGCGGCGGCTTCATGACCAACTGGGTGGTCGGCCATACGGACCGCTTCGCCGCGGCGGTGGCGCAGCGCTCGATCGTCAACCAGATCAGCTTCTTCGGCACTTCCGATATCGGCCCTGAATGCACCGGCGGCGAGACCCGCACCGACCCCTGGCGCGACCTGGACAGCAGCTGGGCGCAATCCCCGGTCGCCTACATCGACAATATCAATACGCCCCTGCTCATCATCCACAGCGACGAAGATCATCGCTGCGCCCTCGAACAAGCCGAGCAGATGTTCGCCGCTCTGCGCTGGCGCGGCAAGCCAGTCGAGCTGGTGATCTTCGAAGGCGAGAATCACGGCCTCTCGCGCGGGGGGCGCCCCGGCAACCGCATTGAACGCCAACACCGCATCCTCGGCTGGTTCAAGAAACACCTGGGAACCAACCCGGTATCACTGTGAACGATGTAGGGGCCACCTATTGGGTCGTCCGCCGATTATTCTTTTCGTAGGGGCGAGCCGACGGCTCGCCCGTACACACAGAATTGGAGTCGCCCGCAAGAATCGAATCCGTAGGGGCGAGGCGGTGACTCGCCCGCAAGAATCGAATCCGTAGGGGCGAGGCGGTGACTCGCCCACAATACAATAGTCAAATCCGTAGGGGCGAGCCATTGGGTCGCCCGCCAAACAAAGGAGAATCTCTATGTTACAAGTTGGCAATCTGTCCGCCAAACCCGGAGAAAAAACCTTCGGCTATCTCGAAACAGCCCAGTCCCGCTCCGGCATGCGGCTGGACATCCCCGTGCACCTCATCGCCGGCGCCCAGCCCGGGCCCACGCTCATGCTGCAAGGCGCAATCCACGGCGCCGAGATCATCGGCTCCATCGCCATCCTCGACTTCGTCGCCAAAGCCGACCCCAGCGCCATCCGCGGCAACGTCATCGCCGTGCCGGTCGTCAACCGGGCCGGCTTCGAAATGGGCACGCGCGGCTCCCTTGTCGATGAAAAGGACATCAGCCGCCTATTCCCCGGGAACAAGGACGGCAGCGTCTCCGATCAGACTGCTTATATCTACTTCAATGAATGCATCGCCCAGGCCGATGTGCTGATCGACTTTCACGCCGGCGCCCGCACCGCTTACGAGCGCTACGTCTTGTTCACAAATGAAGACGACCCGAACAACCTCACGCTGATGGAGCAGCGGCGGCGCAAGCTGGTTGTCGCTTTCGGGCTCGATCAAGCGGCTTTCTTCCCGCCCGGCACCTTCGGCAGCGGCGCCTCCAAAGTCGCCATCGAAGAAGTCAACACCCTGCAGATCACGCTGGAATTCGGCGGCGGCACCGGCTGGCACAAAAATGGCGAGGATAACGTGCGCGATGCGAACCGCGGCATCTGGAACATCGTCAAAGCGATGGGCATGATAGACGGCGAGCTCGAAGCCGATGGCCCCCTTTGCACCGTCTACGAAGCCGGCGTCGTCATCTGGAAACCGGCTGTCGACGGCCTCTTCATCCGCGACGCCAAGTTCAAAGACGAGCTCAAAGAGGGTGATGTCTACGGCCGCCTGGTCGACCCATACACCGGCGAGCTGCTGGCGGAAATGCCGACGCCCAAAGACGGCATCGTCATCCCCAGCGGCCAGGAGTGGCCCACCGTCGGCGCCACCTCCATCGGCATCCTCGGCGTCATCGACCGCGTCGAAGACCGCCGCACCATGGACTTGAATGTGAGTTTTGATTAAATTGCCCCCCACCCTAAATCCCTCCCCGACCGCCAGTGTCGGCGGTCAGTATCTACGCGACCTACGC
>WTGN01000101.1 GCA_011523545.1 Chloroflexota bacterium | reverse complement strand
CTCGACCACCGCTTCCCGGCTGTCGCTCTCGTTCTTGAAGACCAGATTGGCGCCGCTCGCCTTGGCCTCGACCTCAACCCGGCAGGCGCCTTGCAGGAATTCCACATCCTCGACCGTGACATCTTTGCCGCCGATGCGCTTGTCCTTCTCGTCCTTGTACTTGACATAGACCTCGCGCCGCGCGCCCGGCGCCACCCGGATCACGGCGTCCTTCAGCTCCCACAAGGTCGATGGTGCGGCCGCCACTGTGCGCGGATGGCAGGTGACGATGACTTCGTTCTTCGTCTGATCCAGGCTGGCGAAGGTGTATTTCATATCGGTCATGACATCATCGAAGCGGGCGTCGACCGCGATCTTGTCCAGGATATGATGCCGGTTCCAGAAGACCGCCTTGCCCGCGCGGTCGAAGAAGAACTTGCCGCGCTCGGCCGCCGTCACATCGCGGATGCCGCGGTAGACATCGAAGGTGTCCTTCTCTTGATCCGAATAACCGCCTTGGCGCACCCAGTTGTCGCCCGCCATGTTCAGCGTCAGCACGCCCTCGTCAAAGTCGCTGTAGGTGGTCAGGTCGGCGAGCTGGGTCGTTTCGCCGAGCTTGCTGAGGTCGGGGTCGCCCAGGACCCAGGAATCGCTCAGCGCCGGCGGGAAGATGACCTCTTGTATGAGGGCGTTGATGATCTGGTCGCTGCGCTGGTTCTCTTGCAACTCGATCTTGGTCTGCGTCGAGGAGAGAAACTGCAGCGCGCCCGTGCACAGGATCTTGACCAGCCGCTCGCCGTATTTGTTCACCGCCGGATGCACCGACTCGACCCAGCCCGACCAGTGCGTGCGCGTCGTCGTCCCGTCATTGGATGTCAAGCGCACCGGGCGCAGGGGCTGGATCTTCCCCGCCAGCGGATTCGCCGCATCCTCGTTCTCCGGCGAAAAGCAGCGGTCGCGATTGTCCAGGACCAGGCCCAGGACCGAATTCTGGGCGATGTCCTTATAGGGCTCGCGAAAGCCCAGGAACCAGTTGACCCAAACAGCGCGCTCAGTGACGATGTCGTCGCCGCTGAACTCCCCGTCTCGATCCCAGTCAATTGCGATTGTCCATGTCGTTGCCATTCTAGCTCTCCTCCTTTAGGTTCAGTTTAGGCAAATGCTGCAACTTATGCGGTAGAACGTAATTGTCAATCTCAAAGCGATTTTCTGCGGAGTCATTCAGAACAGCTTGCAAATCCTTTCGCATCAAGATTACATCCTCGCCGTTCTCCAGAAGCAGGAAGTCATGGCTGACTTCATACCCTGCCCGATAAATCAAGCGCTCGATCATGCTGTCTACATCCACTTCACCTGGTTTGAGGATAGAACAGGATACACAGGTGCGAAGCTTCATCCCGGTATGCTCGCGTATACGCTCGTTTTCCCACTCCATGATGTATCTGGAACGCAGCACGTATGCTCCGCCCTCTTGTGACACTTCGTAGAAATCTCCGCCACCGGGAAGGACAACTTCACCAAACAGTCTTAGCGTGAGCGATGGCGAGAAGACTCCGATGAAAAACTGAAGCGTGTATGACATTTGCTACCTACCTCTCCCGTTCTTGCCTAATTCACCGATTTAGGACTTACTCTTCCCAAATCTTCTTGAAGTGCAAGCCGGTCAGGTTGTTGTTTTCAATCAGCTGCTTGAATCTGTCACTAACGAAAGGATCAAATCTTGTACCACGCGGCAAGATAAAGATCGGTGTGTCGCCGATACAATCTGATTTAAATGCATAGTTCCTGACTCTGGCGGACTTTCTCCCCGGAGATTGATGAACATATTCCGTTCGTTCCTCATCCAGACAGTCCAATTCTGTTTTGGGAAATAGGACGTAGTATCTTTTGCCCTTAATTTTGTCAGACAGCAGAGGCAGAAAATCGGCATGATCCTGAACAAGTTCTTGGAGTATTAATTTGGCTTTTTCATCACAAGCGATCAAGGTCGATAGGCTGGGGAAATTGGGAACTCGTTCATGCCTTTCATCAAAAGTATCGTCGACCGAAGTGTTGTATTCAATATAAATCGGATGCCAAATGAGTAGCTTTCCGAGACGATACGCCATGGTATAACGCACATCATCTTCGTCAACATAGGCGAGATCCAAGTAGTCCGTTCTAGTCTGTGTTCTCCAGATCACCATAATGTAATCCTCCCTATGGCTAGTAGTCGTTCACCCAATCTAAAAAGTCTGCAAAAGCGTCCGAAAGCTCCTGGCTACTATCGGCAAAACTGTTTAAGCCATACAATCTGAGTCCTGCCTGACGCAGAAAATCTACAATAGTTTCCGGCGACTCATGTTTCATGCGAACTATTGCTTTGCTTAGTGTCTGGGCATACACTTTGCGTCGGCCGGGGCCATGCACTACCTTTCTGTGGACGTGTTCGGTCAACGCTACACCATTATAGGCTGAGTTGGGATGTATCTCTTTAACTAGAAGGATTTCTCTGGCGTCTACCGCCCAAGATTCACGGCCTGGTATAATGTGGTGAATCTCAATATCGGTTCCAGTTGTGTTTAGCGCTTCAAATTCATCGGGTGCACTTTTTCTCGCGTTTGCCGCTTCGCGGCGCAACTGATTTGCATTATCACTACTGGAACCATGTTTGAAATCTTCTAAACTTACTCTTGGGACGTAATCACTGCCAGGTAAACGGTAGCTCTGTTTCGGGAGCAAATCTGCAGAAGTGGACAAGCTCGTGACAGACGGAGTAGTCTTGGGACCGAACCGTGCCATGCCTGCAGCTTCGGCAGATGCATTTAATCCTTCGGCAGCTCGACTTATGTTTGGGGTAACATTCGAGACCTGGTTAACAATCCGAGTGATGTGCTTGGCTGATCCCGGTACGAATGGCACAATACCCCAAAGCGCCGATTCAAGAGCGGATCCCCAATCCCCTCGCATAGCCGCGTCAACGACTTCTACAGTCGTCAAAGCCCAATCCAAGGGCTCGATGAAAATAGAAGCGACGAAAACAAGCATCGATATGTCAGGCGGCTGATAGGTGCCCGCTAAAACGTTGTAGTCGTGATCTAATGAACCTTGCGGCGGTCCGTAGAAACCTTGCCAGTCACCCACTGTCGCGTCGAAGAAGACATTTTGTCCATCTTCATAGGCCTTAAAACGCTCGAGACCTACAAAATACATATTTGCAAGCTGAACAGCGTCGTTAATCTCTGATAAGTTGGCAGGCAATGCCAAGCCCAGTTTGGGATAAAGTACTTCTACTCGGTTTCGAAAGAAGTCAACGGCATCTGCTTCCGATTCGACATCGCTACTGTAGGCAGCGAGCAAAACATCAAGATTCTCGACCGGCGTTTCTTCCACCATTTCAAGCAATTCAATAGTGCGGCCGTGTTCTTCAATAAACCTTGCAAATCCTTCTCGATCTCCGACCATGGTGTGCTCGGCTAGAATAGATCCTTCCACCAGCCCAATTTTGTAAAGGTGAACCACCTCCTCTATGGAGAGCTCATCCCATAGCAACAGATCCGCATTCATCGAGGGATAACGCGCTCTCAGGCGTTCTACTAGGAATTCACGAAGTTGAACTTTCGTTGTCCAATCTGGATTCCACTCGCCGGGAAATGCTTTACTGAGGTAATCCCGCGTACGATGATTGAGCTTAGATGTATCAACTTCAGGCATTTCGACAATAACTTGCTGCTCAGCTGCCATTCGGCCGGATTCAGTTGCGGTGTCTGATTTATCAGGATCTTCCGGATTTCCGGTTGTCTCGGAGGTTGTGGGTATGTAAATGGAATTTAGAGGTACGGCGTAAGCCTTGGCGGGTGGGAAGTAACCGTTCAATCCGAGTAACCGAAGATACTGCTCCACCCGCTCCTGGATCGTCTGTTCGTCATCATCAGCGTCAAAACCCTCCAGGATTTTCATCACCTGTGTAAAGACATCTTCGTCTTTCTCACAGATGTATCTGCAGAATTTCAACACGTCCGCTTCGGTGATTTCGCGCTCACTGACGATATCCGGCGGCAATTCGGATGTGGACTGCTGGCTTGATGCCTTCTTCTGAGTATTAGTCTCGTTGTCGGATTTGTCACTGCCTTTATCGTTTTGCTCGTCGGACTTTGAACTCGACCCTTGCTCGCTAGATTGCGACCCGCGTCGATCTCTATGATTATGAGACGATTGCGAAGGCTGATTACCGCCCGGCGGTGGCACGTATGGTGATGGCGCACGATTGCCTGGCGCCGGCGCGTCTTGATTCGCCTCATACATCGCCAAGTCATAAGCATTCGAGTCATGTGCATGTTCGAGCTGCTCCTGAGTGATGTTTCGGCGGCGGTCATGATCTGTGCCGCCTTTCAACGTCTCGCTTTGATTACGCCGGCGATTCTGCTCAGCTCTTTGCCGCTTGACGTAATCCCGCCATGATTCGCGTTGGTATGACATCGGCTTCTCTCCTAAACATCAACCCAATCTGTGAATAAGGGGGGACGCGCAGCCCGCCCTGTCACAAGCCGCTGCGCATCCCCAAAACCTTACGCCAATCCGTCAGCTACACCGTGCCCCATTCGGGCGCATCGCCGGTCGCCGGCTTCAAGGTCGCCGTGAACATCACCGCGCCGCCGGTCATGATCTGCGGCCGGTAACTCCCGATCAGAAACTCACCGCTGTACTTGGGGTCGTTCGCGACCGGCGCCGCGTTGTCCCCCACCTGCACCTCCAACGTCACCTGGCTGCCGGCCGCGAAGGCGCCCTGGATGACCGTGTGCGTGCCGCTGGGGCTCTCGGTCGTCAGATAGCCTTCGATCGTCACCGGCGCCTGCAGCTGCCCATTGATAAACTGATGCGCCTCGTCGCCGAAGCCGGTGACATCGAACTGGTCATACTGCTGTCCCAGGTCAATGCTGCGGATATCGCCATCCGCGAATTGGCGGAGCGCACCGCCGCTGTCGTCCATCTTCACAATGACATGATCGCCTGATAGAGCCATTTGCTTTTCTCCTTCTTTGTTTGGTTTTCGTGCTACTTGCGAATCAGTGAAATAGCGATGCGGATCCGATCACTCGCGCCTTGTCCCGCCGTCGCCTTCCAGCGCGTATAGCCGGGTATCCGCCCATCGATCTTGACCTGCTCCGAGCCTAGCGCCCGGCCATCCAGCGTAAAGGTCGCCAAGACGCTCTCTTCGCCGGCGAAGGCGCCGCTGCCCGAACCTTCAATCGTGATGCTGTAGGCATCGCTGTCAGCCGCCTCCAGCACATGCAGGCAGGCTAGGCCGCCCCCATCGTTGGCGCTTTCGTTGTCCACCGCGCTGCCGGAAGTAGATCCGATCACAGCCAGCGGCTGCGTCAGCGCGATGCCCCAGCCGCCGTCCTCGCCGCGATTGGCAAAGGCGGCTTGAAAAGGAATCATCCGATTGACCTGGGGCAGCGCGCCATAACGCCCCTGCCGCGCCAGCAGACTGAAGACCGGGTCGCCAACCGTCGGCGCAGCGTTCTGGCCCAGGTAGAGCGAGAACAAGCCGTCCACCGCCGCCCCCTGCAGGGCAGGATGCGAGCCGCCCTCCGCGCTGTTCATGAAGCCGGCGTGCTGCAGCGCCATCATGCGCTGACCAGGGCTAAACTTGTGCACCGCGTCGCCGAAGGCGGTGATATCGAAGAGGTCGCGGCTTTCGTCTATGCTGATCCGATTGCTGTCGCCGGTGAGCTCATAGCCGCCCACCAGCACCTGTACATGATCACCTGCAAGCTTCGCCATCATCCCCTCCTAAATGTGCTGATAACGGTTGACATAACCGTGCAGGACGATGACATCGGCCGTCGCGGCGAAGGCGCGCACAATCGCGCCATTCTGCAGGACGTGGCCCGGGATCACCTCGGTGAAGCCGCTCTCAGCTGGTATCGTGACTTCAATGTGATCGCCCGGGCTGTCCGTCCCGCCCCATTCGACCGTCAGCTTGACCGCCGAAGCGGATGTGTTGACCGCCTGGATGAAGATCTCATCCCATTCATTGGCGGCGACGCTGCTCAGGGCAGTATGAATCACCGTGCCGGGGCTGGCGCTGGCCGCTACCACAATGCCGCGCCCATCGCTGCTGCCGCTCAGTTTGCGCTTCTGGTAATCGCGGTAATCGCGCGTCTCATTGGGCATATCGCTCCTCCTTTCTTGGTTGCGAAGGCCTAAATCTCCCGCACCCAGAATTGGGCACCGGCCGATATAATATTATTGAACGGCCCTCTTGACTGGAGTTTGAAAGTATGGGATCCCGCGCTTAGACCCTGAATCAAGTGGGTAAAACTGACAAACCGATCATCGTCATGAGACCGCCAGATACCATTGTCTGGATCGCCTATTCGGCTTCCATCGACCTCTACATCATATCGACTAGCGGCATAAGTCAGTCTCCCGTGAAAATGAATCATGACATCTCCACCGGCGGTGATTAGCGTCAAGTTGAAATTGCTACCGACATCCGCGAAGTTGTTACGTGACGAATCGGTAATATCCTCCGGCACCGTGTAGACCGCCGTAGCTGGGTTCTTTAACGCCGCCAGGTTCTCGCCAATGGCATTCATATCGCTGGCGGCCACCAACTCGCCGGTCTCCCAATCGGTCTTGGGTGTTGTCCAAGCCATACCTTCTTCTCCTTCTTTCGACTTCTGTCGCACTCTTGCGTATAATGGACTTGCCCTGCTTTACATCAAGCAGGTCTGTGAATGCGCCGTGCGGACTTTGCCCTGTCACAAGCCGGTCCGCACGGCGCCCTTCTTAGGCGAGCTTCCTCAATCCACTCGCCGGATATCGTTCACTGGTCGGTCCTTTCTCCGTCTCTGTTCAAAGATACTTTCAGAGACTAGAACGTGAGTTCTATTCAAACGCGACTATATGTACTCGTATTGGAAAAGTCATACGCGTTTCTAACGCTGATCTTACTAATTAACCGCGGTCCTTGTCCGGAGCCACTACGCAAAAAGCGCGCTGTCTGCCTGGCGCTGCATCGCTCTGGCAGGCAGCTCTGCATAAGATGGCGTTTTCTCGATCTGGCATTCGAAGCGCTGGTTGCTTTGGTGTTGACGGCGGCGGCAGAACCACAGAAGCGACGTAGTCTACGAGTCAGCGTACGTGGGAGGGCGCCGACTCCGCAGGGCGAAAAGGTAGTTTGTCGGCAACTCCAATATCGGGGAACGACCACTTCTCAGTGCCGCTACTGTGATAGCCCTCGAAGTGAATAAATCTCTCTTCACGAAAGAAATCAATAACGCGGCAGACATACCGATCTGAGCATTCTTCCAATCAGGCGATGTTCTCTTGCTTTGCCCAGCGCTTCCCGTGATCTAGGCGAAAGCCAGCCTGGCACCAAAGACGCACAGGTAAGACGGCGTAAAGCTAGGAATGCGCGTCGAACACTTCGGGATGAATCTCCCAGGCATCGTAGCGCTTGATCAAATGCGCGCTATGTGGGTCACATCGTAGGTTTGATCCGGCACCAGGGCGTTCCGCTGCGTCCCCGCCGCTGCCACTTCCCAGTCCCCCACTTCCGCTTCCGCGGTGCTCGCCTGTGCCTTCGCGGCGCGTCCGATGTCGGGCGTGGAATGGTCGGGGCGTCGCTATCGGATTCCGCCAGTACTAAAGAGCAAATGCTTAAGTGGGACAGTTTGCGAGAACTGCCGGGCCGCGCCCGTTGTCGAGCCTGAACGGTCCGGCGCGCCGCTGTCGGATTCCGCAAGTACTAAAGGACAAATACTTAAGTGTGACAGTTTGCGAAAGCCGCCAGGTGCGCCATCGCCAGGCCTGAAATGACTGGCGCGCCGCTGCCGGATTCCGCAAGTATTAAAGAGCAAATGCTTAAGTGGGACAGTTTGCCAAAGCCGGCCGGTGCGCCATCGTCGAGTCTGAAGTGGCCGGCGCGCCCCCGCCAGATTCCGCACTACTAAAGGACAAATGCTTAAGTGGGACAGTTTCGGGGAGCGGTCATCGAAGGCCAAGCCGCTTCTTCCACACCCCCGGATTGTGCCTTGCCTCATCCCAAACAAGCGGCCGGAAGGCATCCTTGTGGGGCGCCGGTTCAAAGCCGAACTTGTCCGCCAGATAAATATATTCACCGTGGTCGACCTGGACCCGCGCTATCGTCATCCTCGCCTTCAAATAGGTCAGCCGCTTTCGCTTTATGACCGGCAAGTGTTCGACCTGCAGCAGGCGCTCCAGGGCCCGGTCCACCGACTGGTGCTGCAGCAGCGCGCCAAAGACGCAGCGCCGCAGCTCAGCCCGGTCATCTTCGCAGACCCGCCAGTCCAGATCGCCGTGAACCAGCGGGTGCCAGACCATCTCGTAACGGCGCTCCCGCAGCATCGGCTGGAAGCCGTACTTCTGCGCCAGCCGGGCGTATTCCCGGTAATCGACATAGACCTCCTGTATGCCATAAGAGACGGCGTGATAGTGAATCGCCTGGCGGCTCACGGGGACGCCGAAATAACGGGCGAACCAGGCGCCCAACTCGATAAAGTTCTGGATTCTAAGCGCCTGCGACAGAAATACATCCTCGAAGCGGTAGCCGTTGAACTGCACAACTGAGACCAGGTCCCCGGATTGCATAAGATCTTCTCCGACTATATGACGGTATGGCGGGCGCGCGCTATTCTTCGCGGCGCGCCGCCAGATCAGGGAAACGGCTGCGGTCGCGGCGTTCGGCAGCCGCTTCAATTTTGAAGTAGTCCTGCGTTGTCTGCAGATTCTCGTGGCCCAGCTGCTCCTTGATGCTCAACAATTCCACACCGCTGCGGTTGGCGATCGTCGCGAACTCCGAGCGCAGGTCGTGCGGCGTCAGGTCCGGCATCCCGACTCCCGCCGCGCGCGCCCGCTCCACCGTCTGGCTCAGAATGTTCGCCACCTGATTTTCGTGTATATGCCTGTCCCGGCCAGCGGCGGTGAAGATGAAGCGGCGCTCGCCCCACCACTGCATCCGCTGCAAGCCCGCCATCAATTCCAGCGTGCGCGGCGATGGATCAAAGACCAGCACCTCCCGCTCTACGCCGCCTTTGCCCTTCGCCACCCGGATGACGCACTCCTCGTTGATCCGGAAAACATCCTCCCAGCGAAGCGCCGCCAATTCCGAGCGGCGCAAGCCGGTATACACCATCAGGTGAATGAGCACGGCGTTCCGCGCGCCGATATAAGTCCCCTCGCCGTCCCAGGCCGTCAGCAGCGCCGCGATCTGCGCCGGGCTGAGCTTGCCCTTGTCGCTGTGCTTGACCTTCAGGCGCCGCACCTGCTTGAGCAGGCCCTCCCGCCGCTTCTTCAGCCGCGCCATTTCAATCTCATAACCGCGCAGCAGGCCGCCCGCCCAGCTCAGCAGCCGCGCCATGTGGCATAGCATGAAGTATTTCGTCTGCAGGCCGCAAGTCTGCGCGCTGATGAAGCGGTCAATATTCTCCAGGGTCAGCATCTTGGGCGACTCGATGTCCGGGTCCGCTTCACAAAAAGCGGCCCAGCGCTCGTAGGTCCGCCGGTATATCCGCAGCGAGCGCTCGCTCAATTTATTGTCGCGCAAAACGGCCTCCGTCCATTCCTCAAAGTCCGCGTTCAGCCAGCGCCCCACCGTTTCTTTCCGCTTTTCCGCCAGGGCGGCCTCCAGCGCGCTCTCGCTATTTCCATTGTGCTTAATAATCCCCATCCAGCAGCTCCTTCCTCTCAGCCTGCGCCAGGATATCACAGGGTTCAGTCTATGTCAATGGCAAGCTTACGGATACTGTGTGAAATAATATCCTCAGTGTGAGAAAAAAATTGCCCAAGCCCCTATGCGGCTTCTCAGCGGCCCCGCCCGCGCCGCGATCGGCCAATCGCCTACACGCCGCCGCGCCCCTTTCTGACGCCGCCAAGCCGCGTCAGTACACGATTTCCCGATTGTTAAGACGCACATCTAAGCGGCCGCAACCGGCCGGGCGAGAGCCGGACGCGACCCTGGAAGCCGGCATTATATGCCTTTGACTTGCTCAGACTGGCATTTGACATAGGCTAGCTTTTCTGCTAGTATCTCCCACCAACTGGCGGATATCCCGCCAGCGCGACCGCATAGGGAGAGGAGACGCCATTATGCCCACAATAGAAACCGCCCAGATCAGCGCCAACGGAGACGGCCCCGAAGCCGCCGCCATGGACGCGATCGAGACCGCCGCGCCGGACGAAAGGCCGGACAGCCAGCCGGAAGTTGTCTACAACTTCGCCGAGATGGACGACATTGAGCTTGTCACCCGCCAGCTTGCCCTGATGAAGAAGATCAAGCGCGCCCGCAAGAAGCAAGCCAGCGCCATCGCCAAAGCCGACAAGAGCCTGAATAGCAAACGCGAGAAAATCGCCGGCAAGCAGGCCGAGATCAGCCGCCTGCAGGGCGAAATCGCGGAACTGCAGGAACAGGCCGACACCCTGGAGCGAAGCGCCAATGATCCCGACATCCAAGCCCAGCTGGCCGAACACCAGGCCGAACTGGACGCCATCAATGAACGAATCGCCGAACTATCCAGCTAAGGCCGACTGGAAGGACGCGCCCGACGATCCCGACTTTGAACCCGACATCATCGAACTCTACGATGACGACGCCGGCGCGGACGACTGGGAAACGGACGAGGACGAGGAAGCCCGTTTTATCGCCAGATATCTAGCCCTGAACGCCTCATAAGCGCGAGAGGAGAAGCAAAAATGATCTTGAAACTGAGCAGGAACCAGCGCCGCGCCAACAAAATCGCCCGCCGCTTGCAGCAGATGGACGATCACGCCAAACACGTCGCGAGCCAGGCCAAGCGCATGAACCAGCGCATCAGCCGGACGCTGAAGCGCGACCTATACGAAGACGGCGCAGCGGACTAGACCCGCCGCGCCGCACAGAGACCCGAAGCCCGCCTAGCGCGGGCTTTTTGGGCGAAGGCAGCCTAGCAGAAAGGAGCGACCCCGTCAAATCGCCTCTTCGCCTAAGTGAACTATCGCCACAGCGAGAAAGGAGACCCGCCTATGCCATACCAGCGCGTCAGCGCCAAAGACGCCCTTGAGCGGATGCACACATACCAGCCGCCGCCCGACCACCCCATCATGAAATTCACTTCCGAGGAATACCGCCAGCAGTACGGCCAGCGCCGCGCCTTTAATCCCGACTGGATGGAAGAATCCGCCGCGCTGCAGACCAGAATTGACCCGGCCGCGCTCAGAGCAGCGCTGAAACCGATCATCAGGAACCACCAGCGCAACGCGCCTTTGCCTATATTGACGACCGCGCTGCTCGAATCCGACCAGCAGGGCCTGCATATCAGCTACACCGACCTAGAAACGGCGATCACCAAGACCGTACCCGCCACTTACGACGATCTAGCCCCGGCCGACTTTGAAGAACACCTGGAGAGCAGCCCGCTGGCCGCCGAAGCCCAGATCATCAGCGCCGGCGCAATCTGCATCTGCCCGCGCACCCTGGACGAGATCGCTGCCAACGCCGCGGGGCACGGACGCAGCCCCCTGTATATGGAAGCGCCCGCCGATGAAACCCACACGCTGCGAATCCGAGACTATTTCGGACGCTTCAACCTCAGAGGATACAGCGCCGATGAATACCCGCCGGTCAACCGCGCCGCCGCGCCCGACTTCCAGATCAGCGCCGACGCCCTTTATCACATGCTCAGGACGACGATCAGCAGCGCCGGACGCGAGCCCTGGCGGCCAATCCTGGAAGGAATCGCCTTTATCGCCGCGCCCGACGCCCTGGAGCTTGCCGCCACCGATGGCAGCGCGCGCTTCAGCCAGACGCTGTACACCTTTGACCGCCTGCCGGACGATGAACCCGACACAGCGACCGCGCCGCCAGCGCTGGAAGCCACCCGCGTTTTGCCGGCCAGACCATTGAAGAAGCTGATCACCACCTTGACGCCGCATATTGGCGGACGCGAGGCAATCGGAATCGCCATGCCCAGCGAGCGCCACAGCCTATCTTTCTTTTTGCCCGATCTGACGATCACGATCCAGGCGACAGACGGCAAGCCGGTGCAAGAACAGGTCGAGTATTTCACCCAGGTCAGCGAGACCGCGCCGGCGCTATGCGCCTATCCCGAAACCATCCTGAATGCCTTGAAACCGATCAGGAAAGCCGAAGAATGCCGCCTGGTATGCCGCGCCGCGCCGCCAGGCCAGCCCGCCGACCTCAGCATAGCGACCGGCAACTATGAAGCGCCGCTTGACGCCTACAATCTCACAGACGACCCAGGCCAGCCTCTTGATGTGATCATCAATATCGCCGCCCTTGAGGAGGCCATAGCGCCCTATCGCAGCGCCGGACCAAAAGCGCGCCGCCTGCCATCTTTAGCCGTGAAATTGACGCTGGAATACCCGCATGTGGTGATCACGCCCTACGACCGGCGCAGCGTACAGGCCTTTATCGAGGACGCGATCACCACCGCCAGCGGCGACATCCTCTGGCCGGCGACCGCGCTAAGCGTCGAGACCGCCGCCGACCGCCAGCGCGCCGAAGAACGCCGGCGCGAGCGCAAGCGGCTGATTGAGCGCAAGCACGAACTGCAGCGCAGCATGCCGGCATATAGCGCCGACGATATCCCCGAAATCCTGGAACGCTACCGCAGCGAGATGGCCATGAAGCGGAACAGAATCCGGCAGCTGGGCGACGAAAACCGCGCGCTGCACGGCGAGATCATGCAAGCCCGCCAGCGCACGCTAGCGGAAAACGACGAACCGGAACGCATTCAAGCCCAGCTTGACGCCATCGCCGCCGAGCACCACCGCCGCCGCCAGCCGGCGCCCGCGTAAGCGCACGATCCGCAGCGCCGGCGCGCCCGCGCCGGCAAATCGCCTCTTCGTATATCCGTACTATCGCAACAGCGAGAAAGGAGCCCCTATGCAGCAAACCCCGATCCCCATCGCGCCGCTAACGGCGCACCCCGCGCACTGGCCAGCGACGCCAAAGCCGGCCTGGTTTCGCGCCGAGCTTGAAAAGTTTCTGCCATACCCGCCGACCGACAAGACGACGCCGACGCCCAACGGCGGCAATGTCACGCGCGCCAGGCAATGGTACCGCGCCCTCAGCGCCGCCGTCGTGGACGCCCTGGAGAGCCTGCCAGAGAGCGCCAGCGCCGCCCAGGTCATCTTTGCCGCGCAGACGGCAGTCAGCGCCGACCTGGACGGCGACAGCCGGCTCATGAAGCCGATCAGCGACTGGACGCGCCAGACCGTTTTCACCCACGCCTTGACCGCGCCGGCCCAGCTGGAAGCCGCCGGCAAGACCGCCGAAGCGCGCATATGACGCGCGCCCAATGGCGGCAGTTTGCCCTGCTGATGATCCCCGGCCTGACATGGATAAGCATCGTCGCAGCCGTCACCGCCGGCATAACCCCCAGCTAGCCGGAACCCGCCGGATAAATCGCCTCTTCGCACTATCAGCGTATCGCCACAGCGAGAAAGGAAGAGCCAATGACAGATCCGCACGAGAGCTATTTTGACCCCTGGGACGCCGACGACTACGACACCGCCGAAGCAGCCGTCAGCGGCATCACCAATGACATTGTATTCCGGCCGCCGGAACCGCCACCGCCGCCGGCAGCAATCGCCGCCTGGTGGACAGACCGCCGCAACCGGCAACGCGTCGCGCCCAGCGACGCCCGACCGCTGTCGCATGAAATCGCCAGACACCTGGCAACGATGCACTTGCGGAACATCATACGACCGAACGCGAACAATAGCCGGACGCATGAAGCGATGCGCGACCTAACCGAGGAAATCGCAGAGCAGATGATCAATTACGCGCCGGACGACCTGGAAAGACTGGAAACCGAGATCACCAGCGCCGAAGACCCGCCATGCCACCCTATCGCCGCGCATTTGAACGAATGCCTGAACCAAATCGCCGCGCTAAGCCCGACCGATGTGAGGACGAGCGCAGTCGACGCCGCCGACGCCTGGAGAGAAACCCTGGAATAAGCCAGGCAGCGCCAGCAAATCGCGAAAGCGTGCAATCAGCGTATCGCCACAGCGAGAAAGGAAAACCGAATGGAATCCAAGCCCTACAGCCCCACCCGCAACCCAATCGCCCGCGCTATCCACTGCATCGTGATCGCCGCCATCTTGATCACCGCCGCCATGTGGACAAGCGAATACATCCATGCCTGGATTGACTACGCAGCCGACCAGCGCCAGCGCAGCGAGCAGCTGGCCGAGCCAGATACCGCGCCGACCGCTTGCCAGCGCCCTGACGCCCGCCGATGAGCAGCCAACAGCTATACGCCATCGTTTACGGCAGCCCCGGTTATATCCAGACGCAGACCTTGAGCCACAACCAGACCGCCGATGATGTCAGCGCCGCATTTGCCGCCTGCCCCATGCCGACGCGCCACCTGCTAAACGCCCTGCCCCAAGACCGCCATTACCAGCGCGCCAGCGACATACCGATGAAGACCGGGGGAGACGCGATCAGCTTTACCGACTGGACCGAAGCCCAGGGAATCAGGCCCGCGCCCATCAAGCAGGGACATTATTCAACCAGCCGGCGCTAAAGCGCCCGACGATCACAAGCGCCGGCGCAGCCCGCCGGCGCGCCACCCACGCAAATCGCCTCTTCGTCTAAGTGAACTATCGCAGCAGCGAGAAAGGACAGCATGAAAGAACCGCAAGGCAAGACCGCACGATATTGGATCATCAATACGGACACCGGCGATGCCGAAGCCGCCGCCGATCATGAGCCGACAATCAGCGGATATCTGCGCGCCTGCACGCCAGCCGAGCGCCACCCCCTGATTGTACGCACCCGCCACCACGATATACCCGCCGCCGAATGGATGATCAGGCGCCCCAGCCCGCAGCGCCGGCCCTGGACAGTAGACGTCACCCGCATTGAACACATGCCCAGCGGCGAGCTATCTTACTACGATCCGCAGACACTCAAAGCCCGCCACCTGATCGCGCCGCTATTGCAGCAAGCGCACCGCAGCGCAATCGCCGGCCAGCTATCCCGCTACCGCATCATGCTGGACTTCCAGGCCGTCAATACGCTAACCCCGTCATACAACCCAGACGACTACCCGCCGCCGGAGCCGGAGACCGAGCCGGCCGACGACGGCCTGGAATACTATATTGACGCCCTGGACGAATGGCACGACGGCATCATAGACGCGATGACCGCCGTTGACGCCGCCATAAGCGCCGGCCAGATCAGCGCCGAGGACGTGGAAGTTATGGAGTACCAGAAAGTCTTCCGCCGGATGGACTACCGCCAGGCCAACCACGAACGGCAGATCATGAACTACTACACCGGCGACCCCGACCAATACCCAGACCACCCCGAATACCAGCAGCAAATCGCCTCTTCGCCAGATTGAATTATCGCGACAGCGAGAAGGGACAGCATGAGACCCAACAGCGCCGAGAAGCGCAGCCGCGCCCGACTTGACCAGCAGCTTGCCAGGCTATTGGACGCCCATCGTGAAACGATAAGCTTGCACAAGCAGGGACTCTACAGCCGCCTTGAGCGCCTCAGCGCCGACGGCATCACCCCAGCCGATGGACAATACCAGGTCGAGCAGCAGCACTCAGACCTTATGACCGAGCGCATCACCGAGGACACCATCACCACCATCCGCCAGCGCCTGCAGACCTACAACAACGCAATCGCGCGGCAGACCCGCAACCAGCTAGAGCAGCAGCCAGCCGCGCCCTAAGCAAGGCCACCGGCGGACGTCGGCAAGGCCGACGCCCGCCACCCCCACCAAATCGCCTCTTCGCGCAATCAGCGTATCGCCGCAGCGGAGGAGCCGCGATCCGCGCCAAAACCCGCCTTTACAGGCCAAAGCCCCAAAAACGACGCCCCAGGACGCCCGTAGAGCGATTTTGAGACGGCCCAGGGCATATAACTACCCCCGAAATCAGCGCCAACCAGCCCCGGACAGCGCCGCGCCGAACACACGTCATATAGTCATATCCCAGTTTGACCAGCCAGAAACGAGCGCCGCGCCGGCCTGTTTCTTAGACAGCGCTAGCGCAAATCACCGCCGCGCCGCATTTTACAACCAATCGCCTTGACACCAGCCCAACAAATCGCCTCTTCGCACCATCGGCATATCGCCCGCGCAGCGCGCCGGAGCCACCGCCAATATCCAGCCAAAGCACCGCCAGATTAGCGCACAGCCTAGCCCCCTCGCGGACAGAAAAAAATAGTCCGCCTCGCCTATGCAAAACAGCGGAGACCGGCCAAGCCCATACCGGCGACGCGCCCAATCGCGCCCGCGCCCGCCAGCCCGATCCCAGCCCGCAGCGCAGCGAAGCCGCCGCGCGATCCCAGCGGCAGCCGCCAGCGGACGCCGCGCCAGCAAGCCTGCAGCCCGCCGATTGGTGTAAAGCGCCATTTACAACAACACAAAACCACCCCCGCCCCCCGAAAAAATCGCGAGCCGCGACCGCCAACGACAGTAAGCGGGCTCGCAGAAGGACAAGATCTGTTTTCGGGCGGCAATCCGCGCCGCGAAATGCGCCCAGGTTTTTACCGACGGGACAATTGGGCGCTGTCAAGGGAAGTGGCGATTTTGGCGGTTTAGGGGAATTCCGCTGTCTCCGCGCTATTGTGAACCGCCGCGAAAAACGAAGGTGTGATTTCACAATGCAGGATGAGGGACGATCTTGCGCTTGGTCCCGGCGCCTGCAGCAGCCCGAGCGGCAGGCCCGCCGGCTGCACGATCTGCTCCCGGGCGGACGGGCAGCGGCGCCCGCCTCTGACGCCTGGCCGCTCTCGCATATGACTATATGCACTGTTCCCAGGCAGCAGCATCTCAGGCCGGGTAAATGCTGCATTGTCCGGCTATATGTCGGGCACTCCCTTTCTCCACGCGCTGCCGGTCCTCGAAAAACTCGTGGCAGCCTAGTACTATAAGCCTTAATCCGTGCCGGAAAGTCGAGGCTACTGCTTTGGATGATATAATGTGAGCGCGTTCAAACTGCTGGCTGATGAAAACATCCCAGTTGCCGTGATTGATCAGTTAATCAGTCGCGATATCGATATCACGCGCGTCCGTCATGTGATGCCGGAAGGCACGCCGGACCCGGACCTACTCGAGTATGCTCACGAAAACGGATATGCATTGCTGACACACGATCAGAAAATCATCCGTCATATCGCCGCACGGCACAGAGAAGGCAAAGGACACGCTGGCGTGTTTATCGCTGGCAGGCACCTGCAGGGAGAGCATGGGATCGGCACAATCGTGACATCTATCCTGGAATACCATGCGTTGCTCGCAGCTGGCGCCGGGACCGTCCAGGACGATGTAGACAACCACGTCAAATATATTTGAGGCAGCGCTATGACACTGGAAATTCGAGAACACATTGAACTGCGCGGGGATAACCCGCTGGATGCGACCGTCGCCGGGACCCATTACAAAGCCTATCTGGTAGCAAACCTGGCATTGAACGATGGCCCGCAGGCTGCCGCCGAGCACTACCGCATACCGCTGGCGACTGTGTACGGCGCGCTGGCCTTCCACTGCGACAACGAAGCCGCCATCGATGAGGCGATCCGCGAAGCTCGTGAACTGGGAGAGCAGTTGGGCGCCCGCTCTATACAATCTGCCATCCAGGAGATGAAAGAACGCCTGAAAGCGCCTTGACCACGGCCTCGCATCATTATCTTCCCAGATACGAATTCTTCTCACGGCATCTGCGGCAGAGCGCGCTGGTCGTCAAGAAAGGCGTAAATGGACATGTCATGCGTTGACAGGCAGGATGTCTTGCTCGCCATCATCGAAGCCGCCGATGCGCGCGGCTTGAAACACGTACACTTGCAGAAGGCGGTCTTCCTCGTGGCTGAGGAATTCAAAGGAAAATTGCCCGACGACTTCTATGCCTTCACAAAACATCACTTTGGACCCTTCTCGCATGATGTATATCGCGACGCCGAAATACTGAATCATTCGGGTTGCATCAGCATCAAATATGGCGAAGAACGTCGCGACGATACCTTCGCAATCGTCGCTGACTGCGGCATCGAATCGGTCGAATTGCCCGATAAGCTAACGCGCTATATCGAGGAGTCCGTAGACTGGATCATCGATATGAACTTTCCTGAGTTCGTGCGGGCGATCTACTACCTCTTCCCCGAGTACCAAGAGAACAGTTGTTTTGCCTATGACGCGGAACAGGCTGTCATCGAGAGTTTTGCGCGCGGGCTGAAGCAGAGCCGAGAGGGCAAAACACACTCGACCGCCGACGTCATAGCCGCGCTGCAACAGGCTTAAGCCGCTGCATGGATAGAGAGATCAGGTGGTCTGCGGAGAGCCTGCGCCAGCTCAAGAAACTGGGAAAGAAGCGCTCCAAGCTTGGGGAGGATGTTGCCAGCTTTGAGGATGAAATTCGCCGACGGGCGGCTGCCGGGAGACGAGGTCACTGGCATAGGCGAGACGCGCGCCAAGGAACACCGCATTCGCGACCGTTCCTCGGGCGCGGACAAGAGCGGCGGCTTCCGAGTCTACTACCGATACAACGATTCAACTGTAGAAATCGCAGGCGTGTTCCTACGCCGCGAAATAACTCAGCGTGTGCGGAACGCGATACAGCGGATGTTGAAAGCGGCAGGACCCTTGTAGTGTCGCTTGCCGCCGATGTCCGCGACGGTGGCGATATGGCGATTGATCCCGGAATATTTGAGACCACACCATGGTTCTGGCAATTCGACAACATATTCAACTGCGCGGGGACAACCCGCTGGATGTGACCGTCGCCGGGACCCATTACAAAGCCTATCTGGTAGCAAACCTGGCATTAAACGACGGCCCGCAAGCAGCTGCTGACCACTACCGCATTCCGCTGGCGACTGTCTACAGTGCGCTGGCCTTCCGTTGCGACAACGAAGCCGCCATCGATGAGGCGATCCGCCAAGCTCGTGAACTGGGAGATAAGTTGGGCGCCCGCTCTATGCAATCTGCTATCCTGGAGATGAAAAAACGCCTGAAAGCGCCTTGACCACGCGCTCGCGTTCTTGTTTTCCCTGCTGCGAATTCCTCTTGTGACATCGGCTATATCATTGGACGTGGCCAGCACCTAGGTCGCTGCCACATAAGGTCCTCAGCAAATGCAATGGCACCTGCTAGCGAAGAGCATGTTTGCCAACCGTCATAGTTAACTGCTGGTTTTCAGACCGGCCAGGCACATTCTCTTTACCAAGAGTTCATTGACGCTTTGCAAGCCGGTATAGGTCGCGCGCGTTTTCAGCTAAGACGAGTTTACGCATAGATTCGGGGAACATACGGGCAGCGAAGTCCGGCGTATCACCGTCCCAATGCGGATAATCGCTGGAAAACATTAGCATGCTTTCGGCATCGAACATGTCCAGCATGGCGCGGAAATGAGCAACCTTTTCCGGCTCTTCGATAGGTTGGGTGTTGAGCATTACGTGATCCTGGATGACGTCGCTGGGCGGACGATCCAACCAGGGCGAGGTCATACGCAGCGCCTTCCAATTCTTGTCCAAGCGCCACATCAGCGGGGGCAGCCACATCACACCGGCTTCGAGCAAGACAACCTTGAGCGTCGGGAACTTCTGAAACACGCCCTCCGTCACGAGGCTGAGCAGTTGGCTCTGATAAACGGTGGACAGCCCGGTGTGCCATTCCAAGTAACTGCTGGGGTAGCCAGCCGCGGTAGGTCGGCCCGAAATGCCCGTGCCTTCTGGCCCCGGATGCAGCGTCACCGGCAAATCGTGCGCGGCGGCAGCCTGGTAGAGGGGGTGAAAATAACGATTGCCGTAGAGCAACGGTGAACCGCCCGGCAAGAGCACTTGGGCGACGCGCGGATGATCGCCGACGCGATGGATCTCGCGGACGGCAAGCTGCGGATCGCCTAATGGGACCATGATGGACGCCAGAAATCGCTCATCTACCGGGAGCCAATCCTCTATGAGGATGTCATTAAAGGCGGAGATTACGCTGGCTGCGTAATCCGGCTCCGGTGACAAGGGCATGCCGATATGGGGGTTGTTGAGCACACCGTAGGCTAAGTTGTTCGTATCAAAGTGATGCGCGGCCAAGGTTTCGGGACGGATATATGTGGGCGTGCCATCGTCAAGCACGGCATCACTGCGCATGACGCCATTCGGATTCCAATATCCCAACCCACCAGCGCTGCGGTTGCCGCTGGCATAACGCGACCGCCAAGGCTCGGCAAGGAAGTCAAACACCCGATCGTAGTCGATAATTGGGTGAACATCGACGTCTATAATTGGGATGGTTGCCGGTTTCTCACTAAAGACTTGGCTCAAGTCACACATCCTTCCGCAAAGTCTTCCTATTCCGCGCTGCCTCGATAGTGCCGCGGCTATGAAAGCAGTTCAGGCCGCACGCTGGGCAGGCGCGCGCCAGCGATGAGCCCTTCACCGTCCGTGAGACCATCATCAGGGCGTTGCGCCAAGACATCGATCAGGCGCCGTCGCCAGAACGAAATACCTTCGTTGTGATCGGATATATCGATCAAGTTGGCGGTCTCTTGCGGATCAGATACGAGGTCAAAGAACCATTGGCGCCCACTGGTGGATTCCCAGATATACTTCTGCCTGCCGTCAGTGACGTATTGCCAGCCCGGCGCATGCTCGCCATGTACAAAGTCCCGCCAGGGCGCCTCGCTGTCTTGCAGCAGCGGCAACAGGCTGCGTCCTTCGACTGTGCCGGGGATATCGACGCCTGCGAAGTCCAGGAAGGTAGGCATAAAGTCGATGATGCTTACCGGCTGCCGCCGGGCGCCGGTGAAACCGCTGCCGGGCACGCGCATGATCAAGGGGATGCGCGCCGAACCTTCAAAGGGATTGGTCTTGCGAAACAAGTGATGTTCGCCCAGCAACTCACCGTGATCGGAACTGAAGACGATTATCGTGTCGTCGTACAAGCTATTCTGCTGCAGCCAGTTGATCAGCCGGCCAACTTGATAATCAATATGCGCCAGCTGCGCGTAGTAGGCCCGGCGCGTTCGCGCCAGGACTTTTTCCGGCAGATGCCCGGACGACGCGTTGACGGTCTCGGGCGGCTGATCGTATCTTGAAGCCCAGTCGCCCACTGGCGCGGGCGGCAAGTCTATGGCTTCAAAACGCTCATAATAACGCTGCGGCGGGTCCAGGGGCGGATGAGGACGGTGAAAACCGATCTGAATGAAAAAAGGTCGCGTGGGGTCGCGCCGCTGCAGCAAATCAATGCTGGCATCCATGGTCCAGGTGTTGGGATGAAAGCGTTCGGGCATGGTCCAGGGACAGGCTAGCCATGAGTTGGTGGAGATCTCTTTGGCTGTGTCGCGAATCTGACCGTCGGCAACGATCTCAAGCCAGGCCTCATAATCGCTGACATATCCCGGCTCGTGCTTTTGCGTATCGTAGAGGCGCATTTCCTCAAAGCCGAGTGAAGCCCGCTGCGGATAGAAATGTGTTTTGCCCGTTAGCAAGGTCTGATAGCCCGCATCACGCAGGCAGCGCATGAGCGTATGTTCGTAGCGCCAGGGCACGCGATCCCGATAGCCCAAGCGCCCGGTGGTTGATGGCGTCTGTCCCGTGATGAGAGACGCGCGGGCGGCGATGCAGCTTGGACTGGGTGAATAAGCAGCGGTAAAGGTCACGCCCGAGGCGGCAATCTCGTCCAGAAAGGGCGTCTCGACCACTGGATGGCCCAGGGACCCCAGACAGTCGCCGCGCCATTGATCGGGGAAAATGAAGGCGAAGTTTGGTCTAGCCGGCATATTCACGCGTCTCCACCACACCAGCCAAGTTCAGATCTTCGGCGAAATGACAGGCGGCGAAGCGCCCGTCACCAATATCGCGCAGCACCGGTGTCTCGCTCCGGCAGCGTTCCTCGGCAAAGCGGCAGCGCGGATGGAAATAACAGCCGGATGGCGGGTTGGCTGGATCCGCGACTTCGCCAGTCAAGCGAATCCGAGCTTTGCTTTCGCGCTTGGCTGGATCGGGAATCGGCACGGCGGAAAGCAAGGCTTCCGTATAGGGGTGCCGCGGCGCGGCGAAGATCTGCTCGCTGCGAGCCAGTTCCACGATCCGCCCGACATACATGACGGCGACGCGATCGCTTATCTGTTCCACCACGCTCAGATCGTGCGAGATGAATAGATAGGTCAGCCCATAATCATCTCGCAGGTCCTGCAACAGGTTTAGAATCTGCGCCTGAACCGATACATCCAGCGCGCTAACGGCTTCATCGGCGATGACAAGTCGCGGATTGAGCGCCAATGCCCGCGCTACGCCGATTCGCTGCCGTTCACCGCCACTGAAGGCATGCGGATAGCGCTGCATGTATTCCGCCCGCAGCCCCACACGGCGCAGCAAGTCAGCCACGCGGTCTTCCAGTTCAGAGCCGCTGGCGATGCCATGGTTGCGCAGGGGTTCCCCGACGATTTCCAGCACGGACATGCGCGGATTCAACGACGAATACGGATCCTGAAATATCATTCTTATTTCGCGCAGGAAGGGCAGGAGCGCGGCTTGCGTTCGCTTCGTCGTCAAGTTAACCGCTTTGCCGTTGGTGTAGATGACCTGCCCGCCGGTTGGGCGCAGCACCTGAATCAGGCAGCGGCCCAGCGTCGTCTTGCCGCAGCCGGATTCGCCAACCAGGCCAAGCGTTTCTCCTTCGTGAATCGTGAAGTCGACGCCATCGACGGCACGCACATGCCCGACCACGCGCCGCAGCAAGCCTTTTTGAATGGGGAAGTACATCTGAAGGTTGCAAGCCTCCAATAGCGGCCGTTTCTCGCCGCTTGCGTCTGTTCCAGCAACGACCGCCGACGCTTCGGCGCGCGCTTTGGCCCGCCGCTCGTCGACCAGCTGTATATGATTGAGCGGGATATCCACGCCATCGGCATACAGGAGGCAGCGCACATGGCGGCTCTCATCGAGCGCTAGGTTCTCGGGTGCCTGTACATTGCAGAGGCCATCCAGGGCATAATCGCAGCGCGGATGGAATTGGCAGCCTTTGGGCCGCGCGAACGGATGCGGCACCATGCCGTGAATGGCGACCATACGCGGCGTCGCGCCGCCTTCCAGGCGCCGCCGAGTATTCGTGCTGAGTCGCGGAATAGACGAAAGCAGCGCGCGCGTGTAGGGATGCTGCGGCTCATGGAATATCGCGCGCACATCGCCGTCTTCAACAATTTGTCCCAGATACATCACAGCCAGATCATCGGCGATTTCCGCCACGATTCCCAAGTCGTGCGTGATGAACATCACGGCCATGCCGTACTCGTCCTGCAATTCCTGAATGAGATCAAGAATGTTGGCCTGGGTGGTCACATCAAGCGCGGTGGTCGGTTCATCGGCAATCAAGAGCGCTGGATTGCAGGACAGAGCCATGGCGATCATGGCGCGTTGGCGCATCCCGCCGGAAAGCTCAAAGGGGTAAGCGTCCAGGCGGTCGGCAGGTTTCGGCAAGCCGACCTTTTCGAGCATCTCAATGGCTCGGTTACGCGCTTCCTTTTGGTTGATATCGTTGTGCAGCCGGATGGCTTCGATAATCTGATTGCCGATCGTGTGAACCGGGCTCAGCGAGGTCATCGGTTCCTGGAAAATCATGGATATCTCGCGGCCGCGGATGGCCCGCATCCTGGCGCCTAACGGGTCAAGCTGCGCCAGATCGACGGCCGCCGTCCCCTCCGGCCCGCGGCGATGGTACAGCATGGCGCCTTCGACGATCTTTCCGGGCGGGCGCACAATCTGCATGATCGAACGCGCTGTCATTGATTTGCCGCAGCCGGATTCCCCGACGATGCAAAGCGTCTGCCCGCGTCTGATCTTCAGGTCGACGCCATCGACCGCCTTGACAACGCCTTCGTCAGTGAAGAAATGCGTCTTCAGCCCGCTGACCTCAACCAGAATGTCGCTCTCACTCATGCGGCGCCTCTATTTGTAGGGGTCGGCCGCGTCGCGCAGGCCATCGCCCAGGAAGTTCAAAGCCAAGACCGAGACGATCACAGCCAGGGCGGGTATCAGCAGCCAGGGCGCTTGGGCCACCGTGCGCACATTCTGAGCTTCCTTAAGCAGGACACCCCAACTGATAATCGGCGGACGCAGACCCAGTCCCAGGAAGCTCAGCGCTGTTTCCGCCAGGATCATGCCGGGTATCGCCAGCGTCACAGAAGCGATGATGTGGCTGTACATGGACGGCAGCATATGCCGCAAGATAATGCGCCAGCGATCGGCGCCATCCAGCCAGGCCGATATCACGTAATCATCAGACTTTATCGACAGAAAGCGGCCGCGCACGACGCGCGCCAATTGCGGCCAGCCGAGCAGCGAGAGAATAATCGTGATCATGAAATAGACGTGCAGCGGGTCCCAGGTCAGCGGAATGGCGGCGGACAAGCCCAGCCACAGCGGCACTCTCGGCATTGAGCTGAGGAACTCGATGGCGCGCTGAATCACATTGTCGACGACTCCACCGTAGTAGCCAGAGAGCCCGCCCAGAATAATGCCGAAGACCAGGCTCAAGGCGACGCCCACCAGACCAATTGACATGGAGATTCGTGTACCGTAGATCAGGCGGCTGAACATATCACGCCCCAGCCGGTCGGCGCCCAGGAAGAAGATGCGTTGCTCCGGGTCATCCGGCCCGAAGAAATGTATGTTTGTATCGATCAGGCCCAGGAGTTTGTAGGGCTCCGCATGGACAAAGAAGTTGAGAAAGACCTTCCGCTCGGGATCGCCTTCAAAAACGCGCTTATAAGTTGCCGGATCAACCCTGCTTGTATAACTGTGGACATGCGGCGCAAAGCGTCCGCCGTCAAATAGATACAGCGTCTGCGGCGGCGCGAAGGGAAAGACGCTGTTTGGTTCTTCCGGGTCGAACGGCGCCCAGAATTCCACAAAGGGCACGATGAGCAGGTAGATCGCCAGCACTAGCGCGAGGCTAACTATGGCCAGGCGGTGACGGCGAAAGCGCCACCAGATGAGCTTAAGCTGCCCGGCGACCTCGACCTGAGCATCGTCGTGCATGTCGCCGGCATAAGGTGAAATCGCGCTTGTCACGGGATTGCCAGTCGCCACAAATGCCTCACTGGAATCGAATTCTGGGATCGAGCAAAGCCAGCAGAATGTCGGAGATTAACATTCCGATGATGGTCAGCATGCCCAGCAACAGGATGAAAGCGCCAGCCAGGTACATATCCTGAGACTGCAAAGCTTGCAGCAGCAAGGGCCCAGTAGTCGGCAAGCTGAGGACCACAGAGACGATCACCGCGCCGGAAATCAGCGTCGGCAAGATGAAGCCGATGGTGCTGATGAAGGGATTGAGCGCCACGCGCACCGGATACTTCAGGATCAAGCGCCATTCCGGCATGCCTTTGGCCCGAGCCGTATCCACATAGGGCTTGGACAGCTCGTCCAACAAGTTGGCGCGCATAATGCGGATAAGACCCGCCATGCCACCCGTGCCCAGTACAATGATGGGAATCCACATATGTTCCAGCATGTCGATGACGCGCGCCCAGGTCCAAGGCGCACCCTCAAATTCCGGCGAGAAAAGGCCGCCGACTACCATGCCGTATTCCTTGAAGGCGATGTACATCAGGATCAGCGCCAACAAAAAGTTGGGTATCGCCAAGCCAACGAAGCCGAAAAATGTGGCGACATAATCGCCGATGGAATACTGCTTGACCGCCGAATAGATGCCGATGGGCAACGCGACTATCCAGGTGAACAAAATGGTCGACGTGGCGACGACCAGGGTGAGCCCCAAGCGCTCCCAGATCAGCTGGTCGACGGGCTGACGATGTTGGAATGATTGACCAAAATCGCCCTGGACAACCCCGCTCATCCACTTAACATAGCGGATGGGCAGGGGATCGTCCAAGCCGTAGCGGTCGCGCAGCGACGCGATCTGCTGGGCATTGACCTCAATATCATCGGCGCGCAACTGCGAGATATAACTGTCGATATAATCGCCTTCCGGCAGGTCAATGATGAAGAAGGCCACCATCGATACCACCAGCAAGGTGGGTATCACATACAGCAGGCGGCGGATTATGTATCCGACCATCGGGCAGTCTCGCTTGGGTTTCTCTCCCGAATTAGTGGCGCGGCAGTTGCGACCCTGACGTCAATGGCCCGGGGCAGGTAAGCGTTTGGCAAGCGCAACCGTTGGGCAAGACGCGAACCCCACATAGCGCGCTGCCCCGCTTATGGCATCAGCCCAAGGGAGTCTGTAGCGCGCCAGCAGCCGGGTGAAAGGTGGCGCAGAATCTGCGCCACCTCCGACCATTGTTACTGCGCCCGGAAGAAGGCATAGGTATCGTAGTTGCCCGTCAAGCCGTGCTGCCAGTCAAAGAATATCTGACTGGGAATGTTGCGCATTGAATTATGCACGACGAAGTAGTCGATTTCCGGCGTGGACAAGCCCATATTCACGAAGCGATCGGCTGTTATCTGCAGGATCTCGTCCCACAGCGCCATACGCGCAGCGGGATCGGGCTCGCCGCGGGCTTGGCGGAAGAGTTCGCCTTGCCGCTTGATGTCATCCGGCGGTTCGACAGTCAGCTCATGATCGGACTCGTATTCCCAGCGCCACCAACCGGGAGCCCAAGCGACATTCTCTGATGAGGTGCCAGCCGCCACCACGAAGGGATGCGCCGCCAACGGCACGTCCAAGCCGCCAGGCACGGTCCAGATGCGCACGTCATGTTCGTGGCGATCCAGAATCTGGTCGCCAGTCGTGCGGTCGACCAGGCGCACCTCGGTCTGCACGCCGACCGCTTCCCAGTAACGCGCCAGCAATTCAGAAATGTCGGCGTAATTCTGCCGATCGACCGCAACCAGCACGATGGCGTAGCGCTCGCCGTTGGGACCCAGACGATAGCCATCGCCGTCTTTGTCCGGCAGGACTTTGTCCAGATGTTCGTTGGCCAGGTCAACGTTGTATTCCAGGTACTGCGTTGCCAGCTGTTCGTTGTAGAAGGGCGAAGTCGTCAGCGGCGCCACCTGATGCGGTTGCAGCATGCCCAAATACAAGATGTCGATCATCTCCTGCCGATTGAGCGCGTGCGAGAGTCCGATGCGGAAGTCCTTGTTGCCGTTGATTTCCGCATGCATCGGATCGACATGCGTCATATTGACCAGGATGCCGATGGAGTTGGCCCAAGAGCCGTCGATATCAAGAATGCGGAAATCTCCAGCGTCTTGATTCTCAATGTAGAAGGGGCGCACATTGACGCCGGATACCCAATGGCGCTGGAAATCGACTTCACCGGCGGCGACCCGCAGCGATATGACTTCGCTGTCGCCCAAACGGCTGACCACCACCCGGTCAAAGTAGGGGTACTGATTGCCCGCGCTATCGACCTTGAAGTAGTAGGGATTCCGCACAAGCGAGTAGCGCGTATCGTCCGAGCCGAAACTGGTTTCGCCCATCCAGGAGCCGAGCGTCGGCGTGCCCGCTTGCAATGCGCCCCAGGCGCCGTAGCCGACATGCTGATCGAGCAAATCCGCCCAGCTTTCCAGGCCCGCCTCTTCAACCATGGCCGAGACTTCCTCGTTGTATGTCGGTACAAACTGCTCCGTGAAGTGGCGCGGGAAAGCGGTAACGGGCATGGTGCCCGGGTGAGCCAGATCATTGAGGAATAGCGCGTTGGAGCCCCCCAATACCATCTTCACCGTGTGATCGTCAATCTTCTGCACATCGACCAGTCCGCGCAGCCCGCCGATGCCCGCTTCATCGTTCTGCGTCAATTCCCACCACATGGTCAGGTCGTCAGCGGTGAAGGGCGCGCCGTCGGACCAGCGAACGCCTTGGCGCAAGAAGAAGGTATATTCGGTGGCGTCGTCACTGATTTCCCAGCTTTCGGCCAGATTTGGTTCCAGTTCCCAGCGCACATTGTAACGAACCAGTGGTTCGTACATGATGAAGCAGCGGATCACTGCGTTGCTAACACCCTGCAATTCGACCCGACGCAAGGTATCGCTGTACACGCCAATACCGTCCAGACCATCAAAGACGATGGGATTTGGCGGCAGGCGTTCTTCAATGGGAGGCAGCTCGCCGGCTGCCACCATTTCCGCCAGCATAGGCGCTTCGCCGTACATCATTTCGTCTTGCGCCATGATTGGCAAAGCAACCAGCGCAATAAGCGTGAGAATAACTATTCGTAACTTCATAATGATCTCCTCATCTGCCTAAGGCTTTTTCGCGCCCCGTAGCACTGCCTACACTTTACTTACGGAGCTACCTATTTACTTTATCGACATCGGCAAGCCAAATCAAGTTCTGCCGACAGTGCGCATAAGAGCAAGTATAACCTCGTCTCTACAAGTAAGTGACAGCATGGATCAACATTTCGGCGCTCTTAGCGGAATCTGCGGTACAGGAGATTAAGGGCGGCAAGAACATTTCGTGATTTTGAGCTTACGCCGGCTCTTTATGCCCATATGCGCCGTAGCATCGCTCGGAACCTAGACATGATACGCCACTGACCGGATTCTCCGCGGATAAACACCGGCCCGATCTTCCCGAAGGCGTCTGTGAAGGCATTGGTCTGCTCGCCCTGATACCACACCATCCACTCCTGCCATAAGCACATCGCCGCTGCCGAGGTCAGCAGCTCGCGTTCGAGCTCGTTGGATAACGAGTCATCCGTGATCGCCATCCATTCGCTGGGGGATACCTCCAGCCGGGCGACATACTCATCCGGCCGCGACTCGACGAATCCGACCATGACGGCGCGCGCGGTTTTGAGAATAGCATCTGGAATCGGGTCTGGGGGTGATGGTTCGGCTTCCTGTTCCGGCGTCTCGTCCAAAGGTTCTGATTCTAATTCCGGTACAGGTTTGACGAGCTCATCAGCTGGTTTTTCTTCTGCATCTGTATCCAATGCAGTGTCTTCAGTTAACTCTCGGGCTTCTTCGCCTTGTACCTCGGGTTCCTCGGCCGTCGCTACTTCAGATTTCGGCTCAATATCAGTGTTTTCAAGGGATTCCACTTCTTTAGCGGATTCGCGCATTTGCACATTTTCGCTAAGAATGTCAGACACAGTGCGTTGCGGCACACCGGTTTCTTCAGCAATCTCCACTTGCGTTTTGCCCTGTTGCGCTAACTCAATGACAAAGTCGTTACGCTCTTGCTTGTCACGCTCACGCTGGTCTTTCGTCCAACGCCTGACCGTAGCCGCACTGACACCTACCCGGCCCGCAATCTCCTTCGCAGTCAACTTTCGCTTATACAATTTCAACCCTTGGGTCTGACGTTGGCCGCGCGTGTACTGAACCCCATGCTTCAGATTGGCCGCCCACATCCTGTCGCTGAGATCATCGTCGCCCGCGGTCTCGACGACCACGTAAGCAATTTCACTCCGCCCAGCACGTTCAGCCGCGCGCACGCGGTGCCAACCATCTACGAGCTCATTCTTCCGGTTGATCTCAATCGGCGGCAATTGATCGAAGATATCCGCGTACTGCTGGATCAGATCGTCGTCGCGCTCACCAAGCCGGGGATCCAGATCATACCGGAGCACGATGTCATCGACAGCAATCATCTGTGGGGTGTCCATGCCCGCATTGTCGCACGACGCGCCAGAAGCGGCAAACTGCCTGCGTCGCAAGCTAACGGTTAACGGCTAGAAGACCCTAAAGGCTGTCTCGCAGATCCTGATACAGCGCTTTGAATAAAAGAAAGTATGCCAGAACTACCTTGAGGATCTTGCATTTTGTGGGGAAGAAGTACTTTTATTCGGGGGTATACGTGTCAGGAAATGCAATTGCTCGTCGCTCAGGTGGATTTACCGCTTTCAGTGGGCTCAATCCCAGTGATCAGGCGAACCAGGTCATCAAAGCTGGGATTGCGCCAGATTTCTCCCGTCTCTGGATCATAGATGCCGACGCCCTCTTTTACCTGGTAGCCATGCTTGAGCCGGCAGATTCTAATCAGCTGCCAATAACGGAATTGTGGGTCCCAACTGGCTTTGCGCCACTTGCCCGGCTTTTCCATATTGCCGGCTCGCTCACTTCTGTTTTCCGGCTCCCCCGCGGCCTGCGATCTGGCTGACGTCGGCCGGATTTCCGGCTGCTCGCGGGAAATGAGCTCGTGTTCCGCCGTCGGCTGTAAGGTCGCTGTCACCTCGCCCGTGATTTCCATGGCGGCATCGAAGCGCTGGCTGCCCTCGTCCGTCTCGACGCGCATGATCCGCGCCCCCTCTTTGCGCGCCTTGCTCAGGAGATCGCGCTTGGACTTCGCAGTCACCTTCTTGATGACAGGCGTGCGCTTGATGCCGGCGAGCTCAAGCACCTTGCCCACGCTGCCCTTGCTGATCCCAAGCAATTCCGCCCATTGCGAGCGGCTGCGTTTTACACCGTCGGCTTCAAAGATGGCGTGCGCCTTGCCAGCCGGCAGATCGCTCTTCTTGCGGATCTTCCAATCTGGCGGCAGCGGCGTGGTCCGCAAGTCAGCCAGATCCGCTTCGCAGCGCGCGATGATCGCTTCGCATTTGCGCGCGAGCCGCTCGTAACGCTGTTTCTGCCTCTCAATTAGCGGTTTCAGCGCTCTTTCCAGCGCTTTTGCAGATTCTGACCCTAGCGGCGCCTCGGCAAAAACGTTGAAGCCGATGATGGTATCGCGATCGCGCTGGAATTCTTCTTCGTAGACGCGGAAGCGGATGCAGCGCAGCAATCGGACCTGGATATCGTCTGCCGGGCGCAGGCGAAACTTGCGGTTCCAGGACTGTGCTCTCCCGCTAGGGTCAAATTTTGCAAAAAAGGGATGATCATCGCCGTGGCGCGCCTCTTCAAAGTTGTCATAGATGGCCCGCTCTTTGAGCTCGCAGCCCAGCGCCCGCGCGGCATCTATGAATTCTTGCACGCTGAATGCCTCGGGCAAAAGAGCGGTGCTGCGCAGCCGCGCGGCAGTGTAGTAAAGCGCCGAGTGCATCGTTGAGTAGTACCTGTTGGACAGCCGGAGCAGGCTGTCAGGCGGTTCGTTGCAGAATGGCGGCGCGCTGGCGGCTTCAGGCTCGCGCGGGGCGGCATTCAGGTCGATCTTGTCCGAGGGCAGGATTTGCCGCTGCTCCCCGAGCAGGGCGCGCCAGGGGATGTGCAAAAACTCCGCCATTTCTTTGGCATTGAAGTCTCTGCCGCAGCCGAAGCAGTGGCAGAAGCCATCCCGGTGCCAGTTGGCGCTCGGGCCGGGATCCTCGTGCTGCGGATCGGGGCAGCGAAAATGTTTCTTGCTGAAGCCTTTGCGGTTGTAGCCGGTGACGCCCAGCGCGCTGCGGACGGCCTCCTTGACCGGGTCCCAGCGCGGGTCGTTGTCGCCGCTTGGCATCAATGTATTGGTGGTAGGCTCGTGCTCAATGCGCGGCTGGAACGCAGGCAGCGCGTCCAGGGCGGCGCGGGCCGCCACCAGATCCGGGTGGTGATGGCACAGCAGGTCATTGACATCGCCCTTCGCCGGTATGCCTGGACCTGTGACCTTGCGGTATTCTTCTTTGCCCTTCCAGCCTGCTTCGCGCAGCAGCGCGCGCAGTTTTGATGCGCCTCGCGCGCCGGCTTGATCGTTGTCAGCCAGGTAGACGGTCTTGGCGACGGCGAGTTCATCCAGGATGGAAGCGATATCTTTCGGGATATGGCCGATGCCATAGATGCCGACGGTGTTGCGCAATCCGAGGGCGTGCGTCGACCAGACGTCAATCTCACCTTCGACGATGTAAATGGCCCCGCCGCTGTGGGCGATGTCGCGCTTCAAGTCGTCCAGCGCGCCGATGTAGTGGAAGGGCTCGTCTGTTTTCTCGTCGGAGAACCAGAGGGTTTTGCCCAACTCATTGCCGTCGATGACCGGTGGATTGATGAAGCGGCGGCGTCTGGCGCCGGGGCTGCCGTCGCGGCGCTTTTCCTGCCAGACGAGGCAATTTCGCCCGTAGTAGTCGCTGCGCTCGACCCAGGCGCCGGCGGCGATGGCCGCTTCAAGGACGTGGCGGCTGTCCAGATATTCGCTCCATTGGGCATGATCCTGGACGGGAATTTTGCCGCGTCCGTTGCTCTTCGGCTGGTTGAAGTGCTTGGCGTTGGGGTTGGATTCCGAATTAGAAGATGGCGGAATCCGCTTCTTGCCATTACTATTCTGATCAGTCATTGTTCAGTCCTGGTGGATAGGTGAACATGACGAGAGCGTTCGCCGGGGGTGCGTCCCTAGCGAATTCTCGGCCCGACGACCGCCGCGGCCTTGGCACCAGCGCGCCTGCTTTGGCGCAAAACTGGACCGCGCGAGATATCGCGCCCGCGATGTCAACGACGTCGCGACCATGTCGCTTACGCTGACGAACGCCGCTTGCATGAGCGGCGTCGGGTTTTTGGGCCGCGTGAGCAACATCACGCTGCCCTACTTCGAAGACTAAACTGGCGCCGTAAATCACGCAAATGCGATCTGGCGTGACTGCACGGCTCCAACGGCGGCAAATGCCAGGTTCCTGCCTGGGTCGATGAACAGGTCTTTCTTCCTGATTTCCTCCTCATTTGGTTGAAGCTGCGGGTGATATTGCCGCAACTCGCCCCGTCCCCCATGGCCGGGGATAGCTTTTGCGGCGAGCCTTGGTGATTGGTTGTGCCTGGGGCCTGCGCTTGCCCTGCTCCGTCCCTGGTGGACGACCGTGCGGGTTGGCGCAGGTGGAGAGACGCTTGTGCCAGTTTACTTCCGCGGAAGACCGTGCAAACGGACGAAAACGGACGAATTTATAGGTGTTTTGACAGTCCTCGGCGGGCAATTCGGGGAATTCTGTATTTTTGTGCCGTTTGTGCTTGACGCAGCAGACTATATGAAGTACCATGTGCGTGTACTTTCACAACAAAACAGCGCGGCGTGGTTGGCGCCACAACGCGTGTCATATGCGATTTAGCAAAAAAGCCTATTGCCTGACCAGCGGGGCTTTTTGCTTTTATGTGTCTGAATGCTACGACGAAATCAGGGAAAGCGCAATCTATCAGGCGGCGAACTTACGCGCGATCAGACCGTGTGTCAGCGGAAAGGAGCGCCACGGCCTACCGCGCGCCTCAGCGAAGAAACGTCATTAGGTCGCAATCTGCTGTAAACATATTACAATTATTCAATGAAACATGGTTTATATTATTCCATGTTTCCACGCAATTGTGTTTTCTCAGGGTATAGTTGACAGAGAGTTGGGGGCTTGTACTCCGGGTAGCGAGAGAGTTGATGCCCATGGACATCGCCAGTCGGATAATCGGCCGGGATTTTCTTGCAGCAAAGGTTGCTAGATTGTAGATGGACAAGACGGTGTCAGGTGTAAACGTGAGTCTGTAATGTGGGTGTTTCACGTATAGCGGTCTCGGCCGGGTGCGTTTTGCATTCTGCTGTATGTCTCTCACTACAAAGCAATAGACATACTAGGAGATTGACAAACGGAAAAACGTATACGAAGATAAATAGAAACATGTAAACATTGATTGGTGTAAAAGCGGTTTGGTGAGTCCGTGGGTGCACGAATAGCGATTTTCAATCAGAAGGGCGGGACGGGCAAAACAGCCGTGACGGGCAATCTGGCGGGCGCGCTCGCTGAACTGGGCAAGAGCGTGCTTGTCATTGATCTGGATGGTCAGGCATCACTCACTCGCTCGCTTGGGCTCCGGGAAGCAGTGTATGTCGACGAGGGCGATAACATCTATACGATGCTGACTACACTGCAAGGAGACCCGCATACTCTAATTCAGCGCGCGCCTCATGATACTTTTGATATCTTGCCCGGTCATTACATGATGTTCGAAGCTGCGGAAAGCCTTGTCGCGAAGCGCAACCGCGAGGGGCGTTTGAGCAGGATCCTCAAGACTATTCGCAAGCCGTATGACTACATTTTGGTCGATTGTCCACCACAACGGGGCGCGATCAGCGACAATGCCTTGCTGGCTTGCCGGCGCGTCCTGGTTCCGGCCGAGATGCACGAGGCCTATATGGATGAAGTAAGCGGGCTGTTTCGGCAGGTGAGGGCGCTTGAAGGAGACTTTGATATACAGATTGGCGTAGTCGGGATTGTCCCAGTGGCATACCGCGGCAATCCGGACGAGGCGGCCTATCTGGAAGCGTTGCGCCAGTATAGAGCAGAGTGGGTGGCGCCGTGTTTGCGCTACCGCAGAAGCTTAATGAACCACGCGCGCGTGACCGGCCATTCTATTTTCAGTTACAAGCCGCCGGCCTCACACCGCGCCAAGGCGCAACGTGAGAGTCAGGCGGACCACCTGGCGCTGGCGAAGTTTGTTATGCAGAGGGTCGAAGGGGAGGCATCATGAGCTTGGAAGAGCGAATGGGCGAAGCGTTCGATAAGCGAGAGGAAGGCCAGTCGAAGCCGCGCGGGAAGGCGACTGGTAAAGTCAAGACCGCCGTGCATCGGAAGACCTTCTCGTATCACGTCGATGTGGAACTGCAGGACGCGATCGACAAGGCCTTCTATGAATTCAAATTGGCTGGCATTCCGATCAATCGCGCTGAGTTCCGCGAACGTGTACTCCGCGCGGGAATGGAGCGGCTAAATGAGATTCGCGCAGCTTATGAATGGTACCCTGACCAAGGGGTGGGCAGTGATTGAGTATCAAAAGGCCACTGCCAATGAAAACTGTGCAAATTCAAGTAAATACATTCTCAGTCAAAAGGTCTTATACAACACCTTGCTTCCGGAAAGCCCCCTTCTGTGAAGCGAACAGGTGTTTTTGGTAGCGAAGTCGGGCGAATTTGGGATCTTTAACTGCGTCTGTTTGCTTCAGGAAAGAAATTATGAAGGCTCAGAGTGCCTCAGAAGAACCGGCGGTTTCGGCATAAGCATCACGTACAATCTACCTTGTCTCTGAAGAAATCTGACCGTGTCCAGTGTTTTGTGTTCCCCTCCTGCACTATACTGCTGGTTGAATTCTTGATAGCACACATCCGCTAATGCCCGGATCAAAACGTGCGAAACTTTCGGCAACTCATAACGCTACGATATGAACGGTTTCTGCTGAGTCTCAAGGAGCGGCCCCAATACTGGAGACTTAGGCGCAGAAATCGAATCTGGCAGTTCAACTTAACCTGGCTGACCTTCAGATCACGCCGCCTGGGTTCGTCTTGTTACTCCCAGCTAAGTGCCTTGACGCAACTCGTGCGAAAGTCTGCTTTTAGGGCAATTCCCGGTATAGCGCTGGCGTCTATCTTCTCGCTCTTGCCGCATTTCATGCGATCGGCCGGTGTAGAAGCACCTCTACTATTTTCGAACGTGGTCGACAACGACACCGCGGTCGTCGCATATGATGGCGCGCTTGTTGCCATCATTACAGTTACTGGCCTCTTTCTTTCACTGTACTTCACGAACTTTAATACGGTGATTGGCACCCTTTATGTAGATGTTCCGGAGAACATTCGCAATTTACTGATCAACGAACCAGTTAACCACGTCGCCACGTTGCTGTTGACGAACCTCATTGTCTTTACATTGATTACATTGGGTGGCGCGGTGGTACTCAATGTGCGTCCGGTCGTTTCCATGATATTGGCGCTGGTGGTCGGACTGTTGGCTGTACCGATGTTCGCGTATGTTGCTCGGCGTACACTCTCTTTCTTCAATCCTACGTACTTGGTTAGATCTATAGTTGCAGAGCTGGACGCTGCATTGCGCGAGGTGGTTAGCACAAGCCCTGTTGCCCACGACCCATCTATTCAAGATTATCGAATGAGGTTTGCCAATGCGGAAGCTCGAAAGCTAAGGTCGCTTGGAAGAATAGTGGCGGAGAAACGTCACCTCAGACGCGATTCGCTGACACCGTTGGTTGGCGTTGCGCTGGATTTTCTGGCCGTATATCTTCGTCGAAAGCGCCAAATTCCGATTGATAGCGCCTGGTACGCAAAGCGCGAAAGGCATAAGTACTGGTATCTGGCTGATCCCAACGAAACTTTGCTTGCGCTCAATACATATACGAGTCTGCAGCCGGAACAATCTCCAGATTTTCTCTGGCTCGAGTCGACACTCCTCACGTTCTTTGAAGACATCTTCCAAAGTTTACTCGATGACTCTGATTATCTTGTGGCGGCAGAGGCTGTCCGCGCAAGTCACGTTGCCTTTGGCGGACTGGGTGCGGAACATCAAATAGACGCAGCTGCAAAATCAGTGTTGGCCTTATCTCAATCGCTACATTCGAACCTTGCCGCACAAGAACCCACTTTGTCGCGAACAACCCCAACTGAACAACTGCAACTTATATCGGACATTGGTTCTCTACCAATAACGATACTCTTGAGCTTCTTCAAACCGTTGCGAACTCTCGATATCGCCGCTCTCATGGGTGAAGTGCAGGAAATTGACTGGCGCGACGGGAAAAACCTTTACGCGCGGGGGTTTCCTACATATATGCTATCTAACTTGGATTACCTACGAAACAGAATCGAGTTCGAATTTGAAATAGAAGGCGAGATTGTTTCGGCCCCGTGGTATGTCTGCCAGCTGGCAGCGCATCCTGTCGCCGAATCTTTGAAGAACCAGCTAACCGCATTGTTAGATCTTGGACGAGAATGCTATGTGACGCAGTCGAGCAATCTAATTGATGCAGAGATGCACGGGGCCGCCATGCTTTTGATTGCTTACGGCTTGGAATACTGTCATAAGCTCGAACACCATAGCGAAGTCCTGTTTGAAAAGATGCGCATCATAGAAGGCTACCGAATACTTAAAGAGCTGCCATTTGCAGAAATCGACGACCAAGTCACGCTGCAGGAGATTGCCGGTAAAAAACGAGAGCTTATCATAAACGTTGCCAAGTGTATCCCGAATCTGTCGGATGATGACTTCTTCAGCAATGATGACACTCTCGACTTGCTGGGACAAGCGGTTAAGACTCTTGGTGAAGAGTACTTTAAGGCCTTAGAGTCAGGCGACGGGGAACTAGCCAGCTTGATCTTTCAAAGCTATTTTCCAGGGGTCCTGGCGGCAAGAGATGCTGTAGTTGCGGAGACCTCGGACTGGCAACCTCCGCAAAACATTAGGTTTATAGGTGAACCTATATCCGACCTGCTGGCACTAAGCGGGTACGCCTATCTGTTTAGCGAGCTTCACCAGGAGCGTTCGCTGTGGGACTCTTGCGTAAAGATTTGGAATCAACACTTAGACGATTCAGAAATCAACAGATCGCTACTAGCGATGGTTAAGCTAGTCGCATTGGCCAGGAAATCGATAACCCTCTTCGTGTATTCATTTACCAGGAGTAACTGGCAGCAATGCTTTGAGCGCACTCTTAAAGACCTTCCGCTATCGCCCATGGGCAATCGTGGCGGACGTTTAGCCTTTCAGAGCTACGTTCGAAGGCATCCAAGCCTTTGCATTAGGGCTGTTGCCCCGGCTGAGAACTTTCACTCAATGGTTTACGACCCTGAAGACGTATTTGTTGATATGTATCTTGCCGAAAAACTGGAGTTGGATAAGTCGCAGTGGCTCGGATACCTCAATCTCGGAAAGGCTATGGAGGATCAGCGCGAGTTAGAAGCTCGATATGAGTTTCGACTGGACAACCTTGCAGGTGCCGCCGATGCAGATTGATCGCATTACCAGGTTTTCACGGGGATATCCACCGCACATCGCTCAACTTGAAGAAAGCATTCGTGTCCATATTTTTTGCAGAGACGTGCGTCAGCAGATCTTGCCGACTTGGGTATCTCGTAAAGAGCCACACACATTTGAGGTTGTGCCCGCGTCCGAAGAATTACTTTGGAAGACTACGATTCTGTTTGCCGAACCATATGAGTTTCAACGGAATGGTACCGTTGAGCGCGGGACAGATGGGGCCGAAGTCATATCCGAGTTTATCCGTCACGTAGCCGGTGATCTGGCAATTAAAGGAGAAAGCTTTTGGGAGATTGCCGCGGCGCGTGAGGATGATGATAGTGAAAACACGGTGCCTGCGCTCGTCTGGATTTCGGGAGAAGTGCAAGAACGCAGACGAAGTATTAGGCAGAGCATAGCGACGATGAAGGAATCGACATCGAAAGAGCCGCACATCGATTTGCCAAAGAACAAAGCCATGATCGTTCGGCTGCCCGGAGGCCTAGGGACGCCAGGTCAGCAATTGCGCAGGCTGGGGGTCTTGGAGCAGGCAAGTACAATCACGCCCGAGTTTCATGATGGAGTTTATGGTGCAGAAAGGAATGACTCAGGTTTCCAGTTTACGGACTTTAGTTCAGCACAGTTTCGAGCCATGGCTAAAGCCATGCGTAGTTGGGGATGGATGTCCACCGTACAGGAAAATAAGTATGCAACCGAGTATTACATTATCGAGAGGCAGCTTCGGTTTCATCAAGCTTTGGCCGAACTTAGAACTCAGATTCTTGAGCAGATGAACGCCATGCTGAAACAACTAGGCCTTGAGGCTGAAATTCGTATGAATGGGCTTCTGACTGCAGATGACATCAGTGACTTGATTACAAAAGTGCGCGAAGGATCCATAAGTTTCAACCAGGCATTTGAACCGATACACTCGCAACTTTTGAATTGAGCGCAAAGATTACCCCACATACGAATGCAGCGACGAAAAGCAAAACGCCAATAGTGGTCAATTTCACCTGCCGAGATCAGCTGGTTTGTATACCTGTACCAACTAGCTTGTCTTATCTTCAACGTTCGGCCTGTTGACCATCAGTTGTAAGCACGTCGTTCTGCTGAATGTTCACCACAAGTTGCTGCCACGGCATTCTGTTTCGTATCCTAGGGTGATCGCACCCAACGCACAGATCTAGCGTTTGCAACAACGCAAAGTGGCTCTGTCATACCACTGCCAGGTCAGCCGGATTAGCGTAAGTAAAGGTTGTTTTGCTTACTATTCTTGGTGAGTGGAATGACTGCCCCAATTCAGTACCGAAAGCAGCCGGCAATCGCTGGAATTCATGAAGCAAATAATTGAAGTAGGCGGCCTAATCATTCTTGGCGCTGTGTTCGGTACGATATCGGGGGAGTTCGGCGGCGCAATCGCAAGTGTAGTAAATTGAGGTGTACTGCGCTCAAGCGTGTGCAGTCGGCGAATGTGACGAAAACTGATGCTATTCGCGATCAACCGCCATCCAGGCAATCGATTCAAGGCGCGCTGAGGTTGTGTTTGGGCCTTCCAGCACCACACATTGGAATATGTTCACCCAAGCGCATCCGGATCAAAGAAGGCCACGTCGCTATTCTCCACCGTTGGCACAAGCACTGTTCGGTCCAAGTACTTGTTGCCGCGCTCGCAGCTTGTTTCTGGGGCAAAGAGGCAATTGTGACAGGCGGCCGCATGAATCGATCGCCCGTTCAGTCCCGGCATGTTTTCAGCGCAAAGCGGGTCACTGGCACATAAACCGGCATCATAAAGCGCTTTGAGAATATGTCGCCGCAAAACAGACGGTTCTCCCATGCTGGCCAAACCGCCAAGAGTGCCTTCGCTATCGGTGGCGGCGGTGTAAATCAGAACACCAGCCATGGGACCGGATTCCTCGTCGGGCATTCTAGAGTAAATTCTTTCCCGCAGACTGGCGAGCGAGTAACCGGATTCCAGCGCCATAGCGCGCATGAGTACATGCGAAAAAGAATGCAATAGGACATAACGCATCCCAGGGAATCCACTGGCCGGGTCACCGATGTTTCTCAAGGCGCGCCACTTTACGTGGCCATTGAAGAAGTCTCTCGCCAATTCGGTAACCGACTCTAGCTCTTCCCAAGCTTGAATCGCTGACTCGTTGAAGCGGATGAATATGCCCTCTCCGCGAACCTCAGTGGTAGGCACCCACTCTGTTGACTGCCGTGAAAGCGGGACGGGCCTGATGTCGATGTCAGGATCGGTGTCGGTTAGGTCGACAGCATCCAAACGTGTGAATCCAATCAAGGCTTGCGCTTCACGCAAGCGCTCCACGATCACTACTTGCTGAATCGCAGGAAACTGCCAACTCGACCCTAGATCGACCGGTAGCAGACTGAAGTCCGGTGAGTTCCGCGAGGGATCACATTCTGACAGAACTCGCCATTCCGGCGCTTGCAAATCTTTTTGCTCGGGCGGCCCGTCCTGCGCGTTGGCCAATCGCTGCTTGCGCCGCAGGATTGAGTCGAAAAGCTCCTCGTCGCTGTAGTTAGACAGCTCCGGCCCCAATAGCCCCGCCGACCTGAACGATACAACTGTTTCCTCTGCCGTGACATTCTTGAGCAGAGGCCACTTCTCTTGAAGATGGCGTTCACGTTGCCCATCTCCTTCTGGAATTGCCAGCGCGCTTAGAACGCTGGGAAACCACATATTCGACGCGCCAAGCGTGATGGCGCGCGCGGTATGACCACAGGGCTCATCATCGTAGTCTCGCAGGTGCGGGCGACGACCGCAACATTGCGGCATGTTCTTGAGATTGTCTCGGCCAAATGCCTGGGATAGTCGGCGACGCTTGCCGCATGTGTCGCATCTGACCAGCAACGATCGCGCCTCACCTGATGGTGCGTCCTCAATCAGTTTGAATAGCGGCGTACCCGTGCATTTGTCGCCTGCATGCACAAAGTAGTCCCAAGGAAAGTCGTCCAAGTGGCCGTCCTCACAGACCACAAGAAAACGAGCCGGAACAACGTCTGGCGGTTTTCCTGGCTTAGTGCAATTGACATGTCTGTATGCCGTTTTGTCAGGCAGATAGCGATCGTATGCAGGTTCGAAGAGGCCGGAACTGAGCGGTGCCAGACGACGGCAGTAAGGACAGACCATCCAACGTGGAAACGTGGCTACAGGCACTCCGATTCCCGCCGCATCGTCAAATGGGTTTACTGGCTGGCTGCCGTCTATATCGGTAGGCGGAGCAAGTAACCTTTCGACGCCATGAAGTCTGGACTGCACCGCCGTCAGTAATCTGTCTTCCACTATCTCCCGCATGTAATCTGGAGTAGCGGGCCAATCCTCAAGGCCTGTTACGATCACCGAGATCTTAGGCAAGTCGATGATTGACCCAACGCCGAAGGTGTAAAGTAGTTGGCTAGGCCGCACGTCCCCGACTTTAGGGTTAGGCGCCATTGTCAGTATCCTCATGGGCGGGCTCTGCCATGACGCGCTCCTCCATATCGTGGTCGTCGTGTATTAGTCGGACTTCCGGCTCCACATCCCGTAAAGAGTTCAGGCATGTAAAAGGCTCCCAAGGTTGTCCGGAGCTGTGTACCAGGAGTCCTACAGTCTTGCCGTCCTTCTTGCCTTCATAGCCCAATTGCGCCGAGCGGTTGGCGGCTTGATTCTTCCATTCGTCGACACGATTTTGCAGCAACTGCTCAACCTGAGGAAGCACGCCCTCGGCGACTCTGCCAACACGCTCGCCGATCGCATCCGTTGCTTGCATCAAGTCGTCGTCAGCATATAGAATGTCGCCCGCGCGAGCGTTTTCGTTGTATTTCTCGCTGGATAATCTCATGAGAGACACCAGAACGCCGGACAGTCCGCGATCCAAGGCGCGCGGAGCAAAGGGTGTAACCGATAAGGGTTCGACCTGCTGATAGAATGTCTCGTGATAGTGTTCAAAGCGCTCATAATGGCTGACATCGCGTGGCCGCGCCCAGTTGTAGACAGTCAAAACAAGACCGGGATACTGGCGGCCGACGCGGCTGGTGGCCTGGATGTATTCAGCAGTGTGCTTCGGCTGGCTGGCAACCACCATCAGCCCGAGCCGCGAGACATCGACGCCGACAGATATCATATTGGTCGCAAGGAGCGCATCGAGCGGGCCCTTCCTGTTTTTGCCGCGCCGCCGCCGGCCCTTCTCAGCGGGAACATCGAATCTTGTTTCGAGTTGAGTCAGGGTTTCAGGAATTTCCACCGCGCCTTTGCGCGATGTCAATTCATCAATACCGCCGTTTATGTTGATAAACCTGCGGCTGAGGCCGCGCTCGTCCATCCGCTTGAGACGGCTGCTGACGGAATCGTCCACAACCCGCCGCATGCCGCCAAGCTCGCGCATGGAACTGAAATAGCCGACTAGCGTCATGTAGGGATCGGCATGTTCCACGCCATACTTGTCCAGCAGCGTTTGCGCGGCGGCCATGGCGGCGACATACACGCGGATCATGATCGCTTTGAAGCGGGTGCCGGTGGCGCAGACACCCATGTAAAGACGTCCTGGCCTATCGGCAGTCGAGGGATGGATCTCGGAAAAGAAGTTGTCTTCCGAATCGGCGCCGGTTGGCGGAAAAATCTTCACCTGGCGATCGAATATGCTCTTGACCTGCTGCTGCGCCCGGCGGATGGTGGCGGTTGACGCTACCACTTTGGGGCGGACGGTCACGCCATCGAGCTCCCAGCAACACAGCGTCTCGACGGCAGTCTCGTATAAACCAACGAGCGTGCCCAGCGGACCGCTGATCAGATGCAGTTCATCCTGGATGATGAGGTCAGGCGGCCGCAGCCAGGGGGTCGTCTGCATTTTGACCGCGGGCAGTTTGCCTTTGGCGTGGTGCGACTCCGCGTCGTCAAATTCGGGCGAATTATAACCGTGGCGGTCGCAGTTGCCTGAAACACGCCCGAAGAGCATCTGCGTTTGACCTTGCCAGGGCATGCGGGCGAATTTGTCGACCGTGGCAATCAGCAGGTCGGGCAGCAGGCGGTAGATTTCTTCGTCGACAACGACAATCGGCAAGCCCTCGTCGGGGGAACAGCGGCGGCTGAATGCGCAACCGCCCACGTTATCACTGCAAAACTGAAATGTCCGCCCACGTCCCTTTTCAGGTGTTTCCACCTCGATATTGCGCCCCGGATTGATTTTGCTGCCGCACCAGGGGCAATGCGTGAGTTGGACCGGCGTGCCGCTGCCGCCGATGGAGCTGCCATAGTGCCATTCCTGGCCGCGTCTTTGCTTGATCGCCTCGGCGGAATACTTGGTCCAGTTGGGCGTGCTGCGATTGCCGACCCAAAGGCCGATGCGGAAAGGGCGCGTGCCCCAGAGTTCGGGGTCTTCGCGGCGGATGATTTCGCAGGCGGCAATGAGCGCGGTGGCGCGCTGAAACTGCTGCAGGGTCAGCAGGCGCAGCGTATAGCGCATGAGCACAGCAACGCCGGCGTTGCCATCCAGACCGCCGATTACTCCCTGGGTGCGCCTTATCGCCAGCGTGTAGGCGGTCAGCCCCAGATAGGCTTCCGTCTTGCCGCCGCCGGTCGGGAACCAGAGCAGATCGGCATAGCCTAATTTCTCGGGATCAGCGCTGCTGCGCTCAGGATGGGTCGGATCGGTCATCGCCGGCAGGTTGAGCAAGATGAAGGCCAACTGGAAGGGGCGCCAGCTTCGGTTATTCGGCACGTCAATTTCAGCCAGATCGGGCGTGTCGCCTTGGCGCGCCTGGCCGCTGTAGATGGTGCGAATGCGCTGCAGCCACATGGCGCGATTGGCGAACTGGAAAGCGCGCGCCGCATCGGCATCGGCATCGAGCAGGGCGATGCCCGCTTGAATGCGCTCCAGCGCTTCCAGCCATTCCGCTTCCACCACCGCCCTTTCCTTGCTATATTCGCTGAACTTTTCCGGCTCATCCTCGAAGTATGCGGCTTTCTCGGCGATCCAGTCTTCGTATTCAGCGACCAATGGCGTGAGCAGCGGCCCGAAGGCGCCCATCTCGGTTTCTGCCAGGGTAAGCATATCAACCGCCAGATCGTCGATGACCGGCGGCTCCATGCGCAGGACCTCAGCGCGAGGCAACACTTCGGTGCTGATGCGCTGCGCCACATCCCAGCGCCCGTCAGGCAATTCCGCCTGGAAGGCGACGCCGTGACCGACGGCGAATTCCACCTTCTCGCGGTAGATCATGCGCATGATGTTGTCTTCGACTTCGGTCGGCGTAAGGCCATCTGGCAGCTTGCGGCGGATGAAAGCGGGCTGCCCGGCGGGCTCTTCGACGATGATTTCCGGCTGGAAGAGCCAGGCGCTATCTTTGTTCTTTTTGGGCTCCAGCTTGCCGTTGGTCAGGAATAGCGTGATGGTGTAGGCGTCCTCATGGTCGCGGACTAGCGCACGTACCTTCACCTCGTGATGCGCCGCGCTGGGCGTCCAATCCCATCTGTTTTTGTCGCTCTCATGCAGTTCGTCCACTGATACGATCGTGCTGGATTCGATCGGGATCCGCTGCCAGTAATTCTTCTGCTCCTCGGCTTCTTCATCGTCGCGGCGTTCATAGCTGCCCCAGCGCACAGTGACCTTGAGCGCATCGGCGGCACGGCTGAGGGCGAAGGTCAAGCCGATGGACGAGGGGATCATGCTCCTTTGCGGCGAGCTCTCGTCGGATTCTCCAGTTTCGACCGCGCCGAAACCGGGCAATTCCTGCTCGGCATAACCTTCTTCGGGCGTGTCGGCTTGGTCGGTCGCCAGCGGTCCCTCTTCATCTTCAGGGTCGGGCACCTTGGAGGCATTGCGCGGCGCCAGCATGCCCACTGCGTAGCGGTCGCGCACGTATCGCTCATTGACGCGCTCATCGGGATCGTCTGCGGCCGGACCCAGCAGCTCGCGCCGGATCATGTCGACGAATTCATCGCGTATTTCCAGTCGGGAGGGCGTTTTCAGCGTTGTCATGCGGTTTACTTAACCCCATCCCCCGCCCCCTTCCCCAGCGAGCTAGGGAAGGGGAGCGCCACAAAGGACATCATACTTGGTGCTGCATTGTGTCGCATTCTCAGCATTATTCGCAACTTTGCAGAAGAGTCACCCCTCCCTGATGCTTCGGGGAGGGGCCGGGGGAGGGGTAGAAATCACGTTCATAGCAGCAAGTCCTGGTCGTTAGCGTAAAAGGGTCGAATCCGGTCGCGCAGATTGATTGTAGCTGATGGCGCCGGCGACTGTGAACCGGCGTCTCGCAGTTGCGGATTCTTGGCGAAAAACTCGGCGCACGCTTTTTTGCCCTTCTTGGTCCTATGCAAGCCCTGGCGGCATTCTTCGGCGAAGCGCTCGTGATTCAGCTTGAGCAGGCGCGTCAGTACCTCGCGGCGAGCGGCTTCGCTGATGGTGAAGCGCAGCCCCTGCGCCGTCTCATGATAGCCGTGCTCAAGCGCCAGATCGTCCCAGCCGTAAGCGGCGGCAACTTGCCTGTCCATCTCGACATGCAGATCGCGCAACTCCTGAATATCGGCGGCGGATTCGTCCGGCTCGTGGAAGCGATTATAGGTGGCGGTCAAGCCTTCCCGGCGCTCGAGCATGATTTGGCGGCGAGTTTCGTGGTATTCCTCGCCGATGGCTTTGAGAGAGGTGGTGTTGAGTGGGAAGGGGAAGGTTTCGAAAACTCCGCTAGGCGTGTATCGCAGGCCTTTGCCGAGCGATGATCCGTGTTTGAATGCCCATTCAACATGAAACGCAGACTGAAGACAAGCTAAATCTGCGGAGTCATCAAAATTGCACACACCCACGGCATGACCAAATACAGCATTGTTCTCGACAAATGTGAACGCAGCCGTTTGGCTGGTTAGCGCAATACATATCACACGCTCTTTAGATGAAATTAGCTCATAGCTTTCGAGACGTTTATCCCAGTACTTCCAGTAATCATATTCATGTACTTGTCTTCCTTTTGCGACAATCTCGTCGCGCGCTGGCTTCACTCTAGTCGTTACAATTGCCAGGCATTCTGGATAATTCTGGGCTTTTTCAAAGCTCCAGTCAAAGAAGTTGATAATCCAACGAGTCGGCGTTTGATCAGGCACAGCGTTTAAGTCCCGACCTATCATGTAGGGAAACAGGACGTCTTGGTTCTGTGGATTATTAGAAATAAGTTCACGTGCCTCGTCCTTTGTCAATATGAATCCTGCACCGTTGACAATGGTTCCCATAAAACAGATCCACATATTCTCTGCCAATCGGTAAGGATTACCCAAATCAACGTAGTCGTCGAGTGAAGCAGAGATGAATTCAACCCGTACGCCGTTGAGTTGACACTGACTATTCGAATTGCCTTTCGCGATGTTAATCACATTTACCACGACCGATGCCTGTCCTTGCCATGGATGATCTCTGACGGCGTTATAGATTGTTCCTCTGTTAGCCAGTATGTAGTCCAAGCCGAGCGATTTCGTATCACCTTGAGATATGGTATTGGTAGCGATCAATCCTAAACACTTGGAGTTCCCTAGAAGTTCATAGGCCTTTAGGAAAAAGTATGCACAGAGGTCAGCCGCACCCTTTGAATGCGCCCAAATGGCGCGCAGATGAACTCCATACTTGACTCCTAAAGTAGAGCTGATACGTTTGCCGCCGAGAAACGGCGGATTCCCGACAAAGCCGTCAAATCCGCTCCGCCCATTCAGGAAGACCTCGGGAAACTCCAACTGCCAGTGGAAGGGCCGCACGCCCTGCACCACCTCGACCGGACCATAGTATTCCACCGGCACATCCGCGCCCTGCTGCACGACATCCAGCAAGTGACTGCGCATGGCTTCGCGTCGGTCTTTCTTATAGTCGTTGAAATATGACGCCAGCAGCAGATTGGCGGCCGCGCGAAGGTCGTTGACGCGGGCGTCGGCTTCCGCGTGCAGGCGCGCCTTTTCCTGCTGGTCGCGGATGTCGTTGACGGTGAAGGATTCCAGCTGCGCGCGCCGCTTGATGACCTCTTGAATCTGCTCGCGGATGCGCATGACGCCCAGCATGACCAGGCGGGGCTTGTCGCTCGCCTCCAGCGACCAGTTGCGCAGCTGCTCCAGATCGACGCCGACCAGCGAATCGCCGCATTTCAGCGCGTGATCGAGGAAGGTGAAGGCGCGGTCCCGCTCTAGCGTGATCAGCCAGAGGCTGAGCTTGGCCATCTCGACCGCCAGCGGGTTCTTGTCCACGCCGTAGATGCAGCGGTCGGCGATCAAGCGGCGGGCGAGCACGATGCGCTCATCCGGCTCGCGCGGGATGAGGATCTCGCCCAGGCGGCTGCTTGGCGGCGCGCCTTCGACGGTGAACTCGGGCACGATGCGCGGGTCGTCGGAGAGGGCGTTCCAGGCTTCGACCAGGCGCTCGCTCAGGTAGCGCGTGACCTGCACCAGGAAGGCGCCGCTGCCCATGGCCATATCGCAGATCTTCAGGTCGAGCAGTTCCTTCGGCCCCTTCAGTTTCCATTTGTCGCGCGCATGCCCCTCGGCTGGTCCGATGTAGACGAGGGGCTCGAGCGTGTGCTGGACGATAGGCTCGGTCAGGCTCTTAGGCGTGTAGTGGGTGCCGGTGGCGCGGCGGGTGGTGCCGGCGGTGACGTAGACGCTGCCCGCCGGGATGACGACCGGGTCGCCCAGGTAATCATCGCGGATCAGATTGGCGAAGGGGGAGACGCGCTGGTAGAGATCTTCGTCATTGTGGCAGGCTTCTAGCAGTCGGCTGGCGCGCTGGGAGTCAAGGTCGCCGGCGAGCTCCTTGCGGATGGCGCTGGCGCTGCGTCCGCTTTGCTCGCGCAAGAAGGCGATCAGGTCGGCGTCGCTGTCTTGCCGCGCATATTCTTCCAGGACGGCGAGCGCGACTTCCGGCTCCTTGTGCTTGGCGCCTTTCAAGCCGAGGATGACGCCCGCGGCTTTGGTCGCGCGGTGATCAAGCAAGCCCTCGTAGACGTGGCCGATCTGTTCGATATCGAGGGCGCGGAAACTGAGGCGGCGCGTCTCGGTCTGCCCGCCGAAGCGCACTTGCAGCAGTTGCAGCGCTTCCAGCAGATGCAAGACCGTGCGGTTGTCGATCTTCAGCGGCTCGGCCTGCGAATCGCGCCAGCGCGTGCCTGGCGCCCGCCCTTCGAGGAAGGGGAAGCGGTCGGGGTCGAAGAGGCTGCCGCCATAGGCAGGCAGCTTCATATCCTCGTGCTCGACGCCGCCATGCACCGCGCGGAAGGTCGCCAGCAGCCGGCTCCAGGCATCGTGCCGCCGCTCGACAACGGCTTCGCTGACCTGGTCGGCCCGCTCGCGCAGCTGGCCCCGCAATGGCGATACGGCGTAATGCTGGGCGTAGAGCGGGTTATCCATCGGCATCAGGTCGCGGTCTTCGGCGCTCATCAGGAAGACCAGCCTCATCATGACGGTCAGCGCCGCTTCGTAGAGTTCGTCCGCGCTGACGCCCCGCAGCAGTTCGCCGCCGCTTTCGGCGTCGAGGCGGTCGATCTTCTGCACGATGATTTCGACCGCGCGCCGCACCTGATAACCGAGCTGGTTGGTGACTTCGGCTTGGTCGTTGGCGCTGTCGTCCAGCCAGGTTTCGAGTCGCTGGTCCGCGGGCATGAAGAAGCGATTGGCGTTGAAGAGGGTGCGGAAGGAGCGCAGGCAAAGCGGTTCTTGTGTCCAGAGATCGGCTTCCCAGGTGATGAAGCCGGTCGTTTCATTTGGCTTGGCGCTGACCAACATCCACTGGTCGCCGTTGGTCACGAGCCCGAGGCGTAGATCCGTCCGGCGCAGCAATTCCTGCATGCGCTGCGCCGGGCTGGATTTCCAGCGCTTGTCCTTGACCTCAGTCTCGAGGTTCTGCCCGGGCGGATAGGTCATGACGAGCATTAGCGGCTCGCTGAGCTCGTCCGGGTTATGAATGACGATGTCCGGTCTAATTGTTTCGCCGTATTCCGGTACGCTGAATTGTAGCTTGGTCGGTATCGCTTGCCCTCGGGCGATCATGCTGTCGGGCAATTCCAGCGCCGTGCCCAGCACATAATCCACCCAGGCGCCATGTATGGACTGGTCGGGCCGGGCGAGCATCTGCTCATCGCTCCACTCTTCGTAGGCGGCCCTCAGTTCAGCCGCCAGGGCTGGTTCGCGCGCGTCGAGTCCCTGGGGCAGCGCATTGGTCAAGACCTCGACGCTCAGGAAGGGACCGGAAATGTCAATCAGGGAGAGCCATTCAGCGTGATGACGGGCTATCGCTGCAGACATAAGAACCTCTTTGTGTCAGGTTAATCAGGATCGGTTAAGACGTTCAGGCACCAAGAACGTGATCGCCACCGGAAACAGGCGAGATGTTGGTTTCTCAAAACGCTTGCGAATAGCTTCCTTTTCGCGCTCGATCTCTTCCGGGATCTCCTGCAATCGAGCGAGCAGCGCGTTCTTGTGAATTCTGCGATCTTCATCATTGAAGCCGGGCAAATCCAGCTGTTGCGAGTCCGGCTCATCGAGTTCCGCTTCAATAGCTCGCTTGAGTTCAAGCAGAATGGATTCTATATCACCTTGTTCGTTTTCCGAGCGCCGCGCTAAGTCTCGCTCGCGGCGATTGTTGCTTGCGAGCTTCCGATTTTCCAAGGCCTGCAACAGGTTCTCCTCGATGTCATGCTGGTTGTAGACTTCGATCAAGCTCCATTTCTCTCGCTCGATGACAGACTTGTCCAACAGCTGACTCAGGGCGCGGTCGACTTGTCCGACGTTTAGCCGGCTGAACCGCGGGCGCAGGAGGCCGCCCGCAGTGATGATCTCTTCGTGCAGACGCTGGTGGTCGCCGCCGATAACGACAAGTCGCGCGTGCGCAATGACAGCCGGTGTATTCTCCGGCAGCGCATCGTTTGGCACCACCCGAGCCGTTACCCGGTTCAAGCGTGTGTTCTCGCCTGCCGACCAGACTTCCGCACGCAGCAAGCGCAGCGACATCTGCACTAGCGGGTGGTTCAAGTGCGCGAGCACGACATCATCGCCATGATCGCGCGCTAAATCGTGGTCGAACACGATCGGCCGCGGCTTTTGTGTAAAGGGGTGATGTATGCCTCGGCTGGCCTGTCGCCAGCTTCCGGTTAATGGCGGAAGGAAGAAGGCGCCGTTGATTGAAGGATGAGGGCGCAACGAGGGTTGCCGTGCCAGACTCAAGGCAATTTCAGTCACGGCTTGAATGTTTTCTGGCGACAAGTTGAGCTGGCGCCGCGACTCGTCAAGTTGCGCTCTGTGTTCATGTATTTGCTTTTGCAGATCGCGCTCGAATCGCAGCTGCTGGTTCACACGCGCGTTTTGCGCTTCTTCCTTGCTCGTGTCAAGCTGCCTGCGATGGCCCAGCATCGCTTCTTCGACCTGGTTTGCAATAACGCGGCTGACACTTCCGAGATCCGCGCGAATCTGCTCGATTTTCACCACGGCACGCCGCAAGAACTCCAAGTCGGCATCCAATGCGTCAACATCCCCATCTCTAGCAAGTCGCGCGCGTTCTTCATACCCTTTTGCCACAAAATGGAAGATTAACGGATTATGGCGCTGCCCGTGGCGATCAATCCGGCCGTTGCGCTGTTCCAAGCGGTTTGGATTCCAAGGAATCTCGATATGAATAAGACGGTGACAGTGCCGCTGCAAGTCGATACCTTCGGAGGCGGCATCCGTCGCCAGCAAGATGCGCACCGGACTCTGTGACGGATGCGCTTGAAATGCCGCTTTCACGCGCTCGCGCTCGTCTTTGTCCATGCCGCCGTAGAAGTCCATCAGCCGTTGGCCGCCGAAGCCTTCAGCTGCCAAGATGTCTTGCAGCCATTTTTGCGTCGCCCGATATTCGGTGAAGATAATGACACGCTCATCGGACCAGGCGCCATTTGGCTTGAGCGTCCGGCGCAGCCACCGCACAAGCGACCGCGTCTTCTGATCTTGGCGGCCCGCGGCGCGCTGCGCCCAAGCGCGCATGTCGCTGATGAGGGTTTTTTCCTGATCGTTTAATGAACGAAATGTGCGAGTCGCCGTATCCACTGCGCCGACGGTCGCGTCCTCATAGTCATCGTCATCAGCGTAGCTTTCATCAATCTGCTGCAGTTGGCGGCGCAAAACGCCTTGTAATGGTTTGTTACGCGGCCGAGCGCCGGATGCGGTCGAAGCGCTGACCGATTGCTCATGCCGGTTGAGCGTGTCCAGGAATGCTTGTGGTGAAGAAAACAATCGTTTCTTCAGCAGCTTTAATACGAAGTCAGTCGCATACCTTTCCGTTCCATCGCGTGCCGCATCGGTTCGCAGTCGGGCGTATTGCTTTAGCGCGCGATGCACCGCGCGTTCATCATCGTCGTAGTCCACTTCGATTACATGGATTTCACGAGGCGGAAAGCGAGGCTGCCCATCCCAGCGCGTGATTTCCGACTTCAGGCGCCGCACCATCACCGCTCGCCGCTGCGCTTCATCGGGTGGCACGCCGCGCGCGAATCGCTGGTTATCCAATAACGCTAGCAAAGCGGTGAAGCTCTCCTGATAGCCGTTGTGCGGCGTCGCGCTCAAGAAGAGCTTGTGCTCAAAGTGTGGCGCCAGCGATTTAATCACTTGCGCTCGCAAGGATTCGGTCGCATGCTTGCCGCCGCTCGCCGGGGCTATATTATGCGCCTCGTCCACGATCAAGACATCGAATTTGCGCGGGTAGCGCGACTCCCCTTCCGCGGGCAATGCATCGCGCAAGAAGCGTTTGGAGCGCTCGCCTTTGATATAGTCGATCGATGTGATGAGGCGCGGGAAATGTGTCCACGGATTCGTGCGGATTCCACGATTCCGTCGCAGATCTTTGATTAGGTCACTATCCACGATGCGAAAGTCCAAGCCGAATTTCTCTTGCATCTGGTCTCGCCAATGGATTTGCAGCCCTGCGGGACACACGATTAGAATCTTGCGGGCGCGATTTCGGACGATTAGTTCCTGTATGACCAGCCCGGCCTCTACGGTTTTTCCCAGGCCCACATCGTCAGCGATGAGCAAGTTGACGCGCGGCATTTGAATCGCGCGTGCCAGAGGATCGAGTTGATAATCCTCGATATCGATTCCGCTACGGAATGGCGCCTGCAGTACACGGGTGTCCGCCTGCGATACCGCGCCCCAGCGTACCGCATCAATGAAGGCGTCGAGATGCTCGGGTGGATCGAACTCGCGCACGGCTGGCAATTCAAGGCGTTCCAGCAGATGCTTGCCCGGCTCGATTTCCCAGATAACCTCAAGCATCTCGCCTAGGCCATCATCCTCTATCGATGACAGACCCACGATATGCTGTGGCTTGGTCAGGACCGTATGAATGCTGTCCACCGGGAGATTCGCCCGCGTGACGTCGGTGACAACATAATGCCGCTGGCGGATCCTGGTGATTTGGCCACGCTCGGGAACACCTTGGAGGATCGTCTGTTGTTCGCTCATACAAATTTCTGGCTTTCAAGAACGGTAGCGAGTGTACGGCACGATCTTCAGTCATTGTCACGCAGAATCAGCCAGGGAGGGCCGCATGCGCCCAATGATAGCGAACAATCAGTCGGAAATTCAGGTTAATTGTGAAGCATCAAAGAATTACTGATGCGTTGTCTGGGATCAGATGGCAGGTTGGCTGACGACGCTGATCTCGGTGCACAACCAACAGAATAGTGCGATTAAGGCGCCAGATGCGTCGTTGCGGGTCACACCGCTACATCCGCCACGGGTTGGTCCGGGTACGGCGCATGGGACTGATCAAATGAAAGAATTGACAACAAGGTGCTTCTGTCATTCCATCAACAGATCAGTCGGACAACCGTAAACAAAGTGGCCTTTACTTACTATCTTATTGATCGTGTTTCCAAGGCAGATCTGCTGCTGCTGCAATTGCAGCATGTAGCCTTCGGCAACGCGACACGGCAGCGCGACGGGTATCGTCTACATCGCTAAGCTACGTTGACTCTTGTCTCTGCCGCATTTCAGATGGAGGCAAGTCCTCATGCCGTAGGCCGCGCGTCGCCAGTCGTTTCAGCCAGATGCTTTTAGGCTTGGCATGCTTGCCATTGTTGCAGGGCTTGCAAGCCACAGTCAGATTTTCTGGGTTGTTGCCAAGCGCCGCGTCAATATGCTCTAGCGTTCCGGTCCTGTCGTCAACCGGCGCGCGACAATAGTAGCAGCTGGCGTGGTTGGCGAAGATGGCGGCTACGTCGGCGGCTATCAGTTTTGGACTGCCGTCGCGCCTGTTGGCGCAGTAGGCGCGGTCCCGATGCCTCGACATGATGTTTTCACGCCGATAGCGCCGGTCGTAGGCGCGCTTGTCGCGCAAATGCTTGTAGGGCAGAAAGGTCATTCTACCAGAACGCTTTCGTCAAACCGCTACTGCTCGCTTCTGGAGCGAATGTAGCATTTTTAGCGCCGGAAAAAGCTCGTAAATCTTGTGTATATGACATTGTGTGTAAATGAGCGTTTGGTTACGGTTTGATCCTGTGTATGCGTCCGCCCAAAGGTTTGTTCGCGCGTGGCGGGCTTTTCAATGATGGTCCAAAAGCCGGTCGCCAAGCGACCACCCGTCCCCCCCCCCAAGGCGCGGAAAACCGAATGGCAGAGATCCTGTCAAACGTGAGCCCGTCAAAACAGACGCTCCCAAGCGCGGCTTGCTCGCGGCAATCCGGAGATTCCTCTTCGGATAATCAGCACCGGATATTTGTCGTCTCTTACTGCAGGACGCCTGCTGTTGCCTGAAGCTCGCTGATACGCGATACTTCGCTCATTCATCAGTGATGGTGTAGAAAAAGCCAGGACCCGACATTGGCGGGTCCCTGGGGCCGATTGGCCTCCCTCGACACGGTCCGTTCGGAGCAGTCCGAGGGTCAACACATGTTGGTATACACTTTATATCACGAACGCGGGGCGAATGCAAATGAGCAAATGTGACAAGCATCCGTATTGGCCGGAGACGTGCAAGGAAGTATATGAGAAACACTGGCGTGGTCAGATTGAAAGACTACTTATCACTCCTGATGATCATCCCTTTGCTCTATTAGGCATGATGGCTTGCATGGAATTGGCATTCTTGTGCAAAAGCAGGCTGCCTCTATACCCTAAAGATCGCAAGAAGCAAGCCAGGCCGAAACAGATACTGGATTCCTTTTTCCCTCCCGAAGACTTTCCACACTCAGAGAGGTTGGCTGCCAGGCTGTTCAATGGACTCAAGCATAATGCTTATGTTCGACGGGGCGTGGCGTTAGAGGATACAGTGGGCGGCAATGAATACATTGAGGAGCCGATCAGACTATGTGATTGCGGTCAGGTTGTATTGATAGCCCCGACAGCCTTTTGGAAGCACGTCAAAAAACAGATCGAAGCCATATATGCCAAATGCGCATGCAATTTCGATCCCAGAGAGAAATAGCATCGATTCGGTGCCGCCGCTCACCCTCAATCAATCAGCATCTGAGCTTTGCCTGCCCTTCCAGCAGTTCGTCTCACATAGAAGAAGCATATGAGAAGGACCTTGACGCTGCGGTGGAAGCTGTTGTGGAAGCGGCTACAGACAGATGCCACATCCAGGCATCCGACGGTGAATTGGTAGGTATTCAGTTGATAATTATAGTTAATAGATCGAGGCTAGTTTCTTGGCATCGGCGCGCAGCTTAGAGTGCAAGAGGCAGGCCGTCGGACGATAACGTATGCTTGTCCTGCCACCTTAAGAGACATTTCTAATTGCTTTGCTTATCGTCTGTAGTGTGTGTGATTCGAGGAACAATTTCATTCATTGTGTAATGTACAAACCACTTCCCAAGCTCTGTCAGCTCATAGGGTTTTTCATCGTCAAACGCTGAAGTATGTCTTGAACCGCGCTTGCGCCTTGTCTGTTGCCTGATAAAGTTTCCATACTCGTCTTTGGGTCTATGCTGGCGAATAATTCCGCCGGTGCTGAGATTGCGGATAAGCAACTTAAACAGATCTGCCTCTGGCGCATCCTCACGCACACTCGCCCCGTGAATTTCCATCCACATTTGTCCACGAGTGCTGCCGCTCTTGTTGTAGATAGCTTTGATGACTTGAAAATGAGCCTCGCTGTAGTCATCAATCCATTTGATGAATAGGCGAATAATATCGTCGCTACAGATTTGCTCTGGTGCAGCGGCATTACTCAGTAGATTTCTCACGTACTGCCGCTTGTCCTCACTTTCGGCTGCCGACCAATCACGAAAGCTTTTTCGGATAAGCGAAAGATATTCGGGGCTTTGAATACGTTTTTCAACTCTCGGGTCCGTATAGTCTATTCGTATCATCACTTCAGCAAGCGTTCGTCCTATCTCTTGGATTTCGTCCTCCTGAAGCTTCAGCCAAGCCGCGAATAATCTGTTAAAGGTATTCTGTTCATGTTCAGACCATGCCCCGGCGCCTGCTCCAAAAGCTCCTCCAAAAACCGGAAAAATCCCTCCTAGTGTGGCTAAACAAAATCTGACAAGGGTCGGTACGCGTCCAGAGGCCAACGCCTTCTCAACCGCATTACGTGCATCATCATTTTTGTTTCTATCCGTATTGGAGTTACTAATGTTTGACATGCTCTCTCACTTCGGAAGCGGTGTGCACTCTCCATGGCCCAGAAAATCATAGTATTAGATGCGCTGTTGCCGGTAAACCATGCTTGTGGATGGCGATAGCAAGAGGGCGCAAGGTGTCCCACCTTGATGATGCGATCCGATTTGTCCCGGCTCCGCGGGCGGCGTGATGTGGTGATTATCGCGCTTCTGCGTCAGGGTTTCGGCTTCCTTGCGGTTGTCAGCAGGGGGCTTCTTGCGGCAAGCTTTCGCTACCATGCTTTATCCGAAAGACTCGCGACCGACAGTTATGGCCATATCATCTCATCATCATCTTCATCGAATATTTCTGGATCAAGGTAGAGCAGCGTCAGAACAGCGTTGTACCCCGGCATCTGCCAGGAATGTTCCAGAATTTCCGCGCTATCGTCAAACTTCCCTTCATCAAACCAGGCGCTGGCAAGAACAGGTTGCTGACTGGACAACCGCCGGAACGCCCTGCTTGCGTTATCTAGCTTTCTCGGCGCATGAATGAATAGATGCCGTGCTTTTAGCTCCTCGCTCCGCTGCACCCACTTTATATATTGATTCTCGGTGTAAACCAGTGCAACGGGTTCTGCGGCGTAGCGGATGTAGCGCAGAGCCGTGGCCGTCAGCGATGTATCGAATGTATTGGCGAGTTCTTCAATATGGTTTAACGACGGTTCTTCCACATCACAGAGAGGCCTGAAGAATCGTTCCGGCATCAGAAGCGCGGAAGCGAACTCGTTAGCTTCTTGCTCTAACAGTTTGCCGGCAGTTTTTGTCTCATCATCATTTATATCTTCGCTCAAGCACACAGATAACGTCTTGCGGTAACGGTGGAGTTCAAAATGTCCCAGTTCATGGGCAATACTAAACCGTTTTCTGTGCGCGCTGGGGACAGCGGAGGAGATCGTGATGATGCCTCTGTCACGATAAATTGTCACCCGGGCCTCTGCGTTGGCGAAGGGAGTGTGCCGGACCTCGGCGCCTCTTTCCCATGCAATCTCTTCCAAAAAACGCAAGTCAGCGGGCGTGTTTATGGGTAATGAATCAAGAACCGTTTCGGCTGCGCGGGTTGGATAACTCATTTATTCATTCTCAGCAGGCTTGTCACCATCTTCGGCTTGAAGAAACTCCAGTTCATACCGGATATCTTGCAGCTCCTCGTCGCTTAAACTGTCGAAATCACTGTTTCTAAAATAGGCCGGTGCGGCAGCACCACTACGCCCCTGTATCTTTGTGATAACTTCGATATTATCTTGCCGGGTAGTATGTCCACTACGAGTCCGTCTAGCCCTTCTCTGTTTTGCTTCTTTCATTTTCCGCTGCGCTCTGTTACGCCAATCTAATGGGGACGTATCGAGCGCCGGTTTCAGCACGTGTTCAGCTCGCGCATTAAGTTCTTCAAGGTTGTAGCCCCGCTCAATCAAGAATGCTTGAACTTCCTCTTCAGATTCAGGAGCGCCGTCGCTCAGCAGATCCCAAAAGGCATCTAAGAGTTCAGCCTCTGTCTCGAGTCTTTTTCTATTCTCTCTGCCCATCGTGACCGATCACCTTTCTCCCTCGGCGCTTCAGCCTTTTCAATAGATTCTTTATGTATTGGACATCTTCATTGAGCTCTTCTGCCAGAAAGCGTGGTTTGGGTTCGCATCCATCCATAATCGCGTCCACCATCCTGAGCAGTTCCGGATCGTTATCCGCAGCCTCATACAGTTGGTCGACAAGGTGCGACACGGCTTCTTGATTCTGCTTCTCGATTAGAACGGCTTCCGGATTGCCAAACAATCCATCATCTACGATCTTGTCTTCAGGCAGGTCTCTTTCATGACGATTTGCCTCAGACTGGACTCTGGCGCTGAGAACGCTGCGTACTTGATCTCCCAGCCATGTTGTCAACAAACCTTTGCTTGGATCGTATCGCCTCTCCCCGCTCAGTGTTTTGAGCAGTATATGGTGAGCGACATCCTCGGGCGCCCATCCTCCAGCAAGTAATTGAAAATCCCCTCTATTCCATATCTTGTTTTGGGCAAGCAATTCTACGCGCGCCACAAGAAATTGGACGTAAAACTCGTAATTTTCTCTCAATTCATTGACTACGTCTTGATCGCTACGCAACCTCTAACTCCTTTGATCCCTCTATCTGTATATACCGATGTCGAGGCATTTCGAGCCATCTGTGGCACGAAAACGATATTGTTCGGTATTAGTGTATAGAGGGCTAAAACACGGGCAACCTGTTTCCCTCACAAATCGGATGAATTTGCAGAGATAGGCAGGAGAGAAGAATGACAGACGCATCAGTAACCTTTTACCCGGTGGGCAATGGCGACACTACGCTTACTCGCCTGACGGACGGATGGACTATCATGATCGACTGCAATATTCGTGCCAGTGATAGCGATGAACAACACTATGACGTATATGAGCATCTGCTCGATCACGTCAGCAAAGACGATGATGCCAGGCCGTACATCAACGTATTTGTCCTTACACACCCCGACCAGGATCACTGCCGGGGTTTCCAGTCGGTTTTCTACACTGGCCCGCCTTCGGAATACTCCGAAGAAGACGAGAAGAACGAACTTATCGTTATCAACGAGTTGTGGACCACGCCACGGCCATTTTCCGATCTCGAAGATGATCTGAGCGAGCATGCAGAGGTATTCAAGGATGAAGCTGAACGGCGCATGGAGTTACACAAAAGCGGTGATCCTACGTGCAACGACCCGGGCAATCGGCTTCGCATCATAGGTTCGACCGACTCAGATGACTTACAAGACCTTAAGGATATCGTCCTATATCCAGGACAAGAAGTGAATGAAATCGATGGCGATACGAAAGACGATTTCAGCTTCTTCATCCACGCCCCCTTCAAGGCGGACATCGACTCTGACGACGGCGAACGAAATAACACCAGTATAGTTCTGCAAGCGCGTTTTGCTGTCGACGATGTCACGGACGCTTGCCTCGCTATTTTTGGCGGCGATGCCAATTACCGCGTTTGGGAGCGTATCGTCGAGGAAAGCGATGATGACACCCTCGCTTGGGATCTTCTTCTGGCACCACACCATTGCTCCTGGACGTTCTTCAATGAAAACGACGTTTCCGAACCAAACGAAGGATCAAAGAAGCTGCTCGAGAAAGGTCGAGAAGGCGCACGCATTATCGCTTCATGTAAACCGATCAAAGATGATGATGACAACCCGCCGAGCGATGAAGCCAGACAGGAGTACGTTGATGTTGTTGGTGAAGAGCAATTCCTCGTCACATCAGAAACGCCGAGCGAGGATGCCCCTGAGCCCATAGTATTAGTCATGACCGCAAACGGCCCGCGTCCGAAGGATTCTTCGTCTACGGAGGATGCAGCTGCTGTCGTGGTTCCTATCAACGTCCTTCGGGGCAGCCGGCCTACTTATGGTTGATTCTCTCCACAGCGAGTCGCTGGATCCGCTTAGGCCAAGTGACTCGACGATCCCAGCAATCAAGGAGGCAATCAGCCAACTCAAGCAGGCCTATCCTCAAAAACCTGTCCAGGCACATCGTTGGAACAAACACTATATCGCTATTTCCCTTCCGGTAAGAGTTAATCGCCCATCGCGCGGTCCTGTGGGAAACATCGACATTCGGGCAGAAGAGCCAGTGCTTCTTTTACTCCACCGTCAACATTACCCCTATCGTGCAACGCTAGCCTGCTCAGATAGACTCGATTTCCCACACGACCGGCTTCCACACTTGGGTCTTATGGGTTCCGCGCTTCCAGCCATCTTTTGTCTTCATCGTGGCAACTTTGATGATTGGATGGCAGAGCGCACCATATTCCATCTAGTGAAACGCGTGCGCGACTGGCTTTGTGATGCAGCCTGCAATCGGCTGATTCCTCCCGGCGACGGCTGGGAGCCGATCAGGATTGAATCTTCTGGCGGCGTGTCAATCTATTCTGCTAGTGAACTGCAGCAATATGTACAGGAACGATTGAAATCAACAAACGGCAAAGAAGGCTTTTCGCTGCTGCGCTATAAGCTCTCGCCGCACACCACCGATGATCCGCTGGCAAGCAACGCCCGCGATGCCATCGAACTGATAGAAACTGTAGCAAGAAAGCACGCTAACCGAGTAGCGAAGCAGATACGCGAGTTAAACCAGCAATGCGATCCGCAACAACCCGGCGACCTCCATCTTCTCGGAATGCTTATATGGACAGCGGAAGGCAATATCTGCGATACATATTTCGCTGAGGTTCCAACAACCCTTCCTCAATTACTTAAATGGGGAGGCGATCTCGGATTGCCTATTAAACGGGCGCTGGAGCGATATCAGCATAAGGGTTATCTGCCTCTCAGAGTCATCCCGGTGGTTCTCGCCATCAAAAGGCCGTCCAACCTGATTGGCGATACAAGCAATATTGAACTCGTAAACCTGGTCATCTGCTTAGATGGAGGAGTGATTTTTCCGATGCGTAACATAAGCCCGCTCACCACGGAGAAAGCACAACTCATCTCTGGAATTGAAGGACTTGATTGCCCCAATATCTTGGCTGTTGGGTGTGGCGCGCTCGGTTCAAAGGTCGCGATGCACCTGGCGCGAGCCGGACTTACCAACATGACGCTTGTGGACCATGACGCGCTGCTGCCGCACAACCTGGTTCGTCACAGCCTATTGGCCGGCAGAGTCAGCGACAACAAGGCTGACGCCCTGCGCGAAGAGATCAATCACATATACCGCGGTCAAGCCGAAGTTAGAGCAGTGCCGTCCAGCGGGATCGACATCCTGCGCGGGAAAAGGAAATACCTATTGGACCAAAACGCATGGCTAATCGATACAACAGCATCAATTGCATTTGAACAGGCGCTCATAGCGTGTCAGCAGCTTGACAATATTCGTGTCATGCGCGCTGAGCTTGCGCATAGAGGTCAAATCGGCATGATGAGCATCGAGGGCAGCAACCGTAATCCCCGATTGGATGACATCAAAGCTTACCTATCTACGCTGGCCTGCGAGCAGGATTATCTCTCCGACTGGCTCAAGGCAGGGCGCGCAGCCGAGAAACGTGACCTTCAATTTGAAGAGGTCCCTATCGGTATGGGTTGTCACACCGATACTATGGTTTTGGCAGACGATGAAATTTCATTCCATGCAGCACTTATGTCAATCGACTTCAAACGCCAAATCATGCAAGCATCGGGCGAAGGCTATCTCCAACTCTCGTTTTTCAGCGACGAAGGAGATTTGCCACGTCAACAGATGTCAGTGCCGACGGTTGAGGTCCTCCGAGCTGAAAATAACGAGCAATGGGAGATTCGAGTAACTGAGCCAGTAAAGCGAGAGATCCTGCGATCAGTTGCAGAGTCCGCACCAAATGAAACAGGAGGGATTCTGATCGGGGATGTCAATCCGATTCACAAGGTGGTGTATGTGACAAAGGTGCTGCCTCCCCCGCCGGATAGCCGGTCGACGCCATATATGTTCGTCAGAGGTATTAAAGATATTCCGGATGCAGTGAGGCGCATTCAATCTCGCACTGGGGGCTGGATAGATTATGTTGGGGAATGGCACTCTCACCCCGGCGGTGGCGGACAAATGAGCCAGCAAGACAAGATAGCCGCTCGCCAGCTGCAAGCTGTACTGAAGCCGGCGGATAAGCTGGTTCACATCATGATCGCCACGCCAACAAATCTCCACGCCCATGTATACGCCGGGGACACGACGATATGACATCCAAATGCATTGGCCTGGCGCTCTCCGGCGGCGGCTACCGGGCGCTGGTGTTTCATCTCGGTGTGTTGGCTCGCTTGGCCAGCGACAATCTGTTGGAAGAAGTGTCGTTTATTTCGACTGTATCGGGAGGGAGCCTCGCTACAGCACTGATATATGCGTCAAATGACTATCGATGGCCGTCGAGCCGGGTTTATATTGATGAGATTGTTCCCGAGATACGGCGATTTCTACCCAGGCACAATCTTGTGCGAGAAATAAAGACTCTGTTATTCCGTAGTCCGTCCACATGGTTGCGCCGGGGAGGCAACAAGTTGGCTGCCTTGTTGTCATCTACCTGGGGTATCCAGGCGTCTATGCAAGCCATAGCGGACCACCCGAGATGGGTCATCAATGCGACGTGCTATGAAACTGCCAAGAATTGGCGCGTTATGAGCCGGCGCATGGGAGATTATGAATTCGGTTATGTGATGAATCCGGAAGTGCCGCTTGCTCAGGCTGTCGCCGCGTCAGCAGCGCATCCTCTCATCGGTCCGGTCACGATCAACACGGCGCAGTTTCAGTGGGAAGCGTATGTTACTGGATCCAACACGGATACACGCAGTATCGAACCGAAATATAAGAAGGTGTCATTGTGGGATGGCGCAGTCTATGACAACTCAGGAGACGAGGCGCTAATAAAGTCGAATTCACAACTGCGAGAAGGCGTTGACTTTCTTATCGTCAGTGACGCATCTGCACCGATCAAAGAACCGAAATATTGGCTTGGTTATCCATCTGCGCGCCGTATGTATGACATTACGGCAAACCGGGCCCAATCCTTACAAACGCGTAGCACAATGGACTTCCTGGTTAATCAACCAACGAAAGGCCGTTATTTCAAATTGGGTAATCACGCTGAATACATCTTGGATCGGGCACGCAAGTCTTCTGACATAGCATCGTTGTGCCCGCAAACTTTGCCAAAAGACAGAATTGATGAGGTCCGGAGTATCGAGACGGAAGATACCAGTATGACGATTGAAAAGTTTGACCTGATATTTCGTCACGGGTACGAGATAGCTGATTTGACGCTATATGCTCACGGATCCGAAGACGATGGATATGAGTTCAAAGGGTACGCTTCGCTCTATCAGCAGCGGTAAAGATACGTATTCGCACCGCGGCCACACGTTCGCCAGCTATGTCGGCTTGCCTACCCCACCAGCGATCCACCTGATAGGCGACGCCGCATTACACCAAGTCGGCGGAGATTTCGCTCAACGCGACCAATGGCAGTGTATCGTAGTCAGATAAGGCCCTGAACCTGCGCCTTTAGAGAATGCCTTGGTACAATTGCGTCATGGACGCTAATAGACAATGGTGGTATCGAAGACTTGTGCCGCATTACAGGTTTAATGAGGCTGCGAGAGCCGCAAACAGGACAGCCAGAAAATATAAGGCAGTTGGCGTTGTAACTGGCAGTGAATTGCAGGTGTTGTGGCGATCAGACAGCAAATGCCGCTATTGCCGCATTGGGCTTGCCTGGCGTGAATGGACCGTCGACCATGCCGTGCCATTTTCGCGCGGTGGCGCCAACACAATCGACAATATCGTCATGGCCTGCCGGAACTGCAACGCGCGCAAAGCGACGGGCATGCCGCATGAATACGCGATCAGAATGGCGATGGAAGGCTTGCGCCTGGATTGCTTGCCAGTCGGCGTGCCGGTCCAGCTTTTTCTGTGGGGAATGGATGCTCCGCTCCAAATGAGCGAGGCCGATGCCGGTTTCCGTCCAGGCGTGGGCGTGTAACGGACAAGCGGTGCGGTAAGCGCGCCGGCAACTTTACCGAACGGATCTGGAATCCAGATCGACCGAGTGCCTGGCCCACAGGCTTCCGCCCCTCCAGTTTACTATCACAGTGCCGTGCCGGAGTGCCGCAAAGCAACATACACGGCATCCAGTCATCAGCAAACATCATTTGCATGCCGCAAGCAGGGACAAAGGCCTGTTGCGCCTGGGCGCGGAGTTTCTTCACGCCGGAGACAAAAGCTGGCGCAAGAGAGCGCGCGCATGTGAAGACAATACAGTGTCGGATAGTCATCATCCTACGACACTCACACACCATATGGTTGCCGCATTGGGAAGACGTTACAGTGACAGCCAGATAGAGAATCTCTAGTCAGGCGAATGGCAACCGTATTTTCTCGCGTCGCGCCCGCGCATCCGAAGCTTGGGCATAGCGCAGGGTGGTGGCCGCATTGGCATGTCCCGCCTGTTCCTGCAGATCGCGCACATGCCCGCCAGATTCCAGACCGACGGTGATCAGCGTTCTCCGCAGATCATGTGAGGCCAGCTTGCCCAGACCAGCCGCGGCAGCTGTCTTCTCTACGACAAGCGCCACCACTTCATCTGAAGTCGGCACATCGGCCAGCCACTTGGTCCCGCGCCCCCGGGTGGTGGATGCGAATATGCAGCGATATTGTCCGAGTTGGGATTCCTGCAGGCGCTCCAGGGCGAGCTTAGTGCCATCGGTGCTGTCGAGAATAGCGGCGACGCGCTCCTTGTCGCCCTTGCCGTGCCGCACCGTGACCACGCCCGCTTCCAAATCCACATCGGACCAGCGCAGCGCCACCAACTCCGATCGCCTGAGCCCAGTGTAGACCAACATTCGGATCATGGCGTTATTGCGCAAGCCTTGGATGTTCCGGTCATCTCGCCACACGTCCAGCAGCCGCGTGACCTCGTGCGGCTTCAAGGCGCGCTTGGCCCGATCGGACCGATTCCTATCACTCTCTTCCGCTTTCACTTTGAGAAAGGACTTCACGCCCTGGTAGTGTCGCTCGTAGCGCTCCCGGTCGGCAATGGATAGCGCCTCCAGGACCTTGCGCATGTGGCTGAGCCGGTTCTGGCGCGTCGTCTTGGCCAGGTCCGCCTGGTAGATGAAGGCGCGCACATGGGCGTAAGTGACCTCATCGATGCGGAAATCCTGCTCATCGGCGAATTTGCACCAGGCGCGGAAAGTGCAGCCGTAGACCCGGCGCGATGTTGGCGACAGGCTGTCGGCGACGACCGCCGCAGCCCGATGAAACAGCGTCAGCTGGCTGCTTAATTCGCCGCTGGAGCGAACGATGATATCGGACATGGCGCCACCAGTTTGGGCCGGCTCTCTATTGGTAAAAGAATTATTTACACTATTATTCTAGCACAACAAAATGACAGATTTTTTGAGCCTTTTTTGTGACTCAAAAAAGGGGCGATCTGAGCGACCAAGAACGTGTTGTGATATAAGGAGAGTATGCTTTGTCGGCGGACTTCTGTACGAAATAAGAAATAGGCTAATCAATGAGACGCGATCGACTCCACAACGATATTATCAATCGGCTAGAGCAGCCTCGCGACCATAAACTATTCGAGGAATTCGCTGTTGCCTTCCTCTGCCACAAGGGGCATGACGCCGCACTCATTCCCGGTGGCAATGATAGAGGCATGGACGTAGAGATCGCAGACGGCGAAGGCGAACCATATCCGGGAATCGTCACAACAAGCGACAGGGTTCTCCAGAACATGACGCGCAACCTGAATCGGTATGTCGACGCAGGTGGGCCGCGCCACAAGTGCGCGGTGGTAACTTCGGTTTCGCTAACCGCTGAACAAATTCAGCGTCTGCGCACTCGGGCTCGCGGCCTGGGATTCGAATTGGTCAACAGATATGCACAACATGAAATCGCGGCTTTTCTTTACAGTGACGCGCGATGGCGCCAAGAACTCCTCGGCCTACCGGGCTATCCTTCGGCTCTGTCAAAGGAGCCGCCTACCGAGCGGCCATTCGTCGACCGCGATCTTATTGGCCGCGATGATGCTATGGCTTGGCTTCGGGCTGGGGAAGGTGACCGACTTCTAGTCGGTGAACCAGGCGCCGGCAAAACCTCACTGTTGAAGCAACTCTCCAAAGATGTAGACCAGGCGGCGTGGTTTGTGCGTACGAAAGATGAACAAGAGCTAGCGAATGCCATCAGGAAGATTGGTCCGAAGATACTCATGCTTGACGGCTCATTCATCGACGAAGAATTCATAAGGCAAGTGATGCGTTTGCGGAACGACCCGGAGATCAAGGGCGACTTCAGTTTCATAATCACATGCTGGACCAGCGAGCGCAAGCGCATCGAGCTCATTCTCAAAGATCGGGCCAGCAGCTCGCGTAAATTGCCCCGTTTGATAAAAGATGACATGGTCAAAGTCATCAATGCGGCCGGAATAAAAGAGAATATCTGGTTAGTGCAAGAGATTATCGATCAAGCAGCAGGCTTGCCGGGGCTGGCGGTTACATTGGCTAGTCTGGCTTTGCGTAGAGAGGTGGAAAAGATACAGACGGCAGAGGAATTGTCAGAAAGTATCGTAGAGTTTTACGAATCAGCTATCGAGCGCCCTGTACGCGCGCTGTTAGCGGGCTTTGCGATCGGCGGCAACACTGGCATGAATACGGGTACGGTATCGAAGACACTTGGAACCTTACCGGGCGACCTGCACGAATCGTTGCGCGGTCTCGCCAGTGGCGGCGTTATTGCGGAGGTGCCTAATCGGCCTGACCATATGAAGGTACGCCCAAGTGCGCTACGGCATGCCCTGATCCGTGATGTCTTCTTTTCAGGCGCAGGATTAATGCCGTCATCCGTCCGAGATGCCCTTATTGCAGAAACTCCAAACCCCAAAGACACAGCATTGGAACTCATTGGCGCCAAGCGGCGTGGTGGTGATTTCCCGCACGGATTCTTAGAGGATTACATTTCGCAGCTGGAAGCATACTTGTGGGATAACTATCAGCGAGCTCTTTCATCCCTTCCACCGGACGAGAAAGAAGCCTGGGCCGTTTCGCGAACATCGTGGTCAGCGTACGAAAAGCTACACGCTGTCTGGGAAGAATATGCCTGGCTGGGATACAACGAGGCAAAGTGGGTCATTGATCATTTCACTGACAAAATTTCCTTGATAGCGCCGCCCCTGCTCCGCTTCGTCCCAGGCCTCGCTATTCCAAAACTGCTGGATGAAGCAGTCCGCGACCAGCGTGATGATTTGCATTCACACCCGGATCATCCGCTACGGCGACTGCAGGATTGGGTAAAAGGCGCATTTCCCAAAACTGGCGGACCGATCCGCAGACGCGCAGACATGCTACGAGGCGCGCGAAGATGGTTGACTGAGACGGAGAAGCGCGATGCGGCTTTGGGCTATAAGGCGATGCTCTCTGCCATGATTCCTGACTTTCAGGGCACTCTGCCAGATCCGGGCAGCGGCAAAACGATGCGATACTACTGGGGCGGTCTGGCGGAACCCGAATTGCAGGAGCTACAGCGGTTCTGGGCGGAGATTATGAAATGTACGAAGGATGTGGAGGTGCCCGACTGGCACGTATTCTTGCCTACGATAGAGGAGTGGTTACGTCCTTCCAGCCGTTATTCGGCCGAAGCATACGAAGTATTGCGTTCTTTTGCCAAGCAAATGGCGCGTGAAGTCGCTGAGACGGCTTCTGATCACATCGGTGTCATGCACAGTCTGCAAAGCTTGATGCCCGAGCTTGAGATTCTCATAGATGATGTAGTCAGCACCCTTTACCCAATTGAAAGGCACGAAACCGACTGGAGGAAGCAAGAAGAACACTGGGCGCAGGCTGATAGTGTGCTAGCCGACACCTGGATTAGGTGTGAGCCGACTGAGATCATCTCACAGCTTGAATCTATCGAGATGAAGTTCAGTCAAGCGCACAGGCCATGGCCGAGGCGGACCTCTTTTGTGTGTTGCCGCCTAGCGGAGAAGGCGCCCAATCCGCTCATCTGGTTTGATATCATGTTGCCCACGGAGTTACCCGCTGACACTATAGCGCCGTTTTTGTTTGAAGCGAGCAGGCGAGAGGTAGCTGGTTGGGAACAAGCTTTGCGAGCGTGTTTTGAAACAGAGCGGCTACGAGACATTGCCGTACAGATTATTTTGACCCGAGAGAACGCGCCCCTCGATCTAAAACAAGCAGCGCTGGACGTAGCAGGTCAATACGCCTCCACAGTAGAGTCAATGCTGTGGTCCGGTCGTCTTTCGCAAGAGATCATATACCAACTGTACAAGCATCCGGATAAAGCACTTGTTGGCAAGCTCGTTGTCGTAGAATGGCAATGTGGAGAGACAGGCACAGTGACAGAGGCTGTCAGGCCGATATGGGAGCAGGCGTTTATTGAAAATTGTGAAGATGACTACTGGCTTGGAGAAATATTGAAAGTTGAACCGGCGCTGGGATTGAAATGGTTTGAGCACAGATTTGCCGGCGATCCTTCTTTCCTTCCGTACTTTTTCCGTTCAAATGTTGGCGAAATACTGGCAGCTTGGAGCGTTGCGGACCGTCAAAGACTGCTAGAGCTCGTGCCGGATGATTATTTCGACAACGACATAATTGCAGGAATAGTAGGCGATGATCCCGAGCTATGTAAGCTGCTCCTCCAGCAGCGCGATAGAGATATGTCGGCTTTACTGGCGCCATTGTGCCGACCACTGGACTTCGTGTGGGAAATGTTTACCAAGCTGGCGCATGAGCGTGGATACACGCCTGAAGAGATTGCTCAACATACCATAACTCTTTTCGGCGGCATCACGTCGTGGGAAGGGAGGTGGTCAGAAATGTGGAAACAGCGGTGTGAGGAGTTTGCAGAGCTGCGAGATCATGACGACGACGTCATTCGCAGGGTTGCCGAATTTGGCTGTCTGAAGAGCCAGAAAAACTACGAATACTATAAGAAGCAGGAAGATGACGAGGATGTGCACGGCCGAGATCGGATTCGCTTGTGACGGAGTGTTGCCAGCCCCCGCTTAACGCCACTTCTAACCGATGAACCGTCATGTTCTCGCTTTCGCGTACAATCAGTAACTTGTCGTGCCGGTCCATGCGACGCGCTCGCCCGTCCCCACGTCGTCATAGACAAAGCCAGCCTCAGAAGATAGAGGTAGTAGTTCGACAGATCTACGACAGAGACCGTTCACCTAGGAGCAAACTCGATTCCCGCCTCAACTGGGCTTTAAGCCGGGCACATGGATGAGGAAATTGATTCCATGCCGGCCAGCAAACTCACATTTCAACGGGCGATAAGCTTGACCCTCGAAGCTGTCGTCGAGTCGAAAAGCAGTTGACACGGCGGCGCAGCATTTCAGGCCATGTCTCCTGGGCGCTGCGAACAGCCGTCGAAAATATCCTCGTCTTCAGCCAGGACAACCGCAACCTGCTCTTTGATGATCGACCAGCCTGCTCGAATCAGACAGCGGATGACGATTTCGTGGTTGCGATCGCGGGCGGGCATCTCACGCTAATCCGGTAGATTGAGCTTCGCCTACATTATAAGTGAAGGCGGCATGCGATTGCATTTCCTCTTTTAACCCAAGACTGCACAGGCAAAGTTCAGGCGCATCTTCCAGCGCCGTCACGCAGTTTCGCATCCATAGCAGAAGTCCATTGCATGACGTATGCGAAGAACTATTCGCGCGTCGCTCCCGAGACGCGCTGCGTTGGCGGCAGCCCTCCCGCCCTTGTCGCGACTGCGCAGACAATGGTCATTCGTCCCTGCGATTGAGCCTGGATATCAGATACTGGCGGGAATCTGGCTCAGCGGGTCAATGAAACGTTCAGCCACCTCAGCCGGCGTGTCGTAGTAAGTTCTGGCGCGGGCGTACTGGCGACTTCTGGGCATGTCCAGGTGCAGATGCGCCGGGTAGATGTCCTTCGCGCCTTTGCCGACCGTCCCGATCTGCTGGCCGCGTATGACGCGATCTCCCGTCCTGACCAGCTTCTTGTCAAGATGCGTGTAGCGCAGGCAGGTCCCGTCCTCGTGCTCAACCACGACCGTGTTGCCGAAGCCCTTGGGCAGGTAGACCGAATCGATCACCGCGCCGCCGCGCATCGCGTGAACCGGCGCCTTATACGCGTTCCACCTGTATAGGTCGATGCCGCTATGATGCTTTCCATGGAAGGCAGGATAGGCCTCGTCGTAGAGAATCTCGGCGTAACCGAGCGTGATGCGCCAGTCGCTTCCGGGCGGTATAACGACGCTGGACGCCGGATCCATGGGCGAAGTCAGCGCGGAGGCCGCCAGCGGCGCAGCGGTCTGTTGACTAATCGGCTCGATCGTGTCCGGAATGACCACATAATCGCCGTCCGGCAGGTCGAGACGTCTCCCGTTGCGAAAACCTGGGTAGTGCGCGGCCACCGTCTGTTTCAGCCAGTCGTTCAAATGGACATCGATCCGATCCGATTCCATCATCTCGGACACGAACGTCTCCAGGAAGAGGTCGAGATTGGGAATCGAGGTTTTGTGCGCAAGGCCAAGGCGCGTCTCGGTTTGCAGCAGCAGCTGGTGGCGCAGGCCGAACTTCACCGCCGCCAGCATCACGACAATGGTCGCCACCGGTTCAGTAATGCCCCTGGGGACACAGGACACGATATACACGCGGTACAGCCAGTCTCGCGGGCTTGCGCCGGCTTGAAGCGCTCTTTGCGCCAGTTGCTCGGGAAAGACCTGATGAATGACTTCATGCGCGATATCGAGAAGATTCTGCGGCGGCGGCCCGAGACTCAGTTGTCGCGGCTCGCGCGCGCCAGCGAGGGGCGCTTCCCCCGCGGCTTCCGCTGTCGAGAACACGCTCAGTGCGTCGCTTGCCAGCTGCAGGTGCTGGCGCGCATCGGCAATCTCCCTCAGTGCCAGTTGGACGCTTTCCGGCTCAGGCAGCGTTTGACTCATGGCTGCCCTCCTTTCCATTTTCGCCGGCGCTCTTGGCCAGCTCGCGGTCCTCAATGATGTAGCCGCCCACCAGCGTCACGCAGATCGTCGTGATCGTCGGCGCCAGCACATCCAGATGCTCCTCCAGTTCCGGCCGGGTGGCGGCGATTACAAGCGTGATGACGCTGATGATCGATGACCAGAAGCGCCGCGACTGCAATAACCGACGCGGCGCCGTTTTCGTTTTATCCATTGTGGTTCTCCACTTTCATGATTTAGGCTGCTCGCACGAGTGGCAGGTCAATTGTGATTCATGAGCGCAGCTTGCCCGACATCCAACTGATGCTCCGCCTCGATCTTGTCCACATGGATATCCGCCCGGCGCGACTTGCGCTTGACGGCAGCCGAGAAATGATTGAAGGCGGCGACCATACTGCCGCCATGATCGGGAGCTTGACCTCATCCGGCAATTCGTTGAAATCCACTGCTGTCGCTTCCCCTATCCAAGGGTCGATAATTCGCTTGCCTGCGCACATCGCAAGCGCCGGAAAGATTCTGTTTGCTAGCTGTCGAGGAGATTGCTGAAGCAATGAGATGAGGCAGGCCCTGTCACGTGCTGCCTCATCTCACCGATTCATTCTCTAATAGGCCAAGTACGTGCCTGTGTCCAGCTTGCCGCGGACGGCATCGCCCAGCTTCCAGCGCGGCGTCTCGACCTGCGGCTCCAGATACCAGGTGGTCG
>WTGN01000056.1 GCA_011523545.1 Chloroflexota bacterium | reverse complement strand
GGGGATGGGGTTGCCCGCCCGCCGAAGGTCCAAACTGCCGGAGCTGGCCTATGAGCAAGGCCAAGGGCACGCCCGTCCCGCGCCGTCCCCTGCATTTCATCGGCGTCGTATTGGCGCTGGTCATCATCGGCGCCTACTTTCTGCTGCCCTTTGTGATTCAGCCCGAGCGCGGTCCGTCGACCGTGGCCGTCTTGACCGAGAGCAAGAAAGCCAACGAGCTGGGCCTGTTCAAAACGGGCCTGGAAGTCATCCCGCTGGCGGCTTTGGGCATACTCCTGCTGGGCATCTGGAATGTGATCGCGCCGGCCGCGGAGCGCGCCATTTCGCTGCTGATGAGCGTCGCTGGCCTGCTCGTCGTCGTCTTTTACATCAACTTCTTCCGCGATTACGCCGCCGACGAAGCCACCTTCATCAACAGCCTCGACATTGCCTTCTGGGTCATGCTGGCCGCCGGGGTATTGGCCGTCCTGCAAATATTCATCCCGCGGGCCGCGCCGGAAGAGCGTTACCGCATCACCAAACTCTTCGGCAATCAGGAGAGCGTCATCCTCTTTGGTCTGCTGCTGCTGATTTTCCTGGTCGGCATCGCCAATCCGCGTTTCCTGCAAGAGCGCAACATCTCCGATATCCTGCAAGGCAATGCCTATATCGCGGTGGCGGCGCTGGGCATGACCATGGTGATCGTCACTGGCAACATCGATATCTCGGTCGGCTCGCTAATCGGCTTGCTGGCGGTGATCAGCGGGCGGCTGGTGGTTTCCGGCGTCCCGTCGCCGCTGGCCTGGCTGGCGCCGCTCTTTGTGGGCGCGGCCATTGGCGCCTTAATCGGTTTTCTGGTCGCCTACTTGCGCATCCCCTCGATTGTCGTGACGCTGGGCATGTTGAGCATCATCAAAGGCATCCTTATCATCTGGACCGGTGGCGAGCGCGTCACTGATATGCCCGCCGACTATCACCTGTCGCAGATGCGCCCGCTGGGCATCCCGATGCCGATTATCATCATGGTCGCGCTGACGATCGCGGTGGCGCTATGGATGCGTTACAGCGCGACTGGCCGCGCCTTCTATGCCCTGGGCGGCAATGCCGAGGCGGCGCGGCTCTCCGGCTTGTCACGCCGGCGCCTGTTGATGACGGTCTTCACGCTTAACGGCGTCTTCGTCGGCGTCGCCAGCGTCATGTATTCAACGCAATTCCAGATCATTCAAGTGACGCCCCCGCCAGCGCTGGAACTCTCGGTGATTACCGCATCGGTCGTCGGCGGCGTCAGCATCCTGGGCGGCACCGGCACGGCCGTCGGCTCGACGCTGGCGACGCTGCTGCTGAACTTCATCCGTTCGGCGATGATATTCATCAATGTCTCGCCCTTCTGGTTGAAGGCGGTGCAAGGCGTCTTGATTTTGGTGACCGTGCTGGCGGATCTGATTCGCCGCCGGCGGCAGCGGCTTTAGAGGGAGAACAAGCTTGCAAAAGACGCAAAACCCGCGCAACCCAACAGCGGTCGAGAAGCTGCAGCGCCTCCTCATCAGCCAGGAAGGCGTGCTCTTCGTCATCATGCTGGTCTCGGTGCTCTTCCTGGCGACGCGGACTGACAAATTCCTCACCGTCGACAACCTCTTGCAGCAGGGCCGCTTCATGACCGAGATCGGGCTGATCGCCATCCCGATGACCTATATCATCATCACCGGCGGCATTGACCTCTCGGTCGGCTCCATCCTGGGTTTGACCGCCATCGTGCTCGGCTGGACCTGGCAGGAACTTGGCTTCCCGCTGGAACTGGCGATCATCACCGGCATCATCAGCGGCACGGTCGCCGGCTTCATCAACGGGTTGTTCATCGTCCGCGTCGGCGTCCCCCCGTTGATCATGACCCTGGCGACGCTGGCGCTGTATCGCGGCCTGGCGGAAGGCATCAGCGAGGCGCGTTCGGCGCGCGGTTATCCCGAGTGGTTCTTCCAGCTGGGCCAGGGGGAGTTTCTTGGCATCCCGACCCAGCTCTGGCTCTTGATCGTCGCCGTCCTCATCTTCGGCATCATCCTGGCGCGAACGCGGCTGGGGCGCGCCCTTTACGCAATCGGCAACAACGAAACCGGCGCCCGTTTCAGCGGCTTGACCGTCAACCGTCACCTGCTTTTCATCTATGCTTTTTCCGGCTTCATGTCAGCGGTGGCGGGTTATATATTTGTCTCGCGCGTGAGCACGACCCGTTCCGATATGGGCACGGGCATCGAACTGGATGTGATCGCGGCCGTGGTCCTCGGCGGGACGAGCATCTTCGGCGGCACCGGCTCCATCCCGGGCACGATGATCGGCGTCGTCTTGATTCAGCTGCTGAAGAACGGTTTGACGCTCTCCGGCGTCACCAGCGACGCCACCATAGTCGTCATCGGCAGCGTGCTGATATTTGCTATACTGGTGAATAACTTCATACAGCGCAGGAGGGAGCAGAGTTGAATCGGCCCTCGCCCAAAATCCCTCCCTGAGACCGCCAGTGTCCACGCCGCGCACAAGGCAGGAGGTAATGTCGTCGCCACTAGATAGCTCGGATAATCCAAGCTCCCCCTCCCTGACTCGTCGGATGCCCGCCATAGAGATGGCGGGAGGGGGC